>CAZXMG010000023.1:0-112756 GCA_964641275.1 uncultured Polyangiaceae bacterium
TGCACGCCAGTTCTTGGGGCAGCTGGAGAAGCCCAAGTACGAGCACATCCGCGGGTTGTGCCCCACGGTCGCCATCGAGCAAAAGACAGCGTCGAGCAACCCGCGCTCCACGGTGGGTACAGTCACCGAGATCTACGACTACCTGCGCGTGTTGTTCGCGCGGGTGGGGGAGCAGCGCTGTCACCTGTGCGCTGGCCCGGTGGCAGGCAGCTCCGCGGCAGACATCGTCGGCGAGCTGTGCAAGCTACCCCTCAAGACCAAGGTCACCTTGCTCGCCCCGGTGGTGGAGCACCGCAAGGGTGAGTTCCGAGAGGTGCTCGATGGCTTGTCGCAGAGCGGCTTCACGCGCGTGCGAGTCGACGGCGCCGTGCTGGCGATCGAAGACGTGCCGGCGCTCGACAAGAAGAAGAAGCACACCATCGAGGTAGTGATCGATCGCATCGTGATCTCCGAGGATGCGCGGCCGCGGTTGACGGACAGCGTGGAGACCGCGCTCAAGACCGGGCAGGGGCGCGCCACCGCCGAGGTCGAGGGTCACAAGCCGCGTCTGTACTCCGAGGCCCGCTCGTGCCCTCGCTGCAAGGTCAGCTTGCCGGAGCTGACGCCGCAGGCGCTGTCTTACAACTCGCCGCTCGGCATGTGCGAGACCTGCCACGGGTTGGGCACCACCTTGGTGGTGGCGCCCGAGCAGTTGGTGCCGGACCCGCGCCTGTCGATCGACGATGGCGCGGTGGACCCTTGGCGCAACGTGGCCGAAAACAGCGGCTGGACGAGCCGCATCGTGACCGCTCTGTGCGACAAGCTGGGCGTCGCGCGCGACGTGCCCTGGCACAAGCTCCCCGCCAAGAAGCGAGAGATGTTGCTCTACGGCACCGGCGACAAGCGCATCGAGGTGAAGTGGAGCGGCAAACACTCGCAGGGTGCTTGGGCCATGAAGTGGGAGGGTTTGTGCCCGCAGATCATGCGCCGCTTCGAGAGCACACAGAGCGAGGGCATGCGCGACAAGTACAAGAAGTACCTGCGTGAGGCCGCGTGTGGCGCCTGTGCGGGCGCGCGGCTGCGTCCCGAGGCTCGCAGCGTGCTCCTCTCCGACAAGAGCCTGGTGGATGTGCAGTCGATGACGATTGCGCAAGCGCACGCCTACTTCAGCGGGCTCGAGCTCGACGGCGTGAAGAAGGAGATCGCCGCCGAGGTGCTGAAGGAGATCCGCCATCGGCTGGGCTTCTTGCTGAACGTGGGCCTGGAGTACCTGACGCTCGACCGCGCCACAGCCTCGCTCTCGGGCGGCGAAGCGCAGCGCATCCGCCTCGCGGCGCAGATCGGCAGCGAGCTCTCGGGTGTGATGTACGTGCTGGACGAGCCCTCGATCGGGCTGCATCAGCGCGACAACGCGCGCTTGATCGACACGCTGGTCGGCTTGCGTGATCTGGGCAACACGGTGATCGTGGTCGAGCACGACGCCGACACGATCGCGCGTGCGGACCACGTGGTCGACTTCGGACCTGGCGCCGGCAAGTATGGCGGCCGGGTGGTGTTCGAGGGGCCGCCGGAGGCGATCTTGTCGGCGCGCGAGTCGCTGACCGGCAGGTTCCTGGCGGGAGCGGAGAAGATCGCGGTGCCAGCTCGTCGACGCTCGCCGAGCGGCCAGATCGTGGTGCGTGGGGCGCGCGAGAACAACCTGAAGAATTTGGATGTGGCCTTCCCGTTGGGCGTGCTGTGCGCGGTGACCGGCGTCAGCGGCGCGGGCAAGTCCAGCCTGGTGGGGCAGATCCTGGAGCCTGCGCTGCGCCGCGTGTTGTCTGGGGCGATCGAGCAGGTGGGCGAGCACGATGGCATCGAGGGCATCGATCAGATCGACAAGGTGATCGTGATCGACCAGCAGCCGATTGGACGCACGCCGCGGTCGAACCCGGCCACCTACTCCAAGCTGTTCGACCTGGTGCGGGACGTGTTCGCGCAGACCAAAGAGGCGCGCGCGTTCGGGTATGGCCCCGGCCGCTTCTCGTTCAACGTGAAGGGCGGTCGCTGCGAGGGCTGCGAAGGCGCCGGCGTACGCAGCATCGAGATGCACTTCTTGCCTGACGTGTTCGTGCGCTGCGAGAGCTGCCGCGGCAAGCGCTACAACGACGCCACCTTGCGCGTGACCTTCCGCGGCAAGTCGATCGCCGACGTGCTGGAGATGAGCGTGCGCGAGGCGCTCGGGTTGTTCGAGAACGTGCCGGCGATCATGCGCATCGTCGAGACGCTGGACGAGGTGGGCTTGGGCTATGTGGCGCTGGGTCAACCCGCGACCACGCTGAGTGGCGGTGAGGCGCAGCGCGTGAAGCTCGCGCGCGAGCTTGCGCGTCGAGACACTGGCCGCACGCTGTACGTGCTGGACGAGCCAACCACGGGCCTGCACTTCGCCGACGTGAAGCAGCTGCTCGGAGTGCTCGACCGCCTCGTGCAGGCTGGCAACTCGGTCCTGGTGGTGGAGCACAACCTGGACGTGATCAAGGTCGCGGACTGGGTGATCGATCTCGGGCCCGAGGGGGGCGGCAAAGGTGGCCGTGTGGTGGCCGAAGGCACCCCGGAGAAGGTCGCACGCGTCGCGGCGTCGCACACGGGGCGATTCCTGTCCGGCGTGCTCGAGAACGTCGACCGCGTCGAGAGAG
Source organism: uncultured Polyangiaceae bacterium (assembly GCA_964641275.1). Classification (GTDB taxonomy): domain Bacteria; phylum Myxococcota_A; class Polyangia; order Polyangiales; family Polyangiaceae; genus Xiheicaenibacterium. Next base: position 2,655 of record CAZXMG010000023.1, read on the forward strand.
CACCCAAGCGCGCGCAGCGCGCGCTCAAGGAGTCCAGACCATGAAGCTTTACACCTCGGGGCCATCGCCCTTCGTGCGCAAGGTGCTCGTCGTCGCTCACGAGCTCGGCCTGTGGGACCGCATCGAGCAAGTCCAGGTGGCAATCTCGCCCGTCTCGCCGAGCAGCGAGCTCGCGCAGGCGAACCCGCTCGGCAAGATCCCAGCCTTTTGCTTGCCGGATGGCAGCGCGCTGTACGACTCACGCGTGATCGTCGAGTACCTCGACGCGCTGTCGGACCGGCACGTGATCCCGCCGGCCGGGCCAGAGCGCTGGGCGGCGCTGCGCACCGCGGCGCTGGCCGATGGCATCGTCGATGCAGGCATCTTGGTGCGCTACGAGACGTTCCTTCGACCGGAGGCGCTGCGCTGGAGCGATTGGGTGCTCGGCCAGTGCACCAAGTTCACGCAAGGCCTGGAGGTGCTCGAGGCGACCTGCGACACGTTCGGCGATCGCTTCGACGTGGGTCAGATCGCGGTCGCGTGCGCCCTCGGCTGGCTCGAGTTCCGCAAGCCGCTCGAGCTCGATCCGCGCGGTCCTTCGGACGCCCGCGCGCGTGCCCCCAAGTTGTTTGCCTGGTTCGACCGCGTCGCCACGCGTCCGAGCCTGTTGGCCACGAGCCCCAAGGCCTGAGGCCAGGCTACCCGTTCGGTCCGTCGAGCTCCCAGCGGAACGAGTACGACTGCGCGCCCTGGCGCAGGTTGAGCGTCACCTCGCGGCTCTCGCCGCCAAAGGCGCCGTGATGCGGGAGGCACAGTCGCGAGCCGCGCACCTTGACCGCGTCGAGCGAGTCGGTGGTGAGCGAGGTCAACGCCGTGTCGACCGCGAGGCACGACAGGTGGGGTGAGGCGGGCTCGTCGGGATCGGAGCTGTTGGGTGTGCACGCGCGCAGATCGATCTCGCGCGACTCGAGCTCGCGGCCGTCGACCTCGAGCTCCGCGACCCAGCGGCGGGCGCCGCCCTGCCAGGTGCGCATCTTCACGTCGAAGCAGAGCTCGTCCGACTTGACCGGCAGGAGCGCCGCTTCGCTGGTGAGCGCGCCGCTCGGCAGGTTGAGCAAGCCCTCCGAGCCCATGCCCTCTGGTACGCGCACGGCGACGGGGGACTCGAACGCGGGAGACAGCGGGCTCGGCGCGCTGGCTACGCCGAACTGCACGCAGCCGACCAGTGCTACGGGGAGGAGCGCCGCGAGCAGCAGCGCTCGATGAGGCCGTTTGTACATCGCGAGCAATCAAAGCGCGCGACTGGTCTCCGTGCAAGCCAGCTTGTGTGAAGTTTTCTCAAGCGGTCACGCGCCTCACCTCGGCGGCTGGGCGGCGGGGGGGAGATCGATCAGCGGCTCGGTGTCGCCGTACACCACGCGGCGCACCTCGCTGGACAGGAACTCTCGCGGGAAGCCCAGCGGCACCTTGCTGATCTCGTTGAGCCGGCTCATGTGCTCATCGGACAGTGACAGCTCGACCGAGCCGAGCAGATCTTGGATCTGCGCCACGGTGCGCGCGCCCACGATCGGCAGCATGTTGGCGCCGCGGCCACGGACCCAGGCCAGCGCCACCTGGGCCGAGCTCTTGCCGATCTGATCGGCGATGGCGTCGACCTCGCGTGCGATGGCACGGTTGGTGTCACTCAGGCGTCGCGCGTTGCCTTGGGCGCGTTTGGTGTCGGAGGGCTCCGCCGTGCGGGTGTACTTTCCGGTGAGCACGCCGCCGCCGAGAGCGGCCCATGGTGTCACGGTGATGCCGAACGCGTCCGCCATCGGGATGAGCTCGCGCTCGACCGTACGCTGGATCAGGCTGTACTCGATCTGCAGCGCCACGAAGCTGGACAAGCCGCGCAGGCTCGCGAGCGTGTTGGCCTGCGACACGATCCACGCGGGCGCGTCCGAGATGCCCACGTAGAGCACCTTGCCTGCGCGTACCAAGTCGTCGAGGCCGCGCATGACCTCTTCGACGGTCGTGGTGAAGTCCCAGGCGTGGACCCAGAGCAAGTCGATGTAGCTCGTGCCCAGGCGGCGCAAGCTCGCTTCGACCGCGCGGGTCATGGTCTTCTTGGAGTTGCCCGCGGCGTTCGGATCTCCCGTGCCCGTGTTGAGCGTGTACTTCGTGGCGAGCACCCAGCGATCCCGCTCGGCGGCGATGGCGCGACCGACGAACTCTTCGGACTCGCCCTCGTGGTACTTGTTGGCTGTGTCGAGGAAGTTGCCGCCGGCCTCGCGGTAGGCACCGATCACCCTGCGAGTGTCCTCCTCGTCGGCGCCGAAGCCCCATTTCGTGCCGAAGCTCATGGTGCCGAGACAGAGCTCGGACACCTTCATGCCACTCGTGCCCAACATCTTGTAGCGCATGGCTCCTCCTGTTCGGCCGACACCGTAGCAAAAGACGCCACCACGTCAGCCGATCAGCGCGTGAACAGGTAGAGCAGCACCGCAAGTACGCTCACCAACAGCACCACGGCGACCTCCCAGCGGTAGGAGCGGGGCTTGGCGCGTGGCGGCGCGAGCTTGGCGGCGAGCTCGGGGGGCGGCCGCACGATCAACGGGACTACGGGGGGTGGACCGAACACAGGCGCCGTCGGCACTCGCGCGATGGGCAGCTGCTCGATCACGGTGGGCCTGCCGCTCATGGGCCCTGCGTCGATGGGGATCGGGATCGTCTCGCGCGTGGGCTCGAACAGCGACGCCTCCGGAGACGCGGCGACACGTCGCAACGCGGCCGCCAGATCTTGCGCGCTTTGGTACCGGCGCGCAGGGTCCTTCTCCAGCGCCTTCTTGAAGAAGCTGTCGATGGCAGCAGGCAACGTGGGCAAGATCGTCGTCGCCCGACGCGGCGCCTCGGACACGACGCGCACCAACGCTTCCATGCCTTCGCCGTGGAACGGGACCTCCCCGGTCAACATGCGGAAGGCGATCACCGCCAGCGACCACACGTCTGCACGCCCGTCCACGTCGCGGGCGGCTCGGACTTGCTCGGGGCTCATGTAGTGCGCGGAGCCCAGCACCACGTCGTGGTTGGTGAGGTTGGTCTGCGCGTCGCCGTCCTTGGCGATGCCGAAGTCGAGGACCTTCACAACCTCGCCGCCGTCCGCCAGTGCGAAGACGCCGCTCTGGTTGGACACGGGTCGAGCGAAGAACACGTTGGCGGGCTTGAGATCGCGGTGCACGATCCGTTGGGCGTGGGCCACCTCGAGCGCGTTCGAGAGCGCGCTGACGAGCTCGAGCGTGGCCTCGAGGTCGACACGCCCGACCCGCTTCAAGCGCTGCTCCAGGCTCTCGCCAGCCAACAGCTCCATCACCATGTACGCGTCGTCACCGGCCTCGCCGTGGTCGAGGACCTCGACGAACGCGGGGCCGCGCATGCGAGCAGCCAGCTCGGCTTCGCGCCTGAACCGGGCGCGCGCAGCCTCGGGCTTGGTGTGGGAGAACGAGGCCAGCTTGATGGCCACCCGCCGGAACGTGCGCAGGTCGCGGGCCGCCCAGACTTGGCCCATGCCGCCCTTGCCGATCGCGCTCTCGAGCCGGTAGCGCTCGGCGATCACCGAGCCCGGCGCGCGCTTCGCCTCCCTGTCTTGGGCTTTGGCTGTATGGAGACGCTCGGTTGCGCTCAACGGGTTCCTCCACCCGTCATGCGGATCGCGCGCCCCAAAGCTTGACGATCAGAGCTCGAACGTGATTTTTGCCGGCTTCCTACCAGGTGAACCGAAGCTCAGCTTCTTGAGCTCGCGCACCAAACAGTCCGCAGCGTCTTCGGCGTCTTGACCGGGAGTGGCCACCCCCGCGGAGAGCACGCGGCCGTTCGGCCGCACGTACGCGGTGGCGACGAACTTGCCGGCTTGTCCCTTCGTGCATCGCGACGATCGCTCGCTCGCCAACTTGATCGCGTGTTTGACGCGCTCGGCTTTGATCGCGAGTGGCTCGACGCCCGCATCTACGTCGAACGCCCGCTTCGCCAAGCCCTCGCCACCCACGGGTCGCGGCCAGGACGTGGTGCGCGCCACTTCGAGCACGCACTTCTCCGTGTCGCGGTCGCCGAGCGTGGACTCGGCCAGGTGAGCCCAGCGCGCACGACCGTCGCGATCGATGCGCAAGGAGACCACGAAGTGTCCCCCGAGCTCGCGGATGCGGCCGGCGCCGACCGTCACGCAGCGCATGATCTCGGGCTGGATCGAGCCGAACGTGGCTTCGACAGCCTCTTCGTTCATGCCCCCGATCTCCTGCTCCATCGAGCTCGGTCCGGGGTCGATCGCAGCGGGGATCGGCGCGGCGATCTCGACCATGGGCGCACGCGCCGGCGCGCAGCCGACGAGCAGCGGCAGCGCGAGCACACAAGCTCCGAGGAAGCGCACGCGGGTGCTCTAGCGAGAAGTGGGCCAACCGTTCGCGCCGCGATTGAGGCTCGTATTGGCCAACAACCGGTCGCGCCTGAGGCAAGTCTGATCCAGGCCTCGTCACCCCGTCTGATGCTGGATTCGGCCTGCAGCGCAATCGCTCAGGGGACGCCCACGCCCACGCCCACGCCGATGCCGATGCCTGGGCTGATCGCGCCCGGGCTCTTGCTCAGGGCGTCCTCGCCCTCTTCCTCGAAGAAGAGCAAGTAGCTCACGAGCAGGCACGCCTGCTGCGAGAAGGGCGTGACCGCGCAGCCGGCCCATGCACCCACCGGCTTGGGGCCACCGTCTGGCTCGTACTTGGTGACCGCCCCCTGCGGTTGGATCGAGAGCCACGCGTTGGGCTTGCCGGGGAGGGCCGCGAACTGCGAGCCCACCACGCCGCGCAGATCTTCGTTCATGCCGACCAAGCGCCCGTCAGGCTCGAGCAGAGCGATGGGGCGCTGGAGCTTGTCGTATACGCGGCCGACGCGGTCGATCACGATCTCGACGTCGCCGTCGACGAGCACCTCGGCGAAATCGCCGCGCGAACGGATCACCACCGGCTCGCCATCGAACGTCCAGCGCGCAGGCACCAAGTCCAGGCGGGCGCCACCTTGGACCCAGTTGGCTGGAGGCTTGGGACCGGCGCAGCCGAGCGTGGCGAGCGCGAGCGTGAGCGCGAGCCCCCGCATCAGACCTTCTCCGCGACGGTCTTGCCCATCAGCCCGCTCGGCTTGACCAAGAGCACCACCACGAGCGCCATGAAGATGAACACGTCCTGCAGGCTCGAGTACGGCGTGAGCTTGGTGAGCTCGCCCAAGATGCCGAGCAGGAGCCCACCCAGCATGGCGCCGGGGATGTTGCCGATGCCGCCGATGACGGCGGCCACGAAGGCACGCGTGCCAATCACGGTGCCCATGGTGGGATACGCTGGCGACTGATCCAAACAGAACAGAATCGAGCCGAGCGCCGCCAGCGCCGAGCCGGTCATGAAGGTGAGGGCGATGGCGCGTGACGTGCGCACGCCCATCAGTCGTGCGGCGTCGACGTTCATGCTGAGCGCTCGCATCGACTTGCCGAACCAGGTTTTGTGCACGAGCACTTGCAAGAAGGCCATCGTCGAGAGGCTCGCGACCACGATCACCACGCGCGTCTGGCTGATGGGCATCAGCTGCGGATAGCTGCGGTACTTGGCGGTGAAGAGCAGCTGCGCCAAGTTGGTGAGGAGCACGCTCATGCCGAGCGCCGTGACCAGCGGCGCGACGCGGCTCGCTTCCTTGCCGCGCCTGCGCAGCGGGGCGTAGGCCAAGCGCTCCACCACCACGCCGAGCACACCCGCGAGCGCCATGGCGGCGAAGGTGCCCGCCACGAAGGCCACGATCGGCGCTTGCTCCGCGCCGAAGGCCGCGATCAAGAAGAAGCCGGCGAACGCCGACATCATGAACACCTCGCTGTGCGCGAAGTTGATCAGCTTCAGGATGCCGTAGACCATCGAGTAGCCGAGCGCGACCAGGGCGATCATCGACCCTTGGGCGATGCCTGTCCCGATCGCGCTGACGACCTTCTCGATCATGCGGCTACTTCTTGGGTGCGGCCGAGGTGGCGGGCGCGGCCGAGGCGCTGGGGGCCGCCGAGGCGCTGGGGGCCGCCGAGGCGCTCGCGCTCGCATCTGCGCTGGCGCTGGCGCTGGGCTGCGCGGAGGGCGTCGCCGAGGCGGCCTCTGCCGGCGGTGGCGCGGGCTGCTTGCCGCCCAGCAGAGCCTCTGCGCCGGGGCCGTGCACCGCCTTGTACACCGTGGTGCCACCCTTGATCTGCACCACCACGATGGGCTTGTCGGCGTTGCGGTCGGCGTTGATCGTGATCATGCCCGAGACGCCGGGGAAGTTCTTGGTCTCGGCGATCGCGTCGCGAATGCCGATCGGCGTGTCCTGCTTGGCGCGCTTGATCGCGTCTGCGAGCACGGCCGCCGCGTCGTAGCCCATGGCCGCCAGGCTGGACGGCTTCTTCTTGTGTTTGGCCTCGTAGGTCGACACGAACTTCTTGGACGCCTCCCACGGGATGTCCGGCGCGTGATGGTCGGTGAAGTAGGCACCCTCCATCTCTTTGAGCAGCGTCTCGTCGCCGCTCCAGCCGTCACCACCCACGAACATGTCTGGAGTGATGCCCTCTTCCTTGGCTTGGCGGCCGAGCTGCACCATCTGCTTGTAGTAGACGGGCGCGTAGATCACCTCGGGGCCGGCAGACTTCACCTCTTTGACGTAGGTGGTGAAGCTCATCTCCGCGTCGGTGAACTTCTTCTCGGTCACGATCTCGCCGCCGAGCTCCTTGACCGCCTTCGAGAACTCGCTGGCCAGGCCCTGCGAGTACAGGTCGTTCTCGGCGAACATCAGGCCGATCTTCTTCTTGCCCAAGGTCTTGATGCAGAACTCGGCGCCGACGCGGCCCTGGAACTCGTCCAAGAAGCAGACCCGGAACACGAAGTCGCCCACCTTGGTGACGTCTGCGTTGGTGCTCGACGGTGTGATCATCGGCACCTTCTTCTGCGTGGCGATGATGCCGCCGGGCTTGGAGCGGCTCGACGCGACCTCGCCCAAGAGCGCTACGACCTTGTCGCGGTCGATCAGCTGCTGGACTTTGTTGGTGACCTCGTTGGGCAGCGACTTGTCGTCTTCCGCGTAGAGCTTGAGCTTCTTGTTCTTGATCCCGCCTGCGGCGTTGATCTCGTCGAACAGGATCTCGATGCCCTCCTTGGTGTCGATGCCGAACTGGGCATCGCCGCCGGTCAGGCTGAGGAACGCTCCGACTGCCCACACGTTCTCGTTGTTGCTGCCCCCACAGCCGAGCTCGAAACCCAGCGTCCCCGCCCCGACGGCGAGCGCACCGTAGCCGACCGAACCACCCAAGAAACGTCGTCGTCCGAGCATTTTTTGTCCCCTCGTGAGAGGCACGGCTCTATCACCCATCCTACGAGGCGTCAGCTTTCTTCGGTGGAACGAGGCCGATGGCGACGAGCAGCGCGACCATCATGCCGAGGGCTGCCGCTGCGTAAGGCGCGCGCGGTGACAGCCACTGGTACAGCGCGCCAGCGGCCATGGGTCCGAGCACCCGCGCGAGCGCGCCACTCGAGGCGAACACCCCCAACACCTTGCCCTGCTCGTCCAAGCTGGCGGATTTGGACGCGAAGGCCGAGAGGCTGGGCGCCACCAACGACGATCCGAAGCACAACACCGCGAGCCCCAGGTGCAGCCAGACGCGGCTCGGCGGAGAGGCGGCCACCAGGGAGAAGCCCACCGCCTCGATGACCAAGCCCAACATCACGATCGAACGTTCGGGCAGGCGGCGGGAGACCGGTCCGAGCAAGAGGCCCTGCACGCCGATCAGCACCAGCCCCGCGAGCAGCAACGCGTAGCCGGTCTCCGCTGCGGTCATGCCGAAGCCATCCTCGCTGAACAGCCGGAAGGTTTGCTCCAAGCCGCCGAAGGACATGGTCACCACCAGGTTCACGATCAGCGCGACCAGGATCGGTCTCCTTGCGATCGCTTCACGCGCGGTTGCCAGCCGCGAGCTCCGGCTCGCGCGGGCTCCTCGCGCCAACCGGCGCTCGGGAGGCAAGGACTCGGGCAGGGCGACCAGCACGAACACGAGGTTGAGCAGTCCCAGCGCTGCGGCCACATAAGCCGGCAGGGCACCTTGGCGAGACCAAGGGTCGATCGACGCCAGCACCCCACCCACGGCGGGCCCGAGCACGAAGCCGAGTCCGATCGCGACGCCGATCAACCCCATGCCCTCGCCACGCCGCTCGCTGCTCGTGACGTCTGCGATGTAGGCCTGCGCGACGGCGATGTTGGCGGTGGCGATGCCGCCCAACACCCGGCCCACGAACAGCAGGTAGAGCTCGGTGGCCGAGCCCAACACGAGCATCGCCACGATGGTGGTCGCCACGCTCACGAGCAACACCGGACGGCGACCGACGCGGTCCGAGAGCGCCCCCCAAATGGGCACGAACAACAGCTGACCCAGCGCGTACGAGGCGCCCAGCAGGGTGGCCACGAAGTCGCTCGCGCCGAGCGAGCGTGCCACCCCAGGCAGATAGGGCACCACCAGACCAAAGCCCAACAGATCCAGAAACACGGTGATGAACAGCGTGTAGAGCGACGCCTTCCTCATGGCGCGGGCCCGCGCCGCGCGAGCACGAAGTGCTCACGGTTGCCCTTGGGGCCCGGCACCTCGCTGTCGACCCGGCCGCACGGCTCGAAGCCTGCGCCCACGAGCGCGCGCACCGCCTCGTCGATCGCCCCTTCGCGCAACTGGGCATCGCGGATCACACCGCGGGCCCGCTTGGCTTCCGCGCGGCCCACTTCGAACTGCGGCTTCACGAGCGCGATCAGCCAGCCGCCGGGGGCGAGGAACGAAGCGATCGCGGGCGCGAGCTTGCCGAGCCCGATGAACGACGCATCGACCACCACCAAGTCGATGGCCCGATCGAAGCTCTCGCGCGTGAGCTCACGGGCGTTGGTCTTGTCGCGCACGGTCACCCGAGGGTCGCTCGCGAGCTTGCCGTCGAGCTGGCCCTTGCCCACGTCCACGGCGTACACGTGCGCGACGCCGCGTTGGAGCAAGCAATCGCTGAACCCGCCGGTCGAGGCGCCCACGTCGACCACGCTGCGGCCTGCGAGCGGTGGCAGGGCGTCGCCCAGCGCGATCAGCGCTCGCTCCAGCTTGTCGCCGCCGCGCGAGACGAAGCGGCGCCTGGGCACGACGGCGAGATCGGCGTCGTGGGCGAGCAGCTCGCCTGGTTTCTTGATCGCTTGGCCCGACGCAAAGACCTCGCCGGCCAACACCAGCGCTTGCGCTTTCTCACGGGAAGCAGCGAGGCCCCGCGACACCAGCAACACGTCTGCGCGAATGCGCGCCCTCCGAGCTCCGCTCATGGCGACGCCGCTCGAAAGAGCATCGCCTCGATCTGCTCGAGCCCGCGGACGATGCGCGGCCCCGGGCGCAGGGCGGCCGTACCCTCGAGCCGAAACACGCGGCCTCCGCGCACGGCTCTCAGCTCGGACAACCCAGGTGTGGCGCGCAGCAAAGCGCTTGGCAGGTCCGTGTACGCACCCGCAGAGCCGTCCAAGATCACGTCTGGATCGAGCGCGAGCAGGCCCTCCGCGCCGAGCGTGGGGTACTTGGCCCCAGAGGTTACGGCGTTGGTCCCGCCCGCCAGGCGCAACAGATCGTCGGGGAAGCTCTGGGGCCCCGCCGCGATCAGGGGTTTGAAGTCGAAGAGCAGCACCACCTTGGGCCTGTCTCGCGCGCGGGTGCGCAGCTCGATGGCCTCGATGTCGGCGCGGATCTGCGCCGCGATCTCTTGGCCGCGCGCTTCGCGCTGCAGCTTCTGTCCGAGCTCGCCGATGGCGCGTTCGATGTCGGCCACGCGATCGATCGCGGGGAAATAAGCCGCGATGCCCAACGACTCCAGCCGAGAGACGAGCTCGACGCCGGCGGGCCCCCGCTCGCCCGTGACCAGCGTGGGCGTGAGCGAAACGATACGTTCGACGCTGGGGTTGGCGAAGCCGCCGATGGTCTCGACGCGCTGAGCCTCCGGAGGCTCGTCACAGAACTCGGACCGGCCCACCAACAGCTCGCCCGCGCCCAGCGCAAACACGATCTCGGTGGTGCTGGGCGAGGTGCTCACGACCCGCGGTGCTGGGCTCGTCGCCCCCGTCCCGGCTCGACAACCTACGAGCAGCGAGGTCAGGGAGAGAAGAGTTCGCCGTAGCACGGCGAGATCAGTAGCCGCTCAGCGGCGCCGGCGCGAGCGGAGGAGCATCAAAGCGGAGGCTCCCACGAACCAAGGTACGGGGTTGGTGGGGTCGAGGGGGAGCGGACGAGGGAGCGGGGACACGGTGCAGCCGCCGTCGTCTTCGGCGCCGCCGTCCGCGTCGCCGCCGCCATCCGCCGAGGGCGGCGGCGGCAGGGCCACGCACACGTTCGTGTTCTCTTGCACCGCGTCGCATTCGTAGCCATCGGGGCAGGGCGCGTCGTCGGCGCAGTAGCGGGTGCACTCGTTCTGCCAGCAGATGGAGCAGCCGTTGTCTTCGCAGTCGCCGCCGATGGGGGCGTTGAAGCTGGGATCGGTGGGGTGGCCAGTGGCCCACAGCGGGGCGTCGTAGCCGCCGACCTCGGCCGCGTGCAGCGCCGTCTCTTTGATCCATTCGCCCCAGGAGTGGACCGAGCCGTAGATGGGTGAGCTGCAGTTCGGGCCGCCGCGGGAGGTCACACCCACCACCCGGCCCTGCATGTCGATCGCCGGCCCGCCCGAGTCGCCCGAGCAGATGCCGGTGTCGCCGATCCACTCGGTCACCTTCACGTACTGGGTGACGCCGGTGCAGTCTCCCTCGGCGCAGTACACGTACAGGTCGTCGCGCCGCCGGCGGATGCCCGCCGAATTGCCGTTGTTCTCGCTCGAGGCGCCGTAGCCGATCGCCACGTACTCCTCGTTGATCGCGAGCTGCGAGTCGACCCGCGGGATGAGCGGCTTGGCCTGTTCCTCGGGGATGTTCTCCTCGAGGATCAAGATGGCCTGGTCGTTGCCGCACAGCAGGTCCTCGTCCGGGATGATCACCACCTCGCGCACGCCCAGGTAGCCCGTGAGCGTGAACGGCATCTCCATCTCCATGGTGACGCCGAAGCGGTTCGCGTTGTAGGCCGGGCCCGCGGTGGTCTGCCCGCAGATGACCCCGCCGCCCGGCGCCTCGTTGTACAACGGGGCCACACAATGCCGCGCCGTGAGCACCATGTTGGGCGCCAGCAACGAGCCGGTGCAGATGCCGCCGATGTTGAACTCGGCGATGCCGAGCACGTTGGTGTCATCGGGGTCGTTGTAGCCGCCCTGGATAGGCTGCTTGACGCTCTCGACTTGCTCGACGCGCAGGCCGGGCGGGTCATCCGTGGGAGCGCAAGCTGCGCCGAGGAACACCACCGCCCCAAGCACCACGTGAAGCGAGCGAAAGGACATAAAAAGAGGACCTCCGAACGCGAAGCCTGAGCGCCCACCTTAGCAGAAGGACGCTTGCAGCGGGTGACGCTCGCCACCTCTACGCTGACGATCGTCAGCCGTTTCGAGCTTCGCCTTCCGTGCATTCGGCAGAATTCTCCCGTGCCTGTCGCAAAGTCGCGGGGCGGTCGGGGTCGGAACGAAGTTTGCGGAGAGACGCGCAATGACTGCGCGCGATCCGATCTTGCACTTGACGGTCGCAGCGTTCCTCGGGGGGGCGTGGCCGCTCGCGCCGTTGCCGCTCGCGTGTGGAGCGGTCGGCGCGCTGCTCGTGCTGCTTCGTCGCCGCTGGATGTCGGCCCGGTGGGCTGGGTTGCTGCTGCTGGTCTGGGCGGCGGCGGGCGCGCGGGCTTGTGGCGCCGAGGCCGACGCCCGAGCGAGCTACGACCAGGCGCGGGCGCTGGCCTCTCCGCCGCGCGCGTGTGCGCTGCAGGGAGAGGTCGTGACCTCGCCGGTGGCGCAGGCCGGCGCCGTTCGTTTCGTGCTGAGCGTGCGGGGCGGCACCTGTGGCGACGTGCCCGTGGGGGCCGGCACGCGTGTGCAGCTTCGCAGCGACGACGCGACGTTGGCGCGTGGCGATCTGGTGCGCGTGGAAGGTGTGCTCGCGCCGCTCAGTTTGTTCGACAACCCGGGCGTCCTCCCACCCTGGGTGCGCATCTCGCGCAGCGGAGTCGCGCTCTCTGCGACCGCCACCACGCTGAGCGTCGAGCAACGTGCGAGCGGGCTGTCCAGCAGGGTCGACCACGCTCGGGCGCATGTGCGAGAGCGCATCGTGGCGAGCTACCACCCCGAGGCACAAGGGCTGGCCCGAGCGCTGGTGTTGGGCGAGAGCGATCTCGACGAGGCGGTGCTCGACGCGTTCCGCGCGACGGGCCTCTCCCACGTGCTGGCGGTGTCGGGCACCCACCTGGTCGTCGCGGTGCTGGGGCTGTGCGCGGCGCTGCGGGCGTTGCTGCTGCGCACGGGTGCGCTCGCGCAGCGACTGGACGTGGGCCGCATCGCAGCGCTGATGGCGATTCCGCTGTGCTGGGCATATGCCGACTTTGCGGGCCAGAGTGGATCCGTAGTGCGCGCAGCAGCCATGCTCAGCGCCATCTTGCTGGCGCGCGCGCTGGGACGAAAAGCCTGCGCCGTCCGCGCCTTCGCGCTCACGCTCGGTCTGGGTGTGGTCTTCGACCCGGTGGCGCTGCTCGACATCTCCTTCACGCTCTCTGCGTGCGCTGCGCTCGGGTTGCTGGCGCTGGCCACGCCGATCGCGGCGCTGCTTGGTGCGCGCGAGGATGCTTTGTCGCGGCTTGGTCGTGCCTGGAGCCTGGCGGCCTCGGCGATGGGGACCACCATCGCGGCCACTGTGGCGTGCGCGCCGATCACGGTCGCGCTCTCCGGCGAGCTGCCCGTGTTGGGGGTGCTCGCCAACTTGATCGCGGCGCCCCTGGGCGAGCTCGTCGCGCTGCCATTCGCGCTGGGCCACGCGCTGCTCTCGCCCTGGCCGTCGCTGGAGCTCGGCGCAGCGCGCGTGGCGTCAGGGGCGCTATTGGCGGTCGCAGAGGTCGCGCGTCTCACCAGTGGGCTGGGCGGGGTGTTGGCCGTGCCCCCGCCCACCGCGTGGCAACTGGTGGTGCTGATGGTCGGCGTCCTCGCGCTGGCCCGGACGCGGCCCGCGGGCCGCGCGCTGGGCGCAGGCGTGCTCGGGTTGGCCCTGTTCGCGCTGGAGCTCGGGCACCGCTGGGCCTGTCGGCGCCCGGGCGAGCTGACGCTGACAGCGCTGGATGTGGGGCAGGGCGACAGCATCATGGTCGATCTGCCGGACGGCTCGCTGATGCTGATCGATGGTGGTGGGGTCCCGGGCCAATCGTTCGACGTGGGCAGGCGTGTGCTCTTGCCGGTGCTCCGGGCGCGTCGACGCAGCGGCATCGACTACTTGGTCATCTCGCACCCCCATCCGGACCACTATGGCGGGCTCCACTCCGTGGTCGCTCGAGCCCCGTATGTGCGAGAAGTGTGGGACAGCGGCGGCAGCGCGATCCATCCGAACCGCGACATGGACCGCCTGCTCGCGAGCGCGCGGGAGAAGGGCGCGCGCGTGCTCGGCCCCGACGAGCTGTGCGGGGCGCCGCGCGAGATCGGAGGCGCCACGATCGAGGTGCTGTGGCCGTGCCCAGCGCTCGAGCCCGACCTGAGCGCCAACGATGGCTCACTCGTCCTGCGTGTTCGCTACGGCGATCGCAGCGCGCTGCTCATGGGCGACGCCGAGGAGGAGGCGGAGCGTCGGCTGCTCACGAGCGGGGCGGCGCTGAGCGCCGACGTGCTCAAGGTGGGGCATCACGGCAGCCGCACCTCGACGACCCCCGAGCTGCTCGAGGCGGTCAGTCCGAGCGTTGCGCTGATTTCGTGCGGTGTGCGCAATCGCTTCGGCCACCCGCACCCCGAGACGATGGCGGCGCTGGCGCTCGCCGGCGTGGAGGTGGCGCGCACCGACGCGCAGGGAGCGGTCTCGCTCACCACCAGCGGAGCGGTGTGGGCTCGGCAGCGCTGATGGTCGACGACAGGTCTACTCGCGGTCGCACAGTCGCGCGAAGCGACCGACCGGCTTCTTGTTCTCGAAGTCCGCCAAGCACCCCGTGCCGCGCTTGACTCCTTCGATCACCCTCAGCGCCGCGGCACCTGCCCAGTCCTCCTCGCCGTCGAAGCGAGCGCGAATGAAGCCGTCCTTGTCGATCAGCCAAGTCTCTGGGTACATGGTCGTCCCGTACAAGTCGCGCACCACGGTGAGCTCGGGGTCGTGCAGCACCACGAACGGGATCTTCCCCTTTTCGAGCTTGCCCTTCAGCTCCTCGTCGGCCGCGAACAACGTGGCGAGCGTGTCGCGAATCGGGCCCACCTCTTCGTCCACGCTGATGGTGACCAGCGCGACGTCCTTGCGCCCCTCGAGCGACATCGCCAACCGCGCGATGGAGGGCATCTCGTTGCGGCACGGCTCACACCAGCTGGCCCAGAAGTTCATGACCACGGTCTTGCCGCGCAGACTCTGCAAGCTGAGTGAGCCGCCATCGATGTTGGGCAGCGTGAAGTCGGGAGCCAGGCGGTTGCGACCTGCGTAGGCGGGCGTGAGCGCGCAAGTGGCGGAGCAATCCGCGCGCTGCTGGTCGTTGCGCGCGGAGTACACGAAGCCAAATACGGCCACGGAAGAGAGCACGATGAACAGGATCTGCAGTGCCAGGTTGCGCTGCTGCCTGCTTTCGTCTCGAACCGGCGCGCTCACTGCGAGCAGCGCGCCCGACGGCGCGGCCTTCTTGGCCTTGGAGCGGGGCTCGGGGGATTTGGCGGGCTTCGGCATGGTTCGTCAGTGAGGAGCGATGGCCAGCGTACGCCGCCCGGGGCGAGATGAAAGGGCCTGTTCGAAGGCACGTTTGTACTGGACGAAGCCTCCGCCGGCGAGCACTGCCTCGCGCACCGCGCGACCCTCGTTCACGCCGCCTTGCGCGAGCACGTACTCCACCCAAGCCCAGCGCGCGCTCGTGGCGCGCACCTCGGCGCGGCCGCGCAGGCCCTGGCGCAAGAGCGCCAAGCGGCGGTCGACCACGTCGATGCCGGCGAAGGGCGCGCCGTCGAGCGGCGTGTTGCGCTTGGCGCAGAAAGGGGCGATCCCCAGCGCGATCGGCACGATCTTGGCGAGCTCCGACACGAAGCTCACGCATTCGGCGACGTCCTCGTCGGTCTCGCTTGGCAAGCCCAGCATGAGATAGAGCTTGAGGCGCTTCATGCCGTGCTCGCGCGCCAGCTCGGCGGCCCGCACCAAGTGTTTCACCCGCGCGCGTCGTTCGAGCGCTTCGCGCAAGCGTTCGCTGGGGCCATCCATGGCGGTCGTGAGCGTGCGGTACCCAGCCTGCGCAAGCGCCCCCACGAACGCGGTGCTCAGCCGATCCGGGCGCAAGCTGGAGAGCCCGACGTCCGCGCCGCGCGCAGCCAGCTCTTGGACGATCTCCACGATCTTCGGGTGATCGCTCACCGCCGCACCGACCAACCCCACCTTGCGCGCATCTTCGGGGATGAGCTCCAACAAGCGCTCCTTCTTGACGATGCGCATGCCGCCGTTGGTGGAGCGCCGCATGACGCAGTAGGAACATGCGCGCGAGCAGCCGCGCTCCGTCTCGATCAAGAACATGCCCGACAGCTCGGTGTCCGGGGTGATGATGGTGGAGTGCGCCGGCAGCTGATCGTCTCTGCACTTGGCGACGAGCGGTAGCAGCGCACCGTGAGCCTCGGGCACGAACACGTGGGGGATGGCCGCGAGTCGGCTCAGCGCCTGGGCCTTGTCACAAGCCCCTTCGAGCGCGGCGAGCACCGGCTCGATCAGGTCCTCTGCCTCGCCCACGATGATCGCGTCGACGAACGCGGCCAAGGGCAGCGGGTTCGAGAAGCTGAGCGGGCCGCCGGCGATGACGAGCGGGAACGACGCGTCACGCGCCTCGCGCAGCGAAGGGATGCCGGAGGACTCGAGCATCTCCACGACCCCGGCGAGCTCGAGCTCGTAGGCCACGCTGAAGGCGATCACCGGGAAGTCCGAGAGCACGCGGCCACTCTCGTAGCTCTTGGGCGCTCGCTTGCGGTCACGGACGTCATCGGCCAGGAACGTCCGCTCACAGGCAACCGATGGGGCACCTTGGATGAGTCTGTAGATCTGCTGGTAGCCCAGCGAGCTCATCGCCGCGCCGTACGGCGACGGGTAGGACAGCGCGATGGTGAACGGGGCACGTTTGTCGATGCGGCCTCGCTCTTTGGCGAGCCGCTCTCTGATCTTCACGGCCTCGGACATGGAGCTCGACCTTAGCAGCGGGTGGTCGCAGCGACCACGCGGCGATCAGCGGGGCGCAGATCGCGCGAGCCAACGCTCGATGCGGTCACGAGCGATGCGCGCGAGCGCGAGGCGCTCGAGCTCCGCAGGGCCGAACGCGGTGGGGTCCGGTCCGTCGTAGAGGTGCACGGCGATGCGCTCGGCGTTCGCTGCGGGCGCCGGCCCAACCCACACGTCGGCGTCGCGCGGAGCGGCTCGTTCCTCGACCCGCACTGGGGTGGCGCCTACCTCGGCGAGCGCTGCGAGAACCTCCGGCCGGTCCACGCGCAGGGCGGTGGTGGCGGCGGTGGCAACTCGACCACTCGAGGTGGCAAGCGCGGCGGCCAGGCACGCCAGGCCGCCGCCGATGCTGTCTACGAAGCGCACCATGCTTCAGTTGGTGTTGAGCTCCACACGCAGCAGCTTGCGGCCGATGAACAGGTAGTCACCGTGACCCAGCTCACGCTCCGACTTGAGCCGCAAGTACGTCCCGTTGCGACTGGTCATGTCGGTGAGGGTGAAATGACCGTCGACTTCCTCGATGCGGCAGTGTGAGCCGGACATGTACAGGTCGCCGGGGAAGTTCAGATCCCCTCCTTCGCGGCCGATTTGCAGCGAGTTGCCACGGGCGCAGACCGCCATCCCGATCGAGCCACCTTGCAGAATCTGAACGAGTCGGAACGAGCTCGGGTGCTTCGGGGAGGAGTAGAAGTAGGTTCCGTCAGGCGCCTGCCCGTCAGCGGCCTTGGGGTTGAGGTCGAGGCGGAACAGCTGCTCGCCCGCGAGGAACGTGTCTCCGGCCGCGAGCTCGACCGAGCCGCGGACGCGCAGGTAGACGCCGTTCAACGAGCCCTCGTCGCGCACCACCAACTTGCCGTTGCGGTAGAAGAAGTTGGCGTGGCGGCGCGACACGAAAGGGTCGTCGGGGAAAGGCAGCTGCCCGTCGCGACCGACCACGTGCTGCTCGGCCTTGAGGTGGAACGACAGGCCGTCCATGCCCTCACCGCGGATGAGGATGAGCTTCGCCTTCGCGGGGTTCTGCATGTCGCCGAAGAACAGCGTCTGAGCGCTGAGAATCTCCGGAGGGACGGCGTCTCCGCAGCGGCCGCAGAACTTGTGCCCCATGGGAACGCTGCTGGAGCACGAGCGGCAAACGAAGTGGCGGGCCTGTTCCATCAACTCCTCCTGGGACAGCTTGCTGTAATCGAACGTTTCTTGTCGCGGCTTGGACTTCGGGACGACGGGGGCCGCGCTGGGTGGCGGCGTTCGGGGCTTGGATTCGACCGGCTCGGCGCGCGGATCTTCCCCGGGTTTGCGCGCCGTGTTCGGACGCATCGCCATCATCGCCAGTGCCGACGGGCGACGCAGCGGTGCTGGCGCGCCAGGGTTGGTGCCGCCGGCGACCTTGGGCCCCGCCGCGGGCGCAGTCGAAGGCGAGGCCGGGGCCGCTGCGCTCGCAGCGACCGCTGAAGATGTCGGGGCAGCTGCCTCGGGTTGGGGTGCGATGGACCCGGGTTTGGGCGCGATCGACCGCCGAGGAACCAGCGACAAGTCGTTCTGACAGGACGAGCAACCGGTGGAGCCGACTGCGTTCCACTGGTCGCAAAGTCCGCAGACGATGCCGACCTCTGTGCGCTCGCCGTCCAACCGAATCACCTCATGAGAAAGTCCGCGTATGCTCGCCCCTGGCCCAGCTCAGCGTCAAGCTCCCCGCTGGCTCAACGGATCACGTCGAAGCGATGCTTGGAGGCTCCGAACCCTTCCTTGCCCCACAGCCTGAACGAGATCTTGTCGACGCACTGAGCCGCGAACACGGCGCCGAAGTGTCGCGAATCCTCGGGCGAGCTGCGGTTGTCGCTGATCAGGAAGAAGCGGTCTGCGCCCACGGTGTGCTCGGGAATGTCGTGGCTCGCCGTCTCTGCCCCTCGACCCATGAAGTGCCAACCCCCGGCTACCTCGACACGCGAGCAGGAGATTTTCACCGGGGCACCGCTGCGCGGATCGACGGTGTCGACCGAGTCCTCCAGACAGGCCTCGGTGGTTGCGTACCTTCGCCCGTTGATCGAGACGATCCCGTTGCTGACGGCGACGCGGTCGCCGGGGGTGCCATAGATGCGTCCGACGACCCAACGTTGGGCGTCCTCGGGATCGGTGCACCGCACCAGATCCCCGACTCCGCGCTCGCCCTTGGTCAGGACGAGCACCACATCGCCTCCGTTCAGTGAAGGCGCGAGCGACGCGGCGAGGATGGGATCGTCGGGCACGGTCCACACCTTGAACAGGAGCGCCCGGAGCAGCAGGACGACCAGGCCTGTAAGCCCGGCGACCCACAGCAACCCCTTCAAAAACTTGGGCACCCGAGGATGCTAGCAGGGCTCCTCGGCCAGGGAAAAATCGCGGGCCTATTCGCAGGAGCGATAGGGGGGCAGCTCGGCCGGGCTGGCCCCGTCTGCGATCTCTCTGGCTGCCGAGAACAGCTGTTGGAACTTGTCCAACCGAGCGAAGTAGGCGCTGTCCTTCGTGTTCGCGTCGGTGTCCATGACGGCGGCCGAGATCACGCCGACCACCTCGCGGCGACTGTTCACGACCGGCCCTCCGCTGTCGCCCGGGCAGATGGATGCGTCGGCGCGGAACACGCCGCGGTCGATGGCGTTGATGGCGCCGCCGGCTCGGCTCTGGCGGCGGATGGTGCTCTCCGAGTGGGCGCAGCGCCCGAAGCCCCACGGCGTGATCTCCTCCTCGAGCGAGGGCCCGCTGGTGGTGCGCGGCTCGAAGGTGGGCATGCCCACCAACTTGCGCGCGAGCACCAGAATCGCCACGTCCCCGGTGCCTTGCTCGTAGCCGCACGCCGGCGTGACGATCGCTTTTACCCTCACTTCTCCCCATGGCAGGTCGTCGCCGCCCAGCTCGACGTGCACGTGCGTCGCGTCGATGTCGCGCTTCTGCACGTTGCCCTCATGGTCACGCGCGCTGACGCAATGGTGGGCGGTCAACACGAGGTCGTCGGCGATGAGCGTGCCGGTGCAGCTCACCGTGCCGACCACGCGCACGATCGCGTCCTGAACCGGATCGTCGGTGAGCTCGAGCGGCGCCAAAAACGGCCGATTGAGGTTGTCGTCCTCGGCGGCGGGCTGCGGCGATTCCATCTTCGCGGGGCGCAACAAGCACCCGCCGAGCAGCGCAGCCGCGCCAGCGCCCGCAAGCAGGCGGGGAGCGTGTGTCAGGAGAGACCGCTTGATGCTCACGAGTCCTCGTTCGGGGGAGCGGACCGACGATGAAGGGAGAAGCGGAAAGAAGCTGGAAGCAGGGAAGCTGCGGTTGGACGAACGAGCGTAGAGGACCTTTGGTGAGACAGGATTTTTTTTTGGACCCGCGAGCCCGTCAGTAGGCACCGACCAACTTCACCTCGCGGGTGCTGCGCACCAGGGCGACCTGGGTCTGGACCGGGTCCTTGCGCGGGTCGACGATCCCGGCGGCGTTCATGGCTCCCAAGAACTCCACCTGTCGCAGGGCACGCCCGATCAGCGCGGGCGAGCAGGGGGAGTCGTCGCACTCGAGCACGGTGACCTCGGCGTGACGAAGGGCTTCGTCGACCTGGCCCTGCGCGAGCGCTACCCGTGACCGCAGGTGGCTCACCTCCGGGGCGCGCACCGTCTCGTGAGAGTCCAACAGCGACTGGGCCAAGCCGGGCTGACCGTGGTCCAGGTACCAGGCGCCGAGCTCGGCCACGTTGGCGGCGGTGGGCGCCGTGGCCACCTCGGCCTCCAATGCGTTCAGGTCGTCGCTGCGGACCTCGACCACAGGGGCGGCCGTCCCTTCCGAGCCGACCAGCAGGATCGTCAACACCCCGCTCAACAGCACCCCGTTCAGCAGCACGCCCAGCTTCCCCATTCGCCCGTCCTCCAGGTTGTGGTCTGACACAGCGCGGGCGACTTTGTTTCTGGCGCCCCATTTTAGGTGGGCAGAGGTGCGACGTCAGGCTTCCCGCGGCAGCCACACCAAGTCGTCTCGGTGTACGAGCTCGTGCGCGTGACCTTCCTCCGAGCGGCGGCCGGCGGTCCGGGCTGCGTCGACTGCTGACAGACGCACGAGCCCGCGGGCGACCTCGACGCCCTCCTGATCGAGGAGCGAGACTGCGTCGCCGGGCTGGAATGCCCCCCGCACGCCCATCACCCCAACGGCCAGGACGCTGCGGTTCTGCGCCACCGCTTGAACCGCCCCTCGATCCAAGATCAGCGCGCCGCGGGGCCGGAGCGTGAACGCGATCCAGTGCTTGCGTGCGCTGAGCCGCGCGGCAGGAGCGGCGAACAAGGTGCCCTCGTCTTCTCCGGACAGCACACGCGAGATCACGTGGGGGCTCTTGGCGTGCGCGATCACGACGCTCGCGCCGGCCAAGGTGGCGCGCTCGGCCGCATCGATCTTGCTGATCATCCCGCCCGTGCCGACCCCGGACTTGGAGACGCCGGCGAACGCGCGGGCCTCCCGTTCGACGCTGCGCACGAAGGAGACTCGACGACCTCTGTCGTCGAGCAGCCCCTCGACGTCCGACAGGAGCATCAGCAGATCGGCGCCCACCAGCGGCACCACCATGCTCGCGAGCTGGTCGTTGTCGCCGAACTTGATCTCCTCGACGCTGACCGCGTCGTTCTCGTTGATGATGGGGATCGACCCTGCTTCAGCCAGCGCCGAGAGCGCGCGTTGGGCGTTGTTGGTGCGCGCTCGGTCGGCCAGATCCGCGTGCGTCAGCAGCACCTGCGCCGCTGTGATGCCACGCGGACCGAGCGCCGCTTCCCAGCGCTGCATCAGCGCGCTCTGGCCAGCCGCCGCTGCGGCCTGAAGCCACGCCATGTCCTTGGGGCGCGTGCGCAAGCCGAGCCTCTGGGTGCCGAGCGCGATCGCTCCGCTCGACACGATCACGACGCGCCGGCCAGCGTCGCGCAGCAGAGCCACCTCCCCGGCCATGCGCTCCCAAGCGTCACCGCTCAGGCTCTTGGACCCAATCTTGACGATCACCGTGCGCGCCTTGCCGAGCTCTGCGCGCGCGGAGCGCTCGTCGACCACCGCGGCCTTGGCCGATCTCGCCATTACGCGGGGGAGCCGTGCTCGGCCACGAGCGCGTCGAACGCGGCATCCAGCCGGCGCTCCACGTAGCCCGGCAAGCCCGCACCCAACATCAGCATGGTGTCCATCCAACGTGTGAACTCGTCGCGCAGGTCCTCCACCGGGGGCAAGATCGGCATCGGCGTGGACTTCAGCGCAGGCGAGAACGCCCGCACGATCGCCGACTCGATCAGCTTTCGCAACGCAGCGGCTTCCTCCACCTGGATGCGAACGGACTTGGAGCCGCGGTGGCGCTCCAGGTAGCGCTCGAGCAGGTGCCCGGTCGCGAACACGTCGAACGCGGAGCTGGCGGTGAACACCGCCGAGAGGGGGCTCAGCTTCTTGACGAACGTCTTGCTCAGGAACCCCAGGCCCCGCTTGAGCACGTCGCGCATCGGCGAGTCACTGCCGGACTCCGCGAGCACCCGCCGCGCCTCGGTCGTCAGGCTCAGACCATGGCGCCCGGCTACGTCCTGCGCGATGGCCCCGCGAATTTGGAAGATCAGGCGATCCGGCAGCAGCGGCAACGGGATGGCCGACGCGGCGAGCGAGAGACCTGTGAGGATCGCGAGCTTGCCGCTCGCGGGAGAGCGCGGCGAGCTGGCGACGTCGGAGTCTGCCATGCCCGGCACGGTACATGAGCGACGCGCTGGCCGAAAGGAGCTCTCAGCCGATCACCGGCACCAGCTCGACCACGGAGGCGCGCACGCGGCTGGCCGCGGCGAGCACGTCGCTCGCGCTGTGCTCGCTGCCGAGCGAGAGCGCGAAGTGGTGGGGCCCACCGCGGAGCTCCATGCCGAGCTCCTCCAGCGCGGCGCGGAGCGGCTCGGCGTTCGCCGTGACCTGCAGTCGGAACAGCCGCGCGCCGCGCAGCACCTCTCCCGGGGGGCCGCACGCCACCAGGGACCCAGCGTGGAACACGCACAGATCCGAGGCTGCCCGCGCGAGCGTGCCATCGGGCGTACCAGGGACGAGGTCCGACACGAACACGATCGCGCCGCGTCCAGCGCACGCGCTGGAGAGGGCCAGGAACACTTGCTCGGCGGCTGCGCCAGTCAATCCCGACAGCGGGCGATCCGCGATCAGCACGAGGGGCTCGCAGCTGATCGCCGCCGCGATCGAGAGCACCCTGCGCTCCGCACCGTTCAACGAGCGCACCGGTCGCTTGGCGCTTGCACCGAGGCCCACCGTGCTCAGCGCCGACAGCGCGCGCCGGTCCACTTCGCGCGCCCCGGCGCCTAGGCGCACGTGCGTGCGCATCAGCTCGAGCACGCTCACGTCGGGGGCCGCCGGCGCGTCGAGCGGCACGCAGCCCACACTCGCGAAGTGCGCGGCGCTGCCCACGGGGCGACCCCCCACGCACAACTCGCCGGCGCTCACGCGCGCGCTGCCCTGGGCAGGCAGGTCGTCGTCGTGCGCGGCGGCGCGGGCGCTGTCGAGCGCGCCCAGCGGGATGCCGCTCAACGCAGCGAACAAAGGCCCGTGCGCGCCGACCAGCACCAGGCGAGGCCCGCGGGCCTCGAAGCTGAGATCGCTCCACACCACGCGATCGTCGATCGAGATGCGCGCCGCGCGCGCCGTGAGCAGTGGGTGTTCGTCGCCGGCTACCACAGACCGTCATCCTCGTCGAACGAGGCGGCGTCGCCGTCGTCGCTCGGTCCTTGCATCATCCTCGCCGGGTAGCCACCCTCCTCGAACAGCTCCACCCTAGCGAGGGGGATCGACGAGTCGTACACCAGGAACGGTGAGAGAGCGCGTGCTACGTCGAACAGTGCAGGCGGCAAGAAGAAGCCCGGCTGCGCGCTGGTCAGCCCCACCAGCTTGAGCAAGAAGCCGAGCAGCGAGTCGTCCTCTTCGGGCAGCTCGACGACGGCGACGTCGTCGCGGAGCCGGGCGAGCGAGCGCGCTTCCTCGAACGCCTCACGCAGCCCGCCCACCTTGTCCACCAGCTTGTGCTGTTTGGCTTGAGCGCCGGTCCACACCCTGCCGCGCGCGACAGCGTCGACGTCGGCCGCGGTCATCTTCCGGCCCTCGACCACGCGAGCGATGAACACGTCGTAGAAGCTCTTCACCTTGCCAGTGAGCACGGCGCGCTCTTCGTCGGTGAAGGGGCGGAAGAACGACTCCGCGTCAGCGCGAGACGACGAGCGCGAGACATCGGTGCCCACGCCCAACTTGCCGAGCAGGCCGGTCACGTCGACCTTGCCGTAAAAAATGCCGATCGACCCGGTGACTGTGGCGCGGTTTGCCATCACGGTGCCGCCGCCCATGGCCGCGTAGTAGCCGCCGCTCGCGGCGGCCGATCCCATCGACACGACCACGGGCTTCTTCTTGGCCAAGAGCTGGGCCTCACGCAGGATCACGTCAGCCGCCAACGACGAGCCGCCCCCGGTCTCGATGCGGAACACCACCGCCTTGATCGAGGCGTCGTCGCGCGCTTGCTTGAGCGCGCCGCCGATGGTGCGCGAGCCCGCCAAGCGGATGTTGATCAACGGGATGGTCTGGCTCTCGCCGTCGACCATGTCCCCAGCGAGGTAGATGAGGGCGATCTTGTCGTCGCTGGACCAACGCTTGGGAGCGTTGGAGAACGGCAGCGACTTCACGATCGCGACGTCGCCACCCATGACCTCCTTCATGAAGCGACCCAGCTCGTCGGGGTAGACCAGGTTGTCGACCAAGCCTGCTTGGCGGGCCTCCTTGGCCAAGAAGGGGCCCTGCTTCAGCCGCTCGCGCAGCAAGCTCGCGGGGATCTTTCGGCCGCCGCCCACATCGTGCACGAACATGCTCTCGTATTGATCGACCAGGTCTTGGTGATCCGCTCGCGCGACGTGGGTCGCGCCCGTCTTGGTCAGCTGCTCCGCCGCGCTCTTGTGCGGGCCGATGCGCACGAAGTCCGCCTTTACGCCCAGCTTGTCGAGCGTGCCGCCAAAGTAGAAATAGCGAGAGGAGAAGCCCGAGAAGCGCAACCCCCCGGCGGGATTGATGCCGATGCGATCGGCCTGCGAACAGGCGAACAGCGAACGGCCGCCGGCATCTTCCAGGTGGCAAGCGACCTTCTTGCCGTGGGCCTTCAGCGTGCGGATCGCGTCGCCCAGCTCCTCTGCGTGCGCGAGTGACGCGGACGGCTCGTCCTTGAGCACCAAGAGCACGCCGTCGACCTCGTCGTTCTCGGCCAGGGCCCACAGTCGTCTCAGCAGCCGCACGTGCCCGCGCGTGCCCGGGGTCTCGTTGATGTCGATGCGCGCGACGCGTTTGGGCAGCGGGATGCCTGCCTCGCGGTACCCGCGCAAAGCCGCGCCGACGTAAAAGCCCGAGTCCGCCAGGCCGATGCCGTTGCCGAACAGCGAGCCCGCGGCCAGCTGCGCCGGGCCCCAGTTCACGTCCAGGCCTGCCGTCACCGTGAGCTTGGGGTCGTCGAAGTCGAGCTCGTGGAGCCGCACGTCTCCGCGCAAGCGGCCGAACGGGATGTCGACCCCGACGCCCGACTTGAGGGAGCCTTCGCCCAGCTGATCGAAGAAGCGTCCCTCCACCGACAGCTCGAAATCGCGCAGCCCCGTGACGGGTCGGAAGGTGAGTCCGGTGTCCCACGATCGGAACGAAGAGGTGACCTCGTCGCGGCTGACCGGAGCGTTGAAGTCACGCGCGACCCCGGACCATGACAGCCACTCGGTGGGCCGCAGCGTGAAGCCGGCGCTCATGGAGAACTGCCCGTCGAGCTGGGGCACGTCCGAGATCGACCAACCCAAGCCCAGGCCGAGCGCGAGCCAGTGGTCCAGGCGGCCCGCCACCGCGGCGCGTACCCACTGGTACTCGTTGACGAACGGGGCCGGCGCCTCGAGTGGCGGGTTGTGCAGCTCCACGCGCAGTCCGCCGCCCAAGAACCAGAGCGGCGCGGCGAGGTCGATGGCGTGACCGCGCGCGGGCAAGTCAGCGTGGTCGCCCGTGTAGGTGAACATCCAGCGCAGCTCGGGCGCGGGCAAGAAGGCCACGTTCGCTGGGTTGAGCGCCACGGCGGTGGCGTCGTCGGTCGCCGCCAAGCTGCGTCCGGGGATGGGCAGGCTGTCGCTGATGCTGATCGGTGGCGCGGCGGAGACCTCTGCGCCGGAGGTAGCGCTGATCGCCAGGAGCAGCGCGAGCGCGACGCGGGCGCGCCTCACGAGAGCATCCCGCGCGCGCGCGCCAAAGCTTCGATCTCGGGGCGCCTGCGGGCGAGCTCGTCGTTGTCTTTCACCGGCAAGAAGCGCGACTCGGGGCCCGTGCGCGGGACGCGCAAGAACATGGGCTCGATCGCGACCGTCATCTCGCCGAGCAGGCGCTCGAACTGCACCGCCTTCCTGCCCTCGACGGTCTTCTCCACCTCCACGAAGCTGAACTCGAAGTCCAAATCGAGCAAGCGTCGAGCGCGGCAAGCGAAGGTGTTGGTGTTGAACACGCGGATCTGCGTCGGATCCACGCCGGTGGGCAGGCGGAACTCTTCGGCGATGATGCGCCTGTCGTCCCACAGCACCGGAACGCCGCCGCGGTCGGTGCCCACCTTGTCCACGATCTCGACCATCAGGTCGGTCTTGGTGTCGAGCAAGAGGCCGAGCATGGCGGGATCTACGCCAGCGCCGAGGTTGTCCAAGTTGGCGAGCCACACGTAGCCGTCGCCTCGCCGTTCCAAGAAACGCGCGAGCAACCCGCTCTGGCGCAGCGCCTCGGGCAGATCGCCGTGGCCGGTGGGGTAGATGCTGAGGTCGCCGTCTTGCTCGAAGAACAGGTGGCCTTCGGGGGTGAGTCGCGGCGCGACGCATTGCTCGAACACGGCCACGCGATCACCATCCAGCCTCTCGCCCAAGGCTCGAGAGATGGGCGCGCAGGTGGCCTCGCTCGTCATCAGCCAAAGCGGCACCGGCTTGCCCGCGAGCTGCTCGAGGCTGCGCTGCTCGGCGAGTCGAAGCTCGAGGAAGGTGCGACCTGGCAGCGCCTCGACCAGCGCCTTCACCACGCCGCCCATGCGCGTCGCCATTCCGCCTGCCAACACGCACAGCGCCACGCGCCCCTGCTGCAGCTGCTCCAACCCGAGCTGATAGAGCCGGGTGTGCTCCGCCGATCCGACGGGCGCCAGCGAGACGAGGTCGCTCTCCTTCGGAGGCTCCACCCTGCCTCGCAGTCGGTTGCGTTCGTCCTTGCCGACGCCCATCGTGCTGGCCCACGCGATCAGGCGCTCGGGTTTGAAGCCACGCGCGTGCAACCGCTCACGCGTGACCGGGTCGAGCGCTGCGATCTCGTCGGACAAGCTCATGCGCGAGAAGGAGAGAACGCCCGCGCGCGGGTTGCAAGGCCTTCGGAGGCGCAGCGCTCAGTTGATGGGCACGAGCTGGGTGCCATCTTTGCCGCAGAAGCCCGCGTCCGCACCGAAGCGGTCGCCGCAGTTGGGGCAGATCTTGTCTGGCGCCTTCTTCGCGGGCCTTCGGGCGGATGCCGCCGGTGGCGCTGCGGGCGGCTCTGCCAACCCAGCGGGAGCCGGCGCGCTGCTTCCCACGAGCGCGGAGCCGTCGGTCTCGCAGAAGCCGGCGCTGACCGGGTACACACGTCCGCACTGGGGGCACGCCAGCGATTGCCCAGCGGCGTCGAACAAGGCCACGTTCGACGGCGGCACGAAGTCGACTGACTCCGTCTCGCGCTCGTGCGCCCGTTTGCCTCGCCGCAGCAGCGCGAGGCCCACGAGACCCAGCAACGCCGCGACGCCGCCGACCACGACGAGAAACGTCACGCGCCGCTTCTTGGCGGTGTCTTCGGCCGTGCTCGGCGCTCCACCGAACGCGGCCGCGATCTCCGCCACGGCCGCCCGATCGTCTTCGCCAGCGGCGTTCAGGCCGCGCAGCTTGAGCAGCTCGTCGTATTTGTCGGCCGGGGTGAGCTCGATCACGATCGTGACCGACTTGCCCCCCAAGCTGGCCACGACCTCGGCGCGGCCCTCGGGTGCGTCCTTGTCGGCGGCGATGGTGAGCCTGTCGATCTTGATGCTCTTCTGCAGCGGGCCCTCGGCCACGCTGAGCTCGGGCGTGATGGAAAGTCGGCAGCCGCGGTTGTCGTTGACCGTGCTGGTGAGCGTGAAGCTCTCACCGGGGCGAAGCAGCTTGCGCGCTGGGCGCAGCTCGAAGCGTGCGGGGGCTGCGTCGGGATCACACTCGCCCGCAGGCTTGCTCGGCTCGGCGGTCTTGACTGGCTCCGGCGGAGGTGGAGGCGGCGCGCTCGCGCTGGGCACTGGCGCCGTCTCCTCGCCCGCGCGCTTGATCAACTTGAAGGAGCGTGAGCGCGACACGCTCGCTTTGCAGGCGGTGTTGTCGATCGCGAACTCGAACGCGCCCGTCTCGTTGAACACGATCGTGTCGTCGGTGGCCGACAAACGCGTGGCTACGATCGCGCGGCGAGGGTCGCCCGGCGCGCTGGTGCAGGTGGAGCTCCAGCCGCGCTGCCCGCCAGAGTGGCTCGTGCGTTTGAGCCCTGGCATCTGCTCCCAGCACTGCGTGGTGGAGAACGAGCGGCCCGCGCCGCTGATGTTGAGCTCGCCACCGGCTTGCGTGATGGTGACGGTGCCGCCGGGCGCGCCGCTGCCGGTGGGCTTGGGTCCGCAAGCGTCGCCCCACTCGGACGTGCTCCACTTCTCGCTCATGGAGGTGGCAGACCACGTGCCGCTCAGGGTGGGTTGGTCCTGCGCCAGGCCTTTCCCCGGGCAAAGCGCCAGGATCAGCCCCACCAGGGCACAGACGTACAGGGTTCGAAGGCGATCAGCCAAAACCACGACAAATGAGCTGCTCTCTACGCGGTTGACCGGCGCCGACCCCCCGCTACCTTGATCGGTATTCCGTCCCAACCGTATCATCGACAACGTCATCAAACTGCTGCCCCGAGCCAGGTCCCCCATCCAGCCCGGAGCAGAATGCCAATGCAGCGCCCGCCTACGTGCGCCGCTGGAGGGTCGAGGGGATGAAAATCTCGTGTCAGTCCTGCGCGGCGAAGTACACCATCGCCGACGAGAAGGTCGTCGGCAAGGTCATCAAGATCAAGTGCAAGAAGTGCTCGAGCACGATTGTCGTCAACGGCAATGACCCCGGTGTGATCGCTCAGCTGCAGGCCGAAGCGGCTGGCGGCTTCGACGACCAGGCCGCCACCCAGCTCCTGTCGCAGCCACCCAGCATGGACGTCGGCGGCGGCAACCCGGACGAGTGGACGGTCAGCGTCACCGACGACGATCAGCGCACCATGACCACGGCCCAGATCCTCACCGAGTACGCCAAGGGGGCGCTGAACAGCGACACCTATGTTTGGCGCGACGGGATGGGGGATTGGCTTCCGCTGCTGCAAGTCCCGGAGCTGGCTCAGCTGCTCGCGGCCACGACCCCGTCGGAGCCGGCGCCGCCTGCTGCACAGCCGAGCCACAACGGTGGCTACGGTGCACCGCTCGCGGCGGCGGCAGCTGCGCCGAGCGCGGCGCGCCGGCAGCAGAGCCGCGCCAGCAACGTCGATCTGTTCGGCGGCGGCGGCGGACTGGAAGAGGTGGCAGCGGCGCCGCCGCAAGGTCCGCCACCAGGCTTCGACAAACACGTGGGCGAGCGCAACGAGACCTCGGTGTTGTTCTCGCTCAAGGACCTCGCGGCCGCAGAAGCGCAGGTCGCGACGAAGCCCGAGAAGAAGAACGCCTTCGCAGCCAGAAACGACCGCGTCGACGACATCCTGAGCTTGGGTGGTGGCAGCGCCACCGCCCCGATGTTGGCGCCGCCACCGCTCAACGCACCCTTCTACGAGCCGCCCCCGCCACCTCCGAGCGTGGCGCCCATCTCCGCGTCGCCCATGGCCGCGGCGATGTCGTACGCGCAGCCGCCACAGAAGAAGAGCCCGGTGCCGATGATCATCGGTGGACTCGGTGCGCTCGCCCTGGTTGGCGGCATCCTCTTCTTCGTCATGGCTGGTGGCGACAAGTCCGACGCCAAGGCCGACTCCAAGACCGCGACCGCCGACAGCAAGCCGGCAGACAAAACCTCGGACACGACGGCCAAGGCCAGTGACACCTCGAAGGCCGCCGACACTGCCAGCGCGGCGCTCGTTGCTTCGGCCACCGACACCGCGTCCGCCTCCGCGAGCGGGTCGACGTCGGCCTCTGCGTCCGCCAGCAGCGAGCCCGTCGCCTCGCTGGATCCGAAGACGACCGCCACCAACACCTCCTCGCTGGCGGCAGACCCGAAGAAGACCGATCCGAAGAAAGAGGAGCCCAAGAAGGAGGAGCCCAAGAAGGAGGAGCCCAAGGACCAGGGCGGCTCGGGCGACACGCCCTTCGACCGCGGCGCGGCCTCCGCGGCGCTCAGCAGCGCGGCGGGCGGCGCCAAGGGCTGCAAGAAGGGCGACCTCACGGGCAGCACCAAGGTGCAGGTCACGTTCGCG
Source organism: uncultured Polyangiaceae bacterium (assembly GCA_964641275.1). GTDB lineage: Bacteria > Myxococcota_A > Polyangia > Polyangiales > Polyangiaceae > Xiheicaenibacterium. Next base: position 32,463 of record CAZXMG010000023.1, read on the forward strand.
CCCAGCGGCAAGGCCACCCAGGCCACCGTGGGACCGCCCTTCGCAGGCACACCCACTGGCAGCTGCATCGCCGGCCTGTTCCGCGGTCTGAGCGTGCCCAAGTTCTCCGGCCCGGCGATGACCGTGTCGAAGACCGTCTCGATCAAGTAGCGCGCAGCGAGCCGAGCTGACTCGGCTCGAAGCCGACCAGCTCCGGCTCGGTGTGGAGCGTGACGCCGAACACCGTCTCGACGTGCGCTTGCACGCGCGTCGCGAACGCGATCACTTCGCGAGCCGTGGCGCCCCCCAAGTTCACGATGGCGAGCGCGTGTTTGCTGGAGAGCCCCACACACCCGTCGCGAGTGCCCTTGTTCAAGCCGGAGCGCTCGATCAACCACCCCGCAGCCAGCTTCACCCGATCGGATGCAGCCGGGAAGCGAGGCATCGTCTCGCCCGCGGCGAGCGCACCGCTCGAACGCGCCCGCGCCTCCACTTCGTCTGCGTGCTCGCTGGTCACGATCGGGTTGGTGAAGAACGACCCGACGCTGCGCCCATTCTCCCGCTCGGGCTCGAACAACATCGACTTGTTGCGCCGGAGCTCGAGCACCGTCTCGCGCACTTGGCGAGCGTCGTCTTGGTTGCGAGTGGCCAGCGCGCGTGAGAGCTCAGCGTAGCGATACTCCATGCTGCGCCCGCGCGAGAGCGCGAACGTCACCTCGACGATCACCAGGCGGTCGCGCAAGCTGCGCTTGAATACGCTGTCGCGGTAGGCGAAGCCGCACGCTTCGCGGTTCAAGCTCACACGCTCGCCAGTGCTGCGATCGATCGCAACCACCTCGACCAAGCTGTCTGCGACCTCGCAGCCGTACGCGCCGACGTTCTGGATCGGGGTCGCGCCTACGTCGCCGGGAATGCCGGACAGGCACTCGAGCCCCCAGAGTCCTCGCTCGACCGTGAAGCGCACCGCGTCGTCCCAGGGCTCGCCCGCCGAGAAGGTCACGCGCGTCTCGTGCCCCCGCTCCTCGCTGCGCACGCCACGCAGCGCCGTGCGCACCACCAACGTGGGGAGGCCTGCGTCCGAGACCACGAGGTTCGAGCCGCCGCCCAGCAGAAACGGAGCGAGCTCGCGCTCACGGGCCCACGCCAGCGCCGCGCGCAACTCCTGCTCGCTCTCGACCCGCGTGAAGTGGCGCGCTGGCCCGCCCACGCCCATGGTGGTCAACGGGGCCAGCGGCACGCCGTCTTGAATCGCGATCATGCGCGCGTCAGGGCTTCACGCGCACGCGGATGCCGGCGAGGAAGCCCGAGTCAGTGGCCTGCAGCGTGTCGAGGAACGCGCGATAAGCGTCTTGCGAGACGGTGCCGGTGGGCAGGTTCATGTCGAACTCCTCCACGATCGTGTCGCCTTCGACGCTGAGCTTGCGGCCGGCGTTCAAGAACGTGCTCTTCTGCTCCACCACCGAAGGCAACTTCTCGATCTTGGCGTTGCCTGGCAGCTTGGTGCGCCGCTTCAGGCGGTACTGGATGGGCATGTCGATGTTGAGGGCGCTCGCGCGCTCCACCTTCGACGCGTAGATCGACGCCAGAGTGCCAGAGCGACCCGGGTCGTAGCCAGGCAGGATCCAGGTCTTGCCCTCCTTGCCCTCGATGCTGCCGAAGCCGGGGATGGTGACCTCGGCCGTGAGGCCCACCTCCCACGAGCCCTCCTTGGTGGCGAGCGACACGTCGTCCACGCTGGCCCAGGGCAACCACGCCTGCACCACGCCGCGCAACATGTTGCGCCGGTCCTCGCCGACCACGTAGTTGAACGACTCCGACAGCGACTGCGCCTGGCGCCCGCGCAGCTGGAGAGAGACCTTGCCTTTGGCCGTCCCGGAAGCGTCCAGCGTCAGGTCCACGCTCACCTCGTCCACCGGATCATTGCCCGAGACAGGCACTGGGCCGATCTGGCCCGAGCTCAGGATCGCGCTGCGACCGCGCAGCTCGGGGCTGACCCGGCCCGGCGGCAGCGGCGGCCCTTCGATGTCGGCGTCGATCCACACATCGCCCGAGTCGATGCGCGCGATCACGAGTGGCTTGCGGAAGCGCCCGGGGTGAGGTGGGAAGTTCGGCGCTGCAGAGAAGGGCTCGGTCTCCGCTACGGCCAGGTCCACGTCCACGCCGAGCTCGCGCAGCGTGCGGTAGATGAGCCAGGTGCGGCTGCCCATGCCCTCCTCGACCATCGCGCGCACCGACATGCCTCGGCCGCCACCGCCGCCAGAGAAGCTGGAGAAGTCGCTGAGCTCACCCCCTCCAGACGCCATCTTGATGGTCTTGCCCACGTGGTCCACGACGGCTCCCACCAGCGCCGCTTCGGAGCCCTTCTCCTTGACGGGCACCAGCTCGGCGAAGCGGGCGATGAACGGATCGTCGTCCATCAGTCCCTTGATGTTCTCGCCAACCGCGCGCCCTACCTTCTCCCATGTCTGCGTGCCGAAGCTGATGCGCACGCCGCGCTCGAGCCAAGGCAACCCATCCTCGATCCGGCGCGGCGCTTGGTTCTTGAGGCGGTAGGTGAGCAGCTTGTAGTTGCCCGCCTTGGTCTCGACCGGTTTGCCGAGCAACGCGTGCGTCCAGAACGTGGCCTTGAACGAGTCCGGTAGGCGAAGCACCACCTCGGCGTCGGCGATGCTGGTGCGCTCGGGCAATAGATCGGGTGTGTCCACCGTGTACTCGCCGAGCTCGTTGGGCACGTAGTAGCCCTCCATGAAGTGCTCGACGTAGTCGCCCTTCTCGAGCTGCGAGAGATCGCCGCCGCCCATGAAAGACGCCGCCTGCGCCTCGAGCACGCGGCCGTCCTGCTTGTGAACGCGACGGCGAAGCGGGCGCATCATGCCGCGGCCGTCCACCATGGGCTGCTCGACGTAGATCGCGCGCTCCACGTCGGTGGTGCCCGACACGCGGCGCAGATCGTAGATGACGACGTGCATGAACCCATCGTCGTCCATGCCGTAGTGCTCCACGTGCTTCAGCACCGCGGTGGCGGCGCCCGGCAGGAGCTGCTCCTTGCGGTCCTTGGCCACCAACTGCTTGCCTTCGTCCTCGAACTTGGCGGCGTCCTTGGACGGCTCACCGAACGTGAGGCCAAGCTGGCCGGCGGTGAACGAGCGCGAGCGATCCTTCAAGAGCTCGCGGCGAGCGTAGTTCTTGGCGTCGTCCTTGTTGGGCATGCGCGCGAGCAGCGGCAGCACCTGCGAGGTGGATCGCTCCCAGGGCAAGATTTTCTCGTACACAGCGAGCGCGCCCTTGTCGTCGCCCATCTGCTGGCGCAGCTCGTACTCGCGCGTCAGGTACGAGCGCGGCATGGACAACAGCGCGCGCAGCTTGGCGAGCTCCTCGATGGCGCCCTTCCTGTCGCCGAGCGAGGCCTTCGCGTCGGCGCAGCTCGACGACGCGCGGCTCAGTCCGCCTTCGCAGGCGATCTTCAGCCACTCGCGGCCCGAGCGCGGGTGCAGCGACACGTCCAGCCCAGCCACCAACGGCGAACCTGGTGCGAGCTTGACGATGGCGTTGAAGGCGCGCTCGGCCAGATCGGGCAGGCTGGATTGGCGCGCGAGGTCCAACACCAGCGACAGCTCCATCAGCCCGAGCTTGCTCAGATCTGCGTCCGGCCGGGTGACGCCGAGCTCGGCCAGCGCCTCGAAGGTGCCGTCGCTGTAGCCCTTGCGCCGCTGCAGCAGGCTGGCCGACACGGCCTTGGCCTCCCAGGCGGTGGGCGCCAGCTTCTTCACTTCGTCGATCGAGCTGCGCGTCAGCTCGACGCGCTTCCACTCGGTCATGTCGCCCGCTCGCTCCATGGCGCGGATCCACAGCAAGTGGAATGCGGCGTCGTGTCCCTCGCGCTTCTTGAGCAGCGCCTTCTCCAACATTTGTTCTGCGCGGCGCGGATCGCCGATGCTGAGCAACGCGGCGGCGCGCGTGACGTGGTCGGCCTCGGACACGGCGCCTTTGTCGAACGCGAGCGCCATGGGCGCGCTGACCTTGGCCAGCGCCTCGTCGCCGGCCTTGGGCGCGCTCACCTTCAGCGGCAACCCGCTCTCGTCGACGATCGAGAGCTCCACGTTGCCCCCGTCACCCTTGTCGGCGACGCGCAGCACCACGCGCACCACGCCCTCCTCCGCCTTGGCGTGGCCCATCACCACGAGCTGCGACCAACCCGCGTCCAGTCTGCGCTCCGCCACCTTCACCCCGGCGAGCTCCACCACGGTGGTCGCCGTCGCCGCCAGGAGCACGCTCAGCCGCTGGGCCTTGGGATTCGCGACGTGCAGCACCACCTCGCGCAGGCCGGGCTTGTCGCTGGCGCCGCCGACGTCGAGCGAGCAGCCGTTGGCTGGCACCGCCGTGACGAGGGCAGGGTTGAACGCGTTCTCGCTCGCGTAGCTCTTGGGGAACGCGCCCGTGCCCGGCGTCTTGGGCGCGTCGTCGAGCGCAGTGAGCGGTGATGTGTCGAGCGGCCCGACGACGGTCGCCTCGGTCACGCAGCCGCGACGCTCGAACCAGACGTTGGCGCCACGCGTCTCCCCCGTGAACAGGGCCATGCCGTGCAAGCCCCGCGCGATCGCTACGCGCATGAACGGCGCGGACGGTGCGTCGACGCCATCGAGCGCCTCCCATGCCTGTCGCAGGCCGATCGCGATCTTCTGGAAGTTCTCGCGCGATCGATAAGCGATGGCCTGTGCTCCCGCGGGACCGCCGCCGCCCTCGAGCAGGGCATCCACCGACGCGACCAGCGCAGGCAGCGCATTCTCGTCGTCAGCGTGGCCGACCGCGAACTCGATCGCCGCCAGGTACGCTTCCGGCGCTTCGGGTTTCGTCATCTCGCCGTGGAAGGCCTCCAAGAACACCTTGGACACCCCCGCGTCCGCGTTGCTGCGGGGCTCCTTGGCCCCTTGGGGCGTGCAGCCAATCAGACCGGCGAGCAGCACTGCGACCGAGGCGACCTGGGAGCGAAGGCGAAGGCCCATGGGCCGCACATGCTGCACCATCCCAGGCCGCCGCGGTAGCGCCGACTGGCTCGGCGAGGTGGTGCGGGGGGCTGGGGCTTTCGCTGTCGGGCGGCTGGGCGAGGGGTGTGGGGTCCGGGGCTTTCGCTCTCGGGCTTCCCTGGTCCCGCAGCCGCGCTGGGCTCCCAGGTCCCGGGCGAGCCACGGACTTCGGAGAGCCAAGCCCTCAGGTGCTCTGCGCGCGCGCGTGCCGGGGTTCGGTTCAGCCCCAGCCCCCCCTCTCGCCAGGCTTTTGTTGTGGTGCGCGCCGCTCGCGACAGCACCCCACCGCCTTGCCTCGTTTTTGAATGGGTGACGTGCTTGGCACGTGCGTGGGCCGTCGCTCGAGGGGGCTGCCACGGGTCTCGAGCAGCGGCAGGGAGCACCTCTCCGGGAGGCGGGACCATGGCGCATGGTGCACAGGCCCAGCGTATGGTTCGGCCGCTCGAAGGAGCGGCGCTTGCAAGGTCGCGAGCCATGCCCACGAAAGCGGCGGCTTTGGTGGGGGCACGCTTCTGCGCCGGCCTGCCGACCTTCGCGACCACGCGCCGTGGCTCGGTCAGTGCGGGGACCTTGGCGACCTCGCCACCGGTCGCTACCTTACCCGCCCATGATCAGCGCTGGCGACACCGCCCCGAACATCGAGCTCCCCGCCGACGATGGCAGCACCTTCTCCCTGCGCGCGCAGAAGGGCAAACACGTGATCGCCTACTTCTACCCCCGCGACGACACGCCCGGGTGCACGGTGGAGGCGATCGAGTTCACCGCGGCCAAGGCCCGCTTCGACAAGCTGGGCGCGGTGGTGGTGGGCATCAGCAAGGACAACATCGCCAGCCACTGCCGCTTCCGCGACAAACACAAGCTGCGCATCGCGCTGCTCTCGGATGCGAGCCTGGCGGTGCACAAGGCATATGGCGCCTGGGGCGAGAAGACGATGTACGGCAAGAAGGTCGAGGGCGTGATCCGCTCGACGTTCTGGATCGGCACCGACGGCAAGGTCAAGCGCGCCTGGTCGAGCGTGAAGGTCGCGGGCCACGTCGACGCGGTGCTGGCTGCGCTCGGCGGCACGGCACCCGCGGACAAGGCGGCCAAAGCTCCGGCAGCCAAGAAGCCCGCCACGGCGAAGAAAGCGGCTGCGAAGCCCGCGGCCAAAGTGGCAACGAAGAAGCCCGCGCCCAAGAGCGCACCCAAAAAGAAGTCGGCGAAGTAGCGCTGTGTCGGGGGAAGAGGACGAGGAGCTCGAGCGCGCGCTGAAGCCTCGCTTCGCGACGCACGTGTTGCCTTGGCTGGCGCTCGCGGTGCCCCTGCTGGTCGGCGCGGCGCCGCTCGCGGTGGGCAGCCGGATCGACAGCGACCTCCGGCCTTTCGCGATGGGGGGAGGCGCGCTGATCGTGCTGTGGCTTCAGTACGCTCCGATATCGGCCATGCTCTCGCCTTCGAAGGTGGGCGGCGCAGCGCCTGCCGGCGGCGCCGTAGGCTTGGCGGCGCGCGTCCTCCTCAGCGCGGCTCTCTTGGCGTGGGCCGTGGGCTACGTGAGGGTGCCGGGGTACGAGCGCGAGCGCTACACGCCCGCTGAGCGAGAGGAGGTTCCGGACACCAACCCAGACAACAAGGAGGGCGGCTGCCCGTGCGGCTGTGACCACTCGCTGGCCATGGCCGAGGAGCTGCGCGCGGGGGGCCGCGACCTCGCGCAGGTGGAGATCGATCGATCCTTGAAAATCATGGGTGAGCGCGAGGACGCTGGTTACATCACCGAGGCGATGGTGGAGCATCGGCTGCGCTTGCTCTCGCTGCGCCAGGAGCTCGCGATTGCGGACGCGCTGCCAGCCCGTGGGCAGAGCCCTCAGCCCGAGCTGCGCTCGGAGCACACGAGCGACACCCTCGAGGTGCACGCCGAGTTGCTCGTGTTCGGCGGCACGACCGAGCTGGTGCGCGGCAAGCCCAAGGCGCTCCAGCCCACGTTCCTGGCGCGACTGTTGATCACGAACCGCACCTCGGAGCCGCTCGCGCTCGCGCTGCCTGCGCTCGACGCCAACGTGCCCTTGCCGGTGCGGCGCTGGTACCTGCACGGCAGCGACGGCGCCGCTTGGGACGGTCGACTCGGACCGCACGAGACGCGCAGCCTGCACGTGATCGGCTACGTCATTGGCGAGCTCGCGCCCGGGCGAGCGGTGCGAGGGACGCTGACGGTCGGCGACGCCATGCTCTCGTTCGACACGCTCGCGCGCGGCCGCTGGGACGAGGAGCCAGCGCGATCCTTGGCGCCCCCCGCCGCGCTGGGCAATACTGTTCGAGAACGTGCACACCTACGGTGAGTGCAAGCAGTGCAAGGCCGCCATTCCCCCGCTCTCGGCTGCGTGTCCTGTTTGCGGGGCGTCCACCTCGTCGCGCGCGCGTGAGCGGAGCGGCCCGGCCCCGGTGATCCCGCCGGCGCCGCCGAAGGGCGCGCGCAGGCCGAAGAAGCCGCTGTTCTCGCGCGCCACCATGATCGCGCTCGTGCTGGCGCTCGGCGGGGTCTTCGCGCTGGTGGTCGTCGCCCAGAGCGGGAGGTCCGGTAGCTCGAGCCGTGACGACGACGACGACGACGGCAAGAAGAAGGGCGGCGACGACGACGACGAGGAGGACGAGGACGACGCGTACAAGAAGTCCGCCGAGCCGAAGATCCCGGCCTCTGTCGCGAGCGGACGCGTCGATCCGCGCGACATCTCCCGTGGCAAGGGGCGCGCGGTGAAAGCGAGCGCCAAGGAGATCGACAAGGCGAGCGCCCTCTCGTACAGCCCCGACAGCGACCCCTACTGCAAGAACCAGGGCCGCTTGACCGATATCGTCAAGACGGTCGGCTACGACATCGATCGCGAGCTGCGCAAAGCCGCCAGCATCAGCGACCAGGAGGAGGAGCAGATTGGTGACAAGCTCTATGCCGAGCTGCTCGCGACGCCGAAGTTTCGCAACAAGGTCGACACCGAGTCGATGGCCGAGGCGCGTCGCTACATTGCCGAGCTCGCGGTGCCGCTGCTCGCGTCAGTCGAGCGCAAGGGCATCGTGTACGACTTTCACACGGTCGACGATGACGACATCAACGCGTTCGCCATGCCGGGCGGGCACATCTACTTCTACCGCGGCATCCTGGAGGCGCCGAAGCGCCTCGAGAACGAGGCGCAGATCGCGGGCGTGTTGGCGCACGAGATCAACCACATCGATCGCAGGCACACGATCGCGATCTTCGAGTACCTGAAGCGACTGGGCGAGCTCTCTGGTCGCGCCGAGGAGATGGGGCCTGTCATCATCGGCATGGCGCGTCACCCCTTCTCCACGAAGCAGGAGGACGAGTCGGATCAGTTCGCGGTGAAGTTCCTGATGAGCGCCGAGTATTCCCCCAAGCAGTTCGTCACCATGTGGCAAAATTGGGACGCGCTCGACAGCCGGCGCAAGAAGCGGGGCGGCGACGATCCGATCGTCGACGAGATCGAAGAGCTGCTCAACACCCACTCGCACCCGGCGCGGCGGGCCTGCAACGCCATGCGCGTGATCATGGCGAACGAGCCCAAGGCAGTGAGCCGCTACTACGTCGGCACCACCAACTACCGCGACAAGCAAGTGCGCGCGCGCAAGCAGCACTGAGCTGCGCCCTGCGCGGGGTTGTCCCGGGTATAACCGAGGTTACACTCTGGCTCCGTGAAGACTGCGATCTCGGTCCCCGATGAGGTCTACAAGCAGGCCAACCAAGCCGCCAAGAAGCTCGGCATTTCCCGCAGCGAGCTCGTGACGCGCGCACTTCGGCGCTTCCTCGAAGAAGAGCGCGCGAGCGCGATCCGCGCCTCGTACGACGAGGCCTTCGGCGGCGACGCGAGCGAGGACGACGTTCGCGACCTGCGTCGTGCGGCAGCACGCGAGGTGCTGGCGAAGATCGAATGGTGAAGGCCACGGTGGCGGGACTGTCGGGCCTCCGCGCGGCGAGATCTGGTGGGCGGCCCTGGGAGCGCCCCCAGGCTCGGCTCCGGCCCTTCGGCGTCCGGTCATCGTCGTGCAAGACGATCTGTTGAACGCGTCGGCGCTGAGGACCGTGATGGTGGTTCCTCTGACCTCCAACGTGAAGAGGGGGCGCGCCGTAGGCAACGTGCTGCTGAAGCCAGAGGACACGGGCCTCGACCGAGAGTCGGTCGCGCTGGTGTGTCAGATCATGACGCTCGACGAAGACTTCTTCGACGAGCTCGTCGGTACGCTGTCGTCGCGCGTTCGCTTGCGTCTCGATCGGGGGCTCCAGATCGCGCTGGGGCTTGGCTGAGCCCAGCCCTTGGCAAGAAAACAAGCGGGGCAGGGGCCCCGCGCGTAGCGTCTGGGGGTGGGGCCCCAAGCGCGGTTTACCCGCGTTCGGGCGGGGGCTGGCGACAGCCCCCGAGAGGACTAGCTTACTCCTCGGTCACGTACACCACGCCCAGGCACATCTCGTCGCTGGTGCCCTCGCCCCACGTGACCGTGCTCATGGTGGGGTTGTCCCAGGTGCAGCTGACGCTGAGCTGGTCGCCGGGCGCGAGCACGGTCGACTCCTGGAAACCGTAGTTGCCCTGCCAATGGAAGTTCCACGCTGGGATGTCCAGCAAGCACTCCTCGGCACCGCCGCGCGTGATCGCGAGCTTCGCGGATCGGCCGAGCTGGTGCATGTGCAGGCCTGCCGCGTACACCCGCAGGCTGGTGTTGGCATTGAGCGCTCCGCTGGAGAACGAGTGCGACACGCCGTCGCTGGCCGGCGGCAGCTCCATGTTGTCTCCCACGACCCACAACGGGTTGGCGAAGGGCTGGATGCGGGCCTCCTTCTCCACGCTGGCGTCGATCTTGAGATCCATCTCGGTCAGGTCTTCGCCAGGGCCGGCCGTGAGCGAGTTGTAGTGGAGCTGGAGCACGATCTTGGAGCCTGGTTCGATGCGGATGCCCGTCCCCGCGGGGAAGTCGTTGCCCAAGCTGCCCGGAACCCATGCCGCCACCCAGTCGGAGCCCGCAACGCCGCTGCCTCCGAAACATTCGTAGCCCGGTCCGGAGTCGTCTGCGTCCAGCGCCTCCACGTCGGCAACCAGGCTGGGCTCGACCACGTGGGCGATCACATGGTGGACCACGCTGGCGTTGCCCGGTCGAGCGCGGAAGCCGGTGACGAAGCGCACGTCGTCGTGCGGCCAGTCCAGCACGAAGCAGCGGTACTCGTCGGGCTCGACCTTCATCGTGTAGGGCTCGGCCATGGGCAGCGTCAGATCGACGCGTGAGAGACCACCCTGGCCCGCGGAGAGCGGCGCGCCCTCTTCGTTGGGGTCGCCTTCGTGGGCGCCCAGCTCCACGAACTCGACCAGCGTGGCCAGCTGATCGTCGGAGAGCGAGCGTGCGTGCTCGTACTCGCGGCAGTCGTCGTCCGGTGGCCAGGGCGGCATGCGGCCGCCCTCCACCGCGCTCTTGATCGCCTCCTTGTGCGCGACCACCTCATCGTAGGTGGCGAGGGCAAAGGGCGCGATGCCGCCCGCCTGGTGGCAGGAGACGCACTTGTCGTCGAGGATCGGCTTTGCGTCGCGGTAGTAGACGACCGCGGGCTCGCCGCCGTCCGGGGTGGGGTCCTTGGGCGATGCCTCTCCACAGCCGCCGAGCAGAGCCGCACACGACACAGCCATCCAAGTACGCGTCATGCGACCTAAGACCCCCGCGCCACCGCAAAGGTGAAACTCGCGGGGTCGCTCGGCGTCGCGGGCCCGGTTCCGCTGGCGGCGGCGACACCCTGGAACCGTCGTGGTAAGGGGAGCCGCATGGAGGGTCACGAGGAGCCCGATCCGGCGCCGTCGAAGAAGCTGTCGTCGATGGCGGCGCTCACCGGCACAGAGGAGCCGGAGCTGCCGCCGAGTCAGCTCGACTTCGGCAAGCCATCGCGTGGCCGCGTGGCGGTCTTTGCGCTGATGGGCCTGCTCGCCACGGGGGCGGCCGTGGCAGGTGTGGGCTACTACCTGCACCGCTCGGCCATGAAGGCCGCCTCGCTCGCCTTTGGCGATCTGAATCAGTGCCTGATCGGTGAGGTGAACACCACCGAAGCAGAGGTGGTGATCAAGTACCGGCGCCACCAAGTGGCGATGATGGGCCGGCCGGCCGACGCCCGCTCCGAGGGCGCCGGCGAGGCGTGGCCGGATCGCTGTGCCTCCCAGGCGATCAAGCTGGTCGACGCGGCGAACGACGCCAACCTCGAGGCGAGTGACGGCACCAGCCTGCGCGAGACCGCCGCGGAGCTGGAGAAGGCGCTGAAAGAGGGGCGCGCCCTCGACAACGACATCTCTGGCCTCTTGACCAAGACCTGGGCTGCGGCCGAAAAGGCCGGGCTGCGAGCGCCCCCCTCGAGCGTGATCGGCCCGCCGTCGCACCCGATCGCGCTCACCGTGGGAGACCTGCCCGACAGCGCGTTCGTGACCAAGGAGTATGTCGCGCTGAACGATCTGCAGTTGCCTTGGCACACCAGCGAAGAGCCGAGCTTCTATTTCGACCACAAGGACGGCGACGGACCGTTCTACTGTCGCGCTGCGCCCGAGCAGCTGGTGTGCACCCACATCGCGGCGACGCTTCGCAAGCGCGGCCACGCGCTGCGCCTGCTCGGCTCGGCCGATCCCGGCGTCGCGCCACTATTGTTCGCGGGCAACCGCGGCGACGCCGGCATCTATCGCTCCGACACGGGCGAGGAGATCGACCGCATGCCGTCGTACGGCGGCTACGTCAGCAAGGGCGGCCTGGTCGTGGTCGCAGGCTACGAGGGTGACAAAGTGATCTTGTCCGTGAAGAAGGGCAAGAGCGCGGTGCGCCACGACTTCGACGAGGAGCTGAAGCGGCTGTTCGACGAGGATCCGCCCAGCCGCGGCCACGCCTTCTACAACGTCCAGGTGTCGCACGGCTTCGTGTACATGCGCGGCGTGCGCAAAGAGCAGCGTCGCTTCTGGGCCTTCCCGCTCAGCGGTGAGGGCGCCATGGGCAAACCGATCGATCTGGGTGAGCTTCCCGAGTACGGCTTGGTGACGGCTGGCGACGAGCGCCCCCACATCGCCAGCTGCCGCACTGGCGAGGGACGTCGCGTGGTGCGTGTGCATGGCAGGAACCACGACTACGCCTCGTTCCTCGCCGATGCGCGCTGGACGAACCTGGTCGAGGCCGACGACCTGTTCACCAAACGCATGGAGTGCACCGAGTCGCGCGCGCTGTTCATGGGCGACTCTTTCGTCGAGGTGTGCAACTCGGCCGGCTGCAAGGCCGAGCGCATGCGGCTCGAGGCGCCGGGTGTGCTGTCGGCGCGTGCGGGGACCTACGGCCGTGCGGTTCTCGGCGACAAAGTGCTGGCCATCTGGGGCGCGGGCGCCCGCGGCGGCGTGCGCGCCAAGCGCGGCGAGCCCAAGGAGCTGCCCACGGTGCAAGACAGCGTGCTGCTCGACGATCTGATCGACCAGGGGAAGATCTCGGACCTTCCGACCGTAACCGAGCTCCGCCTCATCGGTGGAGGCGCGTACGCCCTGCTGCTCGTGCAGACCAAGCGGGGGCTGTCCGTGCTCCGCATCAAAGCCGACGGCTCGGCCATGCCCGAGACCGTTCAATGGGTCGAGGCCGGCTGACGCTGACCGAGACCGCCAAGCGAGAGACCATGTCGAGCGTGAAGAAGTTCGTGCCTGTGGCTGTGCTGCTGGGCGTCGGAGCCATGGTGGGCGGCGGTGTCTACGCCTACAAGCGCGCGGTCGGCAAACAACAAGAGGCGCGCGAGCAGGCGTTCGCAGACCTGAGTCAATGTCTGTTGGGGGAGGTCGTCGTCTCTGGCGACGACACGATCAACGGGCTCAACGCCACGCAGAATCGCCTGGGTCACCGCCCCGACAGCACGCGCGGCGTGGTGGACGGCGCGCCCTGGCCGCAGCGTTGCGGCGGTCAGGCCCGCAAGATGATGGATGCGGTGCGCGACTCGAGCTTCATGGACGATCACCCCAAGCGCGAGATGCTCAAGGTGCTCGACGTGCTCGCGAAGGATCTCGAGGCCAAGGGCGCCACCGAGATCTACTTGGCCGGCAGCGTGCTCCAGGTGTGGCGCCAGGCGGAGAAGGCCGGCATCGCCATGGGCAAGAGCTCGAGCATCGTCGGTCCCCCCAAGCCAGCGTTGATGGAGGGAGGCAACGCCGCCGCCGAGCTCCCGTTCAGCACCATCTTGCCCGTCCGCGGAGGGCCGCAATGGCACTTCCTGGCCGAGCGCAAGGACAAGGTCGGCACCATCGCGTCGTGCGCCACCTCGAAGGAGGGGCTCACCTGCGCCGAGTTTGCCTTCGACGGCAGCCTGAACCCGGTGGGGACGTGGTCGGACGCGCAGCGCCTCCCCGTATGGGACGGCAAGAAGCTGTCGATCCTCACGGGCGGCAAGCTGGAGGAGATCTCGCTCGACATCGCCGGCGAGCCGCGGGTGCACGTGGACGACAAGGGCTCGGTGTACGCGCTCGGCACCATCTTCGCCAACGAAGAGGTGAAGCTCTCGCTGGCCGTCCGCCACGAGGGCAAGAAAGTGAAGTCGGTCGCGCTGGAGAAGGCGCTCGAGAAAGCGAGCGAGGGCGCGGGCGCGGACGCGGTCACCGCGGTGCTCGTGGGCAGCAACGTGGTGATCCGGCGGACGATGGCGGACGGCTACTCGGGTGAGCTGCAAATGTTCGCGATCGACGTCGACCTCTCGCTCGGCAAGCCGGTGCCGATCAAGACCGACGGCAGCCCGAACTCCGTGCCGTCCGTGTGCCGCGTGGGCGACTCGTTCGCGCTGCAAGCGGATCGGCGGCAAACCAGGCTGCACTTCTTCGACGGCCAGAAGTGGACCGGGCCGGTGAAGAGCGACGCGCCGGGCTTCGACTGCAGCGCTGCCGGTGGCGTCTGGTTGGCGCAGCGGACGTACTGCCGCCCGTCGGGCTGTATCGACGCATTCGCGAAGGAGGACGAAGACGCTTTCATGGCGGCGATCAAGGCCGTGCCCGACTCCACCTTCTCAGGTGACAAGCTGGTCAACGTCTGGTCGGTCAAAGAGGGTCACGGCACCATGGTGCGAGTGGGCGCTCCTGGCGACGCCAAGTCGGCAGAGGAGACGTTGATCTACGAGCGCTCCGATCCGAAGGGCGGCGGTCAAGACGGCGCCTTCGGTGACAAACACGGCGCGTGGGTGCTGAGCGAGATCGAAGGCCGCGTGATCGGCGCGCACGTCACGCCCGACGGCAAGGTGGGACCGATCAAGGTGAGCTCGAAGTAGCCTGCCCGAGCCGGTCTCCGAGCAACAACGCGAGCAAAAATCCGGTCAGCGCGCCCACCGCGTGCCCCATGAAGCTGACCTGCGGGATCTGGAAGTCGGCGATGGTCTGCAGCACGATCACCAGCAGGAACATGCCGAGGCGGCGCTTGGCGAGCGCGGCGCGCTCGCGCAGGAAGCCGCGCAAGAAGATCGCGGTCGAGGCGCCCACCAGACCCATGATGCAACCCGACGCCCCGACCATGATGTCGATCCCGCCATCGATCCACGCGTAGCGCGCCAGCAACGCGAGCCCCCCGGCGACGCCGGATGCGAAGTACACGGTGAGGAACCTGGGCAGGCCCAGCGCGCGCTCCGCGAAAGGACCCAACACGATCAAGCCCAGGCTGTTGAAGGTCAGGTGCGCCGCTCCGTAGTGCAGGAACAGGAAGCCAAACAGTCGCGGCCACTCGCCTCCGGTGAGCACGCTGTCGGGCTCGAGCGCGCCCAGTCGGTACAGCGTGAGCACGTCGGTGGAGCCGCCCATGGCCAGCTCGAGCGCGAACGCCACGAACAACGAGGCGGTGAGCACCCACGTCGCGAGCGGTCGGCTGGGCCGCTGGCTGCCGAGCACGTAGCGCCGCTCGAGGTCGAGCTCGTGCTCGATGCGATCCAAGAGCGCGCTCCTGTCCTCGCGCGGTCCGCCCGCGATGGCGTCCAGCACCCGCACGCGGGCGAGCGCCGCGTGGACCAGGATGTGGTCGTGTGACTCCGCCAGCGCGAACAGACGCGCATCGGCGTTTGGCTGGCCGGCCGCCAACGCGGCGGTTGCGCGCCACAGCTCCTTCGACCCCTCCGCCAGGTTCGCGAGCTGCCCCTCGAGCAGCGCGTCGACGGCCCTCTCGCGGCCCCCCAGCGCCAGGAGCACGAGCCGCGTGGTGACGCGCGCGTAAGCCATGGGCGGCGCCGCGAACACCAGCTCGTGCTCTTGGTAGTGGTCGAACGCGCGATCCACTTGCCCGGTCTCGAGATCGAGCCGCACGAGCAGCGGCAGCAGCCCGGGGTTCTTGAGCAGCGCGCTCGCGGGGATACGCGCGATCATCGCGTCGATCTCTTCGTAGCGTCCCTCGAGCCTGAGCAACGTGAGCGTCTCTTCGACCAAGCTCGGCCCAGGCCGCTGCTGCGTGTTGCGGCGCTGCTCGGCCAACGCGGCCAGCGCGCGGATGGCGCCCTGCTTGTCACCGGCTTGCTCCAGGGCGTGCACGCGCCAGCGTTCGGATTGCTCACGCAGGACGCGCGAGGGGTGCAGCAGGTAGATCGTCCACGCGATGCGTGCCGCCAGATCGTAGCGAAGGCGCTCCATCGCCCAGAGCACCCCACGGGACAGCAACACCGGCGCCCAGCCCAGCACGAACCAAAGCGAGAACGAGAGCACCCCGGCCCAGCCCGGGATCAGCACCTGCCCGATCCCTGCGGCGCCGGCCACCAGCAGGCCCACCGCCACCCAGTCGTACGCAACCGGCCGGCTCCGGATTGAGCGCACCAGCACCGCCGCCGCGGAGAGCAGCGCCAGGAACAAGAGCGGTAGGTCGAAGTCCATGTGCAGGCTTGGCGAGCAGCGCGGCGCGGTAGAAACCCCAAGAAGGTTTCACCCTTTTCGCCGCTGCGCCACCACCCTAGGGTTCACGACTTCCTTGCCTGGAGGTGTCTCGTGGCCCAGCTCGCCCGTCTCGGGAGCGTGTCAGCGCTCGTTTTCGCCCTCGCCTGCAGTGCAGGGATCGACGACCAACCTCAAGGGGGCGCGGGCTCGGGTGCAGGCGGGCCCGGCTCTGGCGCCGGGGGTCCAGGTAGCGGAGCGGGAGACAACACTGGCGGCGGCTTCAACGGGACCGGGACCGGCACCGGTGGCTTCGACGAGTGCACCGGCGTGCACAGCGACGCCACGGCGCAGAAGCAGCCAGCGGACATCATCATCGCGGTCGACACCTCGGGCAGCATGGACGAGGAGATCGGTCAGGTGCAGACGCACCTGAACAGCTTCGCCAACATCATCTTGGGCGCCGACATCGACGTGCACGTGATCCTGATCGCCGACGCCAACATCTGCATCCCGGCGCCGCTCGGGAGCGGCACTTGCGCGGGTGCAGACAGCAACCTGCCCATCTACCACCACGTGGTGCAGACGGTGGCGAGCAGCGACTCGCTGCAGATCATCCTGAGCACCTACCCGCAATGGCAAGCCGACTTGCGCCCCAACGCGACCAAGACCTTCCTGGTGGTGTCCGACGACGAGAGCGCGATCAGCGCCAGCGAGTTCACCAACTCGCTGCTCGCGCTCGACCCGCCCACGTTCCAGGGCTTCAAGTTCGACGCGATCGTGGGCCTCGAGGACCCGCTGGAGTGCTTCGGCTTCAGCTGCCCCGCCGGCAACTCATGCTGCTACTCGCCCGTCGGCTTTGGCTGCGACTCGTACTTGGCGGAAGAAGGCGTGGTGTACCAGCAGCTGGTCACCCAGACCGGGGGCGTGGTCGGCAACCTGTGCGACCAAGAGTTCGGGCCCATCTTCCAGAACATGGCCGACGGCGTCGTGATCGCGGCCCAGCTCGCCTGCAACTACCCCATCCCCGAGCCGCCCGCGGGCCAGACGCTGAACCCCGGTCTGGTCAACGTCGAGTACACGCCGGGCGGCCAGACCATGGGCCAACCCCTCTACAACGTGCCCGGCGGGCTCGCCGACTGCGGCTCCACCGGCGGCTGGTATTACGACGACGCCTCCAACCCGACCGAGATCATCATGTGCCCCAGCACCTGCACCACCCTTCAGGCGGACACACAGGGCTCGGTGGACGTGGTCTTCGGCTGCCAGACCGAGGTCATCCCGCGCTGATCGACCTTTGATGGATGGGGCCCGCTCGGTCGGACCACGCAGGTGAAGATGAGGCTCTTCGCGTGTGCTTCGGGGGCGCTGTTGCTCTGCGGCTGTGGGTCGGAGGTGAGGCAGCCACCCACCGTCCAGGATCCGTTCGTGATCGACAGGCTGGCGCAACCTGCTTCCCAAGTGGATGTGCTGCTCGTGGTCGACAACTCGATCTCGATGGCGGAAAAGCAGGGCTTGCTGGCGCAGGTGGTGCCCGAGCTGGTGCAACGTCTCCCCACGGGCGACGTGCACGTCGGCATCATCAGCTCGAGCCTCGGCGCGCTCACCGCCCAGCAGTGTGACAACCTGGGCTTCGGCGACCCGAGCAACAACGACCGAGGCAGGTTGCTCTCGCGAACCCCGAGCGGCGCCGCCGAGACATTCGAGGGCAAGGGCTTCTTGGCCTGGAGCCCCGGCACCACCGAAGAAGAGGAGGCCGCGGCGAGCGCGACGCTGGCTGAGATGGTCTTGGGGGTGGGCGAGGTCGGCTGCGGCTACGAGATGCCGCTCGAGGCGATGGTGCGCTTCCTGGTCGATCCGGCGCCGTACGAGTCGCTGGTGAGCTCTGCGAGCTACTTGGAGAAGCAGGGCATCGACAGTGTGGTGCTGCAACAGCGCAGCGACTTTCTGCGCCCCGACTCGCAGGTGCTGGTGCTGCTGTTCTCGGACGAGAACGACTGCTCGGTGGACGTCTCCGGCCAGGGCTTTCTCACGCTCGAGCCAGCGCCGTTCTTCCGCGCCACCAGCGCGTGCGAGACTGACCCCAACGACGCCTGCTGCACGAGCTGCGGGCTCCCGGTGCCAGACGGCTGCTCGCCAGATCCGGCCTGCAACAGCCCCGTGTATGAGCCTCAAGAAGATCACCCGAACCTGCGCTGCTTCGATCAGAAGCGCCGCTACGGTGTGAGCTTCCTCTACCCGGTCGAGCGCTACGCGAACGCGCTCACCGCTCCGCAAATCGACCCCGCCACCTCGGATCTGGCGGGCAGCGTGGTCCAAAACCCGCTGCTGGCGGGGCGTGCACCCGGTCGCGTGCTCTTCGCGTCGGTGGTGGGAGTGCCCTGGCAAGCGGTGGCCCTGGGGAGCCCGCCCGACCTGGCCCAGGGGATCAAGCCTGCGACCGAGCTCGACTTCGACTTCTTGGCGGGCGACCCAGACGCCAACATCTCGCCGGGCGACCCGTTCATGATCGAGTCCGTCGCCAAGCGCTCCGGGACCAGCCCGACCATGGGCTACGCGCTGCCCGGTGACAACCCGGCCAACGGTCGCGATCGCACCATCGCTGGCGATGACTCGCTGCAGTACGCGTGCATCTTCCCGCTGCGTGCGCCGGTGGCGAGCTCGTTCCATTGCGATGGCTGCGTCGGTCCCGCCTGCGACGATCCAATCTGCAGCGGCACCACCCAGGTCGCGACCGCCGCCTACCCAGGGTTGCGCGCGCTCTCGCTGGTGCACGCGCTCGGCGACGACGGTGTGGCCGCTTCGATCTGTCCGCAGCAAGTCGACGATCCCAACGCGCTCGACTACGGCTACCGGCCTGTGGTCGAAGCGCTCGGGCAAAAGCTCGACCAGCGCCTCGAGACCAGCTGCGCCCCATGGCAGCTCAGCGTCGACGAGCAAGGCCGCACGCCATGCACCGTGCTCGAGGCGAGCTACCAGAGCCCGTGCAGCTGCGACGCGACCACTGGCCGCGCGCCCGTGGACGACGAGCTCGCGGAGACCATTGCGTCGCTGCCAGAGAACCCGGGCTGGACATGTGTGTGCGAGCTCCTTCAATTGAGCGGCAACGAGCTCGATCTCTGCCAGAACAGCGCCACCCCGCCGCCCGGCGTCGATGGCTGGTGTTACGTCGATGCCACCGCGAGCCCCCCGATTGGCAACCCCGAGCTCGTGGCCAGCTGCCCTGCTCAGGATGCGCGCACCGTGCGGCTGGTGGGCAGCGCCAAAGGTGCACAGGGAGCGACGGTGCTGATCGGCTGCTCGGGAGAGTAGCTACCTCCCTCGCCCCTCTGCTGCCTGACGCCCGCGCTTTCGTCGCGCTGAGCCACGCTTGACCAGGGGCGGAAGTTTGCGCTCCGATGAAACGATGAAGCGTCGGCCCGATTGGTTGGTGGCCTTTGGTGCCACGGCGCTCGTCGCTTGTGGGGATTCGGCCCAGTCAGTGGGCGGCGGCGGCTCGGGATCGGGCGCGGGTGGCGCGGGCGCAGGCGACGCCATGGGTGGCAGTGGAGGCGCTGGTGGCGCGGGTGGCATGGTGGTCACCGACCCGGAGCTGGTCGGTCCCGACGATGTGAGCTACCTGGGCGCGTTCGACGTTCCCGCCAGCGACGGCAGCGGGGACATGGAGGGCACTTTCACCTACGGCGGCCACGCGCTCGGCTACGACCCCAGCACCGACTCGCTGTTCTTCGGCGGCCACGATTGGTACCAGCGGCTCGGGCAGGTCAGCGTTCCAAGCGACTTCTCGCAGCCGGCGACCGTGCTGCAGCAGCTGGTCGATCCTACCGATGGCAACTCCTCCCTGGTGGATGACTCCACGCTCAAGCTGGGTGGATCACTGGTGTTCAACGATCGCCTGATCGTGACCATGTACTCCTACTACGACGCCGACAGCACGCAGGCGCTGTCGCACTTCGCGTCGTCGCTCGACCTGACGAGCCAGGCAGACGCTGACGGCCCCTTTGCGCTCGAAGGCTCGGCGAACGCGCGCTCCAAAGCCGGATACATGACGACCATCCCTGCGGAGTGGCAGGCGGCGTTCGGTGGGCCGGCGCTCACTGGCAACTGTTGCCTGAGCATCCTGGGTGCGTCGTCCGCGGGGCCCGCCGTGAGCGTGTTCGACCCGGACGACGTCGGGGTGATCGATCCCGTCCCGGCCTCCACGCTGCTGTTCTACCCTCTGGGCAACCCCACGACCGCCGACGGTACCGAGACCAACGACCTCTTCATCCAGAGCGACGCGGTGGTGGGCGTGGCCTTCCCCGCTGGCAGCCGAAGCGTGCTGTTCGTGGGCACGCACGGTCAGGGTGAGTACTGCTATGGGCCTGGCACCAGCGACCAGTCGCTGCACGGAACGCCCGACGGCGAAGGCAACGTCTATTGCTACGATCTGGTGAGCTCAGCCAAGGGAACGCACGCGTACCCGTACGTGCACCAGGTGTGGGCCTACGACGCGGACGAGCTGCTCGAGGTCCTCGCCGGAGCGCGCGAGAGCTGGGAAGTCGTCCCCTACGCCACCTTCGAGCTCAGCGGCATCCGCGACGACGGTGGCGCCACGATGGCTGGCGCCACCTACGACCCGGACAGCGGCCGCCTGTTCGTCACCGAGCGCTATGGTGACAACCCGCGCGTGCACGTGTTCGAGATCTCGCTCGACCGCTAGACGTTTCGGATCGGCAGCTCGCGGTGGCGTACGCCTGTCAGCGCGAAGATGGCGTTGGCAATGGCTGGCGCCACTGGGGGCACACCGGGCTCACCCACGCCTCCGGGAGCCTTGTCGCTCTTGACGATCTCCACATGGATCGCTCGTGGAGCGTCGCCGATGCGGGGCAGCTTGTAGTCGCGCAGGTTGGTCTGCTCGATCCGACCGCCACGGGCGCTGATGGCGCTGTGGAGCGCGATGCCAATCCCGAAGATCACCGCGCCCTCCATCTGCGCGCGCACACGCTCGCGGTTGATGATCTTGCCAGCGTCGATCGTGATCCAAGCCTCGTCGACGCGAGCGCGGTCGCCGTCCTTGACCACCGACACCACCGCGGCGACGTAGGCCAGGAAGCTCCGGTGCGCGGCCAAGCCGAGCGCGCGGCCGCTGGCCTTGCGGCCCTGCCACGCCGCGGCGTCGGTGACGCGCTCGATCACGTGGCGCATGCGAGCGGTGTCGATCGGGTGCTTGTCCAGCGGTGCGCCGTAGTTCCACACCTTGTCCACGCCGAGCTCGGCGGGCGTCACGATGCGGGGAGCACCCAGCGTCTCGAGCAGGGCCAGCTTGGGATCCACGCCGCGCGCGTGAGCCAGCTCGTCCAGGAAGCTCTGGACCGCGAACGCGTGGAAGACATTGCAAACGGATCGCAACCAGCCGATGCGCACGTGGTTCTTCGCGTCGACGGCCTCCACGCGCACATTGGGGATCGAGAGCGGCAGGTCGGTCACGCCTTGGCCGAGCTCCCCGTCGCTCGGACTGGTCGTAGCGCTGAAGGTGGACGGGATCGGTGGGAACGCGGTGCGGTGCAGCCAGGCCACCACCTTGCTCTGTGCGTCGAGCCCCGCCTCGAGCCGTTGAGCGCTGACCGCGTGGTAGTAGCCGTGCTGCAGATCGTCCTGCCGCGTCCATTGCACGCGCACGGGCACCCCGGCGGCGCGTGACAAGAACGCGGCCTCGGCCACGAAGTCGGGCTTCGACTTGCGACCGAAGCCGCCGCCCAGGTAGGTCACGTTCACGCGCACGTCTGCCTCGGCGATGCCGAGCGTCTTGACCACCTCGGCGCGCGCTGACTGGGGGTTCTGCGTGGCCGCCCACACCTCACAGCGGCCGTCCTTGAAGTGCGCGACGGCGGCTGGGGGCTCCATGGGCGCGTGCGCCAAGTGTGGCAAGTAGTACTCCGCGCTGACGCGACGATGGGCCGCAGCGAGCGACGCGTCGACGTCCCCCACGCTGCGCTTGCTCTTGCCAGCAGCGCGGACGGACGCGAGCAGCTTGTCCTTGAAGCTGTGCGAGTCGTAGCTGGCGTTGTCGCCCTCCTCCCACGCGAGCGCGAGGGCGGCGCGCCCCCGCATGGCCGCCCAGGTGTTGGTGGCCAGCACGGCGACGCCGCCCAGTGGCTGGAAGGCGTACGGTGGCTTCGGGCCGGGCAGCTCGATCACCTGGTTGACGCCCGCCACCTGGAGCGCCGGCGCCGGATCGAGCTTCTTCAGCTTGGCGCCCACGACCGGCGGCCGTGCGATCACCGCGATCAGCATCCCTGGCAAGCGCACGTCCGCGCCGTACTCCGCCTTGCCGGTGACGAAGACGTGGCCATCGAGCAAGGGCAGCTCGCCGCCGACGTGCTCGAGCTCGCCGTCCGGTCGCAGCTCGACCGACTTGGCCTCCGGCTGGGCGATCTTGGCGGCGTCTTCGGCGAGGAGCGCAAACGACAGGGATCGCTTGCTCGCGGCGTGGTGCACGGCGTGTGCGCGCGCCTTGCAGGTCTTCGGGTCCACCTTCCAACGTTTCGCTGCCGCGCCGATCAACATCACCCGCGCGGTCGCGGCGGCGCGCCGCATCTCCTCGTAGATGCCGCGGATGCTGCGCGAGCCGTCGGTGTTTTGGTCGCCGTACTTCTTGTCACCCTCGGCCTGGACGACGGCCACCTGCGCCATGTCCGCGCCCAGCTCGTCTGCGAGCAACACTGGGAGCGAGCTACGAATGCCCTGCCCCATCTCCGAGCGGTGACACGTGAGGGTGACCAAGCCGGTCGCCGCCACGTGGATGAAGACGTTGGGGCGCAGCCCCGCGGTGCTCGCGGCCACGGGCTTCGGCTGCGCCGCTGCGCTGTCGGGGAACACGCCGAGCGCCAGCCCCGCGCCCAGGCCCGCCGCGCGCAGGAACGACCGCCGCAGCACCTGCACGCTCATGGCGCCCCCTTGTCAGGGATGCCGGCCGCCTTCTTCACGGCTGCGCGAATGCGTGTGTACGTCCCGCAGCGGCAGAGGTTGCCGGCCATCGAAGCGTCGATCTCCGCATCCGTCGGGCGTGGGGTCTTCTTGAGCAATGCCGCCGCAGTCATGATCTGCCCGGATTGGCAGAAGCCGCATTGGGGCACCCCCAGCTCGACCCACGCCTTCTGCAGCGGATGATCCCCGTTGGTCGAGAGGCCTTCGATGGTGAGGACTTGCTTGCCGGCGGCTCGCCGCAGCGGGGTGACGCAGGATCGCACGTTCTCGCCTTCGAGGTGCACCGTGCACGCGCCGCATAGCGCCTCGCCGCAGCCGTACTTGGTGCCGGTCAGGTTCAACAGGTCGCGCAGCACCCACAGGAGAGGTGTGTCCTCCTCGGCGTCGACCTTGTGTGTGACGCCGTTGACCACGAGCTCGATCATCGCTCCGCCTCCGCTGGGCACACTGCGCCCGTCTCGACCCACGCCGCCATCAGCGCGCCGAAGCGCGACTGGCTGCCCGGCGCGGGCGTGCGACCGCTGCCTGGCGTGAAGCCCCAGCCCACAAGCGGGTCCTGTAGGCTGTGGTCCACGATCTGCGCCAGCGTCTTTCCGCCGTTGCGCTGGGGGTCCTTGAGCTGCTCACAGATCTCGCGCGTCGATTTGCCCACCCACGCCATCGTTGCCGGCGCGAGCGCCCAGTGGGGAGCGCCGGGCACACGAGCCAGCTCCAGGTTGCGGTCCTGGTGGCAAGAGCTGCACTCGAGACCCGCGACGCCGTGGTTGCCTGCACCACGCAACACGGGTGGATCGTGGAGCTCGGCGCGGTCACCCTGCAGCGGCACGTCGCCGCTGGGGTGACAGTTGACGCAGCGTGGGTGGGTCAGCACGCGGCTCGCCTCCTGGAACAGGGCCTGGGAGCGCTTTGCCGGATCCGAGATGGCGGCGAAGGTGCTGGGATCGCGCAGCTCGCGATCGCTCACCGCGGGCAACGGGCGCGGCTCGTTTGCGCCCGTTGCGGCCTCCGAGCAGCCGGATAGGGCCAAGAGCAGGCACATCGCGTGACGGTCCCACATGCGGTGGCGGTTCTAGCACGCAGCGCCCGGAGGGCTCGGGCAAGCTCGCTGAAATCGCTCGCGTGGCTCAGAGCGCGAGACTAGAAGAGCGCCGCTCCCATGATTCGCCTGGATTCGGTCTCGAAGCAGCACGGCAAGCAGATCTTGTTCTTGGAAGCGTCCATGAGCGTGTTCAAGGGCGAGAAGGTCGGCTTGGTGGGCCCGAACGGCTCGGGCAAGAGCACCATCTTTCGCTTGGTCGTGAAGGAGGAGCAGCCCGACAGCGGCCAGGTGGCGATCGATCGCAACGTGACCATCGGCTACTTCAGCCAGGACGTGGGCGAGATGGCGGGGCGCACCGTGGTGGAGGAGGCCATGGCCGGTGCAGGGGAGGTGTCCGAGGTCGCCGCGCGTGTGCACGAGCTCGAGCACGCCATGGGTGATCCGGATCGGGCGGACGAGCTCGACACGTTGATCGAGCAGTTCGGCGAGGCGCAGGCCCGCTTCGACGAGCTGGGCGGCTACGCGCTCGACGCGCGCGCAAGAGAGATCTTGGCCGGGCTCGGCTTTCGGCCCGAGTCGATCGACGACGACGTAGGCAAACTCTCGGGTGGCTGGAAGATGCGCGTCGCGCTCGCGCGCATCTTGCTCATGCGGCCCGACGCGCTCTTGCTCGACGAGCCCACCAACCATTTGGACATCGAGTCGATCATCTGGCTCGAGCGCTTCCTGCGCGACTTCGAGGGCGGGCTGATCATGACCTCTCACGATCGCGAGTTCATGAACCGACTCGTCACCAAGATCGTGGAGATCGACGGCGGTGACCTGACCACTTACAGCGGCAACTACGATTTCTACGAGAAGCAGCGCGCCATCGCCGAGCAGCAACAAGAAGCGCAGTTCGCCCGCCAGCAAGCCATGCTCGCCAAGGAGGAGGCCTTCATTGCTCGCTTCAAGGCGCGCGCGAGCCACGCGGCGCAGGTGCAGTCGCGGGTGAAGAAGCTCGACAAGATCGAGCGCGTGGAGCCGCCGCGAAGGCGCAAGGTGGTGGAGTTCGACTTCAAGCAGCCGCAGCGGTCCGGCGAGGACGTGGCCAAGCTGGTGCGAGTGGACAAGGGCTATGGCCAGCGCAAGATCTACCAGGGCTTCGACCTGTTGATCCGCCGCCGCGAGCGCTGGTGCGTGATGGGCGTGAACGGCGCGGGCAAGTCCACGCTGCTCAAGCTGGTGGCAGGCGAGTCGCAGCCCGACGCGGGTGAGGTGAGCGTGGGGGCCAGCGTGAAGATGGGCTACTTCGCGCAGCACGCGATGGAGATCTTGGATCCCAAGAAGAGCGTGCTCGAGACGTTGCAGCACTCGTTTCCGTTCGCGACCATCGGCGCGTTGCGCACTTTGGGCGGCGCGTTCGGCTTCACCGGCGACGACGCCGACAAGTCGTGTCGCGTGTTGTCCGGCGGTGAGAAGGCGCGGCTGGTGCTGGCCCAGATGCTGTACGACCCGCCCAATTTCTTGGTGCTCGACGAGCCGACCAACCATTTGGACATGGCCACCAAGGAGACGCTGCTCAAGGCGCTCGCAGACTTCGAGGGCACGATGCTGTTCGTGTCGCACGACCGTCAGTTCCTCTCCGCGCTCTCCAACCGCGTGCTCGAGATCTCTCCCGATGGGGTCAAGAGTTATGGCGGCGGCTACAAGGAGTACGTCGCCGCGACCGGCCGCGAAGCGCCCGGCGTCAGCTGAGCTAGCGGGCTTGCACGCGCATGCGCAGGCCGCCTGCGGGGCTCAGCGTGATGCGCGGCTGCGGCTTGGGCGGGTGTGTGCCCAGGTACTCGAAGCGGAGATCGCGCGCGAGCGCGGCCAGCACCACGGTGGCCTCGACCTGGGCGAACAGCTTGCCAATGCAGGCGCGCGGCCCCGCGCCGAACGGCACGAAGGCCTGCTTGGGGAGCTTGGATTCCTCTTCGGGGGCGAAGCGCTCTGGCTTGAAGGCGGTGGGATCCGGGTAGAAGCGTGGGTCGCGGTGGGTGAAGTAGATCCACACGACGACCTCGCTGCCCGCGGGCACGCGGTACTCGCCAATCGTGGTGTCTCGAGCTGCCCGCCGCGCCAGCACGTACGCTGGCGGGTAGAGGCGCATGGTCTCTTTCACGATCTGCTCGGCGTAGGGCAGCTTGTCAGGATCGAGCGGTGCGCCGCCGAGCGAGGCCAGCTCTTGGTCGAGCCGCTCGCGCACCTCGGGCGCGCGCGACAGCAGGTAGAGCGCCCAGGTCAGCGTGTTCGACGTGGTCTCGTGGCCCGCCAACAAGAACGTCACGAGCTCGTCGCGCAGCTCGCGCGGCGAGAGCCGCACGCTGGCGTCGTCCGGGTCGACGGCGTCGAGCAACATCTGCAGCAGGTCGGGCTCGCGTGGCGGCGTCTTGCTCCGCGCCTCGAGCACGCGCTCGATCACCTCGTCGAGGTCACGGGTGGCGCGTGCGATGCGCCGCTCCACGGGCCACAGCACCGCCTTGGGCAGGCTGCCAGGCGCCGCCAACATCGTCTGGAATACGCGCATCGCCGCGCCCACGCGCTCGACGTCTTCGCTGAGCTCGATGCCGAGCAGCGTCTTGCCCACGATGCGCAGCGTGAGGTCGACCATCTCCTTGTCGACGTCGAGCTCCCCGCCGCGGCGCAACCGCTCGATGCTGACGGCGGCCTCGCGCGCCATCGCGGGCACATACCCGACGATCGCGCGCTTGGCGAACGCAGGGTTCATGATGCGACGGTGGCGCCGCCACACCTCGCCGTCGGTCGTCAGCAGGCCTTGGCCCAGCACCTGGCCCAGGCGGTCGAACGCGCTGTGCGTCTTCTCGAACGCATCCGCCTCGGTCACCAACACTTGGCGCACGTGGTCCGGGTGGCGGATCACGTACAGCCGATCCTTCTCCGTCGGTGCGTAGTAGACGTCGCCGTACTTGTCGAAGCGACCGCCGACGAAGCCGAACGGATCGCGGAAGAACTGGTAGGCGTAGCCGATCGAGCTGAAGAGCCCCTTCTGCCGGAGCGGGGGTCCGGGCGGGACGCGCAAGTCCATTGCCGCGCCGCTCAGTTGCCGCCCGCTCCGCCGCCGCCGGTGGCGGGGACGCCGTACTTGGGCGCGAAGCCACCCTCTCCACCCGAGCCGCCT
This sequence comes from uncultured Polyangiaceae bacterium, assembly GCA_964641275.1. Taxonomy (GTDB): domain Bacteria; phylum Myxococcota_A; class Polyangia; order Polyangiales; family Polyangiaceae; genus Xiheicaenibacterium. Next base: position 59,478 of record CAZXMG010000023.1, read on the forward strand.
CCTCCACTCGTGGTGTCGGCGCCGCCACCGCCGGTGGCCGCGACGCCATAGTCGGAAGCAAAGCCACCCGACGCGTCGCCACCTGCGCCGCCGGGGCCGGTGTCGTCTCCGCAAGCAGCGACTGCCAAGCCGAGTGCAATCGCCACCGCGGTCTTTTGGAGCACCCCGTTGAGTCGCAGCTCCGTGCCACAATGCGGGCAGCTGCTCTCGGAAGCCTTGGACGCGCAGCCGCAGGCAGAGCAGCTGATGAAGGGAGGCATGGCGGGATCGTGCGCCGCCAACCGCAAACTGTCAAAGGTGCCGCTGCGAGGCTGACGCGATCAGTTGCCGCCCGCTCCGCCGCCGCCTGTGGCGGGCACGCCGTACTCGGCCGCGAAGCCGCCGTCGCCGCCTGCGCCGCCCGTGTCACCACCGGCGCCGCCGCCACCCTCGACCACCATACCGCCGCTGCCGCCTGTGGCGGGCACGCCGTACTCGGCCGCGAAGCCGCCGTCGCCGCCCGCGCCACCGCTGCCCGTGTCGTCTCCGCACGCCGCCACCGCCAAGCCGAGGGCGATCGCCACGGCGGTCTTCTTGAGCGCGCCATTGGACCGCAGCTCCGTGCCGCAGTGCGGGCAGGTGCTCTCGTGAGCCTTGGAAGCGCAACCACAAGCAGGACAGCTGATGAAGGGAGGCATGCCCAGATCCTGCGATGCAGTCGGCGCGCTGTCAAAGGTGACCTGGCGTCAGGTCGCTGGAACCGTGCTCGCCGGTCGAGCGTAGGCTGCTGCCACCATGCCCCCCGAGCCGCGGTACCTACCGTTGTCACCACCTTCGGCGCTCACGCTGTCGTCCACGCCGTTCCCGTCGTCACCCCCCGGCTTCGCGATCCGCGCGGTGGTCGCCCTTCGGCGCTGGCTGCAGCGCCTCGCCGACGCGCTGGCGCCCACGGAGCTGATCGCGTTCGATGACGCGACCAACCTCGGCAAGACGCACGCCTTGGCGGCGGTCGCTCACCACGGCATTCCGGACGCGCTCGGCGACAGCGCCAAGAGCGCCGCGGAGCTCGCCGCCGAGCTGGAGCTCGACGCCGATGCGGTGCACCGCACGCTCCGAGCGCTGGCCACGCTCGGCTACTTTCGGCTGCGCAGCGATGGGCGCTTCGAGAACAACCGCCTCTCGCGCGGGCTGATGGGTGGCAAGCCGGCGCGCACGCGCGAGTTCCTGTTGTACTTCGCCAGCGGGTCCAACGCCGCTGCCTGGTCGTATCTGAGCCATACGCTCAAGACCGGTGACAGCCCGTTCGACACGATCCACGGCGAAACCGTGTGGGACTGGTTCGATCGCCACGCGGACGAGCGAGAAATGTTCGCGCACGTGATGATGGGGCTCACCATCGCCAGCGCCCCCGTGATCGCGACGCTGTACCCATTCGGGGAGCTGTCCGATGTGTGCGACGTGGGTGGCGGGCGCGGCACGCTGCTCTCGGAGCTGCTCCTCCGCCACCCCCATCTGAAGGGGGTGTTGTGCGATGGGGAGGGTGTGCTCGAGTCCGCGCGGGAGCTGCTCGCGCAGCGCGGCGTGCTCGACCGCGTCACGCTCAGCCCGGGCAGCTTCTTCGAGAAGGTGCCCGCAGGCTCGCAGGCATACCTGCTCAAGAACGTGCTGCACGACTGGGACGACGGCGCGTGCGGCACCATCTTGTCCGTGGTCAAGCGCGCTTGCTCGCGTGGAACCCGCTTGATCGTGTGCGAGGGGTTGCTCGAGAAGAACAGCCACGACCCCATGGGCGCGCTCACCGATCTGCAGATGATGGTGGCTTGCTCCGGGGGGCGTGAGCGCAGCGAGGAAGAGCTGCGAACGCTGCTCGAGCGCGCTGGGTTCGAGCACACGCGCACGTTCCCTTTCCCGACCGTATCGGTGCTCGAGGCCGTCGCGCGCTGAGCTCCGGACGCGTGGTACGCTGGGCTCGCATGCGCGCGTTTTGCCTTCAGCTCGGGGTGGCGTCGCTGATCGCGATGCTCGCGCTCCCGGGGTGCGCCGTGATCGCCTACGGGGGGGACGCCGCGGGCGGCAGCGGAGCAGGCTCTGGCGCCGGTGGGGAAGGCCTCGGAGGCGCTGCGGGCGGCGTTGCCATGGGCGGCGCCGGTGGTGGAGCCGGCGGATGCGACGCCAACCTCGACGAGGATCCCGAGCACTGCGGCTCATGCGGCCACGACTGCTTCGGTGGCGAGTGCGATGCGGGGGTGTGCCAGCCCGTGGAGCTCTGGGCGAGCGTCCAGGTCGATCCCAACGAGCGCTTCGCGCAAGGCATCACCATCGCCGAGGACCAGATCGTGTGGACGAGCGGGGAAGGCATCTTGTCGTTGCCGATCTCGACCCAGCCAGGAGCGCCTCCGTTCGTGGTGTCCTCCACGCCGGGCACCCGCATCATGTACGAATCGCCCTTGCTCTTCCGCACCTGGGGCACGCTGATCACCACACCTCTCGGCGGCGGAAATGACGGCGTGTGGGGCTCCGGCCAGTGCAACCGCGAGCTGACCCGCGACGCGCAGGGCAACACGTTCTGTGTGGAAGCAAATGGGATGATTGGCCGGCTCTTTCGCTACAACGCGAGCTTCTCGGCCACGCCGATCGCCGTGGACCTGCCCGACGTGTTCGGGGTCGCGGTGGACGGCACGCACGTCTACGTCGGGACGGGCGCGGGGCTCTTGCGCATGCCCAAGGACGCGGCCAGCCCCACGCCCGAGAACGTCCACCCCTGGCCCGTGCCCAGCCAAGTCGTCCGCGAGGGCTCGTCCCTCTACTTCGGCGGAGACGGCTTCTCGGCTGGCCAGGGCCTGCTGCGCATGGACGACGGCGAGACCGTCGAGCTCGTGCCCAGCGTGTCTCCCGGCTCGATTCACGTCGACGACAGCCACATCTACTTCGGCGACTGGGGCAACAACACGCTCTGGCGCGTCGACCTGGACGGCCAGAACCCGCGGACGTGGACGCTGGAGCCCCCCTACGCGGACGTGCTCGCGGGAGACGAACAGTTCTTGTTTTTCACCACCGACGAGGACGGTCGGCTGTTCCGCCTGCGCAAGTAGTGGCTGGTGGATGAGGCGCGATCCACTTGGATCGCGCCTACTTGACGACAAGGTGACATGCCCGCGACAGGGCCACCTTTTCGCGCGTTTCGGACACGGTGTTCGTTGGCCTCCCGCTTGCTTGGGGCCGGGCACCATGAAGCTCTCCCTCCGCAGCCTGTTCTTTGCCGCCACCCTGGCTCTCTCCGTCGCCCCCGGGTGCGACGACAGCACCGAGACTGGCGACGAACAGAACGCTACCGCGACCACCGGCAGCTTCGAGACCTTCAGCGGTGACGATGGTCAGACCTACTTCCAGCTGCTGGCCAAGAACGGCGAGCGCCTGCTGCGCTCCGAGGGCTACAAGTCGCTCTCGAGCGCCAAGAAAGGCATCACCTCCGTCAAGAAGAACGGCGTGAAGACGACGAGCTTCGAGCTGCTCGAGGCGGACAACGGGGAGTTCTACTTCAACCTGGTGGCGACCAACGGGCAGGTGATCGGCACCAGCGAGCTGTACGCGTCCCAGTCCAACGCCCAACGCGGCGTGGACGCGGTGGTGGCGGCGCTCGCCAACCCGGCGAGCGCCCCCGCAGAGACGGGCGGCCCGCGCTTCGAGACCTTCAAGGGCCAGGACAACAAGACCTACTTCCGGCTGCGTGCTGGCAACGGCCAGATCGTGCTGCAGTCGCAGGGTTACTCTTCGAAGAGCGCCGCCGAGGGCGGCATCACGAGCGTGAAGAAGAGCGCGGTCGACGCCACCAATTTCGATGTTATCGAGGGCGTCGACGGCCAGCACACGTTCCGTCTGGTGGCGAGCAACGGCAAGACCGTGGGCCGCGGCGAGATGTACGTGTCCAAGTCGGGTGCGCTGGCCGGCGCCAACCGCGTGCACGATCTGGTGCGCGAGCTCGCCGGCAAGGGCGAGGCAACCGACGCCCAGATCCAAGACGAGATCGAGAAGGCCGCCGATGGGCTCACGTACATGAGCGAGTCGGACTACCCGTTCATGTTCGTGTCGGCGCCGCTCGCAGGCGAGACCATCACCGAAGAAGCGGTGCGTGAGGCCTTCGCCTCCGTCGTGGACGCAGACCCGGACACGGACAAGCCGATGGCGGAGCTGTTCTCGATGAGCTCGACCTGGGCCGAGTGGAAGGCCGCCGAGCACTCCTGCCAAGACAAGGAAGACCCGGAGTCATTCGCGATCTGTGTGCAGATGCGCAACTTCGAGACCGTTCTCGAGGCCAACTTGAGCGACATCCAGATCTTCTACTTCGGCGCCAACGGCGAGCCGGGCAGCGTGGACGGCGTGGGCGTCTCGTTGTTCATCGTCGGGCGTGCCCCTTCGGGCAACATGGTGGGCGTGCGCACCATCGCCATCTGGACCTGAACAAAGGGGCGTCCGGCGGGACGCGCAAGCCTCAGATCCAGCGTTCGCGGATCTGGATCCTGGCGCTACAATCGCGACATGAGCGAAGCAGACAGCGGCGCAGTCGACATTCCTTCGGCCAAGCCGCCGCCGCGCGTGCCCCGCGCGGGAGAGGTCAACGTCCCTCGGCCACTCTACGCCGTTTGGGAGCTGACCATGAAGTGCGACCAGCCGTGCGAGCACTGCGGCTCGCGCGCTGGGCCGGCGCGCCCGAGCGAGCTCAGCACCGAGGAGATCATGCGGGTCGCCGACGAGCTCGAGCGGCTCGGCACGCGCGAGCTCGCGCTGATCGGCGGCGAAGCATACCTGCGCCCCGACCTGCCCAAGATCGTCGAGCACCTGGCCAAGAAGGGCATGCGCGTGAGCATGCAGACCGGCGGCCGCGCCTTCCACTTGGAGCGGGCCAAGATGCTCAAGAACGCGGGGCTCTACGGCGTGGGCGTGTCGGTCGACGGGCCGGCGCGCATCCACGACAAGCTGCGCGGCAACCTGGGGAGCTTCGCAGCCGCCATGCGCGCGCTGGAGAACGCGCGCGAGGTGGGCCTGGTGGTCACCTCCAACGCGCAGATCAACCGCCTCAACTACGAGCACCTGTGGGAGTTCGTGGAGCAGCTGTGGAAGCGCGGCGTGATCGCCTGGCAGGTGGCGTTCACCGTGCCCATGGGTCGGGCGGCAGACCGACCGGAGTGGCTGATCGAGCCCTACATGGTGCCGCAAGTGATCGACACGCTCGCCGCCATCCAGATGGAAGGCATCAAGCGCTGGGACGGCAAAGGCGAGCCGTTCAACATCTTCGTGGGCAACAACATCGGCTACTACGGTCCGCACGAGACCACGCTGCGCTCGCGGCCCGGTGGCAAGGAGTCGTTCTGGCAGGGCTGCAAAGCCGGTCAATACGTGATCGGCATCGAGTCGGACGGCACCGTGAAGGGCTGCCCTTCGCTGCCCACCGCTCCGTACGAGGGCGGCAACGTGCGCGAGCTCACGCTCGAGAAGATCTGGGCCGAGAACGAGAACATCCGCTTCACGCGCGATCGCACCACAGACGAGCTCTGGGGCTTCTGCAAGACCTGCTACTACGGCGACGAGTGCCGCGCCGGTTGCTCTTGGACGGCGCACTGCACGCTCGGCAAACGCGGCAACATGCCGTTCTGTTACCACCGCGCCAAGACGCTGGAGAAGCGCGGCATCCGCGAGCGCCTGATCAAGAAGGAAGAGGCGCCCGACAAGCCGTACGACTTCGGCCGCTTCGAGATCGTGGAGGAGCCCATCCCGATTCAGGAGCTCGCCCAGCCGCAGCCCACGCCCGCGGAGTAGCCGGACGAGCACGTGGACGCGGCCACGTCCACTCGGCCAGGTTCAGGGCGAGCGTCGAACGATCGTCTCCCAGCGGAGTTTTGGGCTGTGGTTGTGGGTACGGCGCGTGCAACTGGGCCGGCATGTCCGGCGAACGCATCACCCGCGAAGCACCCATCCAGCGCTTGGCGGCCCGCTCGACCGCCTCCGGTCGCGACGCGCTGGCAGACCTGATCACGCAGACTCAACGCGCGATCGAGGCCAGCCAGGTGGAGGCTGCGAGCGATCTCTTGGCCACGCTCGAGCGGCACTACCCAGGGGAGCAAGCCGCCGGCAAGCTGCGTCGCGCGTTCGCTCGTGCGCAGGCCCGGCCGCTGCTCAACAGCGTGTGCAGGCCGGACGATGTGGTGCGCATCGGCGCGCCCGACGAGGACATCGATCAGCTCCCGCTCAAGCTCGCCCACCGCGCGGTGCTCGAGCACGTCGACGGCCAGCTCACGGCCTCGCAGTTGTTCGACGTCGTCGGTCTGGCGCCGCTCGAGTTCGCCCAAGCCGTGGTGGACCTGGCGCTGTTCGGCGCGCTCGGCTTCGAGCGGGCCCCGGCCTCGGACAAGCCGCCGTCGACGCGTCGCAAGAACTAACCCAAGAAAAAAACTCGTTCTCCGATCCGCGCCGCCGCGAGTTTTCCAACTGGCCAGCGAGCTGAAGTGGTACCGAGGGCCCGACCCCGCCCCTGAAAGGTGCCCTCATGGCTGACAAGGACCACGATCCCTTCACCGACCGCGCGCTGGCGCACCCTCGAGCGCAGGAGCTCTTGGTCGAAGACTTCTTCTGGGATCGTGCCGACAAAGATGGGCCGTTCGGCAGCGCGGCCGGACGCGACGCCTACTTCGAGTTTCGCAACTGGCGCAAAGCGAACCCGCGCGCCCCGCTGGTCGACTGCATCTCTTGGATCCTGGACGGTCGACTCAGCAAGTACTCGGCGAAGCTGTGCACCGACACGCAGATCCAGGCGGACATGGCGAAGCCCGATCAGGCCTTCATGGCCGACGCGTTCGACATGTTCACCCTGGACGCCACCATCCTCGCGACGGGGCTCGGCCAGCTGCTCGACGAGGGGCGCGTCGATCCCAGCGCGAAGCCGTTCCTGAACGTCGCGCTCACGCGGCAGCAACATCCAGCCGTGGTCACCAGCGAGCACCGCGCTACGGTGCTCGAGGCCTTGCAGAGAGCGCTCAAACAGGCGTAGCCGTCGCGGCTGCGGGCCCATCCTGGGGCGCGGTATGTTTGGTGGCTCGATGACAAGAGCGCCCGTCTCGACCCGCTGGCCAGCGACGAACCTCGCGCCCGAGAAGACGAGCTTCATCGGTCGCGTGGAGGATCTGGCCCAGCTGACTCGGCTGATGCTCGCGGGCGAGCGCCTCATCACCTTGGTGGGGCCGGGCGGCGCGGGCAAGACCCGGTTGGCGACGCGGTTGGGGGCGAGCTTGCTCGCCGATGCTCAGAGCCCCGTCCGGAGCGTGTGGTTCTGCGATCTGGCCGAGGCGCGCTCGCCCGCGGGCCTGCTGGCCGCGCTGAGCGCGATGCTGAACGTCCCGCTGATGAGCGGTAGCAGCGAACAGGCAGCCGTAGAGCAAATCGCGCACGCGCTGGCAGCGCGCCAACCGCTGTTGCTGATTCTGGACAACTTCGAGCAGCTGGTCGCCCACGCCGCCTCGACCGTGGGCGTGTGGCACGCGAGGGCGCTGGGCGTGACGATCCTGCTCACGTCGCGCTCGCGCGTGCGCCTCGAGGGTGAGGCGCAGTTCGAAGTGGGTCCGCTCTCGGAGGCGGACGGCCTGGCGCTGTTCGAGGCGCGCGCACGCAAGGTGTCGCCTTCGTTTCGTGTCAGCGATGACGAGCTTGCGACGCGCGAGCTGGTTCGTCGCTTGGATCACAGTCCGCTGGCCATCGAGCTCGCAGCCGCGAGGGTGAAGGTGCTGCCCCCGGGGAAGCTGCTCGGCCGCCTGGCGGCGAGGCTCGATCTGCTCGGCACCGTGACGCCCTGCCGCGCCACGTGACGCTGCGCAGCGCGCTGGATGGCTCTTGGGAGCTGCTCGAGCCGTGGGAGAAGCGAGCGCTGAGTGAGTCGTCCGTGTTCCACGGCGGGTTCACGCTCGAGGCGGCGGAGGCGGTCTTGGCAGTCGACGCGGCGACGGAGCCGCCGATCGTGGACATGCTCGAGGCCCTGGTGGAAAAGTCACTGCTCGCGCGCGAGGACGCGCGTCCCGACGCGGACGTGAGGTTTCGGCTGTCGGAGAGCGTTCGTGACTACGCCGCAGAGAAGCTGGCCGAGCTGGGCCAAGCGCAGCTGTCCGCGTTGGAGAGCCGCCATGCCCAGCATTACCTGACCGACTCCGAGGCTCGCACCGAGGAGACACTCGCGCCCTTCGCAGCCGTGGCCGATCGACGGGTCGCGCGCGAGCTGGACAACCTGCTCGCGATTGCCCGCCGTTGCGACGGACGTGACCCCTCGTCGCTGGTGCGGGCCGTGATCTGCCTGGATACGGTGCTGCACGGCAGGGGGCCGGCAGACGCCCACCGCCGACTGCTGGAGCGCGCGCTCGCGGCGGTGGCCGACCCTGGCGTCTCGCCCGCGCTGCGAGCGCGCGCCTGGCTGGTCTCGGCCGATGCGCATCGCTTGCATGGTCAATTGGCGGAAGCGCGTCGAGACCTTTCGCATGCCATCGTCGCAGCGGACGCCACCAATCCGGGAGAGCAGGCGCTGGTGGACGTGGTGCAAGCAGAGACCGAGCTCGACGCGGGCAGGCTGCGCGAGGCGCGCGTCGCAGCCGAGCGAGCGTGGGCCCGGGGCCGCGCGAGCGGTGACGCGCGCATCGAGGTGGTGGCGTTGCACACTCTCGTCCGCGCGCACGTCGACGCCGACGACTTGGAGAACGCGAGCCGCCGCGCCCTGGAGGCGCTGCCGATCGCTCGCAAGCTGAAGCTGCCGCTGCTCGAGAGCCGCATCGAGAAGCTCCTGGGTGTGATCGCGGCGCGTGGCGCGCGGCTGGACAAGGCCGAGAAGCACTACGAAGCCGCGTTCACGATCGCGCGTGAGCTGGGCGACACCTACCTCGAGGCCACCTCGCTGCACAACCTTGCAGACGTCCACGCCCGACGCGCCGACCACACGGGCGCGTTGGCTCGCTTCGCCGCGGTGCTGGAGCTCGCCTCAGGCGCCGGGTTCAAGCGCAATGAGGGGGTGGCGAAGAACCACATCGCGTTGATCGAGCACGATCGGGGAAACTTCGACGCCGCGCGCGTGGCTCACGCCGAGGCCAACGCGATCCATCGCGAGATCGGCAACACGCGCTCAGAGGCCTTCGGCCTGGAGGAAGCCGGTCTCTTGGCGCTCGAGGAGCGGCGCTTGGATGACGCCGGCACGATGTTGGAGCGCGCCCGAGAGCTCGCGCGTGCGGCCGGGCTCGGCGCCGTGGAGGCCTGCAGCGGCGCGTGTCTGGCCTCGATGTGGGCGGAGTGCGGCGATCTCGATGCCGCGTACGCCGCGCTCGAGCTCGCCCACGCGGCGGCGCGAGCGGTGGCGCGCCCGGAGCCGACCGGAGTGGTGGGGCTCCACGAGGCCCGAGTGTGGGTCGCGGAAGCAGGCGAGGCTCGCGCCGTGGGCGACGACACGCGTGCCGCTCAGCGACTGTCGGGCGCGCGCCAACGCCACGACCAGGCCGCCGACGTCGCGACTCACTCCCCGCGCTGTCGCATCGCGCGTCGCATGCTCGCTCGCGCCATCGCCGCGGCAGACGCGCCCGGCCGCGGAGCGCTCACGGACACGTCGGAGGTGCTGCTCGTGGGCGACGACGGTCGATGGTTCCAGCGACCCGGCGGTGGCCCGGTCGATCTGTCCACCCGGCGCGCGCTGCGCTTGATGCTGATGGGCCTCACCAGCCACCGCATCGACCACCCTGGAGCGGCGCTCTCGCTCGATCAGCTGTTCGAGGCCGGTTGGCCGGGGGAGCGCATCGCCACATCGGCTGCGCATCGCCGGGTCTACACCGCGATCGGCACCCTGCGGGACGTGGGCTTGCGCGACCTGCTGCTGCGCCGCGACGACGGCTACCTGCTGTCTCCCGAGGTGCCTGTCAGTCGGTCAGCCAAGCGCGCTTGAAAAAGTTTTCACTGGGTTTGACGGGCCTCGTGCGCACCGGGCACTACAACCGTGATCGACGGCGGCTCGTCGTCGAGCGTTTCTGGCACTACGGAGCATCACGTCATGACCAAGTGTTCCTTTGCGGCTGGTTGGCTGGCTGGAGCTGCACTCGTGGCATCGGTCTTCGCCGGTTGTGACTCGGACGGCGACCCGGGTGGTGCTGGCGCGACGGGAGGTTCGGGCGGAGGCGGCGGCACGCCGCCGATCAGCGGTGGGGGAGGTTCGGGCGGCGGCTCAGACGGCGGTGGTGGCGCTGGGGGCGGCGGGCCCTCTCAGGAGCTCTCGAGCTGCTTGTTCGTGAACGCTTGCCAAGCAGACGGCGGCACAGCCATGGGCATGCAGCCTGGCCCATTTCTACGAGCGGCAGTGGCACTGGGCCAGCTATGGCGCCTACCGCCTGCAGATGGAGGCGATGGAGTGCCGCTTGTCCGCCACCGACTGTGACGCCGTGCGAGCCTGCGACGCCGTCCCCTCCGACTTCGACCTGGCGTGCGCCGAGTCGCCGGGCGAAACGCTGTGCGTCGACGACACGTGGGTGATTTGCGACTTCGACGGCGCCGCGACGGATGCGCTCGACTGCTCCGCGGCCGGCAAGTCCTGCAACGTGGACATCTGGGCTGGTTGTGGGACCGAGCCGTGCTCGTTCGGCGCCACGCCCAACAGCTGTGATCAGGAGGACCCGAACGTGCTCGTCATGTGCGCGCCCTCCGGCTTCGTCGAGCGCGTGGACTGCTCCCGAGAGAACAACTTCGTGTTGGTGAACTCCCCGGACGGAGAGATCCGCGCCACCATCGCCGGAGAGGTCTGCGGCGACGACCCGATGCTGGGCGGGAAGGGTTGCGTCGGACAAGGCGCTCCCTGCGACTTCTTCTCGCAGGAGTGTAGTGGGGACACGCTCATCACCTGCGCCGGAGGGCAGCTCTCGCATCGAGACTGCGGCGAGCAGGAGCCGGCGGGCCAATCGTGTGGTTTCGTCACCGACGGCCCCTTCGCCGGCGGCGCCGCGTGTGGTGTCGTCGAGTCCGAGTGCGACCCCGGTGGTGACGAGTCGTGTGCCGATGGCGTGGTGTCCTTCTGCGCGCAGGGGCGGGCGCAGGTGGTCGCCTGCAGCGAGCACGGCTTCAGCAGCTGCGACGAGGTCTTCTCGAGCGGGCGGACGGTGGCCTACTGCACGCCGTGAATCGACGCGCTACACGACGACCAGCGCGAGCCCGCCGAGGTCGAGCCTGTCGCCAAAGCAGAGCGGCGTCTCCCGACGAATCTGCGCGTGCTCGACATAGGTGCCCGAGGTGCTGCCGGCGTCGCTGATCAGCCAGCCGTCGCCTTGCGCCGAGAGCACACTTTGCTTCTTCGAGACGAGCCGGTGGGCGAGCACGAGGTCGTTGTCCGAGGCGCGACCCACGGTGACGGCAGCACGGGGCTCGACGACCACGGTCGCGTGATCACCGCGCAGGGCGGCGAGGGTCAGTGGCTGTGCTGCCGGCACTCGCAGCTGGGCGACCGCGTCCAGCTTGCCTTGCACGAGTGACAGGCCATCCACGAAGGTCGCGCGGTGCTCCCAGGCAAACGAGAGCCGTGCGCCGACGCCGACGAGGTCCGTGATCGAAAAGGCGTCATCCACGACCGCCAGGCGGCCCCTCGTCCGCGACAGCATCGTCACGCGGCCAGGCCGAAGGCGCAGAAGGTAGGCGCCCTCTTGGTCGCGATTCGCATCGATCCAACTGGCCATTTTCAGCGGCCAGGGGAGATCGCCATCGACCCGGACGCCACGCCAGATATCGCGGCCCTCCATGCCCTCGAGGGAGCCGACCACCTCTCGATGAACAGCTGGTGCAAGCCGCTCCAAGAGCTCGAGCCCTTCGCCGAGCGGCTCGACCGGCGACGCCGGGACCGGGAGCCCCGCGCCGAGCGCGTGCAGCGCGGCCTCGAACGGTGCGGAGGAGCCGCGGCTCTTCGTGCGGAGCTCTCGATGGTAGGCGTGCCAGAGCTGCGCGACCGCCTCGAGGACGACGCCCGCAGGGCCGACCCATTGCTCGACGTCGCCCTCCACCAGGCGCGCCACCCGAGCGGGCGGTGCCTCCACTTCGAGGGCTGTCGCGCCGCCGCCGACGAGCGCACGCCCGAAGCTTCTCTGCGCGAGCGCCTGGCCCAGCGTGCTGGCAGCGTGGGCCAAGTCGAGCGGCCTGCAAAGCAGCTCGCAGCTGCCGGCGCCGGTGTCGAAGCAGACGGGGACGGCACGAAACGCCAGGTGATCGAGCAGCACACCGACGGCTCTGCTCGACGTCACCTCCGGCAGCGTGGGCCAGTCGCACGGCGCCTCGGCGCGGATGCGGAGCTCGCTGAAGACCGCACCGAGCGCCATCTTGTCCGCGCCAAAACGGAACAAGCGAGCGTCGCGGCTCAGCTGCTCCGCCCAAGCCGCTGGATCGAGTCGGCTCCTGCCCTGGCGCCTCCAGCCGCAGCGGGAGCAGACTTCCTCGTAATGGTGCTCGGTCCGCCCGCCGCGCTGCTCGCCGAAGGTGTCGACCTCGGTCACCCCCGTCCAGCGCCGCGACAGCTCGAGCTCGCGGCAGCTGGGGCAGGGGAGGAGCGGAGCAGTGGTCGACACCCGCGCAGAGGGTACCACGCGCCGTGCGGCCGAATGTGGACGGTGCTAGTCAGTTTGCGCCATGGTGCAGATCGTGTCGCGCAGAGGCTGGCTCCTTGGTGCTGCCGGTGCGTTGAGCGCTGCCTGCGCGGCGCCGCAGGTAGGCCCCTCGCGAGCTGCCTCGGCCCCCGCCCCAACCGCCGCGTCGGTGGCCGCGCTCCGTGAGATCGAGGCACGGGTCGGTGGGCGACTCGGAGTGTGCGCCTTGGACACGCAGTGGGGCACCAGGCTCGACCATCGGGCGGACGAGCGCTTCGCGTTGTGCTCCACCTTCAAATGGATCCTGGCGGCGTTCGTGCTCGCGCGCGTCGACGCGCAAGAGCTCTCGCTCGACGAACGCCTCACCTTCGGCGCCTCGGATTTGCTCGACTACGCGCCGGTGGCCAGGGAGCATGTAGCAGAAGGCTCGATGAGCATCGAGGCGCTCGCCCGCGCCATCGTCGTGGTCAGCGACAACACCGCGGCCAACCTGCTCCTCACCAAGCTCGGCGGCCCCGAAGCGCTCACCGCGTTCGCGCGGTCTCACGGTGATCGCACGACGCGTCTAGATCGCAACGAGCCCACGCTCAACCTCAACGTCGCCGGCGACCCGCGCGACACCAGCTCGCCGAGCGCGACGGTCGGGTTGATGCAGCAACTGCTCTTGGGCTCCGGCCTCTCAGCCGGCGCGCGCGCCCGGCTCGTGGGCTGGATGCGCGCCTCGGAGACAGGCACGAAGCGGCTGCGCGCTGGGCTCCCTGCCGAGTGGAACGCGGGCGACAAAACCGGCACCGGCGAGAACGGCGCGTGCAACGACGTGGCGGTCGCCTTCCCGCCCGGCCGCGCGCCCATCTTGGTGGCGGCGTTCCTGAGCGAGAGCCAAGCCAGCTTGGACGCGCGACAGGCCGCCCTCGCAGAGGTGGCGTCCGTGGTTCGGCGGGCCTTCTCGGAGCGCACCCTGGGCCATGGCGAGTGACTCGTCGCTCCTCGTCGAGCTGCGCGGTCGCGGCGCAGTGACACCGCAGGAGGAGGCGCTGCTTCGCTCGCCAGAGGTGCTCGCGCTCTCGCCGCGCGCACAGCTCGATTACTTGGTCAGCAATCGTCGCGTCGGTCGCGGCGTGACCCTCTTCGCCGGCGGCCTCCGGCTCATGTTCCTCACGGGCGCGCTCGCGGCGCACGTCGTGATGGTGCTGGCGGGGAGCACGCCGTTCGCGTGGTGGGCGTTGCTGGTGTGGCTGGGCCTGGCCGGCCTGCTCGCGTGGTGGGTGCCAGCGTTCGTGCGCAGAGTGCGCGAGCTGTCTCGACCGCTGCCGAGCTTCGAGGAGCTGGGGCTCGATGGTCGCTAGGGGTCACGGGTGCTCGCAGAGGTGGACCTCGATGCCGGCGCGCCGAATCGCTTCGCGCAGCGCCGCGGCGCCCTGGGCGTCGCCCGCGTGCTCGCGAAGCCGCGCGCGGCGCTCCATCAGCTGCGCGCGCTGCGCGGCGGCGGCTTGCTCGAGCTCGAGACCATCGGGCAGTGATTCGATCGCCTGCGCCAACACTTGCTCGGCCCGCTGCTGTTGCCCCGCGCGTGCCCAAGACTCCGCATGCCAACCCTGGATCTCGGCTGCGACCAGCGGTTGGCCGGCCTGATTGAACAGGTCGGCCGCTGCCTGGTAGAGCTCAGCTGCCTCCGCATAGACCGCGAGGCGGAAGCCTGTGTTCGCGAGACCTGCCGTGAGCTGTGCGACCCAGGTGGTGGAAACCGGCTGCTCGCTGAGATCGCTCAAGCCCGCCTCGAACGCCTGCGTGGCCAACTCGAACCGCTCGCCCCGGTAGAGTGTGGCCCCCCGCACATAGGCGACGTGCGCTCGATCGTCGGCGCTCGTGGCGAGCGGTGCGGCACGTGCGACGAGCGCAAGCGCTTCGTCGATCTGGCCCTCACCCGACGCGTACCCCGCCAAGCTCAGCAATGACGCGAATCGCTCGCGAGCCGGTCGATCCGGGTCGCTGGCGGATGCGTGAGCCATTTCGCGTAGTGCGCTGGCGTCGAACCCAAAGGAAGTACTCTCAAAGCCGCGCGGAAAGTGAGCTGGCGCACCCTGAAGGTGAGCGCGCACGGGTTGATCAACGTCCTCCAAGAGTACCAGCTTCGTTTGCGAGCTCGGCAGAAGCGCCGCGAGCATCTCCACCCAAGCAGCAAGGAACTGAGGCGTGATCGACGGCGCGGCGTCGATCGCGACCAGCAGCGTGTCCACCCCGCTCTGGGTCGCAAGCCGCTCCAGCTCGCCCGAGAGCTCCTCCAAAGAGGCCCACATGTCCTCGTCGCCAGCCAGCTGCCAAGCGCCGGGATCGCGGAGCCAGCCACGCAACGACTCCGCGAGCGCAGCCTCAAACTTGGCGCGCCCGCGATAGGGCGCGGACGCAAAAAAGCCGGCACCGGCTGGCAGCAAGCCCAGCATCGCGGGAGCGTTGGAAGCCCCCGTCGCGACGAGCACGCGGTGCTGATCGGATCGGACGAAGTCCCGGAAACGCGCCGGGGCATCCTGCTCGAGCGACAGCAGCGACCCCACCGTCACGCGCGATGGGCTCGTGCGAGCGTCCGACAAGAGCGGCTCGCTCCGCGCGTCGAGCACGATCAGGCGGACTCGCGGGGACGCCAAGAGCCCAGCGAGCCGTCGCAGAGATGCGGTGATCGCAGGCGGCACATCGTCGTCCACATAGGTGACCAGCACCAGCGAGCGAACGAAGCGGACCGAGCGCTGCGCGAGCCGCTCGATCCAGGCGACGAACGCAGCCTCTGGCGCGTCGCGCGTGGCAAGGGGAGCGCGCGCCGGCACGACTAATGCGAGCTCGGAGGGAACATCACCCAGTTCATGGACGCGCGCCACCTCGCGCTCCAGCTCCTCGAAGCGCTCGTCGACCGCGCGGGCCCAAGCCCCGAAGTAGGCCTCCGGCGTGGACTCGTCTTCTGCCGGGTAAGGCAACATCGCGAAGCCGCGCTCGTCATCTTCCATGCGCGCCACCACGCGGGTCGCGAGCTCCACGTGCTCGGGTGCCACCCGCACGCTCAGCACCATGGCGCTCGGCGACTCGCTCGGGTGGTGATCGCCTCCGGGCAGAAACGCGTTCAAGCGGGCGACGAGCTGATCGAGCGGCGAGGTCATGGGCGGGTTCGAGTGGTGCGTGCTTATCTTCGCGGCGGGTAGGGGCCCCCGTAGTCAGGCGCTGGCATCTGCATGTCGAAGGCTGACTTGCCTTCGCGGATCATGACGGCGTGGATGTCGCCGCGGAACACCATCCCCTGCGGATCCTGGGCGAGGATGGGTTGCGGGAGATCGAAGATGAGCTGTTCGCGCGAGAGGCGTGCCGGCCCGCGCAGACTAATGGCGTCAGTGCCGTCGATCGCAACTCGGTCGCGCTGCAGGTTCTCGGGCCAATAGACCTCCACCACCAACCAGATCCTGGAGACAGGCCGAACGGCCAATGGCTCATTCCGCACGAACGGTTGGATCTGACCACCCACGAACTCTGTGATCGGGAGCGCCATAGACAGATCAAAGCTGCAGTCGCTTCCGGGCGCGATCACCGTGGAGTCTGGCTGGGGCCAAGCAATCGGGGGTGGCAGGGATCGCGCAATTGTGGAGCCGCAAAGAATCAGCAGCTCGCCGGAACTGATCGAGAATGTGCCGTTTGCGGCAGGCAAGTACTTCTCCTGCATGCCTGGAAGCACGTGCCCGTACATGGGGCGATTGTCGACCAAGCAAGGGTGCTGGGTCCGATTGTGGATCGTGCACCGAATCGTCAAGCGCTCGGCAGCGTCAATGATGGTGGCCTGGAGCATGTTCATCGCGACAATCCTATCTGCTGCCCCAATAGGGATCGTGCTTGGGTGGGTACCAGTACCGGTCGCGTTTGGGCTGCCCCGTCTCCGCGCGGTACGCGTTCTCGGTCGCCACAGCCTGCTTCTCGTCAAGGTTTTTCATGCGTCCATACTCTTCTCGTTGAGGGAACGGCGTGTCGTTGAACTTCCCCTTGCCCATGTTGTTGGCGTGAGAAAGCTCGTGCACCAGCGCACTGTCCGAGGGGAGATGCCCAATCTTGTCGGGAATGGTGTTGGTCACTTTGGGGTCGTAATAGACGGTGGAGCCAACTGGTTTTGTCTTGCCCCAGTCCGACACGTCGTCTGCCCAGACGCTGGGACCACGGCCGCCGGCGATGGCCTCCTTGGTCCAACCCGGGTAGTGCTTCGGGTAAGGGATATCTGAAGGGTCTGCGAGCGCGCTGGTGGGTTTGATGCGCAGGCGCTGCCCGTTGTCGACCGCCTCGTTCAGCGCCTTGCGGCCGGTCTTGGTGGCGACGAGCTTGTGCAGGTCGTCGATGACCAACTCGCGGAAGCCTTTGGGGCCGAGGATCTCGACGTGCCTCAAGAAGCGCTGCAGCGTGCGCTGCTCTACGGAGACTTTCTTGGCGACCGCCTTGAAGAACGGCTGGGCGCGCCGGTAGCCCTTCTTGCCGACGCTGTGGGCTTTGCCCACCACCTTCTTGAGGGCGGCGCCGATCGCGAGCTGGGTCATGGACGGGAGCGGCGCGCCGCCGATTATCACGTTGGCCGAGCCGTTCAGAACCTGCCCGACCGCGATCACGCTCATCGGCGGGTCGAACAGGATGCAGTGGTTGGTGAGGTCGCCCTTGCGCGCGGCGCGCGCGCTCTCGATCCAGACGGAGGCTGACCCGAGGTAGACCTCGTTCATGGGCATGTAGCCCCCGCACCACGCGCTGACCCCGAAGTCGCCGCAGCGCATGGCGACCTGGTCGTTGATCTTGACCTTCTCGGCGCCTGACACGTACGGCAGTGGGATCAGCGGACCGAGCGAGGGCAGCGGCGCGCCGAACGTGGGCTTGTGCATGTGCCCATGCGGGTAGCCCGCGTGCATGTCGAACTCGCGGGCCGCCGGCTGCGCCGCATAGGGCATGACATTCAAGCTCGGGGAGATCTTCTTCTCCAGCTCGACCAAGAACCCGATGGCCTTGCCAGCCTGCTCGAGGAAGCCGGTCGACTCCTTGCCTTTCGCCACCCCGCCCTGCGGCGTGGGCGGATCCTTGGGCCCTTGCGACTTCGCCGCGAGATTCGCGCTCACCCGGTTGGCAGCGCCTTTGAATCCTGCCTGCGGTGTCACGGCTTCTTGGGAGGGGCGATGGGCAACGTGGCGTCGGGATCGAAGGCGGCGGGCGCCGCAGGCGGCTCGAACGGCAGCGCCGCTGCGGGGCGCACTGCGGGCGAGGGGATGACGGTCATGTCGGGATCATTGGGTGCGCGCGCGGCCGGTTGCGGGCCGGGCGCTGGGGCTACGGGCGGCAGCGCTTGAGCGCTGGGCTGAAACGGCAGCACGACATTGGGCAGGTACGCCCGCATCATCACCGTCTCGTCGGGGTTCGTAAGACTTGCGACATTCTGGTCGGTCGTTGGCGTGATTGGAGCTTCGAACTGCTTGCCGTAGGTGGCGCGCACATCCTCGAGTGTGGGCTTTTGCTCGCTCAGCTTGGCGGTTGCTAGCGCGAGCTCCGAGGCAAAGCGCTGGCTCGGACCGTGGTCGCCGGCGAGCAAGGCCGAGCTCATCGCGCGCAGGTGCTCGCGCTTGGCGCGGCTGAACGCCGCGTCGTCCACACCGAGCGCGGTCAAGACCGCGGCTGGCGGTGTGCCGGTGAAGTGCTTCAGGTACGCATGAATCCAGGCGAAACGTTCCGGGCTCATGCCGTCCTCAGTTGATGGCGACGATGCCGCCAGTCACGTTCACGTTTCCGTCGGCGGACACGTTGACCGTGCCGCCAGAGACCTGCACCAAGCCTGAGCCCGACACGATCACCTTGGGCGCGGCGATCGTGATCGCGCCATCGGCGCCAACCTCCACAGTCGACCCGGCCGCGATGCTGATGGTCATCGCGTTCACGATCGCTGCGCCCGCGGAGGCGACGGTCGCGACGCCGTCGGCGACGACCGCCGCGACTGGTGCCCGCATGGTGGCCTGGCCGCCGCCCTCGAAGGTGACCGTGGGCGCCTTCCCCGACAGCAACGCGCCGCCCTCGAGCGCCACGTTGGGCGCCTTGGCGTCGATCGACTGGCTGCCGTTGACGACGATGCCGGTGCCCTGGACTCCAATCGGACCAGACTTGATACCGAGCATCGCGCTCTTGAGGGTCTGCGACGTGGCGACGGTGATCGATTGGCTCGCCCCGATGGTCACGTTCTGGGACAGGCCGATCCCAACGTTCTGCATGCCGTCGACCTGGATCGTCTCGGAGCCCTGCACGCGTTGCGAGTGGTAGCCCTTGACGTAGTCCTCCGAGTTGCCGAACACCGAGTCTTTGGCGTTCTCGCCGACGCTCCTCGTGGCGTGCCGGTTCACGTGCTCGTTCATGTCGAGCTGCGCGTGGAGCTCGAGCAGCTCCTTCCCCGCGAGGTCCTCCAGCACGATGTGGTTCGCGCCCTCTGCGTTGGGGGTCGAGCGGCTCTTCCAAATGCTGCGGGTCTTCTCTTGCGGCAGGCTCAACGGAGGTGGTGCGACGCGGTTGTGCACGCGACCGACGATCAACGGCTCATCCGGGTCGCCATCGAGGTAGGTCACCACCACCTCGTCCCCGATGCGGGGGATGGTCATGAGTCCATAGCCTGGGCCCGCCCAGGCTTGCGACACGCGAACGCGGCGCGTGGGGGCGCCGGATCGAATGCCACGTCGATCCCAGTGAAACGCGACACACACGCGGCCCTGATCGTCTACGTCGATCTCTTCACCCTCCTCGCCGACCACGACGGCCGTCTGGCTGCCCCAAATGCGCGGCTTCGGAAGCCGTTCGGGTCGGTGAGGAACACTCTTGGGCGCGACGGTGAGCGTGCTGAGGACGTGGGCGCCGTCGTGGCTCTGGGTGACGTGGGTGTCACACGCGAGCACGACCAGCGGCGCGACCAGGTCCGGGCGAGGCGCGTCTTCGAGCACCAGCTCGCTGCCGGCCGGGAGCGCGAAGCTCGTGAGCAAGCGAGTGGTGCTCGCGCGTGCTCGCAACTCTTCCAGGATGCGCTTGGCGAGCTTCTTCGGGTCGCCCGCGTTCGCAGGGTCGCCGATCTCGACCTCGTACTGCTCCAGGGCAAGCTCGCGTGTGCGTGCCCGATCTGCCCCCAGCTCTGCGGCTAGCTCGAGGTCTGGTCGTTGGTAGTCATAGTCGCGGAGCGCCACACGCCCCGGCCGCACGCGCGCGGAGGCGTGCGCGAAGTGGACGTGCGGCCGACCCTCCACCCTCCCTTCCTCCGGTCGGTACGGCGCGCCCGCCCGGGGCGAAGCCGACGCGCTCAGGTCGTCGAACAGCACCGGCTCGCTGCCGGAGTGGTGATCGAAGTAGAACCCGACACCCGCCTCGGCCAGGAGCCGCTGCGCAAAGCCGAGGTCGGTCTCGCCATACTGCACCGTGTACTCTCTCGCCGCGTCGTCTGTGATCTTGAGAGTGGGCTCATGGCCAGCGCTCTTCATGACGGCCACGGCGATCGCGCACAGCCCCTCGTGCTGGACGATGCGGTGGCCAGCTCTATGGCGGAGCAACGCCAGGGGTGGGACGACCCGCACCAGGTAGTGCGAGCGGCCTTTCGCATCGAAGCTCTTCTGCTCGATCTCTGCGATCACGCCGCGCACCGCAGGTAGAAACGCTTCGTGCTGGAAACGAGCCGACAGCTCAGCCCCTATCAACGGCTCGAAGTCCAGCGCCGCGTCCTCGAACAGCAGCTCGAGCTCGAGCTCGAACAACGTGGAGAGCCCATCTCGGTAGCGATAAGCGGCCACCAGTGGGGAGCCTGCAAAACCTTCGATCGCGACGACGACGTCGAGCATTTCGTCCCTCAGCAGTTGATCAGCACGTTGCGGCCCTGGATCGACAAGTCCTCGGGGGCGGTGGCGCGGAGCTCGCCAGCTTCGGCTGCCAGGTCCAGGTCGCGGCCTGCGAGCACGGTCGGGCCCTGGGAGACGCTTCGCCTGCGGCCAGCGACCGTCTCGTCCAGGTTGCCAGCGACCTCGATCGAGGCGTTGCCGGCGACCCGCGTTTGGAGCTCGTCGCAAGTGACGCTCACGGTCTGGGCTGACAAGTGAATGCCCAGCGCCGACAGCTCCAGGACGGGCCCCTGGTCCGTGAAGCGTATGGCCACCTCGAGCCGCCCATCGGGCGCGGTCACCAAGACGCGCTCGCCGGTGGGCGCGACGTCTGCGTGGATGGCTCGACCCGAAGGTAGCGTGGCCAGCGCCTCGAGCGGCGCCGCGGCCGGCACGCGCACCTCGGCCGCTGACGTATCGTGAGCAACGATCGGCATGGTGTCCCCTCGCACAAGGGGAGTAGTCACCCAGTCCGCGCGAACATGGACAGAAAAAGTGAAGACCGACACAGAAATGTTGTCCATCTCGGCCGCTCGCCCGCGATTACCCTTCTCGAGACATGGCACTTCTTCGCGCGGCGCTGGCCAACGAGCTGGAGGGTACCCCTTACGAGGGTGTCCGCTCGCTCGCGCTCGGCGGCATGGGAGAGGTGATCGTCGTCCGCCACCGCGCGTTGGGTCACCAGGCGGTGATGAAGTTGATCCGCGCGCCCAAGGCCGGGTCTTCGGATGAGCTGAGTCGGCGGCTGCTCACCGAGGGCAGGGTGGTGAAGGGCCTGCGCCATCCAAACATCGTCGAGGTGCTGGACTTCGGCGCCACGCCCAGCGGTCGACCCTACCTGGTGAGCGAGCTGCTCCAAGGCCGAACGCTCAAGGAAGAGCTCCACTGTGTCGGTCCCTTGTCGATCAAGGACGCGCTCGGCATCACCGCTGACATCTTGCTTGCACTGGACCACGCGCACACCGCGGGCGTCGTCCACCGCGACATCAAGCCCGACAACGTGATGTGGCTGGACGCCGATGCCACCGGCAAGCGCGTGGTGAAGCTGCTCGACTTCGGCATCGTCAAGATCCTCAACCAACAGGTTCGCGATCAGGTCGGCGCCGTGGTGCCCACCGCGGAGGGCATGTGGATGGGCACCCCCGCCTACGCGGCGCCGGAGCAAATCGCGGCCAAACACGTGGACGCCCGCACCGACCTCTACGCGGTGGGCGGCGTGTTGTTCTTCTTGCTCACGGGCCGCGCCCCGTTCCTGGGCCAAGACCTCAACGAGGTGCTCGCGGCCCAACTCTCAGAGACGCCTGATCCGCCGAGCCGGTTGCGCGACGAGGTTCCTGCACACATCGACGCCGTGGTTCTTCGCGCTCTCTCCAAGCAACCCGAGGATCGTTTCGCGAGCGCCGCCGAGATGCGCGCCGCGCTCTCTTCCACCGCGCCTGCGCGCCAGCGGGCCGCGACGGAGCTGATGGACGCGGCCACCGTCCCGATGGCGCGCGCGCAGGTCGCGCAGATCGTCGCGGGGCACGACGCGGCTTCGGCCGTGGCCTCGGAGACGCGATATGAAAGCTCACCGCTGCCACGGGAAGTGGTCCCCGCGCCGGCGGCGCCGAGCGTGGCCCGCCGTCCCGCGCCCCAACGGCACACGCTCGCCAGCGCTGGCGTTTCTGGTCCCTCGCGTGCGGACAGAGCGGCGCGCCAGGGCGCCTCGCGAGCGCAGGTCGTGCTGATGGTGATCGCGGTGGTGGTGCTCGCCTCGCTGGTGGTCGGGCTGCTGGTGTTGTGGAGCCGCGCGCCGTGACCGCGGCGCGTGGGATCGGTCTCTCGCCCTTCCGAGCAAAGCTCGCTACCATGCGCAACGAGGACGATCGACAGGTGGAGGCGGGAAAGGCAAAGGCCGTCGGCCCGCGCGGCACGCTGCGGCTGGTGAGCGGCGAGGAGGCCGAGTCCGGCCCGGTCCTGATCGACGACGCGCCCACGCCGGTCGATCCACCGAGCTTCGACCTGGCAGCGCTCGCGCGCGAGGCGGTGGAGATGCCCACTCACGCGCCGCCGCCGGCTGCCACCGCGAGTGTGGCGCTGCCCACAGCGGGCCAGCCATTCCTGAGCTACCTCGTGCTTGGCGAGCACGCTCGCGGCGGATTGTCCCTGCTCTACGAGCTGTCGCACGCCACGACGCGCGAGCGCGCAGTGCTCAAGCTGTTGCGGCCCGAGTACCGCCACGCAACGATCCACCACGATCGCTTGATCGCAGAGGGCAAGCTCCTCAAGAGCGCGTCGTCTCACCCAGGGTTGGTCAAGGTGTACGAGGTGGGCACGGACAGCGCGTTCGGCGCCTACTTCGTGATGGAGCTCTTGAAGGGCAGCACGATTCGAGAGGTCATCCGTCGCGAGAACGCGCAAGGGAGGACGCTGCCGCTGAAGGCGAGCGTGAACATCGCGATCTCCGCCGCCGAGGTGCTGCAGGCCATGCACGAGCAGGGCGCCGTGCACCGCGACATCAAGCCCGACAACATCTTCCTGGTGCGGCATGGTGATGGCCAGCAAACCGTGAAGGTCATCGACTTTGGGGCAGGCAAGCATCGCTTCTCGCCACGGTCTACGCATGTGCCTGCTGTGCTCACTCCGCTTTACATGGCGCCTGAGCAAGCGACGGGCAACCGCGCTGCCACCGGTGCGATCGACCAGTATGCGCTCGCGTTCGTGTTGCTCGAGATGGTGTGGGAGCACCCGTTCGCGGCCGCGATGCAGCGCCAGGGGGGCATGCTGCACGAGCTGATCGGCATGCACGTGCACGAGCCGCTCCCGGTGCCTCCGGCCCACCTGGTGCCAGCACCACTGTTCGCGATCTTGCAACGGGCCACTGCAAAGCGGCCCGAGGAGCGCTTCGGTTCGATCGGAGAGCTCGCCGACGCCTTGCGCTCGTTCCTGGAGGGTGGGTACGAGCTCGCGAAGAAGCCGAGCTCTCTGGACCTGCCCTTTCGCCCCACGGTGCTGACGGAGCGCGCCAAGAAGCACACGCCCGACGCGCCCGCGGTCGCGGAGCGCAGAGTGCCGCTCAACCCCCCTGTTCCGGTGCGTCGGTTCGAGCTGGGTGAGGTGAGCAAGCGCGCCACGATGCTGGTGTTGGCTCCTGAGAGCCTCCGTGGCGCACGCTTCGATATTGGCGCGAGCGGCGTGATCGGCCGGCACCCTGGCATGTGCAACCTGGTCTTGGACCACCCCACCGTCTCCAACGAGCACCTGCTGTACTCTTGCGTGCAGCTCGACGGGGAGCGCCCCGTCTACAGCATCGAGAACCTCGCGCAGAACAACCCTCCGTTCTTGAGCGGCGCTCCGGTCGAGGTCGCGCCGTGGCTCCCCAATCAGATCTTGGAGCTCGGCGAAGTGCGGCTGTGCTTGGTGCCTGCAGGCAGGGTGGAGCCCGACTTGTCGAACGTCGTGCCGCTGCGCGACATGGCTGCAAGCGGCGGCGAAGAAGCACCACCAAGCAAGGGGACGGGCCGGCGTCAGCGCCGGGTGATACCGCTCGAGGTGAGCTGGCCTCGCCCGAGCTTCCTCATCACCAAGCCCAGCCACCTCGCTGGACAGCGCATCGACTTGGGCGCACACGGCGTGTTCGGTCGAGGGCCAGAGCAATCCGACGTAGTCCTGGAGGACGACTCAGTCTCGCAGGCCCACGCCGAGTACACGCTGGTCACCAGCGGCAAGCGCAGAATCGACCGCACCGTGTACGAGCTGGTCGACCTTGGCAGCACGAACGGCACCTACTTGGTGGAGCCGAATGGAGAGCTGGTCCGCGTGGACGCGCACTATGTGACAGCGTTCCGGCGCCTGCGGCTCGGCGACCTGGTCGGCGCCATCCTCCCGCCCGGCAGGCCTCGTCGGGGTGACGTCGACGACTGGGAGTACCTGGACCAAGCCAAGCCGCTCGGCTCAGGCACGATGAAGGTCGCCCCAGTGGGACGGTCGAGCTTGTGGCGGCGGCTCGATCGGGGGACGCGGGCGGCCGTCGTGTTCATCGTGGTGCTCGTGCCTGTGTTCGTAGCGCTGCTCGTGGGCGTCCTCCGGCAGAGGGGAGCGTTGCCGTGAGCGTGCGCGACTCGGTGCCCGGCCCGCGGACGCTCGAGCTGATCGAGGCGCCGACGCGCGACGTAGCCGAGGCGCAGCGGCGAGCGCTCGCGGCGGAGGTGGCCGACAAGCCTGGCTTTCAGGACGCGCTCGAGGCGATCGATCGCATCGACGTAGACGAGGCTCCAGGACCGGCATCGCCTGCGGCGGGAGCCCGCGACACCATCAAGCGTCCCGCCCCCGCCGCAGATCACAAGACCAGCCCTTCCTTGGATCGCGTGCTCGCCCCGGTGCCCGGAGAGGCACAAGAGCAGCCCGAGGCGCCAGCGCCCAACGTGGAGCGAAGTCGCTTCATTTGGATGGTCCTCGGCGCGCTCGTCGCACTATGCGCAGGCATGTGGTTACTCTGGGCCGGCGGCGCCGAGAGCAAGCACGACGGCGCGCAGCCGAGCGCCGCGCCCGGTGCCACTGCGAGCGCGACGACCCAGGCGCCGCTGCCCGAGACGGCGATGGCCACCGCAGTGGCGCCACCCCCTGCCGACAGCACGACAGCCCCGACTGCGCCCACCACCACGAGCAGCTCGTCGTCCCGAGCCAGCACCGCTGCGAGACCCACCAACGACCCGAGCGCCAAACCCAGCCAGAGCGGCACGCTCGGCGGAAAGCCCGTGTTCTAATCGCATGCAAACGTCCGTCTCTCGACCATTGCTCTGTCTGATGTTCGCCGCTGCCACGCTCGGCCCGAGCTCTGCTGGCGCCCAGCAGCCCAAGCCCAGCGACCCCACCACGATCGAGTCCGAGCAAGCGCGCGCGCTCTACCTAGAGGGTGAGGGTCACTTCAAGAAGAAGGACTATCCGCGCGCGGAGGTGGCCTACCGCGCAGCGTTCGCGATCAAGCCGCATTGGCAGATCGCGATCAACCTCGCCGACTGCGAGCTCCGCAACGGGAAGCCCCGCGACGCCGCTGAGCACTTCTACTTTGCCAAGACACACCTGCCCAAAGAGGAGAGCGCCCGCCTGGCGCAGATCGAGCCGAGGGCCAAAGAGGCCGCGGCCAAAGTGTTCACGCTCAACCTGAAGGTCAACGCCGACGGCGCCACCGTTCGCCTGAACAACAAGCCCGCGGGCACCACGCCGATCGACGCCCCGATCTTCCTCGATCCTGGACCGCACACCCTCGAGCTCGCGAGGACCGGGTTCAAGACCGACGTCCGCAGCGTGACCGCCACCGCCGGCGGCGAGCAGACGCTGTCGGTGCTGCTGCTCGCGGACAGCGGCGTGGGCGGCGCGGGAGGCAGCGGTGCCAGTGGTCAGGGTGGAGAGGGTGGCGCCGGCGGTGGCAGTGGCGCTGGTGGCGCCGGCGGAAGCGCAGAGCCGGGCGACGACAGGCCCATCTGGCCCGCCATCTTGTTAGGGGGCGTGGGTGCGGCTGGATTCGCCGCGGGTATTGGGCTCACGGTGGTCGCCAACCAGCGCCATGGCGAGGCCGAAGACCTGGCCGCTACGTGCGAGCCGCTCGCCGGCTGTGCCGTTCAGGGAGACGCGCTGCTCAGCGACGCCAACGTCTTTCTAGGCATCGGCATCGGTGGGTTCGTGCTGGGCGCCGCGGCAACAGCAGGGATGATCGGGTACTTGGCTGCCCCCTCGGGCGGCGCACCGAGTCGCGCGACGTGGTTGGTGGTTCCGGTGCTCAGCGGCGACGTCGTTGGCGCAGCGTGGGTTGGAACGTTTTGAGGTCGAACATGCGTAGCTTGCTGCTCCTGAGTTTGGGACTCGTCGCCGGTTGTTATGGCTCGTTCTGCGAAGAGTTCGGACCGTGTGAAGACGGCGCGGGAGGCAGCGGCGGCGCCGGTGGTGAGCCGTCCGGGGCTGGCGGCACCGGAGGCGACCCGAGCGGGGGCGGCGGCAATGGCGGGAGCGGCGGTGCGCCGCCTGTCGAGTGCTTGCCCATGGAGGGCGTGGCGATCGGCGCGGAGTGTGGCGTGTTCGTGCGCGCCAGCGCTACCGGGACTGGCACGCAGGCTTCGCCATTCGGGAGCGTGGTGGACGCGACCCAAAACCTTGGCGGAGCCACGCGCATCTACGTGTGTGGTGGCGACAGCTTCGATGGCTCGCTTACCGTGCCGCCCAACGTGTCCATCTACGGGAGCCTGGACTGCTCGACCTGGACGTACGAGGCCGCGAACCCCAAGCCTGAGCTGCGCGGCGATCCGAACGAGCCCGCGGTGAGCATCAGCGGTGCGGGGGGCGGGACGTTGCAGGCGCTGCGCATCACGGCCGTGGCGGCCACGGATCCGGGGGCGTCGAGCATTGCGCTGTTCATCAGTGGAGCCGGCACCACGGTGCGCGACAGCGAGCTGACCGCCGGCGCGGGCGCGCCCGGGGCGTCCGGGGCGCCGCAGGCCCAGGCGGCGCAGGCGGCGAGCGGCGAGAGCGGAATGGCCGGCTGCACCGGAGCTGGCGGGGTGCTTGCAGGAGGAGGAGGAGGAGTCAATTTGTGTGCCAGTACCACCGTCGACGGTGGTGGCGGTGGTAACGGGACCAATGCCGTGAATGGCAGCCCCGGTGCTCCAGGATTCCCCACGGGCGGGTCTGGCGGAAAGGCCGAAACACAAATGGCACCGGTCGGATGTGCAATCGGGGGAGACGGCCCTTCCGGTGCCACTGGTACCCCCGGGCCTGGTGCCACCAACACCGATCAGGGCGCCCTCGACTCAACCGGGTATGCTCCACCCGCCGCACCAACAGGCATGACCGCCGGGGGGTTCGGCCAGGGCGGTGGCGGGGGCGGCGGCGCCAACCAGTGTACTGTCGGCATGATGGGCGCAGGCTCCAGCGGCGGCGGCGGCGGCGCTGGCGGTTGCGGGGGCAACGTGGGCAATGGCGGCCAGGGTGGCGGCGGCAGCTTTGCCCTCGTCTCGGTCAGCGCCTCCGTCACGCTTGAGACGGTCACGCTCATTGCCGGTGCAGGGGGCACAGGCGGCGCAGGCGATGGCGGTCAGCTCGGCCAGGACGGCGGTGATGGCGGCCTGGCCGGTGGTGGGGACGGCTCGTGCCAAGGTGGCCCCGGAGGCAACGGCGGGCGCGGCGGCGCTGGAGGCGGCGGCCGTGGCGGCCCCAGCGTCGGCATCGCCTCCGTGGGCACAGCACCCGCCGAGATGGGCGACATCACCATCACGATCGCAACCACCGCAGCAGCGGGCGGCGCGGGGGGCAATGGCGGCGCTGGCAACGTCGGTGGCAACGGGGCTGCGGGCATCTTGGAGGACCGTCAATCGTGGTGACTGACCCGACGCCAGAGCAAGAGGCGCTCGCGGAGGCGCTCGTGGCCGAAGCCGTGGAGGGGTACGAGCACCTGCTGTCCGCCGAGATGCTGGATGTCATCAAGTGCGTGTTGGAGTCCGAGCTCCTGGGCACGGAGGATGGCCAGCGGATGCTGCGGCAGTGTCAGGCCGATCCCAGCGTGGAGCGCAGCGGAGACCTCGCCAAGGTGCCGGCCGAGCAGAAAGCCAAGGCCTCGGGCGAGGGATGAGGCCGCTGTCGCGTGACGAGCAAAGACTCGTCGAGTCTGCCCTGGAGCCGGTGCGCAGGTACGCGCGGGTCGCGGCCAAGCGCATGCGCATCCACCCAGACGACGCTGTGGCTGTCGCGCACGCGCAGCTCGTTGTCGCCGCGACGAGGTTCGAGCCATCGCTCGGCGTACCGTTCTTGGGGTTCGCGTTCCCGGGCGTCGCGGGAGCGCTGGCGGACTTTGCGGCCAAGGAGCGAGCTTCGCGCGCGTGGCGCTTGGTCGGCGCAATCCTGCGCGCGGAACGCAGCGGCCTCGGCGCGGAGAGCGCGGCGGACGAGTCGCTCGAGCTCACGGTCGAGCCCGGTCCGGCGCCGCGGGAGTTGGTGGTCGACAGCGTACGTCGGCGGCTCGCGGGCATGATCGCGGCCGCGGCTTCGGAGCGGCTGGAGACAGGCGGCGACGAACAGGAGCTCGTCCGGCTGCTCGATCGGGCGAAGATCCGAGCCGTGCTCGATCGAGTCACGAGCGCGCTCAGCGACGAGGAGCAGGTCGTGTTGCGCTGCCTGCATCAGGAGGGCTTGACGCTCGCCGCCACGACCGCGCGGCTGGAGACGCGATCACAGCGCACGGTGCAGCGCATCGACATGGCGGTGCGGCAGAAGCTGGCGGTGGAGCTGCGGGCGGCTGGCGTGGAGGGTGTGTGACCCCGGCGTCAGAACGGCAAACACGCGCCGCCAGCGGGCGCCCTGCCATTCGCGCACGGCGCCGAGCAGGCGCCGGTGAGCACGTCGCTGACCTGCCCAGCGGCGCAGCCCGCGGGCGGCGCTCCAGCTCCGCCCCCTTGCGAGCTGCCAAGGCCCGGGATGGGAGGAAACCCAGGAGGCAACGGTAAGCCGAACCCCGGGAGCTGACCCTGCGGGCTGCCCGACACCGTGACCTCGACGACGAAGGCCTCGAGGCCGTGCTGACTGAGCGTGTTCTCTGAGACCCACGCGTAGCCGCCGTCGGCCCAGTCGGCGCCCCAGCTGTTGTGGATCAACAGCTCGCGGCCGCGTGGGCCATCGAGTCGGTACCCAACTGCCACCACCGCGTGATTGCCACGATCCGCTTGTGCATAGTCGTTGAGGATGCCGCCCGCGGGCCTGTGCCAGCTCTGGCTGTCGATGGCGAAGCTGACGTAGGCGGACTGGCCCTGCCCAAGCACGTCGGCGATCGCATCGAACGAGCGCACCAGTTTCTCGATCTTGGTGCCCGCCACCACGCCGTTGCGATTCGCCCGCTCGACCTCGCCAACGAGCACGGGGTCTTCTCGCCAGGAGCCCTGCTTCACCTTGTAGGCGTCCTCGCACCAAGGCTCCGGCTTGGACTTGAGCTTGCAGGCTTTGGGCGCGTCGTACGGCCACGTCGCTTCGAGCGTCATGGGGCCGTGCGTCTTCCCGCGCACCCACAGGTCCTCGAACGCATCGGTCGCCACCAGGTGAAGTGGGGCGACGACCTCTTGTCGGCCCTGACGGCGCGCTGCGTTCTCCATGATGGTCGACAGCGCGAACGCCCAACACACGCCCACCTGCGCCTGGTCCTTCATGGGACCTTCGAGACCCTGCTGGCGCAGGTCGACGCTGCGAGGAGCGTTCGCGCGCAAGCCCATTTTGGCGCGTGGGGACGTTGGGGGAGTTGCTGAGAATCGGCAAGGAGCAGTCGGGCATGTTCCAGGAGCCGGGACCGATCTCGACCGGCTGGCACCCTCGGGTCGAGCGCGCGCGCTCCCGCAGCGCGGCGGCATCGAACGGCCGCACCACGCCGAGCACGACGTTCGGGAAAGCGCCGCCCACCGCGATGGGGAAGCCCAACTGTTGCACTTGCGAGAGCACGTTGACCGGCTGCTGCATCAGCGTCACTGGCCACTGCCAGCCTGGGGGCAATGGCGCGCCCACTGGTGGTGGTGCGCGGTTGGGATCCGGTCCTTGGCGAACGCAGCTCAGGATGCCCACCAAGCTCGCGAGCAGAGCCGAACGAAGCGGGCCTGGGAGGTATCGGCGCACCCAGCCAGGCTACCGGGGTGCGACCCGCTGGCAAGGCTGAGCGCCCCGACTTTGCGAGCCTTTAGCGAAGTTTTGCGCGCCGCAAAGCGCGCAATTTCGGCCACAATTCGAGGTTCTTGCGCAATTCGCGCATTTCGGGGAGTCGAATTGCGCACTCACTGTGATGCCGCAGCCGACTCACCCAAACGCTAAGCGCTTCGCCTCTGCGGCCCGCGCTTCGAGCTCCGCGTCGAGCAGACCAGCCAACGCTGGCAACGCGACCGGGCGCAACGCCACGCCGCCCCGCGTGCCGCCGCCGATGACGTCGCGGATCTCGACGCGCGCCTCGGTCGCGAGCACGTTCTCGGTGGGATACAGGATGACGGCGACGTCCTCGCCCGCGCCACTCGTGGCGTACATCGCGAGCTGATAGAGCATCTCGCGCGGGAGGGACTTCTCCCAGAGGTCGCGATACTTGGCGTCGAGGAGGACCGTCTTCTGCCGGGCGCGCTTCACGGCGAAGTCCGGACGTGGCGCGGGCGCGCGGCGGCCGCGCGGGTTTGCGTCGTCCGCGTAGCGCAGCAGGCCGGTGAGCGCGCGCTCGTCGATGATCTCGCAACCCTCCAGGTGATCGCGCAGCCAACGTCCGATCAGCGCTTGGAAGAAGCGATTCATGTCGAAGAGAAAACCAGGGAGGCGAACGGTGGTCTGGTCGTCCAGCGTGATCGCTTGGCCATCCAGGAGCAGGCCGATGAGGTCGAGCGCCGGCGCAGCCATCGCTTCGAGCCGGGTCGACGCGCGTGCGACGGTGAGCAGGCGGGCGCGGGTCAGAGGCACGGACTCGACCTCCAGCCCGAGGCGATCGGAGAGCCTGCGCAGCGCGATGCGCAAGGTCCGGTCGCTGGCGATGTCTGCAGCAAGCTCGAGGCCAGCCTTGACGACCTGTAGCAACGCGTGATCCGCCGACCGGAGGTGATGGCGGCACGGGAGGGTCATCGTCGGCGTAGCTCGGCGCGCGAGCGCGGCCACATCGATGCGGCCACGCGGAGCGGACAGGTCCTCGGTGCGCTCGACGTACCTGCGAGGCAAGCCGCGCGCGAGCAGCTCGGTCACCTCGCCGAGCAGCTGCGCGGCGAGCAGATCGGGCAACAGTCCTCCGCTGGTGGCGAACGCAGCCGACCCGAGCCGCAGGACGTCGCGCAGGCCGTAGGCATAGCGCACCAGCGCGAGCAGCGACTCGGTGGCGAGCTTTGGCTCGATCGTGATGACGAGCGAGCCCACTTGGAGGCGCCCGACAAAGGAGGTGGAGCTCACGCGTAGTCCCGCCGCCAGCTCTTCGATCGAGAGCCGACCGGCTCGCGCGAGCTCGGCTGCGAGTTGCCGCTCTTCGGGACCGCCGAGGCGCTGAGCCAACAGGGCGCTGCCCTCGTTGGGCTCGAGGGTGGACCACTCTCGCAGTCGCACGACGAGGGTCACGTCGGTCCTTCGGAGATCGGCGCCTCCTCCTCGTCGGTCTCTTCGTCTCCGCCCAGGTCCGCGTCGGCGGCGGCCTTGGTCGTCACCAGGTTGGGGAACGCTTGGAGAATCGCATCTTGGAGCGCGTCGTAGCGCTCGGGCTCGAACAGCTCCGCATCGATTCGCTTCTTCGCGCGCTGCACGATGCGGCTGCCGAGGATGCGCTCGAGCGCGTCGAAGTCCTCGTAGCAGACCTCTTCGAGCAGCGGGATCACGTCGTCACGGAGCACCTCCGCGAAGCGGCCCAGCTCGCGGATGGGGGAGCCCCCTTGCATGAAGTAGGCATGGCCGACGCGAAGGTTGCGCGCGTCGCGGCCGGCGTGCTGGAGGATCTTGTCGTTCAGGGCATCGAGCCAGGCCTCGAGCGGGATCCTGTCGATCCTGATTCCACGAAACAGGCTGGTGTCCGGGAGCAGCTCGACGAACCCGAAGCGGCGTCGGAGCGCCGCGTCGAGTAGGGCGATCGATCGATCGGCGGTGTTCATCGTGCCGATGACCAGGACGTTGTCAGGCACGGCGAACGGCTCGCCCGAGAGCGGAAGCGTGATCGATCGACCGCGCTTGTCGCGCTCGATGACGGTGAGCAGCTCGCCGAAGATGCGCGGAACGTCCCCGCGGTTGATCTCGTCGATCAGCAGCACGTACGGCCGACGACCGTCGGCGCTCGCGCGCTGGCAGACGCGCCTCATCACGCCGAGCCGCAGCTCGAACGTGCCGCCTGGCGCAGGCCGGTAGCCCTCGAGGAAGTCCTCGTAGCCGTAGGCCGGGTGGAACGACACCAGCTCGATCGCACCTGCGTGTTCGAGCTCTGCGCGCTCGCCTTCGGTCAGCGCAGCGTGCTCGCGCTGGAACCAGGCGCGCGCCAGGATCTCCCGTGCTGCTACCGTCGCCCAGTGCGTCTTGCCCGTGCCTGGCGGCCCGTACAGGATCACCTGCCGCTTGCGCGCTAGCACCGCGTCGATGCGCGCAACCGTCTTGTCGAGCGCCGGCGGCGGAGCTGGCGGCGCTGGCTGCCGCACCGATGCTGGCGGAACGTCCGCAGCAGCCGCTTCCGCGTGTTCTTCTCTGCTCCGCGCCGGCAGCACGATGCGCTTGCCGAGCAGGCGACCCTCGATCACGAGCAGGTTGAGCGGGTGCCTCTTGAGCTGCACGAAGGTCGTGAGCACGCCTTCTGCCTCCGGCAGCTTCCAGGTCTCGCCGACCAGCTCCCAGGTCACGCGACGCCGGTGGGCTGCCTCGCCCTCGGCGTGCTCATAGCCGCCGGTGATCCGCCCCACGCCGAGCACTTTGGCTCCGTCCATCGCCACGACCAGATCGCGCTCCTGGGCCCCGCGCACGAACGCGTAGATTTCGTTGGCCTTGCGTGAGAGCACGCTCGGATCGTCCGGGTAGGTCGGCTCGAGGCGGGCACGAATCAGCTCCTTCCCTGCTTTGGTCGCTTCGACGTCCTCGAGCGACCCAGTCTCCGCCCAGCCGATCGCGGCGAAGCCCCCGGCGCGCATCTCCTCCCAGCTGCTGGACTCACCGATCCGGGTGCCGAGGCGCCACGTGGCGTACGGCGCGCCGTTCACGTGGACCAGGACCCGTCCGAGCTCCAGCAGGGTGATTCCCAGCTGCTTGGCGACGCCGACGAACACACCGACGTCCTCGAACCGGCCCTTGTGCGCGAGCTTGAGCAAGCGCCGCAGGTGGTGCTGGCGGTACTCTTCGACATGGAACGGGTCGATCACATCGGGGAACCACATCGCCAGCACCTTGTGACCCCAGGCGGTGTTCACGATCGACGGCGCCCGCGCCGCAATATCTCGCTGCAACGTCGTGTAGCTGACCTTGTCTGGGCCACCAGCCCCCGAGAGCAGGCGCGCGGCCGCGACCAGCTCGTCGCGCTGCGCCCGCACAAGCGCGATCGCCTCGTCCGTCTCCAGGCGCTGCTGCTGGTGCCCCGAGCCTGCCATCCACGCGCCGCTCTCCGCGGATTGGTAGAGGCCGAACTTGAGCGCGCTCCCGCCGGCGATGCTGCCGAAGATCGAGGTTGCGAGCTCGGCGTCTTCCTTGAACTCCAACCAGTAGACCAGGCTGTCTTTGCTCTCTCCGCGGCCGTGGATGCGCGTGAGCAGCGCCATCCCATCGAGGCCTGCCAGAACGTCGGGACCAAATCGCTCGCGGAACCGAGCGAGCATGGCGCCGACTTGCTCGCGCGTGGGAAACGCTCCCTCGCTGCCGAGCTTCTCGTACGCTTCGCGAAGCCGCCCTTCGAGCACGAGCCCGACACGCGCTGCCGAAGCTTCCTCCAGCGACACCTCGATCTCGTCTTGTGCGTCCGCCGGCGAGCCGGCTTCCACGGCGACTTCGCCATCGGCGCGGCTCTCTCGGTACTGTCTGCCAACCGCGGTCACGATGGCGCTCACGTCCACCGTGCCGGCAGTGCGGCCCTCTTCGGTGACGGTCCAATGGCCTCGGGTGGGGTTCGTGACGAGGCCAGCCTTCTTCAACCACGTGCGCGCCCACGCGATCCGGTAAGCGACCTCACTCCGGTCTGGATTGTCCGCGTCGTGGGGGATCTTCAGCGTCTCCGCCGGGATCGCCATGCGCGCGATCACGCGACGGTCGAGCTCGTCGATCGGCAGCGGCGCGGGGCTCTCCCGAAGCACCTCGAGCATCGGGCTCATCGTGGCTTGGAAGACCGGGATGTCGGTCACTTGCCGCTCCTTGCTGAGGATTTCCGCTTCGATGCTCCCGTCGTCGCAGGCAGGCGCTGCTCCAACCGCCGGCGTTCGCGCATCAGCTCACGTCGGAGCTCGGCCTCGCTCGGCAGGTACGTCACGTAGCGCGCCGCGAAGAGCTGCTGGTTCTCGGAGAGCACCGAATATTGGGCGACCGCCTCGTTCTTTTGCGAGCAGAGGATGAGGCCAATCGTCGGGTTGTCCTCCGGCCGCCGCTCGTGCGCCTCGTACAGCCGCACGTAGGTGTCCATCTGACCGATGTCCTGGTGCGTCAGCTTCCCGACCTTCAGGTCGATGAGGACGAAGCATCGAAGGACGTAGTTGTAGAACACCAGGTCGATGTAGAACTCTTCGTCGTCGAGCCGCATTCGCCTCTGCCGAGCCACGAAGGCGAAGCCCTTCCCGAGCTCCAGCAAGAACGACTGGAGATTGCCGATGATCGCCTGCTCCAGTGTCGACTCGTGGAGCACGGGCACGTCCGGAAGCGCGAGGAACTCGAGGACGTACGGCTCCTTCAGCGCATCGATCGGATGCAGCGCGGTGCCCGTGCCCCGTCCCAGGGCGAGCGCCTTTCGCTTGTCTCGGCTCCCCAGCGCGCGCTCGTAGTAGAGCGTCGCGATCTGCCGCTCCAGCTCGGCTTTCGTCCACCCACAGCTGGCGGCCTCGCCCTCGTAGAACGCGCGCGCGTCTGGACTCTCCACGCGCATGAGCGCGCGGTAGTGCGACCACGTCAGCGATGGGTGGAACCCTCTCGGCGTAGATCCGCTACCCGACGGGTAGCGATTCGTGCGCTTCGGGGATCCGCTACCCGTCGGGTAGCGAATTCCTGGCGTACGGCGCGCGTAGACCAGATAGAACTGCCGGAAGTTCTTGAGGTTGGCGGCAGAGAATCCGCCCCCGAAGCGCGTCTTCAGCCGGCGAGCCAGCTTCTCGATCGCGCCCTCGCCGTACCCGCCGCGCGTCGCTCCCGCTTGCACCGCCTCGACGATCTCCTTCCCGATCAACCAGTACGCGGCGATCATGCTGGTGTTCACCGCACGCACGACGCCGCTCCGAGCCTGCTCGAGGATCGACGCGACCCGGTCGAACAGCGACGCGCTCGAGGCGGCGCGGAGCCTGGTTGCCGCGGGGACCAGGCTCGCCGACTTCTTGCTCGCGGGGCGCTTGGAGGTCACGACTCCCTCGGCGGGTGCGCCACCCGTGGATCGGCTGGCGGCGGATCGAGCACGGTCTGGTACGGCTTGCCCGTGGCCGCCGCTTCAGCCATCGCGTCGTAGCGCTCGAGGATGAAGCGCTTGGTGCGGTAGTGCCCATGGGCCTGCTCGTCGTGACGCTTCACGATCGGGAAGGTCTCCATGACGTAGTCGACGTCGTCCCGCGGCAGACCATAGAGGTGGAAGAAGGCGGCATCGAGCTCGGCGCGCAGGAGCGTGCGGCGCTCCGGGTCCCAGCGGAACGGCGGGCCGTCGTAGCCGCAGTCCTTGGCGAACGGCTCGAGGTCCCAGGCGGTGTAGGTCAGCTCGACTGTTCGACGACGAGTCCAATCGGGCGGCGACTCCCCAAAGATCGAGGCAAGTTCCTGCAGCTCGTGGTCCGCTGCGACCGCAAGTTGTCGAAGAACAAAAAAGGTCATGTTCAGCCCGCCGAGCTTCTGGCGCGCAACGTAGTCCACAACGAACGAGGAAAGCATCGCTGCGAGCAGGTCGCCACGCCGCTCGAACGTTGCGATAGGCAGGCTGTGGCCAGCGGCGACCCTCGGGAGAATCGAGGCAATTAGAGTGCGCTCATTGGTGGAAACGGTCACGTTCCGCAGTCCAAGCAGGTACACGGCCAGATCTGGGAGCCTGGCGGTTACGTCGCGGGAAGCAACCCAATAGAGGGGCAGTGGCACGAACCCTGCATCTGTCTTCTCCGCATCCGCGATGGTCCGCGCTTGGTTCTGCCGCGCAATGGTGAACTCATTCCGAACGACGCCGGCGGCGCGATGATCGAAGAGAGTTGTCATCTTAGCCTCATAGAGAGGCTGCATAACTTCAGAATGCTTCCTGAACACATTGCCCTCGAGACACCAGCCCTCCGCTTCGAGCTGTTCGCGGGTGCGGAACAGATGCGAGTCGTTCGACATGTGGAACATCGTCGAGAGCTTGATGCCCCACGGGTTCTGCTCGGGCTGTCCATCACGCGCCTCTCGGACGAGCACGGGCACACGTCGATAGATCCCTTTCGTAATCTCGGCGTCGCGCCGCGTCCGGAACACCGGGCAGGTCTTCGTGTTCGGGTTGATCAGCGCGATGTCCTCAGGAGTGAGCTCGAAGATGCGCTCCGAATCCTCCAGCTCTTTCGGGTCACGCAAGTAGAAGCCGAAGCGCGCCGTCTCTGCTGGGCCAAGCCCCACGAGCGCGAACTTGAACGCGTGGTGCACGCCAGGAAACACCAAGCTCTCGTTCTCGAAGCTCGAGAACATTGCAAGCTGTCTGTGATCGACGATCGCCTGGAAGAACTCCTTCGTCGTGTCGTCGGTCGCGATCCCGCTGGGCACGATGAACCCGGCGCGCCCGGCTGGCCCCATCAGCGCGCGGTCCAGCTCGGCGAACACCGCGTACGTGTTCACGTCGCCCTTGCCACACAGCGGAAAGCGCCCGCTCCTGCGCAGCATGTGGCTCGTGCCCTCCGCTTCTCGGGCAGCGGCTTCGTACGCGCGCGCAACATCGTGATACGGGCTCCCCGCGTCCGCCGCGCGGATCTGGTCGATCAGCTTGGCGCGCGCGGCGGCGGTGGGCGCCTGGGCGATCTCCGGGAGCCGCTGGGCGAAGAACTCCTTTTCGACGAGCTTCACCTTCTCCCACGGCGGGTTGCCCAGCACGACGTCGAACCCGCCTTCCCAGCCGCACGGATCGCTCTCGTCGACGAGCTGCTTGGGCCTCAACAGGTGGGGGAACGCGAGGTGCCAGTGGAAGAAGCCGTAGTGGTCGCGCAAGCGTGCGACCTCGGCGCGGAGCTCGGCCGCCGCGCCGCCGGGCTCTTGGACCAAGTGGCGGTAGCTGGCCTCGGTCGGGCACAGCTCGCGCAGCGTATTCGCCGCTCCCCGGATGGTGGCTTGTTTGCGCCATACGAACGCTGCGCACCACAGATCCGCCAGGAAGCGCGCGGAGTCGAACGCGGCGCTGCCGACCAGCTCGCCGTAGCGCGCCTCCTTCTCTCGGACGGCGGCGAGGCTGGTGTCGCTCGCCGCGTCGACGAGGCGCGCCACCTCTCCCAAGCGGACGTACGTGGACGGCGGGGGCGCGCTGAAGTCGAGGGCGATCTCGGCGCGCTCGGTCTTGTTCTGGCGCTTGATAGCGCTGGCGACCTTCCTGTCGTCGCCCTCGAGCGGCTCGAACGCGTCGTCCGGGATGCCGCGCGCGAGCAGCGCGGGGGTGGCGCCGAGCAGGGCGTTGCCCTGCTGGATGTGCGCGTCGAGGAAGGAGAGCGGGCGGCCGGGCTCGAGCGCCTCGATCCACAGCGAGACCTTGCACAGCTCGACCGCCATCGGGTTCAGATCCACGCCGAACAGGCAACGACCGACGACGTCGCGCATGGCGGTGCGGCGGTCGTCGGGGGATGGCTCTTCATCCGGGTGACGGATGCGGGCCAGGCGCTCGGCCAAGCGGCGGGCTGCGGCGACGAGGAAGTGGCCCGAGCCGCACGCCGGATCCACCACGCGCAGGGCGAGCAGGGCCGCCTCGGCGTCGGCCTGGGCCTTTGCAGCCGTTGCCGCGTCGATCACCGGATCGAGCGCGGTGTCGAGCAGGCAATCCACGAGCGAGGCGGGGGTGTAGTAGCTGCCTGTGGTCTTGCGCTCGTGCCCGGCCGCGCTCGACAGCTCGAACGTGCCAGCGTCGACGTCGAGCACGGGGTGGAGCTCGAGCAGTCCCTCGTAGACGCTGCCGAGCTCTTGGGCGCCCAGGTTGCGGTACGAGATCCGCAGCGTGCGTTTGCCTTCGGTCAGCTCGCCGAGGGCTCGGAGCGCCGCGAACAGGTGGCGATTGGAGAGCGTCGAGCATGCGACGTAGGGCAGCTCCTTGGGGTCGAACAGGCGGGAGCCAAGCGCCGGCAGGCCCAGCACGGGCTCGCCTTCCCAAAGACCGTGGAGCACGAGCCGGAGCTGCTGCCAGCTGTCGCTGTGGGCGCTGCCGATCGTCCGCGACGCCACCGCGCGCAGGCGTTCCGTCGAATAGAAGCGGGCGTAGCGATCTCTGATCTCGGCGCCGACCGACCGCGGGAGCAGCGCGTCGCGGTCCTCGGCCACGAACAGGAAGAGGATGCGGTAGACTAGCCTGAGCAGCTCCCGGAAGTACTCCTGCTTGGAGAGCCAGCCCTCCTTGAGCGCCTCGCGCAGGGCGAGGTTCTCCGGGTGCCTCAAGAAGCCTGCGCCGAGCTCGGCGAGCGCCGTCTCCACCCCGCTGCGCAGGCGGTCGAGGGCGCGGACGCCTTCTTCTTGGCCGGTCTTGAACCAGCGCTCCAGCCAGCACTCCTCTGCTCGCGGCGCGTCGAACCGACTGTGGTGGCAGAGCGCGAACAGGAGCGCGAACTCACCGTACAGGCCGCCGTCGAAGATGCGCTCGAGATCGATCTCCACGTAG
The DNA here is from genome assembly GCA_964641275.1 of uncultured Polyangiaceae bacterium. Classification (GTDB taxonomy): domain Bacteria; phylum Myxococcota_A; class Polyangia; order Polyangiales; family Polyangiaceae; genus Xiheicaenibacterium. The sequence continues at coordinate 98,432 of CAZXMG010000023.1, forward strand.
GCGGCCGAGCTCAGGCTCTGGTGATCGCGGAGTAGCCGGAGCAGGAGGCCATTCGACACGATGCCCCACAGGTTGGGATCGCTGCGATTGAGCAGGTCTTGGAGCAGGCCGTGCGGCGACGTTCGTGGTCCGCTCCCCGAGCCGGGTGCAGGCCGCTTGTCGATCGACACGCGCGCACCGACGAGGTGGATGGGGACATGACTCCACCCGTGCGAAATGGGTACCGGCGCGTCTTGTGCCCGAAACGCCTCGCCCGCGGGAGCGAGCGGGCCCCAACCGAGCTCGCGGAAGAGAGGCAGGAGCCACGCGTCACGCGTCAAGGTCGTCGCCGAGTTGTCCGTGGTCAGGCGGCCGAGCTTGAAGCGGAACGCACGCCACACCGGCTGCAGGGCCGTCCAAGCGCGGCTGGCTGCCTCGCCGAGCGGGACGCTTTGGTGGTAGTCGGCCGCGGAGAGCCCGGCGAGCTTGGGATCTTGCCGGACGATGCGCTCGAGCAGCTCTGGATGGAGCAGGCCCCCTTCGGTCGTGACGGACGAGAGGACGGCGCTCATCCGCCCCCCGCTGTCGACCGGGCGCCGCTCGCGTCGGGCAGGAACAGGTAGACGCCGAGCAGATCGACCGGCTCGTGGACGCGCACACCGAGCCCTCCGAGGGATCGACCGAGCGTGCCCCCTTTCGTCGCCTCGCGAACGCGCCGGTGCGCGTCGAGCAGCGCCGCCCCCCGCGCTTGCACGCGCGCCGAGAGGCTCTCGCGGATCGCGGGCAGCCCGTCGAGGATGCGGCCGAGCTGCATCCGCGCCGCGTCGGGCTCCACGTTGGCCGACGGCGCCACATCGAACAGCGCCTCGGCGGCGGCGTCCTCGAGCCAGCTCGCCTTGTCGGGCGCGCCGGTGAACGCGGCGACGAGCAGGTCTTCTGCAAGCAGCTCGCGGGCGTGCCCTTGGGTGTCCTTGCCCTCGAGATGGCAGCGCAGGCGGAGCAGCAGCAACGTCGTGCGCGTGACGACGTCACGGGTGCGGATCACCGCGGCGCGCCGAGCCAGGCGCAGATCGGCGGCATGAATCGGATCCAACGCGGCCTCGAGCGTGAAGCGGGCGACGGACTCGACGAACGGGTGTGTGCGGGTGAGCAAGGCCGCGCCCGCAGGTGGCACCCCCGAAAAGACGGCGGGCAGCACCAGCGGCCCCCCGAGCGCGTCGCGCACGGCGACAGGCAGCGACCGGAGATCGACCAGCTCGACCGGGGAGTGCGCGGCAGGCGCATCGGCCGCGTGGGTCAACGGCGCGCCGAGCGCGGCCATCGTCGTCCGGACGAAGCGCGCGACGTCCGCCTCGCTGCCGAGGACGCGCCGGACCTCGACCAGCTCGCGAAAGAGCTCTTCGTTGACGACCTTCTCGAGCGCCTCGTGCGCGAACAGCGAACGGACGGCCTTCTCCCGCGCCTCGGCCTCTTTCCAGACGGGCTCCCCGTCGGAGCGGGCGGCGCCGAACAGCTCCATCTGGAGGCCGGTGTCGCCCAGGTCACCATAGCCGAAGAGCTCGAGCTGCTCGACGGAGGGATGGTCGAGGATCCCCGCAGATCCGAGCAAAGCGCGCTCGAGCGTCTCCACGTCGCCGGGGACGGGGACGGCGACGCCCAGGTGCTTGCGAATGGCCTCGTGCTTGCGCAGGATGACGTCGAGCACGAGCTTGTCGATCGGGTCGTTCTTGCCGAACATCGTCAGCGCGCGCACGACAGGCACCGACTGACCGAAGCGATCGACGCGGCCCTCGCGCTGTTCGTGGCGGGTCGGGTTCCAGGCGAGATCGTAGTGCACCACCGCGTCGAACAGATGCTGGAGGTTGATGCCCTCCGACAGGCAATCGGTCGCCACGAGGACGCGCGACGACGCCTCCGCGAGCGAGGCGACCCTGACCTCCCGCTCCTCGTGGGGCAGCGTCCCGTCCACTACGACCACCGACGCCTTCCGCAGCTTCGCCGTCAGTGCTTCCCCCAGGTAACGAGCCGTCTCGATGAAGCGGCAGAACACGATCGGCTGCCGTCCTTCCTCGAGCATGCCCTTCACCGCCTTCAGGAGCGCAGCCAGCTTGGCGTCCTCGGCGCCGGCGATCGCGTCTGCCTCCTCTGCGAATGCGAGGAACCGCTTCGCCAGCTCCGACGCGGGCGAGAGCTCGTCGGGCTGAGCGCCCGGCGCGACATCCAGGCCCTCCACCGGCTCTTCTTCGAGATCGAACAGCAGCCGCTTGCCCGCCACGCCGGGCCCGTCCTCGTCCTCGATCGAGGCCAGCTCACTGCGCTTGCGCAGGGTCGCGGCCGCTGCACGGGGGCTCGAGGACAACGCCCGCAAGAGCGACAGCACGCTCCACCAGCGAACGCGCGCATGTTTCTGATCGAGCCCCGGCTCGGTCACCAGCTCTCGACAGAACGTGCGGATTTCGTCGAAAAACCGGACCTGACGCGGCTTGAGCGTGACGGCGAGCTCGGCCGTTTCCCGGGTCGGAAACGCCGTCTCGGAGTCCATGTACTTCTTGATGTCGCCGCGACGTCGCTGCACCAGGTGGCGGGCGATCGCCTCGCGCTTGCGGCGGTTCTTGTCACCCGTGAGATCCTCGGGCAGGTCCTCGAAGCTGGGGTCTAGCAGGGTGAGGAGCGAGCGGAACGCGCTCCGGTCTCCGCTGTGCGGGGTCGCGGTGACGAGGACCAGGTGTCGCGAGGCGTCCTTCGCCAGCTGGCGCAGCAGATCGTGGCGGCGTTGGCCACCGCCGCGCGCGCCTTCGGCGCAGGTGTGGGCCTCGTCCACGATCACGAGCTCGGGTGCGACGCGCAGGAACTCGTTTCGCCGGTGTTCTTGCTTGATGTAATCGGTCGACACGACCGTGACTGGGAAGCGCTCGAACAGCGATTCGTTCACCCGGCACCGTCGCTCCAGCCGTGCCGCCGTCCCCGACAGGACGAGCGCGGCGTCGAGGTGGAATTGATCGCGCAGCGCGGTCGCCCATTGCTCTGCCAGGTGCGGAGGGCAGAGCACGGTCACGCGACGGATCTCGGCGCGGTCGAGGAGCTCGCGCGCGATGAGGCAAGCTTCGATCGTCTTGCCGACGCCAACGTCATCTGCCAAGAGCAGGCGCACCGGGTCGAGCCTGAGCGCCATCAGCAGCGGAACGAGCTGGTAGGGTCGCGGCTCCACACCCAGTCGAGCGAGCGAACGAAACGGCCCCGCTGCGGAGCGGAAGCCGAGCCGCACCGCGTCGCGCAGGATGCGCCCGGAGAGGTGGTTGCCCAAATCTTGGTCGGCCGAGGGGACGCTCAGCTCGGCTGGCTCGACGAGCTCGAACGGCGCTCCGCTTGCGCCCTTGCCGATGTAGATGCCGGTGAGCTCGCCATCGCCGCCGCCGAGCGGTCGCAGCAGCAAGAGCTCCGACGACGAATCGGGTTGGACCACCCATTCTCGTCCGCGCGCGCGGACGAGCGCCCCTGGTGCGTACGTGCTCGGTGACGTCATCGTGGCGGTGGTGTGCTGGTTGCGCGGCCGAAGATGCCTGGCAGCTGATCCAACTTCTTGCCCCAGTCTTCTTGGTGGTGGAAGCGGAGCACCGTGTAGCCAGCATCGAGCAGGCTTTCCTCCGCCTCACGATCGGCCTGCTTTTGTTCGGGCTCGTCGTGCTGGGGCCCATCGACGAACACGACGAAGAGCTCGTCCTCGTACGCGAAGTCGGCGCGAACGCCGGAGTCGCCGAGCACGAGCCGTGCGGCGGACGGCAGCCGGTGACCGCGCTCGTCGAGAAGACGAAGGAAGCGGCGCTCGAGCTCGGACTCCGTCAGCCGGAGCAACCGATCGAGGTGCTCGCCGCGCGGTGCCAGTGCGGCTGAGCTCTCGAAGCGCGCGTTCCTCCACGCACGCAGGAGCGGCTCCACCAGTCGTCGATCGATGGCCTCGTGATGGCGCTGGTTGAAGTAGGAGAGCAGGCACTCGTAGCAACCGGCCTCGCACGGCTCTCCCCTCGCGGACACTCCGCGGTCCACGCCCGTGGCTGGGTCGAAGTGCGCGAGATCGAGCGCGCTGTCGATGACCTGGTTCAAGTCGTCTCGGTCCGAGACCAGCCGCGACAAGACGCCTGCCCCGCCTTCTGATGCCTCGTACAAGAGAACGGTGCGGGCCTTCTCGACCGTCGGCAATACCTCGACGGCGAGCTCGCGTTCCTCGAGCTGGAACACCCGCGCGATCGCGCCCTGCAGCGCGTAGCCGAGGCTGATCAGCGCCTTTGCGCTCGGGTTGCCAGCGGGCGACACGAGCAGGCAGTTTCTCGTGTCGCCGACGAAGGGAATCACGCGTTCGACCTGCTTCGACATCGCCTCCTGCGGTCCGTCGTCCTCTGGGTCGTCTGCGCCGCTCGGGTCCGTGGACCGCTTGGCCCAGATGCCGCGCTCGATGTCGAGCAAGAAACCCCGCTCCTCTTTGCTCGCGCGCCTGCGCCAACCGACATTGATGCGCCAGAGGGTGGCCGAGTCGCCGTGGACGAGCGTGCACAGCGAGTCGCCCTCCGCATCGACCAGCTGGGTCTCGCGCGCGGACCCGTGGTCGCTGCGATCTGCGAAGCGCACCGTCGTTAGGATCTCGAAGCCGAGCCGCTGTCGCTCCTCTTCGTCGGAGCTGATGCGGTCACGCCGTTTGGTCGTCACGTTCTGCATGCGGAAGAGGTTGGGGATCACCGGCGGCAGCGGCTGCCCGCAGCGCTCGCACAGATCGCTCCCCGGGTCGTCGCCGCGCGGATGCAGGTAGCCACACACCTCGCAGATGGTTGCGCGCGTCTTCTCCAGGCCGTCGCCCGGGCCCATCGGCAGCGCGACTCGGGTCACCGCATAGCGGTTGCCCTCGTGGTAAATGAGGCTCCGCGGACCGAACTCTGAAATCGCAATGAATCGTGGCCGCGACAGATACGCCTCGGTTCCCTTCTTTCCGCGTTGGCCTTCGATGTAGGCAGACAGCGGCAGGCGCGGAAATGCATAGCCGGGGAGGAACCCCTCGCTCGCCAGGTACCGATAGACGTAGAAGTCCGAGTTGCCCCGGGTGTCGATCTCGGTGAGCAGGCGAAGCTGCGTCTCGGCTTGCTGACGGAGCCGGGTCGCAGCGTCCCGCTCCTTGGCGTCGCGAGAGGCGTCGAGCGTGATGCGGTTCTGACGGAGCTGCTGGCCATGCGCCGCCCGGTAGAGGCTCTTCCAGCGCTCGCACGCGCTCTCGAAGCGCTTCGGGACTTCCCGCAGCGCACGCCCGAGCCAGACGTCCACCGCCTCCTTGTTTGCTACCTCGGCGAGCGCATCCCCAAGCGCGGCACGGGCAACGGACGCGGCTCGGTCACGCGTGTCTTGGTCCTCCAGCGCGGCCCGAATCCGATCGAGCAGGCTGAGGGTCGGCGACTCGCCGCTCACATCGAGCACATCCTTCATCGACTGACCGAGATCGAGCCCGGATGCCGCGAGCCACACTGCGTGCACATGGGCGCGAACCAGATCCTCGTTGCCGAGGTCGAGGCGCGGCGCCGCGACGATGCCGGCGACCATCTTCTCGGGGCGGCGAAAGTAGTGCTGATCGTGCGGGCTGCCCGCGCTGCAGTACGTGAACACGAGCGCGGGCTGCCCGCTGCGGCCCGCCCGACCGCTGCGCTGCGCATAGTTCGCTGGGCTCGGCGGGACGTTCCGCAGCCCCACGACGTCGAGCTGCGCGATGTCGACCCCCAGCTCCATCGTCGGAGAACAATAGAGAATCGGCAGCTTGCCCTGCCGGAACCGGTCTTCGCGCTCTTCGCGTCGATCATTGGCGACCTGCGCGGTGTGCTCCCGCGCCTCCAGCGCCGAGAACGTTGCGGGACCCGCGCGGTAAAGGTCGACGAACGACGCGTTGACGCGTGTTCTACCGCCGCCCGGACCGATCGAGACGCGAAGCGGGTCGGGCGCCGCAGACAGCCCATCACCGGGTCTGAAACGCAGCACGCCCGGCGCGAGCTGCACGCCGGTGAGCTTGTCGAGCGGCTCCTTCGGGACGAGGAAGCTCGCCTTGAGCAGCTTGTCGATCAGATCCTTCAAGATCTGCTCGACGTCTGGCGTCTTGAGCTTGTCATCGGCCGTCGCCGTGACGAGACCCTTCTTCTTGAGCCACTGAGCGAAGCCACCCCTCGGCGAGAGAAAGGCCCAGTCGCGCGAGAGTCGTCCTTGCTTGGGGCGGCTCCGAGCGAACACGATGCTCGCCTGCTGTAGCCCGTCTGGCGCCGGGAGAACCCAGCTCGACTGCAGCTGGTGATAGCTGCGTGTCGCAGCGGCCTCCTGCCAGCCCAGGTCCAAGAACGGCACCGCGATGGCCAGCTCCCGTCGGAGGTAGTCGAGCAAGACCTGACAGATGGCCTCCCGCTGGCCGGAGAGCTCGCCTGCGAGCGCGGGGTGTGTGTCTTGCCAGAACGTCTCCTCCTTGCAGAGCTCCAGGAGTCCGTCGTACTCGACCTCCAGCAATCCGCATTGCTCGAGGTTGGGCGACGTGAGCCGCCAGCCACGTCGCTGGTCGACGAACAGGCGATACCCGATCGCTTCGCGCAGCGCAGCGTCCACGTCGCGACGCTGGGCGAACATGACCTGATCGTTGAGCGCATAGGACGACAGCGGCAGGGCGAGCTCCTCGAACACCTTCTGCGGTAGCTCGTCGTGGCGCAGCCCGGCGGCAGGTGCCTTGGCCACCGCGGCGGCGAGCGCCGATCGAAGCTGGACTATCTCGACGAAGTCATTGAAGTGTCCCGCCTGGAGCGAGGCGTCCTGCCGATTGTCCGTGAACGTCAGCAGCTTCTGCGCCGTGGGCTGGACCGATTCGTCCTCGCGGAGGCGTCGAATCGCGGACAGGGACAGAATCGTCGTGGCCGTGCTGCGGCCCTCCGAGCCGAGCGTGGCGAGCTTGCCGAAGTCGCGCGTCTGCCGCGTGCTGTAGGCGACCCCGCACGAGAGGCAGAAGCCAAAGGGGGCGGGGACGAACGCGGCCCCCACGCCGGGCTTGGTCTCCTGTCCGCCCGCGGCCACGGACACGGCCCGTGGCTCGCGCTTCTTCATCGAGGAGGACACCTCGTCGCCATCGAGCCAGGTGTCGGGGAGGCGCTCGAGGATGGCTTGCCGCTCGGTGGGCCACGGGGCGACAGCCGAGACGAACAAAAAGCCTGGTTGCCCTTGGGAGGCATTGAAGTCCCCCAGGTCCCGCTTCTCGTAGACGACGGTGGTGCCGTCGACCTGGCGCCGCCGGACGACGTAGTACTCCTGGCCGCACTCGCGACAGAACGCCAGCGGCAACAGAATCTTCGTGCGCTCCGTTCCGGGAACGAAGACCTGAGCATGCAGCGTCAGGTGGCGCGCAGCTTCCGCCTCGATCGACGCGTAGACCGTGTCGCCCTTGGAGAGGAACTGGTGAAGGCGAAGTCCGAACAGGGGTCGCCCGTCAGGTCGCACCGTGCGCGATGCGGACTCCAGCACCGCGAGCAGTGCATCGTGACACCACTCGCGCTGCATGCCGCTCGCGGAAGAGAGCTTGCCCACGAGCCCCTCGTCGCCGAACGGAACCGGCGTCGCTCGAACGAGGCGGCCCGCGGGCTCGCGCCGGACTCCCACCGTACCCTCGAGCCAGCGCACGATTGGGTTCTGCTCGAGCTCCGCGAGCGTGAGGCTGGCAACCGCACCGCGGTCCGCGATGGCGTCGGCCAAGACTCGCCTGGTGTCCACATCGTCTGGCAGCTCGGGGGTCGCGCGGACCAGCGACTCACCAATGACGTTGGTCGGCTTGACTGCGGTGCCGAAGATCGCCGAGGCGACGGCGGCGATCTCCGCTTGCTGCTCCGTCCAGCTTCCTTTGGTCGACATCGTCGCGCTCGTCCCCGCGCACAGCAGGTCCGGGCTCTTGAAGGCGGCCCGGGCACGACGAATGAGGAGCGCGACGTCGGCGCCCTGCCTGCCGCGGTAGGTGTGCAGCTCGTCGAACACCAGGAAGCTCAGCCCTTCGCCAGCGCGCACGAGCGCGGCCTCCTTCGGACGCGTCAGCATGAGCTCCAGCATCACGTAGTTGGTGAGCAAGATGTCCGGTGGGTCCTCGACGATTCTCTTGCGCGCCGCCTCGTCGTCCTGGCCGGTGTACCGCGCGAACGTCACCAGGCGCTCGCGGTAGCCTCGCTGCAGGTACTTCTCCAGCTCACCTTCCTGGCTGTTGGCCAAGGCGTTCATCGGATAGACGACGATCGCGCGGATGTGGCCGCGCCCCGGCTTGCGCAAGGCCTCGTCTACGATCGGTACGATGTACGAGAGGCTCTTGCCCGAGCCGGTACCGGTGGTGAGTACGTAGGGCTCACGGCGCCTGGCCGCCCGCAGTCCTTCGACCTGGTGGCGAAAGAGCCGAAGGGGTGCCTCGATCGTCCCGTCCTCGCGCTTGCGGGCGAAGATGCGCACCGCTTCGCGCTCGAGCTCTTTCGCCGCCACCAGCGCGTCGAGCGACTCCCCGACCTCGAATGACGGGCTCACCTGCAACAGGGGCGCCGGCCAGAGAGCCCCGCCCTCCAGCGCCTCGTCGACCAGCTTCTCGATACGCGCGTCCCGAATCGTGACGAACGAACGGACGTACGTCGCGTAGTCGCTGATCAGCTTGTCACGAAGCCCGAAGACCTCCACGCCCCTCCTGGGAAAGAGGCGCAGGGTACCAGGAGAGCGCCGCGCTTGGCGACCCGTTGCGCAGCGGCGGGGCTCACTCGCGAGAGCGTCGCGGACATGGGCCTCCTCAACGATGGCCCGCGCACCTCTTGCGCCACCGTCCTTGCACCCAGCCCCCCCGCCTCACCCCTCGAGCGCGAGCTGAATCACCCCGCCCGGGATCAGCGCCACCCACTCGTTCGCGCCCGAGACTCGCACCACCTTGCGGATCCGCACCGGCAGCGCGGCGAGCGTGTTGCCCTGGTGGTCGGTGATCCGCGGGTAACGGCCGTCGACGAGCACGGGCCCGTTCGAGCCGACAGCGCCGGGCAGGACGGCGAGCTCCGGCACGCTGAAGCGCGTGGCCTTCCCGTCACGATCGGTTGCGACCAGCGCACCGTTCACCTCCTCGATCTGGACGATGGTGGAGCTGGTCTCGACGGCGGCGATGCGGCGAGCGCCGACGAGGGCGTACAGGCGCAGCGAGTGGTCGCGCGAAGCGGTGACGAGGAAACCATGGTCGCTGAGGAAATGGGCGGCGGTGACCTCCAGGTCGTGGCGCTCGAGCTCGGTGGGCGCGGAGAGTCGCGGCCGCTTGCTGCGCGGGTCGATGCCCCGCCGGAACAGGACCAGGCTTCCGTCACGGCCCCCGCGCAACACGAAGCGGGGCGAGAGCGCGAGCGCGGACACCGCCGCCCCCGCGTGGCGCACGCTGGCGGTCGTCTCGCTGCCGAGCGAGCGCACGAGATCGACCGAGCCGTCGCCGTAGCCGAGCGCGATCTCCTCGCCGGCCGACGAGATCGCGAGCGCCGTGGGGTGGCGATCGTCTTCTTCGCGGGCAGGCGGCATCGCGTCGAGCGCGTGCGCGAGGAGGAAGCCATCCGTGCCGGCGCTCCAAAGACGCCCTGCACCCGACTGCACCGAGTTGACCCAGCCTCGGTGCGCGAGCCAGGAGCCCTCCAGCGCGAGTCCTTCGGCTGTGAACCTGGCGCGGTGCAGGCGACCCGCGCTGCCGGCACACAAGAGCGTGTCTGGCCCGAGGAAGGTCAGCGCGAACAGCCGCTCGTCGGGCACGTTCAGCTCGCCCAGTCGTTGGGGGGGCGCGTCGCGTTCGAGTCGGAACAGCGTGATCGTGCCGTCGTGACGAGCCACGGCGAAGCGATCTCCTCGAACAGCGATCGACCACACCGCGCCGTCCGCGTCCTCCGCCAACGGCCAGCGCTGAGGATCCGCGCCCTCTGCGGCTTGCGGCCATGCGAGGACGACCAGCCCACCGCGGGCGCCGCCCGCGAGCAACGTGCCTTGTGGACCCGCCGCGAGAGCCGTGATCGGGAAGGGCAAGCGTGCCGTCCAGAGGCGCTCGAGCGACCTGTCGAGCAGCGCAATCTCGCCATTGCGTGTGCCGGCAGCCAAGCTGCCATCCGGCAGCCACGCGATCCCCCACACCGGCGCCTCGAACGCGACTTGGCGCGCAGCGCCCCCGCGCGCCGCGACATCGAGCACAGCGACGCCGTCGTCCGTCCCACAGGCGAGCCAGCGTCCCTCAGGCGCGTACCCAAGCGCGAGGGCGCGCTTGGTCGACACAGGCTCATCGCGGAGCAACTCGCCGCTCGTGGCGTCGTACTCTCGCACGTGGCCGTCCTGGGTAGCGACTGCGAGCCGCTCACCGGAGGCATCGAGCGCGAGCGCGAACACCTCCGGCAGCTGGCCTTCGAGCGTGAGGGTGGGCAATGGTCCATGCGGCGCGCTGCGCCAGCGGGTGCGCACCCACGAATGGTCGACGTAGGGCGGCTCGACCCCCTCGAACGAGAGCGCGCTCGCGAGCCCGCGCGGATGCGCCGACAAGAACGCCGCCTGGCGACGCAACGGCGCGAGCCAAGCCGAACCGACGCGCTCGAGATCGCGCAGCAGCTCGGGCAGGAGTCCGGCCTCGAGCTGTGCGTGCGCGCGGTCGGCGCTCTCGGCGCGCTCGAGGGCGCCGCGCTGGTCGCCGCCCAACGCGCGATGCCACACCGCATGGCGAAGCGCGAACGGAGACGTTGGCGCATGGCCGCAAACCTGTGCGAGCGACAGGTGAAGCGTGCGCGCCCCGCGCGCGCCGACCAGCTCTTCGCGCACGTACTTTGCGAACGAGGCATGCCATAGCCACACATGTCCTTCTCCTGAGACCTCGAGCACGTCGCTCAGCGCCTCGATCCAGCCCCGGAGCTCGGGCAGCTCGGGCCCCGGAGGCGAGAGCAGCTCCAGCACCCCTGCCAACAGCGTGCGCGAGATGGGTTCGGGAGCGATCGCGAGCACCGAGAGCAGCTGGACCGAGGGTGGGCCCACCCGACGGGCGGCCTCGGCGAGCAAGCCCTCGAACAGGTCCCGCTCGCTGGCTGCGACCTGAGCCAGATCGACCCGGCCCGCTCGCTCGCCTTGCGTCAACGCGGGGAATAGCAGCAAGGGCAGGCCGCCTGTCTTGTCGAGCAGAGATCGAAGCTCGGACGTGGGCAGCGAGCTCTGGTCGCGCAGGTCGTCCAAGGACAGCGCAGACAGCGTGAGCAGCTGCAGCGGTGAGCACCGCGCGCGCAAGGTCGCGACCAAAGAGAGATCCGGTCGGGCCGTGAGCAAGAGGTGCGCGCGCGGCGGGAGCACACCCGGCAAGAACGCCAGCAGGTCCACCGGGCGCTCCAGCTCGTCGAGGCCGTCGAGGATCACCTCGGCGTGGCCGCGCTCGCGCGCCAGCAACAGGAGCGCCTCGTACAAGGCGTTCTTCAGGTCGTCGCTCGAGGCGCCGACGAGCTCGCTGCGCGCGTCGCTCGCCAGGGCGCGGCCCGCGATCGCGCGACATTGTTCGATCAAGGCAGGCACGAATCGCCGCGGCTCGCGGTGGGCGCGCACGAAGTGGTACGGCGCGTCGAGGCGCCGAGCCAGCGCAGCAGCGAGCGCCGACTTGCCCGCGCCAGGGCCGCCGAGCAGCAACGTGAAGCGGCCTGCGCCTTCGGCAGGGCCTGGTTGGCTGAGGAGGTCCAACAGCGACGCGCGTCCGCGAAAGCCGCGCAGGTGCGCCGCGCGCTCTTCGCGCGCGAGCGGGAGCGCGAAGCTCTCCGAGGCGTCGAGGTCTGCCACCGAGCGAGCCTACCCCGCGGACAGGCCGATCAAGGGGAACGTGAGCGAGCCACCCCTCTCACTGCGTGGAAACTTCCAGGTGAGGAGCAGGGCCTGAATGCACGCGGCGACCTCGGGGTGCGCTGCGCTCTCGGCCTCCGAGCTCGTCACGGCGCCGTCTGGGCTCACCTCCACCTTGCAGTTCACGCGCACCCCCCCGGCCGCGAGCCTTGGATTCTCCAGAAACAGCGGGTGGAAACACTTGCGCATCACGCGCTGGGCGTTCCCGCTGCGCACCGCCATCACCCCGGGCTGATCCGCTGTCAGCTCGCCCGGCAAAGGTGCCACCCCACTTGGCGCTGCGGACTCCGTCGTCGAGCTGACGTCAGCGGTCGGCGCCGTCGTGAGCGCCGGCGGCGCGACCTGGGCTGGCTCGGCAGTGGGTGTCTCGGGGGAAGGCGGCGGCGAGGCCGGCGAGCACGCGATCCCCCACGCGAACGCTCCCATGATGCCGACTCGGTAGGCTCGCAGCAGAGGTCGAGGCACTCCGGCAGCGTAAACTGGCCATCGCTGCGGCGCGACCCTATGCCCGCATGGTGAGCACTCGAGTCGCGCTCAAGAGCTACGTGTCGGACGCGTTCCGCTGGCGCAGGGGTCGACAGGGCACCGGCTACGACAAGATGCTGTTGCTCACCGCCGGGTGGCCCATTGCGTTCGACAGCTATCTGATTCGCTACCCAGAAGGCACCGAGATCCCTCCGCATCGGGATCCGGTGACCACGGGCCGCCACTTCAGGCTCAACCTGGTCTTGAAGTCACCCGCCTCGGGCGGAGAGTTCGTGTGCGCCACGCCGTTGTTCGAGACCAAACGCATCAAGCTGTTTCGTCCCGATGTTTGTGAGCACAGCGTCACGCGGGTGCAGAGGGGCAGCCGCTATGTGCTGTCTGTGGGCTGGGTGCTGCCCGCGGCTCGACGCTGAGCCGACCAGAGCTCAGCTCTCGGATCGCCCTCTGGCACCTCTCTGCTTCTTCGGCGGCGCTTTGCGCTTCTGAAGCACCCGCTCGTACGCCCGCTGCACCGCGCGAAACCGCTCTGCGTCTCCGCCTTGGTCGGGGTGGGTCTCGAGCGCACGCTTCTTGTACGCCCGCTTGATCGCGTCGAGCGATGCGTCGGGCTCGATGCCGGGGATCGCCCAGGCTGTGATCGGCTGGCTCTCTTGGGTCGACGTGAGGTGCGAGCTCCCAGCGCCGGCGCGCGCCTTGGCCTCGTCGGGCCACGCGGGCTCTCCGCGCAGCACACGCATCCACGCCTTGGCCCACTTGGGCTCGATGGTGATCAGCGCGCGGCCAGCGGCCCTCTCCGCCTCGAGCGTCGCCTGCTCGAGCGTGCGCGCGCCACCGTTCGACGCGTCCGGCTTGCGAAAGGGCTTGATGGTCGGCGCCCCCGACCACCACACCGCCCAGAACATGCGGCGGCGCTGGGTCTTCGCGAAGGAGACGTGAGCGGCGCCCAGCGCTTGCGGCTCCGTCACGAGCCGCTCGTCATCCAGGCCGTGATGCGCTCCGCCAAGTACTCGCCGCGGTCCTCCTGCACGAAGTGGCCGCCCCAAAAGCGCTCGTGCGGTTGCCCCTTGGCGCCAGGCACGTGCTCTTGGAGCACCTTGTCCGCGCGCCCGAGGATGGGATCGTTCTTGCCGAACAGCGTGAGAAAGGGCTTCTGCCAGCGGCCGAGCACCTCCCACGCGGCGCGGTTTGCGGGGACGGCTGGGTCGCGCTCCTCCGTGGGCACGAGCGCGGGAAAGATGCGCGCGCCCGCCTTGTACTCGGCCGAGGGGAACGGCGCGTCGTAAGCGCGACGCAGCTCGGGCGAGAGCTTGGTCACACAGCCCGAGGCGACGATGCGCCCGATCGGGAAGAACGGCGAGAGCTTGGCGAACGCGCGCCAGATCTTGAAGGCCGGGGGCACAGGCTGGCGCGCCGTTGGCAGGAAGCCATTGGCCACGACGATGCGGGCGAAGCGCTCCTCGTTTTCGGCGGCCACGCGCAGCCCCACCAGCGAGCCCCAATCCTGGCACACCAGGGTGATATTGCGCAGATCGAGCGCGGTCATGAGCGTCGTGACCCAGGTGACGTGGCGAGCGTACGAGTAGTCCGAGGTAGACGCTGGTTTGTCGGACTTGCCGAACCCAATCAGATCCGGCGCGATCGCGCGAAAGCCCGCCTTCACCAGCGGACCGATCATCTTCCGGTACAGGTAGCTCCAGCTCGGCTCGCCGTGGAGCAGCAGCATGATCCTGCCGTCGCGCGGCCCTTCGTCGACGTAGTGCATGCGCAGTCCGGGCTCGACGTCGAAGTAGTGCGGCGCGAAGTCGTAGCCGGGCAGGTGGTCGAAGCGGGACTCTGGCGTGCGCAGCACCAACATGGCCGCCATGGTAGTCCGCCGCTCCCCCCAAGGCTCGGCGTTCGGCGCTACCTTGTGGCGGTGGTGCGTCGTGAAGAGGCAGGTCGTCCGTCGGGCTCGCCCGACGAACGAGC
>CAZXMG010000024.1:0-111213 GCA_964641275.1 uncultured Polyangiaceae bacterium
GTAGAGATTGCAGCCAAATGAAACGGGCTCCGCGGTTGATTTGGGCGCTGTGGCTGGTGGCTTGTGGTGGCTCCGCGAGCGAGTCCCCGTGGCCGCCCGAGCCGTCCGATGTCGACCTCGGCCCCGCTGGAGAAGAGGAGCTGAGCAAGCCGGCACGCAAGGGTGCCGACGGCAAGCCGGCCGAGTCTGCGTCGCCGGTGTCACCCTCGGGGAAGGCGCCGTGAAACACCACCAACGGAGGCCCTGAGAGGAGCGCTGGTGGCGGACCTCCACTCGAAAGTGACGCTCCGTCCCCGCTCGAAGCTCGAGCGCGTGATCGAGCTTCTCGAGAAGGTATACCCGGCGCTGCCGCGTCCCCGCGGCGACGGCCTGGCTGAGGAGCTGAGCCTGCACTTGGCGCGGGCCGGGGCGACACCGGCGCTCGCCGCCGCGCTCGCCTCGGACATCGTGGCCGGCAAACACGACCGAGAGTCGGCGAGGACACACCTCGCAGCATTGTTGGGCGACAACGAGCAGGCGTCGGACCATGCCTTGCTCCTCTCGGGGCTAGGCGAGCAGATCGCGCCTCCGCCCGACGCGCAGCGAGTCGCTGCGAGGTTGGGCTACCCAGGATCATGCTACGCAGCGCTCGGTCGCGCGCTCGACGCAGAGCTACCCGAAGGCGATCGGCGCGAGGTGGCCTGGCGCGCGCACGTCGCGCTGAGCCAACACGGGCGCTCGCAATGCACTGCCGACCGACCCCAATGCGAGACTTGTCCGCTCACCGCGTCGTGCTCGTTCGTGCCGCGTGCAGCAGGGCTGCCCGACAGCCGGGGCTGACATGGTGGGCGGACTCGCGCGGCTGCCCGGCCCTTGGCGCAAGAGCTTGCTGCTCGCGCTCGCGCTCCTGGTCGTGCCCATCTTGGCCTGGTGGGTGATTCCCCGCGCGAGCCATGAGCCGAGCGCAGCAGCCTCGAGCGGCGCGGTGCCTGCCGAAGCCGGGCCCGCCGACTCGGCCGACGTCCAGGGTCCAACCCGCGTGGTCAAGGGCCGCGTGACCGCCGATGGTGAGCCCGTGGCGGGGGCCCGTGTGGTGATGCGCCGCGGCGCCGCCACGGTCGGCTCCAAGTCGACGAACGCGCTCGGTGAGTTCGAGCTCCTGGCATCCCACGACGAGCTGTCTTTGACGGCCAGTCACCCCAAACACGGCAGCGCCACCGAGAGCGTGCCAGCGGGGGAAGAGGTGTTCGAGGCCGAGCTCGCGCTATCTGGGGCGGGCGGCGGGGCCGTGTCGGGCACGGTCGTGGATGGTGATGGCAACGGTGTCGCGCGCGCCCACGTCAGCTGTGAGGGCGACGATGGCCGAAATGGCGCCACCACCGACAAGAGCGGTCGCTTCACGCTCTCGCCCGAGAGCGCTGGCTGTCAGGCGTTCGCGACTCACCCGAGCCACGGCAACTCCGAGCTCGTCACGCTGGTCGCCGGCGGCAAAAACGTCCTCACACTCGCTTCGCCTGGCAAAATCGCGGGGTTGGTGGTCGACGAGCAAGGGCACGCGCTCAACGCCGCCATCGTGGCGGTAGAGTCGTTCATTCCGCCGAGCGGGCAGACCGATGGCCCGTTCTACAAGCAACAGAAGGTGAACGAGCAGGGGGAGTTCGAGCTGAGCGAGCTCGCGCCCGGCAGCTACGTCCTCTCGGCCAGCGCGCCGGGGCGACCGCCGCAAAAAACGCGCACGATCGAGGTGGGGTCCGGCAAGCGGTCCCGCGGCATCACCATTACCTTGAGCAAGGGAGGCTCGCTCTCCGGCTCCGTCACGGATCGCGACACGGGTGCCGGCATCGCAGGGGTTCGCGTGAGCCTGGATGCGGTGACCACCAGCGGGGCGAGCGCCACGGGGGGGGCCGAGACCGATGCAGACGGCCAATACACGCTCGAGGGCGTCCCCCAGGGACCGTTCAGCGTGCGCTTCCGCCACAACGAATACACCGCCCGCATCCTCACGTTGGATGGCAGCAGCGGCGGCCAGCTCACCGCGAACGTGGACCTGGCAAAGGGCTCCGGTCGTGACATGGAGATGACCGGCATCGGAGCCACCCTGATGAAGGGCTCCAAGTTCGTGGAGGTCGCGAGCGTGCTCGACGACGGCCCGGCCAAGGCCGCCGGCATGCAGGTGGGGGATCGTATCGAGCGCATCGAGGGGCGCAGCGCGGAGGGCTTCACCGTCCCTGATTGCGTGCAACGGCTGCGTGGGCCTGAGGGCACACGCGTGTCGGTTACGCTGGGGCGCGGCGACAAGCGGCTGGAGCTCACCATCACTCGCGCCAAGATCGTGCGCTGATCTCGATCTGGGGATGACGCCATGATCGAGCGATGGACCTCACCTGTCCGAGGGGCGTCGCCGCGTCCTTGACCGCGCTGGGCCGAGCTGACCAGCCGGAAGGAGCGAGCCGTCTATCGTTCGGCGCGCCGCGCCTCGAGGCGCTGCCGCACCAGCGCGACCAGGGCGGGATCCGCCACGTCTGGGTGGCCCGACCGGAAGGGCGGGGCGGGATCGTACTCGAGCCCCAGCTGGATGGCCTTGGCGGTCTCCTCGCCGGCAAGCTCCGCCACCATCGTCAAGCCGAAGTCGATCCCGGCGGTGACGCCGCCCGCGGTGATCCGATTGCGATCGCGCACCACGCGACCCTTGGAGGGGATGGCTCCGAAGCTGGGCAGCAGGTCGACGTAAGCCCAATGGGTCGTCGCGCGGTAACCCGTCAAGAGCCCGGCGGCGCCCAACACCAAAGCACCCGTGCAGACGGAGGTCACATACCGGGCCTGCTCCGCCTGGCGGCGCAAGAACCCGAGCACCTGCTCGTCCCCCATCAGATCGGCTTGCCCGAACCCACCCGGCACGAACACCACGTCGAGCTCGGGGCAGTCGTCCAGCGTCGTGCTCGGTAGCAGTCCAAAGCCCGCCTCGGTCCGCACGGGCTCCAGGTTCTTCCACAACATGTGCACGGTGGCGCCAGGGATGCGATGAAACAGCTCGTAGGGGCCGGTCAGATCCAGCTGGGTCAAGCGCGGAAACAACAGCATGCCGATGTGCAGGGTCATGTGTGGGGTGCCCTTTCGAGAGCAGGACGCCGCCCGCTGAGGCTCAGGCGAAGTCTGTTTGGCCAGAGCAATACACGCAGGCCACGAGCAACAAGGAGAGGATCGCGATGGTCATGCATGCTTTGAACCATCCACCAGGGGCGAAACGGTTGCATTGGCGCAACTTCTCGCGCCCGGCCGGTGCCGAGCGCGTGACGTCAGAATCGCCCGCGCACGCCCGCTTGACCCAGGCCCAAGAAGGGCGAGACACCAGCCTTCTCGGGCTGGGCGTCGCCGCCGTCCATCCCCACGGTGAACGTGAGGATGATGCCCGCCGCGACGCCCAGGCCGCCCACGGCGAACAGCACCGTGGACGCGGTCCCATAGTCTTGCGCCAGGGCGACCTCGTCCGCGAGCTCCGGGGGGCAGGTCGTGCCGCCACATGCCTCCTCGGTCTTGGAGGTCTGGTCGAATGCGAGCCCACCGAGCACTCCCCCAGCTGCCAATAATGCGCCTCCCACCGCATAGGACACCGCGGCGGGCGCCATATTGCCGCCGCCGCCGCTATCGTTCTCTTCGCTGGGCGACTTGATCGCCTGGGCTTTGCCCAGCTCCAATCGAATGGCCCGGTGTTGCCCCTCTGCCAGCTCGACTTGCTCCACCGTCTCGGGGCCCGCGCCAACCTTCGCCTTCACCGTGTACGAGCCTGGATCATAGGGCAACTCGCTCCCGGAGCGCACGGTCTCGCCATTGATGGTGACCGTGGCCTGGGCCGCGTCCGCGCCGCCGACCTCGACCTTGAGGGTCGGGATGCGCGGCTCGAGACTTTTCTTCAGCTGCGCCGCCGCCTGCTTGGCGCGCTGGGTGTTGGCCTCTTTGGACGACGCGATCTGATCGCACAGCTCGCGTGCTTCCACGAACGCCTTGGCGTCGACGAGCGCGCGCGCCAGGTCGAGCTGGTACTGCACCTTGGGGTCGAGCTCGTTCGCCAGCCGAAAAGCAGCCGCCGCATCGTCGAACTTGCGTTGGCCGAGCAGCCGCTTGCCCTTGGTCCACGAGGTCTTCGCCTCGGCCCGGTCCTTCGGGCTGGGCGCCGCGTGTGCGCTCGCAGCGGAGAGCAACAGCCCGAGCAGCAGAACCAAGGTGCCCTTGCGAGAGCGCGACATGTTCAGGATGTTAGTCCGATAAGCCCACAAAAGTGCCTGAATTGTGCGGGGTTTTGCCGGCGACCTGAGTCCCTCGCGGGTGCCGCGCGGGAGGCCGCTAGCGTTTCGCCCGAGAAAAAAGCCACTTCCGTGATCATCGGCGCTTCCATTGCGGGCGGTGTTCGTGTTTAGTTGCGCCACAAATCGCGGTCAAAACCGCGCAAAATGTGGTGCGCTAGGCCGACGCGGTCGAGGGCTCACCGCAAAACGGACGGGGAAGGAGACTCCATGGCTGGCAAGAAGACCGAGGCGAAGAAGGACGGAAAGAAGTCGGCGGCGTTGAGCAAGAGCGGGCTCATCAACGCGGTCGTCGAGTCGGTCGGCGACATCTCGCGCAAGCAGGTGAAGGCGATCGTCGAGGCGCTGGTGGACGTGGGCTACAAGGAGCTCAAGAAGAACGGCGTCTTCACGCTGCCGGGCTACGCCAAGTTCCGCGTGGTGCAGAAGCCTGCCACCAAGGCGCGAGAGGGCATCAACCCGTTCACCAAGCAACCGATGATGATCGCGGCGAAGCCCAAGAGCAAGAGCGTGCGCGCGCGACCGATCAAGGCGATCAAAGAAGCCGTGAGCTGAAAGGCACGGGCGAGCCGGCGGCGTTGCCGCGCGGAACGATTTGGGGCGACCCCGAGTTTGGGGCTCGCCCCTTCGCCTTTTGTGGTCCGGTCTCAGGGGATGCGCAACACCGCGCGACCCCAGCTCTGGCCGCGGACCTCGCGGATCTCGATCACGTACTCGCCTCGCGCGAGCAGCAAGAGCTCGACGGGCGGCTCGCTTTGTGGCCTGCCCGTGGGCAGCTCGCGCACGATCTTGTCCACCATCAACGCGCCGCTCGGGCTACGGATCTTGAGCGAGTAGGGCGGCTTGCCGTCATCGCCCACGAAACAGAGCAGGACCCGATCGCCCACCTCGATCTCGTCCATCGAGTGCAAGCTGCGACGGCTGCTCGGCATGTCTGCGCGCTGGCAGAACGCCTCGATCGGACCCGTGCACTCGAGCAGGCCAGCCATGTGGACACGGAGACGACAACAGCCCCGGGCCCGCGCTGTCAACTTCAGCGCGACAGTCGGCCGGCGACGAACACCCCTTGTAGGATGGTCGAGGCTTGCTTCGGGCTCAGGTCGAGCATCTTGAGCAGGCCCTCTTGCTCGGGGGTGAAGGTGGGGGCCGAGCGGCCCGCTTCGCTGGCGCACAGCGCGGCGGCCGCGAGCAGATCGGCGGCCATGATCACGCGCACGCGCGGTGAGACGTGGCGCGCCTCCTTGTGGTGGTTCTCACAGGCGTCGATCACCGCCTCGGGCAGGCCCCAAGCTCGTGCCACCTCCGCGCCCGCGCGCACGTGGTGCCGATCCACGAGGCGACGCACGACCTCCTTGGGTTGCTCTCCCGGGATCTCGGCCAACACGCGGTACACGCGCCCTTCGCCGATGTCGTGCAGCAGACCGCACAGGTAGGCGTCGGCGAACACTTGACCCCGCGCGCGACCGATCTCCACGGCGGCGAGGGCACACATGACCGAGCGAGAGAAGCTGGCCTCGACCTCGTCGCGGTAGCGCGTCAGGCCGGCGCGGCTGCGCTCGTACACGACTTGGAGCAACAGATCCCTGGCGTTTGCCAGGCCCAACCGCACGAGCGCCGTGTGCGCCGACACCACGTGCCCTCCCGCGCAGTACAGGGGCGAGTTCGCGAGCGCCAAGAAGCGGGCTGCCAGCGTGGGGTCGCGCTCGACCAGCCGCGCGATCCGCGGCATGTCCGAGCTGGGATCGCGCGCCAAGCGCAACGCCTGCTGTGCGGCTTCGGGCAAGAGTGGCAGGCCCGCCTTGCGCGCCATCGCCTTGAGCAGCTGCGCCTCGAGCTCGGACGCATCGCGCGGGACTCCGGGAGGCGAGCCGGCAGAGGACGGCGGCGCACCTTCGCGTACAGATGGCAACGGCCCTGGCGTGATGCGGATGTAGTGCGCGCCGCTGCTCTTGGAGCTCCGCTGGGTGATCGGAGCGTCAGGGGCGCCTTGGAAGACGCCCGCGCCCTCGGCAAGCACCACCATGTTTCGGCCCGATTCCTTGGCGTGGTACAGCGCGGCGTCGGCGCGGCGATAGAGCGCCTCGCGCGTGAGGTCGGGTCGCTCTGGCTCGAACACCGCGACCCCGACCGAGACCGTGACGGGCCGTTTCAAGGTCGGAACCACCAGGCTCTCGATGTTGGTGCGATGCCTCTCGGCCACCGCGGCGGCGATCTTGTCGTCCGCGCCGGCCACCAGCACCACGAACTCCTCGCCGCCGTAGCGGCCGCAATGATCGCTGCCGCGCGCAGACTTCTCGATGCACTTCGCGACCCTGCGCAGCACCTCGTCGCCCATGTCGTGGCCCCAGCGATCGTTGATCGACTTGAAGTGGTCCACGTCGATGAACAGCACGGCGAACTTGCCGTCACCGGTCATGGCCTCGGCCAGCAAGGTGTCGATGCTGCCCCGATTGAGCAGGCCGGTGAGGTTGTCGACCTTGGCTGCGAGGCGATAGTGATCGCGCTCGCTCCGCACGCGTCGCAGGCGATCGCGCACCCGCTTCTGGCGGAGCTGCACCTGAAGGCGGGCGATGAACTCCTTGGGGCGAGCGAGCGGCAGGCAGAAGTCGTCCGCGCCGGCGAGCAAACCTTCGACGAGCAAATCCTCCGACGTCGAGGCGGTGCCGGTGAGCACGAGCGGCAAGAAGCGCCCGGCCTCACGAGAGCGCACCTCGCCGCAAATCTCGAGCACGCCGCTGTCGTCCGCGCCGCCATCCAACACCAAAAGGTCCGGCGGGCACTGGCTCAGGGCCGTCCACAGCTCCTCGATGCTCGCGAACGGCGCGACCTCGAAGCCAGCCTGCGCGATGAGCCCACACATGGGGTCGCCTTGCCGGCAGGGCAGCACCCCGACACGCGGCGTCCGCTCCGTCTCCGGAGGCGAGCTGGTGCTGGGTGTGGGAGCGCAGTCTTCTAGCGTGGGGGCGGGTAGGCCCATGGCAAGCCCTTGTGTTGCACGGGGATCGACGGCTCGCGCGGCGCGGAACTTGAGGTGGAACCGCTCAGCTGGCCAGAAGTAAGCTCCGCATTCCCGACATGTCGCGCTTGCCCGCCACGAGGATCCAGCCGAGGAACGAACAGGAGCTGATTGCGATCGTGCGCTCCGCCGCCGAGCGGGGCGGGCGGGTGCGCGTCGTGGGCGCGGCGCACTCGGAGCCCGCTGCCATCACCGAGCCCGATGCGGTGCTGTGCGACCTCTCTCGAATGCGCAGTGTCGAGCTCTCGGCTGAGGACGAGCGCGGATTGCTCGTGGCAGCCGAGGCGGGGATCAACCTCGGGCGCAATCCGTACGACCCGTCTCGCACCAGCACCTGGGGCAACTCGCTGAACCTGGCGCTGCGCCGGCGAGGCAGGGCTCTGCCTGACCTCGGCGGGATCACCCACCAGACGGTGGGCGGCTTCCTCTCGACCGGCTCCTCGGGGGGCTCGGTCATGTACTCCCTCGGTGACGCCGTCGAGCGCATTCGTTTCGTGGACGGGCGCGGAGAGGTCCACGAGGTCTCGCGCGGCGAAGATCGCTTCTGCGCCGCCGCAGTGTCGCTGGGCTTGCTCGGGGTGATCACCAAGGTCTGGTTCCGCGTTGGCCCCGATTTCAACATCGCCGGCCAGCAAACGACTCGCAGCACCGCCGACACGCCGATCGACTTCTTCGGCGACCGAGCCGACCTCCTGCCGTTCGAGCGCTATCTGGCAGAGGCTCCCTACGCCAGGCTCATGTGGTGGCCGCAGCTCGGCTTCGACCGCATGGTCGTCTGGCAGGCACAACGCATGCGGCCGACCCCAGGCTTCGTCCCCAAGCCTTACCAAGAGCTGGGTGGCCTCGGCCGAGTCGCTTCCCTCGCAGGATCGCTCGTCTACACCATCCTGGGTAACCTCGACGATCTCGGCCGCGTTCCAGCGAAGCTCGAGCATTGGTACCGACAGCTCGACGACGTGATCGAAGGCGACCCCGACCCCAACGCGTGTCCAGACGCTCTTCGTCGGCTGGAGCGCGTGAGCCTCGAGCAAGTGCTCGGCTTCATCGGTCGGGGCCTCGCGAACGTGAGCGTGGACTCGCCGGACTCGGCGCTGAGCTTGCTCTCCCGCGCGGGCAGGCGCTTGGACCGATCGACGGGGGGAGCCTTCTCGGACCTGTTCGTGGAGATCGTGCGGCTCATCCTCTCGGCCACGATGCACAGCGACGTCGCAAAGGAGCTCGGCAAGCTGCTCGAGGGCCTCATGCCCCAGCTGATCGGGCCCCTTCTCGGGTTGTTCGTCAGCGACGACGGCCCCGCGGGCCCCCAGATCTTCCAGGACAGCTGGATGTGTGGGCTGCCGATGGACAACCAGATGGACGACCAGCTCTGGCCCACGGTGTTCACCGAGCTGTGGTTGCCGATCGAGCGCTCGCGAGAGGTCATGAGCGCGCTCCGCACGTTCTACCGAGCGGACGGCGACCGCGACCGCTCGTATCGCCACACCGGCGCGTTCTCCTGTGAGATCTACGCCGCGAAGGCCAGCCCCTTCTGGCTCAGTCCCGCGTTCGAGCGCGACTCGCTGCGCATCGACGTGTTCTGGTTCGGACGAAACGCCGGCGACCCGAGCGCGGCGTTCTTTCCTCGCTTCTGGCAGGTTCTGGCCCCCTTCGGCCTCCGTCCCCATTGGGGCAAAGTGCTGCCGCATGCCAGCGACGCAATGCGCGCCCATTACCGGCGGGAGCTCCCACGCCTGGTCGACTTCTTGGCGCTGCGGCAGGAGCTCGATCCCCGCGGCGTGTTCGCCACGGCCTATTGGCGCGATCATCTTGGCTTCTGAGGCGAACCATGCGCGAACCCTTGCCCCATGACGATGGCTACTTCCACCCAGAGAACGAGGGCGAGGTCATCGCCATCGTGCGTGCCGCGCGTCGCCGTGGCACACCCGTCCGCGTCGTGGGCTCGGGCCACTCCGAGTGGGCGGCCATCCAGCCGGGGCTGGTCCCCCCCGGGGCGGCGGGTGGTGGGCGCCCACCGCCGGGCGTGGCGCTCCTCCTGCTCGACCGCATGCGTGGCGTTCGCTTCGTCGAGCGCACGGGGAAGTTACCCATGGTCGAGGTGGAGGCGGGCTGCAACCTGGGCCGCGACCCCTATTGCACGACCCACGAGAGCAGCTGGAAGGACAGCCTGGGCGCTCAGCTGCTCGCGCGAGGGCTCGCGCTCCCCGACTTGGGCGCGATCAGTCATCACACCGTCTCGGGGTTCATGTCCACTGGCTCGCTCGGTGGATCCGCGCGCCACTCGTTCTTCGACGCGGTGACCGGCGTACGGTTCGTGGATGGCCGCGGGGAGGTGGTGGAGAAGTTTCGAGGCGACGAGGAGTTCTTCGGCGTCGCAGCAGCGCTCGGCCTGTGCGGCGTGATCACCAAAGTCTGGATCGAGCCGGAGCCGGCGTTCAACCTGGTGGGCAGAGAGCTGCGGTTGCCCATCAGCGAAGCGCCGGTCGACTTCTTCGGCGACGGAACGGGGGGCGCCAAGTTCGCAGAGTACCTGCGCCAGACCGACTATGTGCGCGCGGTCTGGTGGCCGCAGCGCAAGTTCGAGCAAGTGGCGCTGTTCGACGCCAATCGAGTCGCGCCTGTTCCGCTGTTCGAGCCTGTGCGGTACGAGCTGCTCGCGCCCGACACCCGGCTCAAGTCGCTCTTGGCCGCGCTGCTGCTGACGATCCTGGGCAACACGGGCGACCTGGGTTCCGTGCGCGAGAAGCTCGGCTTCTGGCTGGAGAAGTTGGACGAGGAGCTCGATCACGATCCGGACGACAATGCCTGCCGCTCCCCGAGACCCGATCGCAAGAGGACCAAACGAGAGGTGCTAGCCGCGCTGCGCGCGGGGTTGGAGGCCTCTCGGAGCAGCGGCGACGAGCCGAGCGCGTTCGGACGAGCTGCGACCAGAGTGCTGGGGGACTCGCTGGGCGCCCGCGCGGAATCACTGTGGGACGATCAGCTGACCAGCGTCATCGTGTGGCTCGTGGAGCAGGCGATCGATGGGGGCCTGGGCACCTTGGGCAGGCTCGGCTTCGGCAAGCTGCTCGATCGGCTCGTCCCCGCCAACATTCATCGCATCGTCCGCCTGTTCGTCGAGCCGGGGGACAGCCGGTTCCAGGACTGCTGGCTGTGTGGCCTCGCGATCGACGATCAGCTCGACGATCGACTGTGGCCGCTACGATTCATGGAGCTCTCGGTCCCGCTCGACCGCGCAGAGGAGATGATGCGCCTCTTGCGCGACTACTTCCGCGCTGGCGGGGACGCAGAGGAGGCCTACGCTCGGACCGGTCCGTTCGCCTGCCAAATCTACCCCGGCAAGGCGAGCGAGCATTGGCTCAGCCCGGCGTACGGTCACGACGTCATCCGCTTCGACGGCTTCTGGTACGGCACTCGCGCGGGCGACCCGCGCGATCACTTCTTTCGCGGCGTGTGGGAGCTGCTCGCCCCGCTCGGCTTCAGGCCTCATTGGGGCAAGGTATTGCCGGCCCCGCCGCGCCGTTGGGTCGAACATTATGAGCGGGCATTGCCGCGGTTGTCGTCGTTCCGCGCTCTGCGGCAGCGTTTCGACCCCGACGCAGTGTTCCTGACCAGCTACTTCCGTGAACACTTGGGTATCACATGATTACGCTCCACGACGATCCCGAGTCCCTGCGCCTCTTGGCCGACGCCAAGCGAAACAGCAACTGGAAGCGGTGGGGCGCCTACCTCGCCGAGCGACAGTGGGCGACCGTGCGCGAGGACTATTCCAACGACGGCGACGTTTGGCGCTACTTCCCCCACGACCAGGCGCGGAGCCGGACGTATCGCTGGGGTGAGGATGGCCTGCTCGGCATCACCGATCGTCAGTGTCGCCTGTGCTTCGCGGTCGCGCTCTGGAACGAGCGCGACGGAATCTTGAAGGAGCGACTGTTCGGCCTGACCAATGGTGAAGGCAACCACGGCGAGGACCTCAAGGAGATCCTCCACTACCTGGATGCCACACCTACGGCGTCGTATCTTCGCTCGCTGTACAAGTACCCCCAGCGCGCGTTCCCCTACCAGCAGCTCTTGGAAGTGAACCGGCGGCGCTCGCGCGAAGAGCGCGAATACGAGATCCTGGACACGGGCATCTTCGACGATGACCGCTACTTCGACGTGGAGGTGGAGTACGCCAAGAACGAGCCCGACGACGTGGTCATCCGAATTCGGGTGACGAATCACGGCCCGGAGACGGCGCCGCTGCACTTGTTGCCGACGCTCTGGTACCGCAACACCTGGTCGTGGGGCCGCTCCGGCGAGGGATATTGGCCTCGGCCGACGATCGGGCTGGAGCGCCCGCGCGCTGGTAGCGCGCTCCACCTCTATGGCGAGCACGCCTCGCTGGGTCGCTACGAGCTCCTGTGCGGCGCGCCACCCTCGGGACCGGAGCCCCGCGCCTTGTTCACCGAGAACGAGACCAACAGCCAACGCCTGTGGGGAGTCCCCAACAAGTCGCGCTACGTCAAGGACGCGTTCCACGACCACGTGGTGTCCGGTCAGCGCGACGTCCTCAACCCCGAGGAGCTCGGCACCAAGGCGGCGGTCCACTATCGCCTCGTGGTCCCCGCCCGCTCGACCCAGACGATCGAGCTGCGGCTGCTCTCGGGCAGCCAGCCGAGCGCCGACGCGGTGCTGGGTGACCGCGAAGCGCTCCGGGCTTCGCTCGACGCGGTGTTCGAGGAGCGGCGGCGTGAGTGTGATCGGTTCCACGAGGAGCGCACACCAGCGTCGCTCTCCGAGGACGAGCGGCGCGTCGTGCGGCAAGCGCGGGCGGGGCTGTTGTTCACCAAACAGTTCTATTGGTACGTGGTCAAGGATTGGCTGGAGGGTGATCCGGGGCACCCACCGCCGCCGGCGAAGCGGCCGCGCAACCTCGACTGGAAGCACCTGTACAACCGCGACATCATCAGCGTGCCGGACAAATGGGAGTACCCCTGGTACGCGTCGTGGGATCTCGCCTTTCACATGATCCCGATGGCAGAGATCGACCCCGAGTTCGCCAAAGAGCAGCTCATCCTGTTCTTGCGCGAGTGGTACATGCACCCCAATGGGCAGATCCCCGCCTACGAGTTCAACCTCTCCGACGTGAACCCGCCGGTGTTCGCGTGGGCGGCTTGGCGGACGTACAAGACGTCTGCGCCCAAGGCGCAGCGCGACCGCGTCTTCCTCGCCCGCGTGTTCGCCAAGCTGATGATCAACTTCACCTGGTGGGTGAACCGAAAGGACGAGGATGACGACAACATCTTCTCCGGCGGCTTCCTCGGGCTGGACAACATCGGCGTGTTCGACCGTTCGAAGCCGCTGCCCACGGGGGGGCGGCTGGCGCAGGCCGATGGCACGGCGTGGATGGCGTTCTATTCGGCGCAGATGTTGTCGATCGCGTTCGAGCTGGCGGACGTCGTGGCGGTCGAAGATCTCGCCTCGAAGTTCTTCGAACATTTCATCGGCATCGCGGACGCCATCAATGGCTTCGGCGGCAGCGGCCTTTGGGACGAGCACGACGGCTTCTACTACGATCAGATCGAGATAGGAGGTCGCTCGCTGCCGCTGCGCGTGCGGTCGATGGTGGGGCTGATCCCGCTCTTCACCGCCGAGGTGCTCGAGGAGAGCGTGCTCCAGCGGTTGCCGCGGTTTCGCAAGCGCATGGAGTGGCTGCTCGAGAACCGCAGCGACCTCGCGCGCAGCATTTCGTACATGGAGGTGCCGGCCCACGAGGGCGGTGGGCACCGCTTGCTGGCGATCCCCTCCAAGGAGCGTCTGGTGCGCGCGCTGCGTTACGTGCTGGACGAAGCCGAGTTCCTCTCGCCGTTCGGCATTCGCTCACTCTCGCTGGTGCACAAGGACCAACCCTACGTGTTTCGCGTCGGCGGCGAGGAGTACCGCGTGGACTATGCGCCGGGTGACTCGACCACGGCGATGTTCGGTGGCAACTCCAACTGGCGCGGGCCGATCTGGCTGCCGCTCAACTACCTGTTGATCGAGGCGCTCGAGCGCTACGACTTCTTTTATGGCGAGGCGCTCCAGGTGGAGTGCCCGACCGGCAGCGGCAAGTTCATGCGGCTCAGGGATGTCGCGCGCGAGATCTCCCGCCGCATTGCGTCTTTGTTCACGCCCGACGAACGCGGCGTGCTGCCATGCTGGGGACCTCACGGCGAGCGGATGGCCAAGGACCCCAACTTCCGCGAGCTGGTGCCCTTCCACGAGTACTTCCACGCAGACCTCGGCTGGGGCTGCGGCGCGGAGCACCAGACCGGCTGGACCTCGCTGGTGATCGGCTGCATTGGCAAGCTGCGCGCCAAGATGTAGCTCTCAGCGCTCGACCTCGTCGAGTAGGCCCCAGGAGCCGACGCGGGCGCAGACGTCGCGAGCGGCGGAGCGATGTCGTTCGCGTTCCGTCGCGCTCTCGCTCAGCTTGGCCAGGTCCAAGTGCGCCTTGGCGCCCTCGATCGGCAGGTCGAGCGCGTGCGCGGAGTCGAGCGCGGCGTGGAGTAGCCTCCGCGCCTTTCGCGTGTTGCCAGCTCGTGCGAGCCAGCGTCCTCGCGCGCGTTGGGCCTCGGAGCGACCGAGCGGGAAGATGTTTGCGAACTGTTCCATGACGCGCACCGTCTGCTCCGCTTCGTGCTCGAGCTGGGCGCGCTCGCGCGGAGCTGCGTCCTCGAGCAAGGCGAAGGCCGTGTCGCAGGCGGCCGCGTACGACCAGAACAACATGCAACCCGCAGGCGCGCGATCGACCGTGAGGCGCAGAAAGTCCGCCAGCGTGGCGCGCGCGCGGTCGCGCAGGCCCTTCTTGACGTACAGCGGGCCCGGCACCACGAGCTGGATGCGCTCGGCCGTGTCGCCGGTGCGCTCGACGTAGGGCTGCAGCCGCTCGTAGTCGTCGATGGTGGCGTTGACGCGGCCCAGGCGCACCCACACCTGAGCTCTGCCGGTGTAGGCCCAGAAGCGCGCTTGTTCGTTCTGGCTCCGCAGCGCAAGGCGCTCGAGCTCGCCATATCGGTCCAGCGAGTCGCCGTGCAAACCGTGGATGGCCTCGACCATGCCCAACAGGGCCAGGCACTCCTCCTCGCGCCGCCGATCGGAGAGCTCGCGCGAGAGCGCGAGCGCCGTGCTCAGGCAGGCGCGCGACTCGCGGCCGTCGAACAACCCCGCGGACCAGAAGCCGCGCATGAACTCCACGACCAGATCCGTGCGCCGATCACACACCACCCGAGCGATGCTCTGCGCGCGCTCGGCGTACACCTTGCCGAGCGGGTGGAGCGGAATGTAGCTCGCGGCGATCGCGAGCTGCGAGTAGGCGCGCGCGAGCTCGGCCGAGGGCCCGAGCCGTTGGGCGTGGTTGCCCGCCAGCACGGTGGCCAGGGCGGCGCGCGTCTGGTCGTTCAGAAACAGGTAGCTCTCGGCCAGCTTCTCGGCGGCCAACGCGGCCTCGCGGTGGGCTTCGCGGTCGCCCGCCGGAGCCGTCGTACGCTCGCTCTTGAGCAGCCCCAGGAGCTGCGTGGCGACGTGCGTCATGGCTCTGCTGGCGTAGCGCGCGCGGTCGAACAGCCGCCCAGGTGGGTCTTGGTCGAGCAGCGTGGGGCCGCCGGTCAAGAGCTCGAGCGCCTCGCGTCCACGCCGCTCGGCGCCGCGCAGGTTCCCCGTCGCATGCAGCGCGGCCGCGGCTTTGCGGACCCACCCTGCGCGGCGCACGTTGCCACGGGCGCCGCCCGCGTTGGTCCACAGCGCGGCTGCGGCCTCGAAGGAGCGGCTCGCGTCCACGAAGGACCCGTCTGCGAACGAGCGCTCGCCGGCCAGCTCGAAGAATTGGCAGGCCCTGTCGGCGTCGCCGCCTTCAGCGAAGTGGTGCGCCAGCTCGGAGGCGATCTGACTGGTCCCGGAGCCGCGCTCGGCCCACGAGAGCAGCGCCGCGCCCGCGCGGAGGTGCAGCTCGCGGCGCGCCGCGTCGGTCAGGCGCGCATAGATGGCCTCGCGGATCTTGTCGTGGACGAAGCGAATCACACCAGGCTCGTGCTCCTCGACCACGCTGCGCAGCACCAGCTCGCCCATCGGCTCGCTGGCGAGCAGCTGCGCCGCGCCCACGGTGTGATCGAGCACGGCCCCGACCGTCTCGCGACCCAGAACGGCGAGCGCGTCGACGATGCGGCGCGCCTCGTGCGACAGACCACGCAGGCGCAGCTCGATCAATGCCGAGAGCGAGTGCGGCAAGGGCAACGCCCCCAACGGTCCGTCGGCCTCCGGGCCGCAGGACCAATTGCCGTCGGCGTCCCGCACCAGCACGCGCTCGCTGATCGCCGCGCGCAAGTACTCGGCGATGAAGAACGGGTTGCCACCTCCGTGCTCACAGAGGAACGCGACCAAGCGCGGGTCGGGGAGCGGCACCGCCAACATGCCCTGGACGATGCGGATCAAGGAGTCCTCCCGCAGCTTGGGCAGCTCGATGGCGGGCCGATCCCAAGCGCTGACCAGAGCCGAGAGGGTGGGCGTCTGCTCCTCGCGCCGGAAGAGGACCAGAATCAGGAGCGGACTCTTTGCGAACCACTCTCGCCGCAGCGAGCACAAAAAGCCCAGCGTGTGCTCGTCGGCCCATTGCACGTCGTCGAGCACCAGGAACAGGGGCTGCTCCTGCGCAAACGCGCTGAGCGTCTCGCGCAGCGCCTCGTGGACTCGCTCGCGAGCGGCCTCCGGGGGGAGGTCTGGTGGCTCGATCGCGACGTGGCCGGGTAGCTCCGCGAGGTCGGGGTGGTACGCCGCGAGCACGGCGCCGCGTTCCCCGAGCAACTGCTCGTACCCGGCCTCGCCGCGCGCGCGGATGCGGTCGGACAGCGTGGTGAAGAAGTCCCTGAAGAGGTGGAGCGGGCCGGCTCGCACCCCCTGCTCGGGCCCTTCGGTGTCGACGCAAATGCCTTGGCAGCTCACCACGGCGAAGCCGCGTCGAACCGCCTCCGTCGACAGCTCCATCGCCAGCCGCGTCTTGCCCGCGCCGCTCTCGCCCGAGACGAACAAGAGGTCTCCAGCTGCGCTGCTCGCCGCAGCGCCCGCCACTACGTCGAGCGTGAGATCCAGTTGGGTGGCGGGCCCCGTCCCGTGGGGCTCGCGGATGACCCGGACGTCCGAAGGCGGCGCGTTCTCGGCTCGCACGTCGACCCAGGTGCTGGGCGCGCCATCGTCGGGCTGGTCGCTGGGCTCCAGCGCGGCCTTGGTCGCGGTGGCGACCGCCATGGCGGCCACGGCCAGTTTCGTGACGTCGTCGCGGCCCACGAGCGCCGGCCGATAGAGGTAAGGCTCCGGGGGGGGCCCCGCTGGACCGAGACGCTCTGCGCCGAGCGCGGCCAACGTTCGTGCGACGTCGTCCGCGTGGCCTGGCCGATCCTCGACGCGGCGGCTGAGCAGTCGCATGACGAGGCGGTCGAGGTCGAGCGGCGTGTCGGGAGAGAACGCGCGCGTCGACGGCGGCTCGGCGAACAGCTTCTTGCTGAACAAGAGCTTCACCGCGGAGCCCTCGAACGGCAGCCGACCGGTGGCGATCTCGAACAGCATGCACCCGAGGGCGTACAGATCCGCGCGCGCGTCGACCAAGTCGCCACGCACTTGCTCGGGCGCCATGTAGCCCGGGCTGCCCATGATGCGACCGGCGGCCTCGAGCTCTTCGCGGCCGCTCTGGCCGAGCGCGCGCACGGCGAGCCCGAAGTCGACGATGACGGGCCCGCGGTCCTCGGTCAGGATCACGTTGTCCGGCTTGAGGTCGCGATGCACGATGCCGCGACCGTGCACGAACGCCAGCGTGTGTGAGATGGTTCGTACGATGGACAGCGCTCTCGTCAGACTGGCTCGGTCGGCGGACGGTGGCAGCGGGGCTCCGCGCTCCTCCATCGCGGGGCCGAACGTCCCCGAGGACGGCGCGGCGTCGTCGCCGTGGGTGCTTCGCGTGATCGCGCGCGCGTTGTGGAACTGACGCAGCGTCGGTCCCTCGAGCAGCTCCATCGCGTAGAACGGGACGCCCCGATCGGTGCCCTCGTCCAAGATGCGCACCACGCCTGGGTGCGCGAGGCCCTTGAGCGAGCGGATCTCGCGCCGCATCCCGCTGAGGAGCGACTCGCTCTCCAGATGGACGGTCTTGAGCGCCACGTCGGGCCCGCCAGCGCGCGGGCGTCCGCGGTAGATCACGCCCATGCCCCCCGCGCTCAGCGGGGCGACGATGTCGTAGTCACCGAGCCGCTCTGGCTCGTTGGCTGCCGTGCGGGCTCGCTGGCTGGCCTCCATCGCGATGATCGAGCCGTACGATAGCCAGTTTCCAGCGTCAGTTGATCGCCTCCATGAACGGCAGCATCTGGAAGTGCAGCTCTCGTCCGGTCGGGGGCGCCTCGAGCTCGACGAAGCGGCGACCCTCGAACACCAAGAGGCGCATGGACTCGAGCGGTGCGCCGAGGTCGAACGCGATCCGAGTCGGGTGGCCGCTGGCGGAGACCGCGAGCACCTCCATGCGATGTCCACCGACGACGCTGACCTCCCCCACCGTGAAGCCATGGTCACGCGTGACCGCGGCGAAGGGGCCGTTCATCATCCCTCGTTCGTTCGTCACGGTGAGCGAGCTCTGGCCCGTGCGCAGCACCGTCATGGTGCCTCCGTCTTGCTCGGTGAGGATCCGAGCGTTGAGGGCCGGCTGCGGCAGCCCGAGCAGCTTCTCCAGGACCATGTAGTTGACGAACAACGCGTCGGGGCCCCCCACGACCACCACCGGCCTGGCCGAGCCCTGTTCGAGCGTGAGCGTGGCTGCCCCAGCGGAAGCGAAGCCGCCGAGCAAGCGCGCAAACACCACGGCGCGCACCGGCAAGAGCACCGGCGCCAGCACGAGGTGAAGCACGGCCAGCAGCGAGAGGACCCCACGCGTGACGCGGCCGACGTGGACGCCGCCGCTCCACACCCCCGCGAACGCGATGCCCAACACACCGAAGAAGCCAAAGCCGGGCAACATCAGCAAGCGATCGTCTGGCACCGCAGCGCAGGTCGGGATCGCCGACAGCAGCGTGCCGGTCGCCAACGCGAGCGCCGCTGCTTGGCCGCGCGCGGCCCGCGCGATGCCCAGTGCGACAGCGCCTACGATCAGCGTGGCCACGAACGCGATCGGCAGTCGCGCCGCGGCTGGTGCGGCCGCCAGGAGCTCCGGCGGCGGCACGAACATCTGGCCAAGCAGTAAGAGGGGCAACCGCTCGACCACTTTGCCCACGAACAGCAGCGGCGACCCGCCCGGGTCGACGTAGAACCCGCTGCCCGCGGCGCCGTAGCCCAAGGTCTTGTAGACCAGCGCCCAGACCAAGGTGATGCCCAGGTACGGCGTGATCGCCAAGAGGCCCACGCGCCGCCCACGGGGCTCGAGGAACCACGCGAAGCCGACCAAGTACCCCAGCGCGCCGAGGCTGGCCTCTCCCGCGCCGAGGGCCAACACGAACACGAGTGGCCCGATCCACGCGGGGCTCTCGCCCTTCGCTCGGCGCACGTGACAGAGAAACGTCAGCAGCGACAGCAGCGCACAAAGCAGCGAGTACCGGTTGGCGATCCACGAAGCCGCCTGGCCGTGCGCGTCGTCCACCGCGAACATCAGTCCGGCGACGCCGCCAGCCGCCGTGCCCACGAGGCGGCCGTAGACGCGCAGCGCGACGAGCACCAGCACGCCGTAGAGCAGGCAGCCCTGCAGGTGGATCCACGTGGAGCTCTCGCCCAACAGCGCGTGATCGGCGGCGCGCCACAGCGAAGACAGCGGGCGCAAGAAAGCGAGCTTGAGGTCGGGGTTACTCCACCACGGGAAGATGCCCTGCTCGATCGCCTGCCGTGAGCCCTCGCCGCCGTCGGCGAAGCGGTACAGGTCCCACACCCCGCGTGGACCACCCGGGAAGCGGTGTCCACGCAGGATGTTGAGGTGGTGAAAGTCGTCGAGCAAAAATCCCAGCGACAGCGCCGGGAGCGTCAGCGCGAGCCCGAGCAACGCCACCAGCCAGGCGAAGCGCGAGTGGCTCGTCCAGGACAGCAGGCGCCGCCTCACCGAGCGTGCCCTCGGGGGCTGGGGGGCGTCCCCAGTTTTCTTGTCGCGGCGCTCATCACGACCCTCGCTGACGCTCGCAAGTGGAGGTCGTGACGATCCCCGCGACAAGGCACAAGTCTGGCCCGGCCCCCTCGATATCGTTTGGCCGCCCTTCGGGCGGACTAGTCAGCTTCGAACAGCTCGACGATGTTGTACACGCTCCAGCAGTCGGTGCCGCTCACCACGAAGCGCTCGAGCGACTTCATCGCTTCCTGGTGATGAGGGCTCTTCTCCATGTCTTTCCACGAGCTCTCCAGGTCGCTCAAATTGTCGGTGCGAGTCTCGAGCTCGACCGTCGACTGAGACGCACCGAGCATGCCCTGCAGCACGCGGATGTTGGAGGCGCGCCAACCGACTCTCTGGCCGACGTCGACCTCCCACTGCCGGAGGATGCCGAGCACCTCCTTCAAGTGACCGAAGCGAACCTGAAGCTGCCAGCGCACGAGGTACATAGGCTCAATCCTCCGTTGGACTCGGCATTGGTAACGCCTGGCTCCGGGGGGATCAAGCTGAGCAGTGGCGCTTCTGTGTTCAGCGCCGCGACCAGGCTCCCCGCAGCATGCGCAAGCTTGGCGTGTCGCTCTGGGTGATGGCTGCAACGAATGCGTCCCAGGTCTGGCGCATGTCCGGAAAGCGGCTGCGCGCGTCGATGGCCAGGGCTCGTGCGGTCCAGGCGTCCACGGCCTGCGCGAGCTCGGGACGGAACTCGGTGAGGCGCGGGCGCTCCGCGTTGCACGCGAGCTCGTACAGGTCCAACGTGGAGTGCGCGGTGAAGGGCGGCCGGCCGGCCAGCGTGCGAAAGGCGACCGCGGCGAACGAGTAGGTGTCGGCGCGGTGGTCGAAGGGCAGGCTCTTCCAGATTTCAGGGGCGATGTAGCTGGGCGAGCCAGCGATCATGCCGACGTCGGTGATCTCCTCGAAGTCGGGGGTCTTGGCCAGGCCGAAGTCCATCAAGCGCGTGCCGCCGCCCAGCAGCGGGTCGACCAGGAAGATGTTGGGTGGCTTGATGTCGCGGTGAATGATGCCCTTCTGGTGCGCCACCGAGAGCGCGTGTGCCACCGGCTCGAGCACCTCGATCACCCGCGCCGGGCTCATCAAGTCCCCGAAGCTCTCCAGCTCGTACAGGTGGGTGTCGAGCGGCTCCCCTTCGAGCAGCTCCATGACCATGTAGACGAAGCCTCGTTCGTCGGTGTCGAACTCGTGAACCTGCACGACGCTGGTCCCCCACAGCGCGGCCAGCGACTGCGCCTCGCGCCACAAGCGCAGGACGTACTGGTCTTGATCGGCGGTGTCGCCGTTCAGCACCTTCACCGCCACTGGCGTGTTCGTGCTCTCGTCGAGCGCTCGGAACACCACGCCATGGCCGCCACGCCCCAGCTCAGCTTGGAGCAAGTAGCGTCCTTGGACGCGATCGCCCGGGTGAAGTACCGAGGTCATGTCTTGGTCCCGAGGAGCTCGGGCGCGGTCCCCTTTTTAACCGCTATCCGCCCGTGATACTCGTCCAAAACGACGGCCTGGCCACAATCGTGAGCGCGGCCCGAGACCTTCGATGAGCGATCTCAGCGAGCCCCCCAAGCTCTACCGCGAGCTGGGCAAGAAGCAGCGTTGGCTGCGCGGCGCGATCACTGCGTTCACCATCTATCACGTGGTGGCGATGCTGGTCGGCGGCGCGGTCGGCAGCGTCAAGCAGAAGGTGGCGCTGGTGTTCGAGGGCTACGACGAGGGCCTGCGCATGACCAACTCCTGGGGCATGTTCGGCAAACCTCCCACCACGACCCACGTCACCGTCGAGGCCGACCTCGCCGACGGCAGCAACGTGGTTCTGTCCACCACGCGCGCCGCGGACCGCACCCTGTTCGAGCGATTGCGCGACTCTCGCATCCGCAAGATCCAAGCAAAGCTCGCCGAGCCGGCGGATCGCGTCCGCTTCGGGCCGGCCTACCTGGACTACTTCTGTCGCCTCGCGTGGACGCAGCACGGCGCCCAGGTCACCAACATTCGCGCGACCAACCACTTCCACGAGACTCGCAACGACGACGGCTCCATCCGGCGCAAGCCCAGCTCCCTCCCCGTGCTCGCGCGACCGTGCACCGGAGGTCACCCCGGCAGGCTGTGGATCCCGCCCGCGCCCAAGGGCGTCAGCACCAGCGAGAACGAGCTGTGACACGGTCCGAGCGCCTCGAGCGGCTGTACCTGTCGTTCTTCGCGCGCCGCTCGGACGGCAGCGCGGCGGCGCTGTTCCGCGTCGCCTTCGCGCTGCTCTCGGCCTTTCAGCTGATCGGCATCTGGCTCAACTTGCACCGCTTCTGGGGCCACGACGGCATGATCCCGTTCGAGCTCGTGGCCAAGGACAAGTACATCTGGATCACGCCCTTCGCGTGGGCCCCCACGAGCGAGCTGGTGCTGGTCGGGCACGCGGTGCTGATGACGCTCGCGACCGTGGCGCTGCTCGTGGGCTTCCGTGCGCGTTTCGCCGTGCTGCTGATCGCGTATCTCCACCTCTCGCTCCAGGCGCGCAACCCGTTCATCCTCAACAGCGGCGACCGCTTGTTCATGATCGTCGGGGCGCTCAGCGCGTTCATGCCGCTGTCACACCGCTTCAGCGTGGACGCCTGGCTGCGCGTCAAGAAGCACCTGCCCATCCCAGACGCGTCGGTGTGGGGCCAGCGCTTGGTGGGCCTGCAGATCTCCTACGTGTACCTGAACTCCACCTTCGCCAAGCTCGCCAACAGGCGCTGGCAGACCGGCATGGCGCTGCGCGACGTGCTGGCTTCGCCCGTGTTCGCGGAGTGGCCGGTGTACATCGACAACCGACCCGTGATCTGGGGCCTCACCTACGGCACGCTGCTGTTCGAGCTCTTGTTCCCAGTGTTGGTCTGGTTCAAGAAGTTGCGTCCCTACGCCATCGTGTCGGGCGTGCTGTTCCACGTCGGCATCGACGTCTCGATGGTGATCCCGATCTTCAGCTACATCATGATCGTGAGCTACCTCGCCTACCTGAGTGACGACGAGGCGAGCTGGGTCTGGCGCAAGCTGCTGCGCGTGCGCGGCGCGTGATCAGTCCTTGGTGAGGTGCGATGCTCAGGCTACGTTGTCGGGGTGGCGGTCGTCGCGCGATTGAGCAGAGCAGAGCGAGCGCTCAACGGGCTGGTGCTTGCCGGGGTGTCGCTGCCGTTGCTGCTCAGCTCCTACGCGCTCTTCTCCAGCGTCGCGTTTTCGCCGGCGGCGATCGCACGACAAGAGCACCTCGCGTGGCTCGGCGTCTCGCTCGCGCCGTGCCCGGGCTGCGGTCTGTGCGGGATGTCGCGCGCGTTCTCTGCGTTTGCCCACGGTGACTTCTCGCTGGCCGTCGCGTACCACGCCGGTGTCGTCGTCGTCTTTCCGGTGTTTTGTGTGCTCGTCGCGGTTTGCGCGGTGGGCTTGTTGAGATTGGTGCGGTCGCCGCTTAGGCTTCCTGCGCCCGCGCTGACCTTGCCAACGAACCAACCCTGGACCACCCCATGACGCAGATCGAGCCCACCACCCCGAACACCACGCCCCTCTTCGCTGCCGGCATGCCGCCGGGCGGAGGTGGCTACGGTCCGCCCCCGGGTGGAGGTGGCTACGGTCCGCCTCCGGGCGGGGGTCCGCCCCCGGGTGGAGGTGGCTACGGTCCGCCTCCGGGCGGGGGTCCGCCCCCGGGTGGAGGTGGCTACGGTCCGCCTCCGGGGGGTGGCTTCGGCGGCCCTCCCGGCGGCGGAGGGTACGCGCCGCCCCCGGCCGGTGGCGGGTACGGTCCCCCTCCCGGCTACGGCAGCCCTCCCGGCTTTGGTCCGCCCGGCATCCCCGGATCGCCGCAGGGTGGCGGCAGCGACAACTCCGGCATGAAGACCGCGGCGATCGTGTTCATGATCATCGGCGGCCTCCTGTTCCTGACCGGGCTCGTGCCCTGCCTCGGCTGGGTGAACTGGTTCGGCATCCCCACCAACGCGGTGCCGATCGTGCTCGGCATCATCGGGCTGACCAACAAGAACAAGAACGCCGACGGCTCCACCCCGCACAGCGGCGTGTTCACCGCCGCCGTGGTGATCGGCGCGGTCGGCCTGCTCGGTGGCACCGTGCGCTGCCTCCTGGGCGGCGGCCTGATCTGAGGCAGCTGCCCGCCGCCGTCACAGCACGAAGCGGGTGCGCTGGCCGCGGTCCACGTTGGTGATGGTCACCGCGACCACGCCGGCGTGGTCCACCTCGTAGCGCTCCTCGATCAACGGGCCGTCGCCGTGCAAGCGACCGACGGCCACGTCCTTGAGCGAGCCGGGCACGAGCCCGTCGGCGAACGGAAACAGGATCTCCGCGTGCGGGGTGAGGTCGCCGGTGGGGTCGCCCCGGTCGTCCACGTAAGCCGACTCGACGAAGCGGAAGTGACCGACGTTGTGCGCGGCTCGGTAGCGCCTGGTGGCGACCAGCGGCTCGTGCTCCGAGGGCATGGGCGTGCCCTTGGCGAAGACCGGATCGAACACCGACTTCTGGCCCTGATCAGCCTCGCGAAACACGCCGAAGTGCCGCGAGAAACGCTCGGAGAGCACGAGCCCAGAAGCGCTCGGATCGCTCGCCGCCAGGATCGCGCAGCCCATCGCGGTGGCGCCAGCCGGGTGCGGCGAGCGGTGCACCCGCCGGCCAAAGCGCTCCTTCACCACACGCGGTACCACCGGCAGCCCGCTGCCACCGCCCACCATGTAAATGCCCGCGAGGTCTCCGCCGAGCTGCTCCTCGTCGCGCAGCGCCTCGACGATGGGCTCGAGCGCCTCGAGCGTGGAGAGCACCAGCGGCCGCGTGCGCTCGTAGAACTCCGCCACCGGGATCACCACCGGCTCCTCGGGCGCGAGCGCGCCGAGCGCCTCGAGATCGAGCACGATGCGCTTGGTGTTGGGGTGCACCGACTCCTTGGCCGCGCGGCACTCGCGGAGCAGGTCGGCCTTGGCTTGCGAGGTGGTGGGCAGCGGCACGCCCACGCGCTCGAGCGCCATGGCCAGGAGCTGCGCGTCGAAGTCGTCTCCGCCGAGCTCGGCGATGCCGGTGGTGAGCGCGATGTCGTGGTGGCCCGCGGCGATGTAGACCAACGCGGCGTCGAAGGTGCCGCCGCCGAGGTCATACACGATCACGTGCTCGCGCTTCTTGGACAGCGTGTTGGCGTGGCGGTGTGCGTACTCGATGCCCGCCGCCGAGGGCTCGTTGATCACCGCGCGCACGTCGAAGCCCGCACGCCGGAACGCGGCCAAGGTGACGAAGCGCTGCGTCGAGTGCGCGTTGGCCGGCACACTGATGACGGCCGAGAGCGGCTCCTTCAGCAGCTTGGACACGTTCGAGCGCGTCAGCAGGTCGGCCTTGAGCGCCTCCAAGAAGCCGGTGACCAGATCGATCGGCGTGACCTCCACCTCGCCGATGCGCAGGCGCTCGTCTTGGCGGGTGCCTCCGAGCAGCCGCTTCCACGAGCGCAGAGACGGCGCGCCTTCGCGCTCCGCGACCTCGGCGTCCAGGCCGTGCAAGAGCTTGCCGTTCACCTCGGCGGTGCAGCTCGGGTAGTGCTCGACCAGGTCGCCGTCGCCCGCAGTGAAGCCCACCACCGGGTAGTTTCCGCGGTCGTGCAGCGCGACGATCGTGCGCGTCGTTCCCAGATCGATGCCCAGCTCCATGGCCCCCTGATCTTGCCCCGTCCGAGCGCAATCGGGAAAGTACCGCGTGGCCTCGGCTGTGTGGTCTCGCCCGCTGATATCGTCGGCCGCCCCTCGGCCGGACTATCCCCGGGCGGCGGAGCGCACGACGGCGATCACCAAGCTCGCGACGCGGTTGAGAAAATCGTAGTCGAGCGAGGCCGGATCGTCGGGCCCGCCGCCACAGTGGTAGCGCGGGTTGCGAAAGTTGGCGGTGTCGGTGATCAAGATGCCGGGGTACCCAGCCAGCCAGAAGCTCGCGTGATCACTGCGCGAGGCGTCCATCATCATCAGCCGGGTCATCGACGACAGCTCCACACCGAACGCAGGCTGCGAAAGCTGTGTGCCAGCTTGCTCGAAGGCGGCCAGCGCCTCATGCGAGGCGGTGTCGCCCAGCGCGGCGATGAAGTTGGCGCGGTGACCCGAGTCGGCGAGCTTCTTCGCTACGTCGGGCAGCAAGGTGCCGACCGCCTCGGGCAGCTTCTGACT
This sequence comes from uncultured Polyangiaceae bacterium, assembly GCA_964641275.1. Classification (GTDB taxonomy): domain Bacteria; phylum Myxococcota_A; class Polyangia; order Polyangiales; family Polyangiaceae; genus Xiheicaenibacterium. The sequence goes on from CAZXMG010000024.1 coordinate 25,588, forward strand.
GCCAGGCTTGTCGTCGGCGTAGCCCACGCCGTCGAGCGAGATCATCACGCGGATCTCGTCCTTGTTGGAGCGGGCGCGCGAGGCGTAGGCGCGCGAGCCCACCAGGCCGTCTTCCTCGTGGTCCCAGAACGCGAGCACCAGGGTGCGCTCGAGCTCGAGCTTGCCCAGCTGGCGAGCCGCCTCGAGCACCACCGCGACGCCAGAGGCGTTGTCATCCGCGCCTTGGCAGCCAGCGATGTGATCGTAGTGGGCCGAGAGGATTACGTGCTCGCGCGGCGTCTTCATTCCTGGCTTGGTGGCCAAGACATTTTTTCCGTCGCGCTCGAACGGCTGGATCTCCGGCGTGAGGCCCGCCGCGCGCAGGTCGTCCTCGATCGCCGTGCGCGTCTTCGTCCAGCCTGGGGATCCGGGCGTGCGCTCGATCGCGAAGCGGGCGACGTCCTTGCGCAGTCGTTCGCGCTGCTCGGTGCTGGGCTTCTCGATCGTCAGCGGCTTCGGCGGCGCGCTGGCGGTCGGCGGCGCGGAGGCGCTGGGCGACGGCTGCGCCGCTGCGGAGGTGGTGGGCGCGACGCTCTGCGTGGGCGTGGGGCTCGGGTCTGTCGGCGCGGGCTCGACTGGCGTGCAGCTCGCCGCGACGAGACCCGCGGCGAGCAAGAAAACAAGCGGGGTTGGGAAGCACGCGGCGAGCGCGCGGCGTTGCCTCACGGGGTGATGTTGATCTTGGTGGAGGGGCCGTTCTTCTTGCCGGCGCCGACGCTGCCCCAGCCCTCTGGGATCTTGGGCAACGTGAAGTTGAAGAACCACATTCCGTCTTCCGCGGAGGTGTTCAGGCATTCGGCGCTCATGGGGTAGCCGAAGTTGTCGTGCCAATAGGACACGTGCATGGCCATGGGCGGGTGCACGTACTGGATCCAGGGCACGTCCGCGAACCAGAACACCGTGGGGGCGCCGGGATCAGGCGACATGATCTCGACCGCATCCTTCCATTGGATCGGGAAGACACCCACCTCGGTGGTGGCGAACTTCTTCGGGTCGTTGCCCTTCACCGGAACGCCGCCGAGGCCGGGAGACCACAACGTGGAGTACTTCGGCTCGAGCCCGACGAAGGCCGTCATGTGCCCCCCCAGGATGCTGGCCTCCATCCAGCGCTCGTCGGACTTGATCTCGTATTTGAGCTCGGTCTTCGGCTTGACCACGCTCACGTCGTCGTGCACCGCGTTGTCGTCGGCGATCCACGCGCCATCCTTGGCCTCGTAGTAGTCGACCTTCTTGAGCTTCACGTGTTTGCCGGTGAGGAACACGGGCTTGCGTCCGGGCCACTTCTCGTCCGTTTTGGTGAAGGTCTCGCCGTCGCGCTTGAGCTTGGGGGTTCCCTCGCCGTTGCGTACCCAGGCGAGCGGGAGCGTGTTCTTGTCATCGAGCTCCACGCCCTTGAAGCTCGAGGTCTTGTACGGCCAGGCGCGGTCGGCCGGGATCAGGAACAGGTCGGGCGTGAGCAGCCACAGCCGACCTTCGGCCTCGAACACGCGCGAATAGGAGAAGCCGCTGCCTGCGGGGATGACCTTGACCTTGGGTTGTGCGGGGTTCCACGGGCTGCCCTGCACCCCCTTGGTGCCGTCGTAGAAGTCGGGGATGGGGCCGTCGGCCTTGAAGAAGTCCTCTTCCTTGGTGGTCACCAAGCGCTCGTGGCCCTCGCTCCACTTGCCCAGGGACTGGAAGCGCTTGGTCTTGCCCATGTCGTACTCGGCCGACTTCTGCTCCTCCTTGCTGGGGACGCGCGAGTACATGGGCGCGCCCATGCTGAAGGCGTAGCGGTAGGGGTAGACGCCCGGCTTGGGCCGCAGCGTGGCGAGCGCCTTCCAGTAGGCGGAGTCGAAGTCGAAGGTGGTGGTCTCGTCGGTGCAGATGAAGCCGTGCGGCTCGATCTCGTACCACTTGCCGTTGCAGCCCTGGCCCGCCACCGGGGTCTTGGACTTGAGCTTGACCGAGGTGCCCACTCGCAGCGCGCCGATCGCGACGATCTTGCGCGAGCGGTTGGGGTCGTTCCAGATCCAAGTGCGGAAGCTCTTGCTGCCGATGCGGTCCCCCTGCTTGTCCACCGCCCACGGCGGCTCGCCGGGGGCCGGGCTGGTGCTGGGCGCGCTGCTCGACGACGCGACCGGAGCACTCTTGTCGCCCGGTTCGGAGGCTTGTTCGGAGCTCGCCGGCGGATCGACCGCGGCGGGCGGCGCGTCTCCGCGCTCGACCACGGCCCCGGTGCAAGCGACCGAGCCCACGAACGAGGCGCAGGCCCAGAGGCGGAAGGTCTTACGAAACGTCATGACGCGCCGGGCGTATGCGCGGCTCCGCGCACCGTCAAGGCCACGCCTGGTCAGGTCTCCTGACCGGCCAGCAGCGACAGCGCCCGCCTCACCGCTCGCGCGCGTCCTCGTTGGCGGGTCCGCCCGCGCACGAAGTGGTCTCCGATCGACTGCGCGATGCCGGACAGGCCCTCACCCTTCTCGAACTCGGCGCCGATGGCCACGCTGCTCTGCGCGCGCACGCCGTCGGTGAAGGAGATCCCCGACGGGACGTCCACGCTGCAGCCCAACACCAGCTATGCCAAGCTAGCTGGAGCCGAGCCGCGTCCACAACGCGTTGAACTCGCGATCGAACGGCCCCACCAGGCGCGGATCGTTCGACACCACCAAGTTCTCCTCGTTGTTGCGGGCAGCGCCGCGCGTCCAGTTGTAGCTGCCGGTCAACATCACCTTGCCGTCGAACACGGCGAACTTGTGGTGCATGTGGAACTCGCTCTGGTCCTCGCGCACCTCGATGCCGCCACCAGCCAAGCGACGGATGTCGGAGCCCTCGTCGTGGGTCTTGTCGTTGTCGGTGATGATGCGCACCCGCACGCCGCGCCGGTGGGCGTCGGCGATGGCACCGGAGATGCGATCGTCGGTGATGGTGAACACGCAGATGTCCGCGCTGCGCTGACACATCTCGAGCTGGCGGCGGATGGCCTGGAAGCACTCGTCACCCGGGCTGAAGTGCACGTCGACCGAGGTCTGCGGTCGGCCTCGCCCGGCCCCGCCTTCGCGCAGCTCCTTGCTCAAGCGGTTGCGCTCGGCCTCGCTCGCCTGTGCCTCTGCGGCGCTCAGCCGTTCGGTCAGCTCGGCGATGCGCTGCTCGAGCTCACGCTCCCGCGCCGACAGGCCCTGCTTCTGCGCGTCGGCCTGCGCCAGGCGCGCCTCTGCCGCTTGGGCTCGTTCCAGGGCGCCCTTGGCCTTGTCCTCCGCCAGGCGCAGCTTCTGGTCCAGGTCGCCCTTGCCACGGCGCTGCTGCTTTCCCTTCGCGCGCTCCTCGGACTTCTTGAACGCCTGCTTGGCTTTGTCGACCGCGGCCGCGATGCGCTGCTCGATGGCCTTCTCGCTGGTCTTGTCGCGCTCCGCACCCTGCTTCAGCGCTGCCTCCGCGCGTTTGGCGCGCTCGTCCGCCTTGTCGGCTCGCTGCTCGGCTTGGCGCAGCTTGCGGTCGAGCGCCGCGAGCTCCTCGGCGCGATCGGGCTCGGCCGCTCGTGTCTTGGCTTCGGTCGGCTGCGGCGGCTTGGGCTTCGCTGCCGGCAGCGCCTTGGGGGGTGCCGCCGGGCGGCGAAAGTTGTCCGTCGCGACCAGCTCCGCGAGCCAGTTCCGAAAGCCTTCGAGCATGCTGCCGCCCACTCTACGCGAGCGCGCTCGCCGGGGTGCAGTTGTCGGCAGCTCGCGGCGGCTCACCAGCGAGCCGTCGTGCCGCGCTTGGGGCAGTTTGGCCAGGGCACGGCGCCTCAGATCGGCAGCGCGCGGCGCGTCGACGCTTCCGGCACCGGGCACGTGTGTTGCTGAGCGCATCCCCGGAGGCGCGGACAATGAGGGCACTTTGCTGGCATGGTCACGGGGATGTGCGGGTCGATTCGGTTCCGGATCCGAAGATCGAGCAGCCGACCGACTGCATCGTGAAGATCTCCGCGAGCGGAATCTGCGGCTCGGACCTTCATCTCCTCAATGGCTTCATGCCCACCATGAAGTCTGGCGACATCCTCGGACACGAGCCGATGGGCCACGTCGTCGAGGTCGGCAGCGCGGTGACTCGCCTCAAGGTCGGCGACCGCGTCGTCGTCCCGTTCACGATCGCCTGTGGAGACTGCTTCTTCTGCAACAAGACACTGTTTTCACTCTGTGACCGCTCGAACCCCAATGCGGAGGTGGCGCGCAAGGCGATGGGTCACTCCCCCTCTGGCCTGTTCGGCTTCTCCCACATGCTGGGCGGCTTCTCCGGGGGGCAGGCCGAGCTGCTCCGCGTGCCTTACGCGGACGTGGGGCCCATCAAGATCGACTCGGATCTGCCCGACGACAAGGTGCTGTTCCTCTCCGACATCTTTCCGACGGGCTACATGGCCGCCGAGAACGCCGGGATCGAGCCCGGCGACACCGTGGCGGTCTGGGGTTGTGGCCCGGTGGGGCAGTTCGCCATCAAGAGCGCGTGGATGCTCGGCGCCGGGCGTGTGATTGCCATCGACAGCGTCGCGGAGCGGCTGGAAATGGCGCGTGCGCACGGCAAGGCGGAGACGATCGACTTCGACGAACGCGACGTCTACGACGCGCTGCAAGTGATGACGGGTGGCCGCGGCCCGGACCGCTGCATCGACGCGGTGGGCTGCGAAGCGCACGCCACCGGTAGCTTCGATGCGGCGATCGATGCGCTGAAGACCGCGGTCAATCTCGGCACCGATCGCGCACACGTCCTGCGTGAGGCGATCCTGTGTTGTCGGAAGGGCGGCACCATCTCGGTGCCCGGCGCGTACGTGGGCTTCCCCGACAAGCTGCCCTTTGGAGCGTTCATGAACAAGGGGCTGACGATGAGGAGCGGGCAGACGCACATGCAGCGCTACCTCGCGCCGCTGCTCGCGAAGATCGAGTCGAAGGAGATCGACCCATCGTTCGTCATCACCCACAGCGTCGCGCTCGAGGACGCGCCCGCGGCGTACGCCACCTTCCGCGACAAGAAGGATGGCTGCGTCAAGGTCGTCCTGCGCCCGTGATCTGTCGTTGCTCAACCCTGCAGCCGAACTGACGAACAGGAGTCTCGGAATGGACCAGCTGGACGATCGGCACAAGAGCTACTGGATCGCGAGCTGCGAGGGCCAGCGCTTCCCTGCGCTGGCCGGCGACGCGCGCTACGACGTGGCCGTGATCGGAGGCGGCATCACTGGCCTGACGGCCGCCTGGTTGCTCAAGCGAGCTGGCCGTCGGGTGGTGGTGATCGAGGCTTTGCGCGTCGGCGGTGGCAACTCCGGCCTGACCACCGCGCACCTCGCCACTGCGCTCGACACTCGATACCACAAGCTCGTGTCGGACTTTGGTGCCGGCGGCGCTCGTCTGGCCGCAGAGTCCCAGCGCGCCGCGATCGAACGGATCGATGGCCTCTCGAGAGAGCTCGGGATCGACTGCGGCTTCCGCCGGGTGCCCGGCTACCTCTACGCCGAGACCGCCGCGGGGCGCGGGCAGATCGAGCAGGAGCTCGAGGCCGTGATTCCACTGGGCATGGGCGCGTCGCTGACGAAGGACGTCCCGTTGCCGTTCCCCGTGGAGCTCGCGCTTCGCTTCGAGGATCAGGCGCAGTTTCACCCGCGTGAGTACCTCCTGCCGCTGGCCGCCCGGATCGACGGCGATGGGTGCCAGGTCCACGAGCACACCCGGGTGCTCGAGGTGAACGACGGCAAGCCCTGCAGCGTGGTCACCGAGCACGGCACCATCACTGCCGACGACGTGATCGTGGCCGCGCACGTCCCGTTCTTGAATCGGCTCCTTCTGCACACCAAGCTCGCCGCTTACCGGAGCTACGTGCTCGGCGTGCGGCTCGAGCTTCCGCCGCCGCCCGCCGGACTCTACTGGGACACCGCCGAGCCCTATCACCATCTGCGGACCCAGCCCTTCGAGGGCGGTCAACTGCTCATCGTCGGCGGCGAAGATCACAAGACGGGTCAGGAGGAGGACACGCGTGCGCCGTTCCAACGGCTCAAGGCCTACGTGCAGGCGCGTTTCGGTCCTCACGCATTGCGACATCTGTGGTCCGGTCAGATCATCGAGACGGTCGATGGGCTGCCCTACGTCGGCCTGAACTCACGTTCGAGCAACGTCTACGTCGCCACCGGCTTCGCGGGCAACGGCATGACCCACGGCACCATGGCTGGCATGTTGCTCTCGGATCTCATCCTGGAGAACCCCAACCCTTGGGCCTCCCTCTACGATGCCAGGCGAGTGAAGCCGATCGCCGGCATCAAAGATTTCGTCGCCGAGAACATCGACTTCCCCCTGCACCTGGTCGGCGACCGTCTCAAGGTGTCGGAACCTCGGGCGCTCGACGCGATCAAGCCTTGCGAGGGCAAGCTCGTGGAGATCGGCGGCAGGAAGCTCGCAGCGAGCCGTGACGCGACAGGCGCGCTCACCGTGCTCTCGGCGGTCTGCCCGCACCTCGGCTGCCTGGTCAACTGGAACCGAGCGGAGAGCACTTGGGATTGCCCGTGCCACGGGAGCCGCTTCTCGAGCTCTGGTGAGGTGCTCGACGGGCCCGCGGCGAAGCCGCTCGAGCCGGTCGTGATCGAGGTGGCCGAGGCCGGCCGCCGCTCCGCCTGAGGCCAGCCGGGCGTCACAGCCGGCGCCGGATGGCTCCCAGCATCGAAGCCTCGACCACGGGCAGGCGGCTCGTGGCGAACGCGAGCGCCGAGAACAGGCGAGGCAAACGGTGTGAGACCTGCTCGGCCACGTGCTGCTGCTCGACGCTCGCGAGCTCCGCGCGCGACAGCTCGTCCAGCGTGGGCAGCCGATCGTGCGCGCTGTCGAGCACCTCTCCCAGCGTGGCCCAGGTGCCGCGCGACTCTCGATAGGTTTGGTGGCCGTCGAACCGCTCGAGTCCGAGCAGGAGCGCGCTCTCGAGCTTGCCCTGCGTCTCACGCCCCAGGCGCTTGAGCCACGCCACGGGTAGCCGCTCCACCTGGATCGGCACCACACGCGCGCCCTCTCGGCGAAAGCCGCGCCACTCGTCGTAGCGCAGCGCGATCACGCCGCGCGCCGCGAGCCCGAGCACCCCCGCCAAAAATGCGCCCACGGCGATCTCGTCGTTCGTCGGCGCGCCCTCGGCCTCGAACGGGTACGGGAACGCGTGCCAGGAGCTCAGGCCGCCGAGCTCGCGGGCAAAGTCCCCGGTGGGAACGTCTCGCCGCTCTTGGACGTGCCCCTCGGCGTGGACCACCTTCCCGTCCAGGGTCTCCACCACGCCGCTCGCGCCCAGCGCCTCGTCCTCGAAGGTCCAGCGCAAAGGCGGTGCACGCCGAAACAGCTTCTTCTTGTGTTGGGTGCGCGCGAGCTCGATCTCCGAGCGCTGGGCGTCGTGCTGGCAGTGCCTGCAGCGCTCGGCCGGGTCGGGCCCGGGGCGATCGTGGCCGCAGCCCAGGCACAAGAGGGGCGGTGCGCCGCTCACTCCACCTTGACGGTCACCGACATCGGCACCTTCTGGATCACGCAGTTCGAGGCGGTGCAGACGCTGAAGGCGCACGTGCCGCTGATGGTGGCGGTGCCCTTGTTCGCGGGCGTGAACGGGATGCTGATCGACGCCTTCTTCTCGGAGCGGGTCACGTTGCGCACCACCGTCTCGCTGTAGCTGACCCCTGCGGGCGCAGCGTCGAGCGTGAACTTGTAGGGGTACTCGGCGTTGATCTTGTACTCCCCGGTGGCGTTCACCACGGCCGTGACGGTGCCAGCCTCGCCCGCCTTGTAGCTGCTCTTGGCCGAGAGGTACGCGGAGTAGCCAGCGTCCTTCTTCTCGGTGCCTTGCACGTCGGGGCCCGACGCGACGGCCGAGGGCGCGGCGGACGCGGTCGTCGTGGTGGTCGGCGCGGCGGAGGTGGTGCCGGTCGCGGTCGCGGTCGCCGCCACCTTGGGATCTGCCGACGCGGAGGCGGTGGCCGAGGCCTCGGCGGTGGTCGTGCTCGACGCTGTCGGCTCACTGCTGGGCTGCGGGCTGCTGGCGGCTGCGCCGGCGCTGGTGGTCGTTGCGCCGGTGCTGGTTGCGCTGGCAGGCTTGTCCGGGCTGGCGCCTGGGCTGGGGGGAGCGGGCTCACAAGCCGGCAGGAGCAGCACGAGTCCGAGCATCAGGGTCGAGAGTTTCGCCATCGCGCTGGCATGGTAGCGCGCTCGCGGAGCGTTCGCTAACCCCGCCCGCGGCTCCCTCGCGAGGCTCGAATCCTGTACCTTGGCCCCGTCCAACGAGGGGATCACAGCGATGAGTGAACCGCTTTTCGAGCACGGTGGCAGCTTCGAGCAGGGAGAAATCAGCGGCAACGTGCGGCTCGGCAAGTTCGAGGCGCACTACGAGGAGCTGTTCGCAGAGGCGCTCGAGGATGGCGTCATCACGGGCGACGAGCGTGCCCGGCTCGAGCGCGCCGCCGACTCGTTCGGCCTGGACCGCGAGCGCGTGCTTTCGTTGGAGAAGGCGCTCACCGCGGCCTGGGAGGGGCGCCACCGCATCGCCGTGAAGGTGGTGGTCACCACGGCCGAAGAGGTGCCGGCCACCTCGCTGCGCCCGCTCGAGCAAGAGAACGACCCGCAGGTCAAAGCGCTGCGCAAGCAGATCGCGATGCTGGAGGGACGCATCCGCGAGCTCGAGGCGGAGCTCGAGGACGCCCGCGCTCACGTCGCGGTGGAGGTCGACTTCTCCGACATGACCGGCGCCGCGAGCGCGGGCAGCGAAGATCCGGAGGAGCTCTACCGCCGCATCCGGCACGACGCGCGCGACGTAGCCAGCCTGCACGCGCTGTTCAAGGCCACCAGCGAGAGCGACGCCGACCGCGCGTTTCGCGTCGCCCACGTGCTCGGCTTCCTGGGCCAGGCCACCGAGGCCGAGAAGGCGTTCGAGCAGGCGCGCAGGCCCGAGGGCCTGGTGCGCCCGACGGCTTCGCTCAGCGCGGACGCGTGGCGGCGCAACCTATTCCACCCGGACGAGGAGATCCTCACCGGCGACATCTTCGCCGTGGTCACGAGCCCGGTGCTGCTCGGCAGGGTGACGGCGCTGCGTCACCAGAACGCGTTGCCCAAGCTCGACCCGCAGCGCCAGCAAGATCCCAAGACGTCCACCGTGCAGGCGGTGCGCTGCTTCGCGTGGGCAGCGTCGATCCTGGGCATGAACGCGCCGCCGCTCTTCGCCGAGCCCAGCTGGGACGGCTTGGTCGAAATGGTGCCCGGCATCCCCCCCGTGTCTCGTCTGGGCAAACGCACACTCTCGGGACGTTCGGCCGAGGAGCTGGCGTTCGTCGCCGGCCGCCACCTGGCTGGTTACCGCGAGGACCATTTCGTCCGCCTGCTGTTTCCCAGCATCCCCGATCTGGAAGACATCTTCCTCGCGGCGCTCACCATTGGGCAGCCGCAGCTGCCGCTCGCCGCGCAGGTGAAGCAACGCGCGGTGCCCATCGCCAAGGCGATCGAGCCGCTGCTCGATCCCGCGCAGAAGGACCGTTTGCGCGGTCACTTCCTGCGCTTCGTCGAGGAGGGGGGGCGCACCAACCTGCAGCGCTGGGCACACGCCGCCGAGCTGACCACGTTGCGCGCCGGGCTGCTCCTGGGCAATGACCTCGCCGCTGCCAAGCGCGTCATGGAACTCACCGGCGAGCACGAGGTCGAGCTCAAGGTCGATGACCTCATCGTGTTCTACACCGGAGACCGCTGTTCGCGGCTGCGCAAGCAGATCGGCATCGCCACCTGATGCGCCCCTCTGCGTGGCTCAGTCTGCTCGCGCTCGGCTGCGGACCCACCGACAGCGCCACCAACGACGCGGAGTGCCGCGCGGCCGAGGCCTGCCAGGCGCACGGTCGCTGCACGTTCCATCGGGGGCAGAAGAAGTGTGTGGTGGGCAGCAGCGAGGATTGCGCAGGCTCCCGCATTTGCCAGAAGGAGAACCGCTGCCGCAAAGTGGGGGAGATCTGCGGGAGCGAGTAGCGTCACCGCCGGGAACGGGAGCTCTCGTGGGCGCGCCGTTGACGGGCCCCCGCCCGAGCGGCAAGCTGGCGCACACGTGGAGGGAACATGAGGACTCGTTGGTGGCTGCTCTGTCTCACGGCGCTGCTCGCGCTCGCTTGCCGTCCGCCGGCCGAGCCGTACACCGCGGACGAGGGGATCGTGCTCGGGCTCGGCGAGGCAGAGGGCCTGGAGAAGTTGCGCACGGTGCTGAAGCAGGCGACCGCACCGCAAGTCACGCCGCAGTCGGTGGATGTGACCAGCGAGTACTACTTCTATCAAGCGCTGGACATCGCGATGTACGGGCGGGGATTCGTGTCCAAGAAGGTCTACTTCAAGGAGATCGACCGCGTCGAGATGTGGGAGAGCAGGGCAACACGTACGTCAGGTTCCTGCGCGCGGACGACAAGAAGATCGATCAGCTCAAGTGGAGCAGCGAGATCGACGCCAAGTTGTTCGCCGACCTGGTGATGTCGTTCAAGGCCAACCCGGGCATCAGCACGGTGAAGTCGAAGAAGCGCGAGCCCGCGGCAGAACCGGCGAAGGAGAGCGCCGACGACGGCGAGTAGTCGGCTACGCGTCGTCGAAGCCGGACACCAGCTCCAAGAAGAATGCCTCGCTCTCGGGGGTGCCGAGCGCGGCGATCACCAGCGGCCAGATCGCATTCACCAGCGCGCTCGCATCGAAATGGGGGCGCGCGCCGTAGACCGCGAGCGCTTGCTCGAGGGTCTGGTGGGCGTGGGCTTGCACGATCATGTCGAGCTGGGCGCGGCGCCGCCGCTGCGTAGCGGGCAGGTGCGCGACGTGGCGGGACAGCTCGTGGCCGACCTTCTCGAACAGCTCGCTGGACTTGTCTTGGGTGGCGCTCATGAGCTCGCTCACCGGCTGCTCCAAGAGCCACGCGAACAGCTCCTTGCGCAGCGCCATGAACTCGGGCTGGTCGCTCTTCTTGATCAAGAAGTCGCCGACCATCTCCAGCGCGCGCTTGGCGAAGCCTTGCAAGAAACGCTTTCGCTCCGGCACGAGCCGCTTGTCGAGCTCGCCGCGAACGGCCTCGAAGCTCTTGGCGAACGCGCCCAAGCCGAACGACAGCGGCCCGCCCAGCTTGAGCAACGACGGCAGGCCCCACTCGGCCTTGAACGGATCGACCTTCTCCGAGAACTCGCGCAGCGCTTGGTCGAGCACGTCGCGCGCGATCTCCTCGAACGCCCCGTGGGCGAGCATCTTCTTGACGAAGCGCTCCGGCAACATGCCTGGCTGCTCGAGCAGCTTGTCGATCAGCGCGCGGGCCTCGGGGCTCACGTACGTGCCGAGCTTCTCGGGGTCTTCGCGCAGCCGAGCCACGCTGAGCAGCAGCGAGGCGCGCACCAGCGGGCGCACGGTCTCCGACAGGACCGGATCGGTGCTCGCGTGCTCGATCAGCCGCGCGATGGCGTCCTTGTCCAAAAGCTCGCGCACCGGCGTGGCGAGGATCCGTCGCACGGCGGCGTCGGCATTGGCGATGAGCTGCGCCTTGCCCCAGTCCGACACCAGCCGCTGCTTGATGAACGCGGCGTGGCGCCGGTCGCGATCGGTTGGGCTCACGGCGCGCCCAGGTAGTCGCAGGTGTGGGCGCCGAGCGCCAAGCAGTGGTGACTCTCTGGGTGGGAGAGGTAGTAGACGTCGCGCCCATCGGTCTGGAAGAAGCGCGCGACCAGGTTCGTGAGATAGGTTCCGGTGTCGAAGCTCTCGCACGGGTTCCCGTTCACGAAGGTGTGCACCCCTTGCATCACCACGTACGCGTCGAGCAGGCCCGTGACGCGGTCCTTCGGAGTCCAGGCGCCATCGTCGCCGAACGGCGCGCCGAGCAGGCGAGGCGACCACACCTCGTCCACGCTCGTATCGGTGGCCGAGCGCGTGTAGCGCACGAGTCGGTGTGGCACGGGCGAGGCCTGCTCGAAGTATTGGTGTTTGCCCTCGTCCAGGTTGTCCGCGTCGAACAGCGCCTCTTCGCAACGCTCGAGGCCGTTCGGGTTGGGCACACACTGGTCGAGGGTCTCGTCGCAGAACGAGCCGCCCTTGCAGATCGACGTGTCGGCCACGCAGCCGGCGGGGAAACAGGCGAGCGTCTCGCCGGCGGTGGTCTGGTAGCTGCCGTCCAGCGCCGCGTTGGCGCTCGTGGCGCACTCCGGTCCGGCGGGGTGACGGGCCAGCACGGTGATGCCCTCGATCACGTGGTTGTCGATCAGATCTTGGTTCGGGGTCTTGCCGCCGAGCGCCTCGAACAGCGCGCTGGGCGTGACGTAGTCGGCGTACTCCGGATACTTGGCGTGCTGATCGGGCCGCAGGAACGGCAGCGCCCCCGTGGCTCGCGCGAACGCGATGCCAGAGTTGAGCGGCACATTCATGTCGCCGATGGTGTTCACCGTGAGCACCGCGTGGGGCTCGATCACCTCGCCGAACGGATCCGTCATCGGCTTGATGGCGTAGTAGGGCGCGAAGCTCACCGGGTCGCCGGGCTCGAGCGCGATCTGGGCGAGCTGAAGGAAGCGCCGCAGCGACGGTGTCTGCCGGATCTGGCCGTACCCCTCTGCGGGCGCGCTCAGGATCGAGCCCTCCTCGAAGAACGTCCCCTGGAAGCTGCCGCAGGTGGCGGCGCCGCAGCTGTCGCTGCCCACGGCGTTGCTGGTGTCTTGGGCGTGCCGGCCTTTGCCGTAGCTGTCCACCACCGTCCTCGCCACGACGTCCTCGCCGAAGGTCGGGCTGCACGACGCGTAGTCGGTCACCGCGTCGGCGCCGTCGAAGAACTGCATCAGCACCGCGTCACCCGTCGTGGCGGGGATGCCGACGCGGAAGCGCAAGCTCTCGTCCACGCGCGCGCAGCGGACCTCGCCGTTGCCGGCGTTGTAGATGAACAGCGTGGTGTCCTGCACGTCGCTCGGCGACAGGCAGGTGATCTCGAGCTCGCCCGTGTCGTTCACGTCGGGCATGACCCAGCGGAGCGACACCTCGCCCGCGGCACACACGGTGCAATCTTCGGGATCGTCGAGCAGACCGGCGCAGGCTGGGCGCTCCTCTGCCAGCACGCTCACCAGCAGCGGACCCCACATGCGCAGCAGCACGGCTTCGACCACGCCGCCCTGGAACGAGCGCGCGCCGATGTCGGTCAAGCCGCCGCCGCCGGAGCCAGGCGAGGCCGACGTGACGTACGCGTCGATCGCACCGTGGATGCCGCTCAAGATGCCGCCCAGCGACTCCCCCCACGTGCCGTATTGCGCGTCGGGGCCGCCCACGTCGGCCACGCCGTCGCCGTTGAAGTCCCCCGCGACCTCGGGCGTGCCGTCGCCGTTCACGTCGCAGCTCGGAGCGGCGGCCGCGTCCCACCCCGAGGCGGCCGTCTTGCACGACATGCGACCGGTCTCGGTGCCGAACGTGCGCAGGAGGCGCACCAGCTGGATGTGATCCAAGACCGACTGGCGCACGCCATCTCGGGTATGGAACAAGTACGAGGACCAAAAATCTCCGCCCGAGTCGGGCTGGCCGTCGCGATCGAGATCGCGCGCGCGCGTCATGGTGAGCGCGTCGAACAAGGGGCCCGCGCAGCCCCCGGCGAACACGCCCTTGGCCAACGTCTCGGTGCCCTCGTCGCCCAGATCCAGCCCGTGGCCCATGGCGTTGATGCCCACCGTGGCGAGGCCGTGTTGGGCCAGGTTGCCCGCGTAGAAGATGAGCTCGAGGAAGTTGCCGGTGTAGCCGTGACCGTAGATGTTGACGTCGAACGGCTGCTTGAACTCCGCCGTCTCCTTGGGCACCACCAAGAAGAACTGCACCTCGTCCTCGGTCACCTCGCCGGTGCCGGTGGCGAAGTCCACGTCGAACGCGGCCTTGGGGTCGGGGTTGTCCGCGCCACCCTCGAGCAGGAACGGGGTCTTGTAGCTGCCGATCACCAGGTAGTCGACGTGATCGAAGGTGCTCAGCAAGAGCTGCGTGTCGGGTCCGTCGCCCGAGCCGAACAGCTCCGACACGGCGAGCTCCAACGTCTCCCGGATCTGGTCGACCTTGAGCACGTACAGCTGGGGCACCTTGTCTTTGCACTCGTCCGCGGCTTCCCAGCCGCTCGGATCGCTCGCTCCATCACCCAGGCCAGACACCTGGCCGATCATGCGGTGCACCTCGACCTCGGGGGGGAACTGCGCTTCGAAGCGAGCGAACGGGCCCTGGCCGAACAGGCCGTCGCGCAGCCGCTTCATGTCGTCGACCGTGGGCTGCGTGGTGAAGCCCCACGTGAACGCGACGCGCTCGATGCCGCTGCCGGCCAGGTCGCCGAAGTAGGCCGCCAGCTTGGGGTCGTCGATCACCGTGGCCACGCGCTCGGCCACCGTGCGCTGCGTGGCGTGGTAGACGTGATCGAACGGGGACTTGATGGCGTCGCCGTTCGCGTCGACCAAGCGATCGGTAATGACCACCGCGTACTTGGTCATCTCGTCCAGCGGCAAGAGCGGCCGCACGATCAGCGTGTCCGTCTCGCGCTCGTAGAAGGTGAGCAGGTGGTCGGCAATGCAGCGATCGCGATCGCGTCTGCGCTCCACGCACTCGGGCGTGCCGAAGTCGGCCGCGCTCGGGTCGTCGCAGATCGGGTCCGGGTCGGGGCACGCCTCGACGCGGTCCAGGTTCGGCACGTCGAGCACGCCGTCGAAATCCGTGTCGAGGTCCGCCGTGAAGGAGTCCCTGGTGATGCTGCCGCCACGCGTCTCGTCGATCGTCTCGAACGCCAGGTTGCGCTCGGTGCGGCGGGTGTCGTTGGGCCAGTAGCGGTCGAGCCGCTTGAGCGTGAACTCGAAGTTGCCGTTGCCCAGGTCGAGCGGTACGGGCACACCCGTGCGCAGGTTCACCAGGTAGATCGCGTCGTTCTCGAAGTCGTAGTCGTCGCCGTGGTGTCGCTCGACGATGTTGGGCAGGTCGAGCGCGGCCTGGTCCACGCCTCGGGCCTCGCCGCCCACCGCGCCCAGATCGAACGACACGGTGATGGGGTTGAACGTGCCCCAGCCCTCCAGCCGATCGAAGCGCTCGCGCGCGTCGCGCTCGATCGCCGTCGGCGCGAGCAAGCTCGCGTTGATGCGCAGCCCGGTGCGGCTGGTCGGGTCGGGCCAGGTGGCCGTGTCGCTCGGCAACGGGATGTCGGGCAGGGGCAGGTGCGCCAGGTCGAAGCGCACGGTCGCGCCGGGACCCTCTGGCGTGCGCCCGAAGTCCAGCGGGGCGCGATCGTCACAGGCGAACAGCACCAAGGCGCCCAGGGTCGGCGCGGCGAGCAGGAGGCGACGGGTCGGGGTGCGCATGGTCGGTCGGGGCCTTGCCTTCAGGTGTTGTCATCGCATGTCGCCGCCGAAGCGGCGAGGACCTGTGTGCGGTCAAGCTTTTGCCGGGGAACGACACTGACCTACAAGAAATTACAAATGCATGACAATCCGGGCAGGTCCGGATGTTAGTTCCTCCGGCGGCCGGATGAACATCGCCCTTTGTGTCTTGTACTTCGGGGTCTTGGCGCTCCTGACCTTGTACGGCACGCACCGTCTGTTCTTGGTCGCCATGTGCCGCAAGCATCGTCAGCGGCTCGAGGGGCTGATCGCCGACGCCAAGTATCAGGGGTCGAACGATCCGGCCGAGCTGCCGCACGTCACCATCCAGCTGCCGATCTTCAACGAGTCCACCGTCGTGAACCGCCTGCTCGATGCGGTGGCGAAGATGGACTACCCGCCGAGCCGGTTGGAGATCCAGGTGCTGGACGACTCCACCGACGAGACCCAGGCGCTCGCGCGCGCGCACGTGGAGCGCCTGCGCGCGCAGGGGCTCGACGCCGTCTACATCCACCGCGTCGACCGCACCGGCTTCAAGGCGGGGGCGCTGGAGAATGGCCTCACCCAGGCCAAGGGCGAGCTCATCGCCGTGTTCGACGCCGACTTCCTGCCGCAGCCGGATTTCGTCCGCCACGTCGTGGGTCACTTCGACGACCCGGCCATCGCCATGGTGCAGACGCGCTGGGGGCACCTGAACCGCGAGTTCTCGGCCCTCACCAAGGTGCAGGCGCTCATGCTCGACGGTCACCACATGGTGGAGAACCGCGCGCGTTACGGCGCTGGCTTCCTGTTCAACTTCTCCGGCACCGGCGGCATCTGGCGCAAGACGGCCATCATCGACGCGGGCGGCTGGCAGCACGACACGCTCACCGAAGACCTCGACCTCTCCTACCGCGCGCAGCTCCGAGGGTGGCGCTTCGTGTACCGCCCGGACGTGGTCACCCCGTCCGAGCTGCCCGAGGAGGTGTCCGCGGTCCGCGCGCAGCAGTACCGCTGGGCCAAGGGCACCGTTCAGACCGCTCGCAAGATGTTGGGTCGCGTGTTGCGCTCGGACCTGTCGCGGGGCCAGCGCATCGAGGCGGTGTTCCACCTGACGCCGCATTTCGCGTACCCCTTGCTGGTGCTGCTCAGCGTGCTCTTGTTGCCGGCGCTGGTGCTGTGGCAGGCCGGTGACAACATCACCCTCCTGCTGATCGACCTGCCCCTGTTGACCGCGACCACCGGCTCGCTGGCTGCCTTCTACATCGAGGCCGAGACGGCCCAGGGTCGGAGCGCCTGGGGCGCCATCGCCCGCCTGCCGATGATGATCGCCGTGGGCACTGGCCTGGCGCCCCACTTGGCCAAAGGCGTGCTCGACGGCTCGCGCAACATGGCCGGTGAGTTCGTGCGCACCCCCAAGCAGGGTAGCGACAAGTCCCGCTACAAGGCGCGCGCAGAGGTGCCTTGGGCCGAGGCGGCGCTGGCGGTCGTCTCCGCGGGCAGCGTGGTCGCTTCGATCAACGGTGGCCACTGGTTCGCCACCCCGTTCGCCATCCTGTTCACGCTCGGCTACGGCTACATCGGCGTGCTGGTGGCCTCCGAGCAGGCTCGCCGCCGCCGCGGCGCCGCGCATCCGGCGGACGTGACGCCCCTGCCGAGCGACGCGCCCGCGGGCCTGCACGCACGCGAAGAGCTGACCGCGGCGGAGTGACCGAGCGGGTGGCCCGGGCCCTCCCGGCACGGTCCCCCTTGAATCGGTGATTGAGCCGCCCCTATGCTGGGCGCTGCTCGGGGTCGTCTGGCTTTCGAGCGCTCGCGGGTGGGTGGAGATGACGAAGGCTGAAATCGTCCAAGCGATCTACAACCGGCTCGGAGGCTTCTCCAAAAAGGAGGCCGCCGACTTGGTCGATCTGCTGTTCGACACGATGAAGGACACGCTCGGCCGCGGCGAGAAGATCAAGATCTCTGGCTTCGGCAACTTCGTCTTGCGCGACAAGCGCCAGCGCAAGGGGAGAAACCCCCAGACGGGCGACCCGATGATGATCACCGAGCGCCGCGTGCTGAACTTCAAGGCCAGCAACATCCTGAAGCAGAGCTTGAATCCTCGTCGCGGCGACGCATCCACGACGTCGAGCGACGATCAAGCCTGAACCGGTCTGCGCCGAGTCGCGGCTCGAGGCCGGGAGTGGCTTGCGTGACGGCACGTAGTCTCGTATCGAGAACCTGGCGTGAGTTCCGACAGCCGCGACAAGCTCCAGAAGCTGTACTTCCGCATCGGTGAGGTCGCCAACATCGTGGGCGTCGAGCCGCACGTGCTGCGCTACTGGGAGAGCGAGTTCCGTTCGGTGCGGCCGCAGAAGTCTGCGCGAGGGCAGCGCATTTACTCGCGCCGCGACGTGGAGACGCTGCTGCGCGTGAAGGAGCTCCTGTACGCGCACCGCTTCACCATCGCCGGGGCCAAGCGCAGGCTGCGCGAGGGCAGCGTGGAGCCAGCCACCCAGGACGCAGCGGAGGCCACGCTTCCGCCGCCCGCGCCCGCGCCCGCCGGAGCCAGCATCGGCGTGGCAGAGGCCATCGTGGTGCGGGACCGCTTGCTCGCCCTGCGCGACAGAGCCAAGGCGCTGCTGCTCGAGGTGGAGGGCTGGGGCGAGCTCGAGGGCGAGGCGCCGTTGCCCAAGCAGCGCTGAGGCCCGATGTTGCTGTTCCACGCCGAGCACCATCACGTGGTGGTCTTGGCGCCCGACCGAGCGCCCATCGAGCTCGCGCCCGCGCCCGATGTGAGCAAACTACCGGGGGCACGCGTGGTGGCTTGGCTCGGACTCGAGCACGGCGCCGGGCGCATCGCCGCTGGCTGTGTGCTCGGCCCGTCGGACAGGTTCGCGCTGGGGCTCGAGCAGGTGCTGTACGAGAAAGCCACGTACTTCTCGCTCACCGCGCTCGCCATCCAGCCGCAGGCGCTGGCAGTGGAGCGCACGGGGCGCGAAGGGCACGTGCTCGAGCAGCGCTTGCGCGGTCGCTCGGCCGACGCGCCCTTCACCCTCCACCACACCATCACCTTCACAGGGGAGGATCGCGATCTGTTGTTGTGCTCGGCGGCCTGCCTCGGCGACGCGTGCAGCCCCCGGCTGCTCGCGATCGAGGGAGAGCCTCAGCCGCCACCCGAGCCGGGTCTCGGCCTTCGAGCGGTGCTGCTCGCGGCGAATCACCCGCGGCAAGCGCTGGGCGCAGCTGCGTTGGTCACGCTGATGGTGTGCGCGTGGATCCTCGTGCGCCGGCCGCGTCCACGACCCCAGCTCACGAGGCCGTGACTCAGAACGGGATGTCGTCGTCCGAGCCGTAGGCGAAGTCGTCTGCGGGGGGCGCCTCGTCGTCGCGCGGACGACCGCCGCCACCACCACCGCCACCACTCGGCCCACCGCCACCGCGGCCGCCGCCTCGCGGCTCACCGCGCGACTCGCCGTGCCCACTCTCGTCCACGACCGCGCGGCCACCGCCGCCGCCGCGACCGGCAAGGATCACGTTGTTGCCGACGATCTCGGTCTTGTAGCGCTTGTTGCCGTCGCGATCCTCGTAGCTCGAGGTGCGGATCGAGCCCTCGATGAAGATGGTGGAGCCCTTGCCCAAGATCTTGGAGAGCGCCTCTCCGCGCTTGCCCCAGATCACGACGTTGTGCCAGTCGGTGCGCTCGCGGCGCACGCGGTCTTTGTCGAGGTACGACTCGGTGGTGGCGAGCCGCAGGTTGAGCACCGCCTGACCTCCCTGCGTGAAACGCAGCTCCGGGTCCGCCCCCAAGTTACCCATCAGCATCACACGATTGAGACCTTCGGCCATGACGTGGGGAGAGTTGTCCTGGCGCGGGGGGTGCGTCAAGCGAGGAGCCGACCACCCAGGACATTGCTCGACCCGGCTGCTGCCTCAGGGCACGCCGGCGCGCGAGATCACCTCGGCCAGGAGGAAGGCCGCCACGTTGAAGTAGATGACGATGCCGAGCACGTCGACCAGGCTGGCGATGAACGGCGCAGAGCTCGTGGCGGGGTCGAGGCCGAGCCGGCGCAGCAAGAGCGGGCACAGCGCTCCCACCACGCAGCCGCCCAGCACGATCCCGATCAAGGTGATGAAGATGGTGAGCGCGAACAGCGCGCCGTCCCCCCAGACCAACACGCGCACGGCGCCGATCCCGCCCAGCGCCAAGCCCATGACCAAACCTTGGCCGAGCTCGCGCCACATGATGCGTGGCCAATCGGAGACCTGCACCTCACCGGTCGCGAGCGAGCGGATGATCAAGCTGGCCGACTGCGATCCGGAGTTGCCGCCGGTCGAGATCAACAGCGGCACGTAGAACGAGAGCGTGGCCACCGCCGCGATGATGTGCTCGTAGCTGCGGAGGGCCGTGGCGGTGAAGAACTCGCCCACGAACAACACCACCAGCCACACCAGGCGCTTCCTGATGAACGTCCAAAACCCCGTGCGGAAGTAGGTCTCCTCGATCGGCTCGATGCCGGCGATGCGCTGCACGTCCTCGCCCGCCTCTTGCGTGAGCACGTCCATCACGTCGTCGGCGGTGATCACGCCGAGCAGCTTCTGGCCCGGGCCCACCACCGGCAGCGCAGAGAAGTCGTACTTCGCCATGGTGCGAGCGACCTCCTCCTGATCCGTGGTGGGGCTGACCGCGTGCACCATCTCGGTCATCACGTCGTCGATCCGGTCCTTGGGCTGCGCCAGCAAGATGTCTCGCAGCGACGCCACGCCGTGCAGGCGGCCCTGCTTGCCGACGACATACACGTAGTACACCGTCTCGGCCTGCGTGCCCTCGTTGCGGATCTTCTCGATCACGTCGCTGACCGTCGCCTCTGGCGAGACGGCGACGTAGTCGGTGGTCATCAAGCCACCGGCGCTGTCCTCGGGCCACTTGGCGAGCAGCTCGACCTCGGCGGCGGCTTCGGGATCGACCTCTTCCAGGCGCTCGAGCAGCGTCTCGCCCATCTCGTCGGGCAGGGCGGAGACCAGGTCGGCGCGATCGTCTGCCGCCATCTCGCCGACGATCGGCGCGACGGTGTCGTAGCCGATCGAGGTCACCATCTCTTCTTGGTGATCCTCGTCGAGGCGCTCCAGGATGCGCGCGGCCTGCTCGGCGGGGACGGCCTGCAGCAGCTGGGCGCCCTCCTCGCGACCGAGCAGCGTGACCAGGTCGGCCAGGTCCTCGTCGTGGATCTCGTCGATGAACTCGCCGAGCTGGGCCGGATCCTCGGCCAAGAGCTGGCGAACCTCCGGTGCGATGGCGACGGCGACCCGGATCATGGGGCCCTATCGGCCGGCTCGCCTGTCGAATCAAAGGTTTTGTGGGTAACATCCGCTCCTGACCGGCGATCGGGAACCAACCGGGCGCCATGCGTGTCAGGCCCCGGACATGACCGCTCCCGACCTGCTGTTCCCCAAGCCGTCGCTCCGCCTGGACGCGCGGCAAGTGGCGCAAGGAGTCGCGTTTGCCTACGCCGCGGGCGAGGGCGCCGCCCTGCTCGAAGGAGCGCTGCGCGAAGCCAAGGTGGGGCCGTCCAGCTTCGACCCCACCCAGTTCGCGGGCGACCTGTTCCTCGACGATCTGGTGAAGAGCTATTTTTTGCTGAAGATCGACGGGCGCGCGTTCACGCCCAACCGCGCGTTCCTCGCCCGGGTGCTGTCACACCCCCCCAAGGACCCCGCGTGTTGTGCGTTTCGCCGCGAGATTTTGCGCGAGCTGTCGGAGCACAGCGAGCTGCGCGCGGACCTGGAGCGCACCTACGTGGACCTGGTCACGTTTCGCGACCTGCTCGTGTCGAGCTCGGCCACCACCGCGCCGGAGCAGCACCAGCACCGCGTCGAGGTGCTCGGCGCGCTGAAGGCCGTGATCGAGGGCCTCTCCACGCGTTTCGAGCGGGCACACAGCGGGCTCGCGCGGCTGCGCGCCTTCGGCACGGAGCTCGCCGCGCGGCCGGCCTTCGCCGACCTCAGCGACCTCTTGCGCTACGAAGACGGGCTGGCCCAGGTCGACGTCGCGCTGCGCGTGGGCTCCGACGGCTCGGTGCGGGGCTTCGAGCTCGCGCGCATCCAAGAGGCGGAGGGCAGCCGCTTCCACGACGGCATGTGGTCGCGCTTGTGGTCGCGCGTGGTGCTGTTCTTCCGCGGCTATCGCTTCGGCGAGCTGGAGGTGATGGCGCGCCTGCTCGACCACGTGTTCACGCCGTTCGAGGACGACGTCGTGCTGCTGCTCCAGGTCACCAACGACCTCGAGGTGTACCTCGGCTCGCTGGGCTTCCACGATCTGGCGCTCTCGCGTGGGCTCTCGGTGTGCTTGCCCGAGCTCGTCGCGCCGAGCGGCAAGCCGCAGCCGCGCGCGCTGTTCGGTTTGTTCAATCCGCTCCTGATCGGCGAGCGCGGCGCGCCGCGCACGTGTGACATCGAGAGCGAGCGGCACGACGCGATCGTGCTGGTGACCGGGCCCAACTCGGGCGGCAAGACCCGGCTCTTGCAGGCGCTCGCCATCGCCCAGCTGCTCGCGCAAAACGGCCTGTTCGCGCCGGCGCGCACCGCGCGCCTCACCTGGACGGAGGGGCTGTTCCTGTCGCTCTCGCACGAGATCAGCGCCACGCAGCGCGAGGGCAGGCTCGGCACCGAGCTGCTCCGCATCCGTTCGCTGTTCGACCAGCTGCGGCCCAGCGACATGGTGCTGTTCGACGAGCTCTGCTCCGGCACCAACCCGTCCGAGGCCGAGGCCATCATCAACCTCGTGCTCTCGCTCCTCAGCGAGCTCCACCCGCAGGTGTTCGTCACCACCCACTTCCTCGACTTCGCGCAGGAGCTCGCGCGCGCGCCCCGCGGGCCGCTGGAGTTCTTGCAAGCCGAGCTCGACGAGAAGAAGCGACCCACCTACGCCTTCAAGAAGGGTGTCGCCAAGAGCGCCCTCGCCGCCGAGACCGCCGCGCGCCTCGGCGTCACGCTCGAGGAGCTCGCCGCCATCGTCGCGCGCCGCAAAGCCGACCACCGCGAGCTGCTCGACCTGCCCGAGGAGCTCGCGCAAGCGGCGGAGTACGCCGGCGCGGGGCGTTGAGCTGCGACGTGCGGGGGGTCGAAGCCTTGGTAGAGGTGCTCGCGAGCGCGAGGCCGGCTACCTGCGGTGGGGCTTGCGATTGTCCCGGATGTCGTCGCGCGTCGCGGCGATGCCGTCGGGGCCGTTGGAGCTCACCACCACCTCGCCGTCGCCGCAGCTGATGCGGTAGGGGTTGCCCCACGGGTCGCGCGCGAGCCGCGTGTTCTCGCCCACCACGTCCTGCACGCTGGGGCAGGCGCTGTCCGCGCGCTCGAGGTGCTCGTCGGCCAGCATCTTCAGCTGGCGGGTGTCGCTCCAGGCCATGTGCGCGCGTGAGACGCCACAGCCTGCGTGCGGGGGACGCAGCATCAGGTACGCGGCCGAGAACGCGCTGGTCACCACCAAGCCAAAGCCGATGATCGCAGGGCGGCTGCTGCGTCGCGCCTCGTCGCGGTAACGCAGCGATCCGAGGCGCGCCTCGAGCGCGTCGATCTCCCCGACCAGCTCCTCGTGGCGCTCGTGCATGGGGATGAGCTTCTCGTCGAGCGCTTGCAGCTCGGCGCGGCGCTCGTCGAGCGTGGCCTTGAGCAAGGTCTCTGCGTCTCGGTAGGGGTCTGACATCGTCTGAGCTCCTCTCGAAAGCCGGCGCATCCGCGGGTGACGCGGGCGACAAGCGTACCACCCGATGGGCGGTCGCGCTCGGGTCAGCGACTCTTCTCTTCCAGCTTGGCCAGGGTGGTGCCGGCGCGGACGCAGGCAGCCTCGAGATCCCGCGGCGCTGCGGAGTAGAGGTGCTCGCGCGTCTTCTGCAGGCCCACCTCGCGGATGGCGGCGGCCATGAACAGCCCAGCCTGGGGATAACTCTGCGGCTCGGGCACCTTGCGGAAGCTGGCGCCAATCAGGTCTTGGAGCGGTCGCGGTCGCAGCTTCTTGCGCCACTCCTCCAGGGTGATGCCTTGGTAGGTGCCCGCGACCCAGACCGCCAAGCCCTCGCCGGTGAGGCCCATGAGCGCGGGTCCCCACGCGTCGTGCGCCAGGATGTGGGTCCCCTCGTGCGCGACGAGGCGCTCGAGCGGGCCGTCCACCTCCGGGTCCGCGCTGATCACGTGCAGCGCTCGGGCTGCGGCCATGGCGTGCCCATCGCCGCCCTGGCCGCTGAGCAGCTCCTTGATCTTGCGGTTGGGGTAGACGAACACGCGAAACGTGCGGGGATCGTCGATGGCGAGCTTGCTCACAGCCTTGTTCAGGCCCCGCATCACCGCGGCTCGCACCGCGACCTGGTCCACGGTTCGTGCGGGACGGATCGAGAAGATCTCGATCGGCGTCGCGGACCTCTTCCCCTTCAATGTCTCGACCACAGGAGTCGCGTGCTCGAGCTGCTCGCGCTCTTGCGACTGCACGAACCGCGGGCTCACGCGACCGTCCGCGCCGGGGATCCAATCCCCGCGGATGAACAGACCGAACGCGTCCCCCACGTACAGGGCGTCCCCGCCATGTTGGAACGCGTTGATCTCGGCGATGCCGGGCGTGCCGTTGCCCGCGTAGAGCAGGAACGTCGGGTAGCCGGGGCCGCGCTCGTCGGCGGCGCGCGCGGGCACCACGCTGATGATCACGGCGGGGTCGGTGATCTTGTCGAGCCCGATCTCGATCAGCCCTGCTTGCACCTTGAACGGCAGCTGCGGCTCGATCGCGGCGAGCAGCGAGCTCACGTGCGCGCCCCCGTAGAGCACGGGGTTCGGGGGCCAAGCGCTCGGCCCGCGCGCCGCGTCGACGCTGGTGTCTGGGATCACCTTCGCGGCCTGAAAGAAGCTCTCATGCACGAGCTCGACCTGACCCAGGATGGCGCGGTCGGCCTCGTCGTCACCGCGTGTACCCAGCACGAAGGTCGGGGTGCCTCGCGCAAAAAATTCGTTGGGCGTGCGCGGTGGCGGGAGCGCGGCTGCCGGGCCGTGCGAGCTGCTCGCGCTCGGGGGTGGAGCGAGGGCCGCGCTGTCTTGGGTCCCGGCGCTGCCTTCGAGCGCGGGGGCGGTCGCGTCACACGCCGTCAGCAGGCACAAGCAGGCGAGGGCGCGCGTCACGGCGAGAGCGTAGGGGAACTTCGCCGCGCGCGGACGGTCCGTTCGCGACGTGACACGAGCCACGCTTGGGTTGGCGCTGCTGCTGGGCGCGGCCGGATGTTCCTCGGGGGCGGAGCTCGCCGTGCGGCCACCTAGCGGCGCGCGCTCGCCCGAGCGGCCCGCTGCACGGCGGATCCCCGAAAACGAGACGCGACCGCCCAAGCCGATCCCGGTGCTGGCGGCCCCCGAGCGGGCCACGTGCTCGCTGCGCTCCGGCTCGTGGAGCGGAGCGCTCCGCATCGGTGCAGGTGGGCCGGTGTACGGCACGCTGTCGCACGCCAGCACCAGCGTGCACCTGCCCGAGATCACCGGCGACGGGAGCGCCTTTGCCGTCGCGAGCGACGCTCGCTACGAGCTGCGTGGCCAGATCGACGCGCCTGCGCTCTACACCCGCAAGGCCACCGCCATGTCGAGCTTCGTGGTGCCCTTTGCGCGCACGCCGCTGACCTGGTCGAGCGTGGGAAAGCCCGGACGCGTGTCGCTGGGGCTGGACGTGAGCGAGGTGTTCGAGGGCACCACCGCCGCAGAAGTGGAGCTCTCGTGCGAGCAGGTCTCGCTCGACGCGCCGAGCTACGAGGCGCGCGCGGTGCTCGTGCCGAAGCGCGCCGAGGACAAATGGCTGAGCGGCAACGCGGAGCTGTTCCTGGTTCCGGGCACGCCCAGTCTGGCCCGCTTCAAGCGCGGAGGAATGCGGGCCTGGGTGCTGGACCGCGCACGAGGTTACAGCCGCGTGGTGGTCGAGCTGCCCCGGGCCTATGCCTACGGCTGGGTCGACTCGGACCACGTGAGCGTCGTGCCCTACGGCACGGGTGGCGGCGGGTTCGGCCGGGTAGGTGGTCGTCACTTCGGGCGATCGGCCACGACCTGCCCCTACCCGCTCGACGTCCGCGTCGAGGTCGCGGGCGTGCGCGCCGTGATCGGGAGCATCCGCCCGGAGGGCACGTTTCGGGCGGGAGAGGTCCGCGGCGACATGCGTGTGGTCGACCTCGACGCGCGTTGGGTCACCCTCGCGCCCAACGCCGAGCTGCTCGTGCGGGCGTCCGAGCTCGACGGCTGCAGCCGCGTGCCCAAGGTCGTGGGCAAATCGTAACCAGACGTTTGTGCTGGCTGGGTTGATGCGCGCTATGATCGCCGCGTGGCTGGCCCCATAGCCGGAGGTGGCGATCCCGCCAAGAACGAGGCTGCGCAGAAGCGTGCAGCCGCGCTCGTGGGGCGCACCATCTCGGACCGCTACCGCATCGTCGAGCTGGTGGCGATGGGCGGCATGGGCGCCATCTACAAGGGCGAGCACCTGCTCATGCGCAAGCAGGTCGCGATCAAGGTGCTGCACCCGGACATCGAGGACTTCCCCGAGCTGGTAGCGCGCTTCGAGCGCGAGGCCATCGCCGGCGCGCACGTGAACCACCCCAACGTGGCGGCCGCCAGCGACTTCGGCAAGTTCGACGGGGACTCGTACTTCTTGGTGCTCGAGTACATCGAGGGCACCACGCTGAGCGACATCCTCTCCAGCGAGGGCACGATCGAGCCGCTGCGGGCGGTGAAGCTGATTCGTCAGCTGGCGGCCGCGCTGGGCGCCGCGCACGCGCGCGGCATCGTCCATCGCGACGTGAAGCCCCGCAACATCATGGTCTGCGAGCCTTCGATCGTGGAGACCTCGGCGCGCGCGGGCGAGGACGAGATCGTCAAGTTGATCGACTTCGGCCTGGCCAAGGTGCCGGTCGAGAAGCTGTCGACGGTCGCGCGTGATCCGGTGGCTGACGGCCGGGAGCTCACCAACGCTGGCGTGGTGATGGGCACCGTCTCGTACATGGCGCCGGAGACGGCGCTGGGCATGAGCGCGGTGCAGGCGCGCTCGGACCTGTACTCGCTGGGCATCATTTTCTACGAGATGCTGACGGGCAAGCACCCGTTCGACGAGACCGAGCCGCAGAAGATCTTCGCCGCCCACTGCGCGTTGCCGCCGCCACCGATCGCGGTGCGCAACCCGGCCGTGAAGGTGCCCGACGATCTCGAGGCGATCGTGATGCGCCTGCTCGACAAGGACCCAGACAACCGCCACCCCGACGCGGACGCGCTGATCGCTGCGCTGGACGCGTTCAAGATGCGCGTGAACATGTCCGGCACGCTCTCGCTGCGGCGGCCCGTGCTGCCCAAGCCGCGCCCCGACGCAGACACGATCGGTCCGGGCTCGTCGGCCGGCGGCCTGTACGTGCCGAGGCGCGTGAGCACGGCCGGGCAGGGAGCGAACAAGCGCACCTGGATCATCGCCGGCGCGGTCGCGGCGCTGGTGTTCGCGGTGGGCGCAGGCGTGGTGCTGACGCGCGGCGACGGAGACAAGGCGAACGCCGTCCCCAGCGCCGAGAAGCAGGCCGAGCCCACGGCCACCCAGACTGCCGCACCCGCGCCGCCGCCGGTCAAGGCCAGCGCCGTCGTCACGGCCAGCGCAGCGCCCGCGGCGCCCGCCGGTCCTGACAAAGAGCTGCGCGCCACCAGCGCAGGCACCCCCGAAGCCGCTGCGTCGGTGCTGACGTCGCTGCTCACCAACAAGCCCGAGGCGTTCGTCGAGAAGCCCGTGCAAGAGGCCGCCGCCGCGGTGGTCTCGCGCGTGGCGGACGCGGGCCTCGCCGACGCAGACGCCGTGTTCGAGAAGCTCAGCAGCGGCCTGGGCGAAGCCGGGCTCGACGTGCTCTATCTGGTGGCGATCAGCAGCGACACCTCCAAGTCCGCCACGCGCGCGCGCACGCTGCTGGACAAGCCCGACGTGGTCGCCAAGGCCTCACCCCAGATGCGCGTGGCCTACGACCTCAAGCGCTGGGCCTGCCCCAAGCGCGCCTTCCTGTTCGGCCGCGTGGTGAAAGAGGGCGACCAGCGCGCGCTCGAGATCCTGAAGTCGATGCAGCCCCCTGCGTGCGAGGTGGCGAGCCCGTGCTGCATGCCGGACAACGCCAACCTCAGCCAGACGATCTCGCAGCTCGAGCTCAAGCTCACGCCGCCCAAGTGAGCCGCTCGCCGCGAGGCCACGTCCGAGCTAGATCAACTGCGTGCACGCGCTGATCAAGGCCGCCCTCGGCGTCGCGTTGATGGCTTTGGCAGGCGCCTCGTCGCTGCGTGGGCGCGCGCGCTCTGCGCCCACGGCCGCGCCGCCGAGCGCGACGGCGGCGCCTGCGCCCGAGCTCGTGGAGATGCCTTGCCCCGCGCGCCACCTGCCAGAGGGCGAGGCCTGCGTGCCGCTGCCCACGAGCGCACCGGAGAGTGGGCCCGGCGCGTTCCGCGACCGGCGACCGCGTGGGCCGAGCTTCGAGGTGATCCCGCGCCGCCCGGATCGACCCGCGGATCCTGCGGCCTTCCGCTTCCCGATCGAGGGCGAGCCGCTGGTGCTGCGCGGCTTCGACGACGGCGGCAACGAGGACGAGAGCCCCGTCTCGGTCGAGCTCTCGGCGGAGCGCGGCACCACCGTATTGGCGCTCGCGCTCGAGCAGCAAGTCGGCAAGGCCAAGGTGGTCGCCGCAGGGCGCAAGACCGGCAACACGCTGGTGACCGCTCACGTGGTGCAAGGCGAGAACGTCAAGCGCACCTACTTGCTCGTGCATGGCCACCTCGACGCGTTCGCCGCCGACGCGAGCGTGCAAGCGGAGCGCGCGGCAGGCGACGCGCTCGGCTTCGTCGGCGACAGCGGCAGCCCCGGCTTCGTCAGCCTGTACCTCGAGGCGCGCCTCTTGCGCGACGACGT
The DNA here is from genome assembly GCA_964641275.1 of uncultured Polyangiaceae bacterium. GTDB lineage: Bacteria > Myxococcota_A > Polyangia > Polyangiales > Polyangiaceae > Xiheicaenibacterium. The sequence continues at coordinate 53,832 of CAZXMG010000024.1, forward strand.
CGAGCTCGCGTCGCTCGACCTCAAGCAGCTGCTCGACGCCTCGAACAGCGTGCCGATCGACCTGCGCAACGTGCTGCCGCTCGCCCGCTGACTGTGATATCCCCAGCGTGCCGTGTCACGACGCAAGATCCTCATCATCGAGGACGAGCCCCACATCGTGATGGGCTTGACCGACGCGCTCGAGTTCGAGGGCTTCGCGGTGCTCTCCGCGCAGCGCGGAAAAGACGGCGTGAACCTGGCGCGGCTCGAGAAGCCAGACGCCATCCTGCTCGATCTGATGTTGCCCGACACCAACGGCTTCAAGGTGTGCGAGGAGCTGCGTCGCTGGGACGCATTCGTGCCCATCATCATGCTCACCGCGCGCTCCCAAGAGGTGGACAAGATCCGCGGGCTCGACGCGGGCGCGGACGACTACATCACCAAGCCGTTCAGCGTGGGCGAGCTCACCGCGCGCATGCGCGCCATCTTGCGGCGCGCCCAGCGCCCGACCGGCAACAGCCCCGAGACGATCACCATCGGCGACGCCGAGGTGAACCTGACCGCGCACACCGTCACCAGGGCGGGGCAGGTGCACCAAATTTCTTTTTATGAGGTGGAGCTCCTGCGACTGCTCCACGAGCGGCTCGGTCAGCCGGTCTCGCGCGATGAAATCTTGCAGAAAATCTGGGGGCTCGACGCGGCTCCTTCGAACCGCACCGTGGACAACTTCATCGTCAAGCTGCGCAAGAAGATCGAGCGGGTGCCCGACAAGCCCGAGCGCATCCTCACGGTGTACGGCTACGGCTACAAGCTGACGCCCTGAGCGCGGTCGCTCAGAGCGGGCGCAGCGCGAGCGCGATCAAGCCGTCGACGGGCGGGTCGCACGACTGGTCGTCGAGGACGAAGCCGCTCGCGACGCAGCTCAGCGGCCGACTGGGTCCGGGCAACCCCAACGGCTGGTAGCGCGATCGTTCGTACAAGAACGCCGACCCAGGATCGTCTGCGGCCACGAACCACAGCTCTCGTCCGGCCACCTCGAGCCGGCAGCGCGCGCCTTCACACGCGGCCTCGATCGGCAGCTCTGGTGTGGAGGAGCCGCTCGGGTCACCGCCAGCGAGCAGGCCCACCATCCCTGTGTCCACGAGACGCAGGGCTCCGTTCGAGGCGTCGAGCTCCCACGAGGCGCGGCCGCCATGGGCTGTGATCGCGTCGTCGTACACGCTGAGCCAGAGCTCCCGCGCGGGCAGCTTCACGTCCAGGCCCGTGGGGGTGTCGAGCGCGCCGTCGAAGCCCAACACGCGGCCACCCCGCAGCGCGGCAAACCAGCACGCGTGGTCGGCGCCGAACGCGAAGCTCTCGGCTGGCGCGCCGGAGCGCAGCCGCTTGCCGGCCATCGTCCCGTCTGCGAGCGGCCGATACGACCAGAGCTCGCCGCTGCGCGTCGACAGCACGAGCTGACCGCGGGTGCTGATGGCGAACGTATGGATGTGAGGGGGTCTGGCCGACTCGAACGGGATGCTGCGGCCCGTCATTCCATCCCACAAGCCGAGCTCGCCGCTCTGGTCGAGCGCGGCCAAGAACAGCACGCCGCGCTCGTGGGCCACGACCGCGTGTGCGCGCGCGCGGGGCCGACCGAGCTCCGTGACGCGATCGCCCGTCCGCGTGTCCGTGATCCGCACATACGGTTGGTCGCGCACGATGGCCGCTTCGTAGCCACGCACGGGGTCGAGGGACCAACGCTCCGCTGGCGCGAGCTCGGGCGCGGAGCCCGCGCGGAAGGTCCCGGGCTGGTGGAGGTCGAACACGAACGGGTCGGCGTTCGTCGAGCCGTCCGGACGCACGTACAAGAAGCGACTGTCGGCCGAGAAGTCCCACTCGCTGACGCGGCCCCGACCCACGGAGAACAGCCAGCGCTGCCGCCAGGTGCTGGTGTCGAACAAGTGCACGTTCGTGAGCGGGGTGTGGTCGACGAAGGAGGGCTCTTGATCGGCGATGGCGAGCACCGCGCCGTCGGGAGAGAAGCGCACCGCGCTCGGGCGCGAGAGATCGTTGCGCAACACGACCTGCGCTCCCACCCCGCCACCCAACGGATCGAGCCCGAGCCGATCGTCCTCGGCGAGGGCGAGCGCAGACGGTACCGGGAGCGGCCAGTGTCGTGCGCCCGGTGGCCGCTGTTCGGCGCCGCAGGCGGCCAGCGCCAGCCACACAAGGCAAACGAGAGCGTCGAGGCGCACCTTGCGTGAGACGCGAGAAGCCGCCACGAGCTTGGGATCGAGGCTCAGTGGCCGGGTTCGCGCGAGCTTTTCGCGAGCGCACGCGTATCCTTCGCGGGTGACGTTTCGAGCCCTCCGCGCCGCGACGCTGCTTCTGTCTCTCTCGTTCGGTTGCGCCGGCGGCGACGCCGGCGATCGGAGATCCGCGTCGGCCGTGCCGCCTGCCGCATCGACCGAGGCGATCCCCAGCGGCGCGATGTCGAGCGCCGCGTCGGCGTTGCCGTCGGCCTCGGCCTCGGCCGCGCAGAAGGACAAGGGCCCGCTCGCCGGGCAAGCCATGTGGAAGGACGTGACTTGGCTCGCGGCGCCCGAGCGCAAAGGCCGCGGCTCCGGCACCGACGACGAAGGTGTCGCAAGAGACTGGTTGGTCACGCAGCTGAAGGACGCGGCGCTCGAGCCGGAGGTGCAGCCGTTCTCGTTTCGGCGCTTCAAGAGCGCCAACGTGATCGCGACGATCACGCCACCCGCGCCTCACAAGGCGCAGCCGATCCTGATCGGCGCGCACTACGATCACGTGGGCGTGCGCAAGGGCAAGCTCTACCCCGGCGCAGAGGACAACGCCTCGGGCACGGCCATGGTGCTCGCCGTCGCGCGCGCGCTGGTCGCCCGGCGGTCGGAGCTGTCGCGCCCGGTGATCGTGGTGTTCTTTGGCGCAGAGGAGGCTGGCCTGCACGGCAGCGACGCGTTCGCGGCCAAGTGGGACTTCAAGCAGCGGCCGCTCCACGCCATGATCAACATCGACATGATCGGTCGGCCGCTGGTCGATCAGCCGGGTTTGTGGCTGGCGGCCAGCCTGGTGGGGGTGCTCTCCGACGTGGACCCGGATCAGGCGGTGGGTGTGGTGCTGCCGGAGCCGCCGGGCGAGATCGCAGACCTGGCCAAGGAGGCGTGCAAGGAAGCGGGCGTGCGCGCGATCACCATCGCCGATCTACCGCCCAAGCTCCGGCCCATGCTGGAGGAGATGTCGCGCGGCCGCTCGGATCATGCGGCCTTCGAGAAGCGCGGGGTGCCGTTTGCGTTCTTCAGCTCGGGCGAGTCGTCGGACTACCACCAGCCGACCGACACGGCCGACAAGGTCGACCCCAAGATCCTGGAGCAGCGCGCAGACGCGGTGCTGCGCTTGGTGCTCAAGCTGGCGCGCTAGGTGCGTCGACAACGCGACTCGCCTGGTCTCGCCCCCTGAGATCTTGGCCGCCCTTCGGGCGGACTGGTCGACTCAGTGGTCGATCACGTCTGCGAGGCCCGCGAGCGCGGCCAGGCTCACCGGATGGTACGGCGGTCGCGGCGTCATCGGCAGCGCGGCGTTGCCGCCCTTCTCAGCGATGACCTGCGCGCACAGCGCGAGACACGACTTGCCCTGGCACCAGCCGGTGCCGAAGCCCGTGTAGCGCTTCGCCGACTCCACGTCGGTGTGACCGCGCTCGATGGCGGTCACGAGCTCGTGGAGCGTCACGTCCTCGCAGCGGCAGACCAGCGTCTTCGGCACGGAAGACGCGGGCTACTTCTTCTTGGGCGTGGACTTCTGCTCGGCGGCTTCTTGCTTCTGACGCCAAGCGGCGAGCTGCTTGGTCCTGCGGGCCTTTTGCTTCTTACGCACCATCGGTTGCTGCGGCATGGCGCGTGGGTACCACGGCCTCGGCCGGGCGCGCAATCGATCGGCGACGCCTTCCGTCAGGCCGGCCGCCGAGCGACGGCGCAACCCAGGTTCACCGTGAGATCGAACTGTCCCTCCGACCAGTACTTGGAGATGGCGCCCTTGGCGTACTCGAGCGCGCTGGCGATCACCCCCTCGGCCGGATCGCCGATCAGCGCAGTCATGTCCGGCGCGAGCATCAGGCGAAACAGCGGGTGGGCGGCAAAGTCGCGGCCCGAGTCGAACGCCACGCTCAGGAGCTCCACGTCCACGCTCACGTCGGTGAAACCGAGTCGCTCGAGCTCCTCTGTCAGCGTCTCGGGAGTGGGCCGACTCTGCGAGGCGATCTCGATCGCCTCGGCGAAGCGGGGCTTGTCGTGCTTGAGCGAGAACTCGCGCAACATGTCCGCGATCTCGGGGCAGGAGCCGCGCAGCGGCAGCGTGTAGACGAGCTGGCCCGCCGGCACGAGCACGCGCAGCGCTTCGCGCAAGAGCAGCTGCCGCGACGCAGGGCCCGACAGCGGATGCACCAACAAGAAATGCGTGAACGACGCGCGCGGGTGCTTGAGCGGCAGGCTCTCGAGCACGTCGAACTCGGCGCCGGACAGCGACGTGCCCGAACGTTCGAGCGCAGCGTTCACCGCCGCGCGTGACGGCTCGAGCCCGCGAAGCACCGCGCCAGGCAGCCGCTCCGCCACCGTATCGGACAGGCTGAAGGCGAGCGGGCCGCAGCTCAGCACCGCCGACTGGGGCGAGAGCAGCAGGCGATCGACCGCCATGGCGTTGAAGAACGAGAGGTACTTGGGCAACACCTCGGCCGCGAGCGCCTCGACGTCGGCCTCGTCGTAGGGCGGAGCGAGGAGCGCTGCCGCGGCCACTCAGCTCACTTCTTGCCGCGCTTTTGCGGCGCTGGCTCTTCGGTCTCGTCGCTCTCTTCTTCCATGCCGGAGAAGATGTCGAGCGCGTCCAGCGCGAGCTCGCCGATGGTGACCTCGGCGGTGTCGTCGTTCTCGTCGCTCATCTCCACCGTGCGCTTGTCTTCGGTCATCTTCTCCAGGCGCTTGGTGATCGCCGGATCGCCCACCTCGACCGCCACCTCGATCGCGGCGGCGACCGCGTCGGCGTCTTCGTGCTCGAGGAACTGCTCGAGCAGCTTGGTCACGCCGGGCTCCGGCACCTCGGCCAAGAGATAGGGAATCTCCGGCAGCGCTGGCGACCCTTTGGGCAGACGCTTGAGCGCGCGCTCCACGCCGCGCGCAACTTCTTTGAAGCGGTCGAAGCTCAGCCCCTCGAGCTGCTCGCCGGCGGCCGAGCGCGCGTCGGGGTGATCGCTGTTCAAGATGTCGATCAACAGGTCGACTGCGCGCGCCGAGTCCATCTCGCCGAGCAGCGCAGCCAGACGCTCGAGCCGCAGCGAGGCCTCGTTGGCGTCGCTCTCCTTGGTGGCCACATGGAGCGCTTTGGCGATGGCTTCGAGCAACGCCCCGGCCTCGCTGTCGGCGACTTCGTCGTGCAGTGTGCGCAGTCGGCGCTCGGCTTCGAACAGGTTGTTCAGCGCTTGATCGAGGTCACCCGGCTTGGCCATGGCGGTCGGAGTACCAACCCGCTCTCGGGGCGGCAAGCCTTGCTTGCCCACAGTCGCCCACCCCGAGACGGCGTGCTCGGGGCCTCTCCACTTGCTATCTTGTCATCAATGACGCTGATTCACGGCGATTTGGTCGGTCTGTCGCTCGACCAGTCGATCGTGACGGTGCGCCTCGGCCGGCACCCGAATGTGGCCGACGAGGAGCTCGCGCGCGTGCTCGACGGCGTGGGCGCGGGAGTGCGCGCGCTGATGCCGCACCTGGGTGCGGTGTTGCTCGATCTCTCGAACGGCCCGAACGCGGTCGGTGAGGCCATGCGCGATGCGCTGGGCAAGCTGCTCAGTGAGCTCGACGCGCACGGCGTGCCGCTGGTCGTCGTGCACCCGCCGACGCCGCTCGGCAAGCTGCAGGCTGGGCGGGTCTTGAGCGACTTCGCGCCACACTCGGGCGCGGCTTGCTCGGACGAGGTGGAGGGGCGACGCGTGTTGCTGGCCAGGGCGAAGCCGCCGGGCAGCTTCGAGCCACGCGCACGATCACACGACTCCGGCACCCACGCGGCGGTGAGCGCGTTCACGAGCCCGACGCGCAACACCACCGCCAGGAACCCGTTCGCCGACGGCACCCGTTCCGCCACCGGCAGAAACCCGCTCGCGACTTCGTCGGCGCCCCCTGGACAAGATCCTTTCCGTCCTGGCTCGAACAAGCCCAAGCCCTCGTACTGAGCATCGACGGCGGCGGCTCGCGGGCTTAGTCTGGGAAACCAGGCGGGGAAGCGCAGCACATGGCACAGCCCAGATCCAGGCAGCAAGCGTGGGACGACCCCGAGCTCGGGGAAGCGTCGAGCAACATCTCGGGCACGCGCCGGATCACGCACGAGATCGACGCTGAGTTTGGAGCCGATCGCAAGTCGAGCGAGCCGGTCGACCCCGCGCCTGCCAAGGCGCTCGAGCAGGGGCCCGCGCTCGTGCCCACGTGGCGCGCGCCCACCCCGCTGGGCACGCGCGCGTTGCGGCCGCGCCTGCGTGAGACGCTCGCGCCATGGGACTTTGCGGCCCCGCTGTTCGACACGTCTTGGCTCGGCAGCAACGTGCGTGCGCTGCTCGAGCTCGTCGACCTCGACGACGACGAGGTCACGCTCGAGCTGTCCGAGTCGACGCTCACCGAGGAAGAGCTCGCAGCCATCGCGGCAGACCTGCGCGAGGCCACGATCGAGATCGAAGAGGCCAGCCTCTCCAGCGAGGAGCTCGCCGCGATCGACGAGCTCGAGCAGCCCGCGGCGCACGTGTCTGGCGTGCGGCCGGCCACGCCGGCGCCTCGCGAACAGGACGCGCTGCCCCGCATTCGCGCCGCGTTCGAACGCGGCGACTACTTCGCCGTGTTGGTGCAGGGCGAGACCTTGCTCGAAGAGCAACCCGAAGCCAAGGCCGCGCTGCACTACATCGCTGCCGCGCGGGCGATGCTCGTGCGCCGTTACGTCGAGAAGCTCGGCGGTCCGAGCCGCATCCCCCGGTGCCGCCTGCGTCAGACCGATCTGATCGAGCTCGACCTCGATCCGCGCGAGGCGTTCGTGCTCACGTTGGTCGACAACGTCGCCACCGTCGAGGAGATCGTCGACATGTCCGGCCTGCCGCAGCTCGACGTGTTGCGCATCTTGCTCGGTCTGTGCCAGCGCGAGCTCGTGCACGTCAGCGTGGGGCGGTAGCGCGCCAGCGCGCTCGTCGTCTGTTCTCGCACGCCGGCTTTTGCGGTAGTTCTCGAGCATGCGTCGAGCCCTGGCCTTCGTCCTCGCGTTCTTTGCCTTCTGCGTCGCGAGCCAGGCGTTCGCGCAGACCACGATCACCTTCGATACGCCTTCCGCACCAGCCAACTTCGTCGACCAGTCCCAGCCCATCAGCACGTACTCGGGCGCGCTGGTGTTCTCCAACACGACGATGAAGGTGTTGAACGAGGGTGGGAACTTCGGCGTGACCGGTCACAGCGCGCCCAACTTCTTGGCCTGGAACAACGCGCTGACCAACCAGAGCTTCACGCTCACGTTTCCGTCGCCGTCGAGCGGCATCTCGCTCCGCACGGGCAGCAGCAACGGTGGCAACGTGACGGTCACGGCCTTGAACGGCTCGGGCACGGTGCTCCAGACGGTGAACCAGTCGCTCGGCTCCGCGCTCGTGACCATCAACATCACCGCCACCAACGTGTCGAGCCTCACGTTCTCGACCACCGCGATCGCGGGCGTGGTGGACGACGTCACCTTCTCCAACATCGTGTGCGGCAACGGCACGATCGAGGGCACCGAGCAGTGCGACGACGGCAACACCAACCCAGGTGACTGCTGCTCGGCCACGTGTGCGTTCGAGCCGGCCACCACCGTGTGCCGCGCGCCCGTCGACGTGTGCGATCAGTCGGAGACGTGCACCGGCGCGTCAGCGACGTGCCCGCCCGATCTGCTCGCCGCGGATGGCACCGCCTGCGGCCCTGCCGCCACGTGCGACGGTGCGTCGAGCTGCCAGGCCGGTGCGTGCACCGCCGGGATGCCGGTGGACTGCGACGACGCCGACGCCTGCACCACCGACTCCTGCGAGGATCCGGGCGCCACCTGCGTGCACACGCCCATCTTCGGCTGCGGCCAAGGGGGCGGCGGCGCTGGTGCAGCCGGCGGATCTGGTCAAGGTGGCGCGAGCGCGGGTGGCTCCGGTGAGGGTGGCGAGGCCAGCGGCGAGGGCGGCTCCGGCGGTCGCGGCGACACCTCTGCCGTCGGGCTCGACGACGGCGGCTGCGACTGCCGCGCGGCCTCGAGCAAAGGCTCCTCTCGTGCGGCGTGGGCGCTGGTCGCCCTCGGGCTGGTCGCGCTGCGCAGGCGGCGCGGCGCGGCGCGCGTCACACCTTCACGTGGCGCAGCCTGATCTGGTTCTTGTCGAACACGCCTAGCCCGAGCTCGGCGGCGACCTTGATGTAGCTGGGCTCGCGCTGGGCGTCCTTGAGCGTGGGCAGGCCGTTGTCTTTGCGGTGCTGCTCCACCACGGCCCAGCCGAGCACGTCGAGCGCGACCGGATCGGTCGAGGCGTACACCGCCTCGAACGGCACGCGCCTGCGCTTGTTGGTGTCGAGCGGGCCCTCGTCGTAGATGATCTTGAACGCGTCGGCGATGTGCAGGCGCACGCGGCTCTTGACCACGTCCTGCGCGTACAGCTGCGCGATCTGGGGGCTCGCGTTGTGCGCATGGAAGTCATGCGGGTTGATGATCGAGCCGTGGGTGATGTTCTTGAGCGTGCCGGTGTAGCCGCAGATCGAGTGGTCCTTGATCTGGCTCACGTTGATCACACAGGTGGCCTCCGTGAGCGCGCGCACGAACTTGGTCTTCACGCCGGCGACGGTGATCTCGTCCATCGTGGCGTCCTTGTTCTCGTGCACCGTGGTGAGGATGCCGGCGGGGAACTCGGCGTCGATCACCTGGTCCTTGCCGACCACGCGCGTGCCGGCCAAGAAGCTCGGGTACTGCTCGAAGATGGTGATGTTCTTGGCGGGCACGCCCGCCGCGATCACGCCCCGGACGATGCCGAGCACCAGCTCCTTGTTGGACGCCATGGTGGCGCCTTTGCGGCCGGCGATGCCGTTCGGCTTGATGGCGACCTTGTCGCTCGGGTGCACGAAGCGCTTGAAGGCCTCGCCCAGGTCGGCCTTGCCGGTGAGCTCCTCCATGACCCGCTTGAGCATGGCGTCGGCCGCCTCTTGCTTGGGCCACAGGCCGTTCTGTTGCAGCGTGTTTGCCTTGTCGACACGCACCACCTTGCCGGGTGTGTTGAGCGGGACGAAGCCCGCCGGCGGCTTGGCAGCGAGGCCAGGGCGCCCGGCTGCGTCGGCCTCTCGGGTGGTCGCGAGCGCCGCCGCAGAGAGCGTGGCGCCAAGGAACGCGCGGCGGCCAAAGGCGTGTCGATCCATGGGCAAAAGATGCTACACGCTGGGTCGCGCATCGGCCACTCGGGGCCGCACATTTTCAGCCTTTTTTGATCGCCATGGCACGTCCGAAGAGCACCGAATCCCGCCTCGTCGTGGCCGCCGCCCCCAGCGGCGACGCTGCGCGCGTGGCCGCGGCGCTGTCGTTCGTGTCGTTCGCCTCCAAGACGATGCCGCTCACCGCGCTGCTCGACGGTCTCCCCGAGCTGGCCGCGAAGGTGATCGGCGCGCAGGTGGTCTCGGTCTACCTGCTCGAAGGCGACGGCGAGACGCTGGTGCTACGCGGCAACGTCGGCTTCGGTCCGCGCGCGCAGGGTGTGATCCGACTGCGCGTGGGCGAGGGCCTCACGGGCTTGGCGGTGCGCGAGCTGCGCCCCGTCACCGCCAACGTGGCGTCGGGGCACGAGCGCTTCCGGCGCTTCACCGAGCTCGATGAGGATCGCTACCCGGTGTTCATGGCGGTGCCCATCCTCGGCCCAGACCAGAGCCCGCTCGGGGCGCTGGTGGTGCAGCGCAACGACCACCCGTTCCAGCCCATCGACGTGGTGATCGCCACGCTCGTCACCGCGCCGATTGCCCACGCCGTGCGGCACGCCGCGCTGCTCGACAGCCTGCGCGACAAACCGCTGCGCAAGAGCGGCGGCGGCACGCGCAAGGTCACCTTGCCGGGCCGCCCGGTCATGGCGGGCCGCGCCATGGGCGCGCTGGCTGCGCTGCGACGACCGGCCAAAGACCGCAAGGTGCCGCCGCAGCCCGGCGAGGAGAAGGTGCTGCTCGGCGCGTTCGACACGGTGGAGAAAGCCGTGGCGGCGCTGCAGCGGCGCGCCGAGGCGCTGCACCTCGTGGGCGAGACGAGCTTCCTCGCGGGCTACTCGCTGATGGCCAGCGACACCCGACTGCGCGAGCGCGCGGTCGAGCTGGTGCGGGCGGGCAAAGGCGCGGCCGAGGCGCTGTCCACCGTCGCCCGCGAGGTGACCCGCGCGGCGACAGGCATCGTCGGCGATCCATTCTTGGCCGAACGCTCGCGCGACATCGAAGACCTGGTCGACGCCGTGCTCATGCTCGCGTCGCACGACGCGCGCGGTCAGGTGCCGGCGCGCTGCGTGCTGATCGTGGAGAAGATCACGGTGTTCGATCTGATCGTGACCGCCAAGAGCCAGCCGTCGGCCGTGGCCGTCACGCGCGCCATCACGCCGCGCACCGAGGTGTTGCTGAAGCTGCTCGGCGTGCCCGCCATCGCCGAGGTGGACGGCGGCTTCCGCTGGGCCGCCCCCGGCGACGTGGCGCTGATCGACGCCGATCACGGCTTCTTGATCATCAACCCCTCTCGCGCCGAGGTGGCCAGCCTGCGCGCGTACAAGCGCGAGCACACGCTGCTTCCCGGCAGCGTGGAGAGCAGCTAAGCAGCCGCCATGGGTAGCGCGAGCGGCGTGTACGAGCTGGTGCAGACGGTCCGCTTCGAGTCGGCGCGCCGCTTGCCCAACACGCCGCCCACGCACCCGTGTCACAACGTGTACGGGCTGGCCTTCTACCTGGACATCCACGTCGAGGGTCGGCTCGACCCCGAGACAGGCTGGGTGTTCGACTTCGCGCGCATCGACGAGGCGATGAAGCCCCTGCGCGACCGCATCGACCACCACTACCTGAACGACATCGAAGGCTTGGAGAACCCCACCAGCGAGGTGCTCGTCACCTGGATCTGGGATCGACTGAAGCCCGCGCTGCCCGGCTTGTGTCAGCTTTCGCTGCGCGAGAACGACGTATCCCGCGTGATCTACCGCGGCTGAGCCACCATGTACCGCGCGAGCCTCGGCATCCACCTGCACTTTGCCCACCACGTGCGCGGCCACGAGGGGCCATGCATCTCGCTGCACGGGCACACCTGGCGCTTCGAGGTGGTGCTCGAGGCGCGCGAGCTCGACGCGCAGGGCTTCGTCGTCGATTTCGACCTCGTGCACGAGCGGGTGCTCTCGCCCTGCTTCGATCTGCTCGATCACTCCCTCGCGCTGGGCGAGACGAGCTGGGTCGAGACCAAGGAGCTGTTCCCTCCGCTCGGGGTGGCCCTGGTGGGCTCGCGACGCGAGATCCACGGCCACCTCGGCAGCCCGCCCAAGTGTCACGCAGGAGATCTCGCAGGCGCGCGCAACGAGCTGCCCGGCGGCATCAAGCTCGCCATCTTCCCGTTCACGCCCTCGAGCGAACGGCTCGCCAAGTGGGTGTTCGACGTCGCCACCGAGAAGCTGGCTGACGACCGAGTGAAGGTGGCCTGCGGCCGCGTGTTCGAGAGCTTGCAGCCGGTCGAGGCCGTCGCCGAGTACTGGCCTGAGCGCTGACGCTCAGGCCGCCCGACGGCGCCTTCGCGCCGCGATCGCCGCGAGGGCGAGCGCGATCCACGCGCCGGAGGCCGAGCCGCGGGTGGAGGCGCTGCGGCAGTCGCAGCCGCCGTCGTCGAGGTCGTCCGCCGCCGTGTCGCCGCCGCTGCCCGCGCCACCGCTCACGGGGTCGCCGCCGACGCCGTCGCCACCCGAGCCGCCGCCGAAGCCGCCCTGTCCGCCGACGCCACCGCCGCCGATGCCGCCCGCGCCGGCGCCGCCGCCGCCCTCCCCGCAGCCCGCGATGGGCGTGTTGGAGCACACCGCGACGAGGCACGAGTCCTGGGTGCAGGGATCGCCGTCGTCACAGTCCGCGCCGGTGTTGCAGCAGCCCTCGATCGTCATGTGCACGCACATGGCGCCGGGGTCGCTGCAGCTGTCGTTGGTGCACGCGTTGTTGTCGTCGCAGTCGACCGGCATGGCTACGCAGGCACCGGCCTGGCAGCTCGAGGGGCCGTCGCAGGTCATGAGCGCGCCGCACGCCGAGCCATCCGGGGCCGAGGCATCGGCCGGGCACGCGGCGCCGGCGCCAGTGCAGCTTTCGGCGAGGTCGCAGTCCCCGACGGAAGCGCGGCACACCGTGGCGGCGCTCAGGAACGAGTCGGCCGGGCAGGTGCCCGACGCGCCGGTGCAGGTCTCGGCCAGGTCGCACACGCCGGCGACGGCCCGACACACCGTGGAGGCGGGCTCGAACGTGCACGTGGGCGAGCAGCAGTCCCCCGCGACCGCGTTGCCGTCGTCGCACTGCTCGCTCGCGTCGATGACGCCGTTGCCGCAAGCCGCGGTCGTGAACGTGATGTCGTCCACCACGCCGTAGGCCCCGGTGACCGAGAACGTGAGGCTCGCCACACCCGACGCGGGCACGTTGATGGTGACGAGGTTGGTGCTGATGCCGACGCTCTGCGTGCTCAACATGGTGCCCGCGCCGTTGAAGCTCTGGATCGTCGCCGTGCCGTTGAAGACGCTGCCCACGCGCAGCGAGATCGCGCTCGACGGGGCTGGGAACGTGAGCGTGAAGCTCTGGTTGGTGATGCTGTCGTTCCAGGCCAAGAAGTTGGGCGCGCTGTGGCCGGTCACCCCGAAGGCGCCGCTCTCGTTCAACACCTCCATGGTCGTGTTGCTGAAGACGAGCGCGCCGTCGTAGGCGCTGATCGGCTGCATCTGCTCCGAGAACGTGCCCGGCGCCGAGGGCGAATCGAACGTGATGGTGGTCTGCGCGAGCGCGCGGCTCGACAGGCACAGAGCGCAGAGGGTGACGATCAGGGCAAGCGCGCGGGGCATCCCAAGCTCGTAGCGCAACCGTGGCCGATCCGGAACGGTGCCCGGGTGTGGGCCCAGCCGCCAACTCGATTGGCAGACAAGCGAACTAAGTTGTCATGGTCGCGCCGCCCCGACGCGCGCCAGCGCTCGGGGCGCGCCTCGTGCTCCCGGCCGAAATGACAAGGGATGCTGAACCTTTGAGCAATCGCGCGGCAGCGGGCACGGGGAGTGCTTGAATCCGTGCGCGCGCGCCTGCTAGCGTGGCCACTTCGACGTGTTTCTCGACTCGCTCGGCCCCGCCGAGCGCGCTCCTTAGACGAGGTCAGCAATGTCCCGAACCAAGCGGCTCCTTCGGGGGCTGGGTGCAGCGTCCGTTCTCTCTCTCGGTCTTGGCGCCACCGCCATGGGCTGCCTCAACCGCCCGATCGACCGCATCGATCCGCGCACCACGTCCACCGTGGTCGAGCGCCTGCAGCAGAACGGCGTCGACAAGATCGACCTGCTGCTCGCGGTCGACAACTCGATCTCGATGGCAGACAAGCAGGCCATCCTGGCCGCAGCGGTGCCCGACCTCGTGAACCGCCTCGTGACGCCCAACTGCGTCGACGACATGGGCGTCGCGACCGGCCAGACCGTGGACACGATGGGCGAGTGCCCCGACGGTTCGAAGCCGGAGTTCCCCCCGATTCGCAACATCAACGTCGGCATCATCAGCTCCTCGCTCGGTGATCTGACGTCGGGCTCGTGCCAGTCGGCCACCGTCCTCCACCCCGACGACAAGGCACACCTCTTGTCGCGCGGCGGCGCTGGTACCGTGCCCACCTTCGAGAACAAGGGCTTCCTCGCCTGGGACCCGGACAACCAGCGCGGAGGCGAGACCGACGCCGCCAACCTGGCCGCGAACTTGGGCGACCTGGTCGTCGGCGTCGACCAGCGCGGCTGCGGTTACGAGATGCAGCTCGAGTCGATCCTGCGCTTCTTGGTGGACCCGGATCCGTACGAGTCGCTCGTGCGCAACGGCTCCTACCTGGAGGAGCAGGGCACCGACACGGTCGTGCTCCAGCAGCGGGCTGACTTCCTGCGGCCCGACTCGTTGCTCGCCATCCTGATCCTGAGCGACGAAAACGACTGCTCGGTCAACACCGGGCCCGACGAGCAGGGCTTCTTGGTGCTCTCCTCGGCGCCGTTCTTCCGCTCGACGAGCGAGTGCGCCACGGACCCGAACAGCGATTGCTGCACCAGCTGTGGCTTGGACATTCCCTCCGGCTGCGACGCTGGCAACGCTTGCGCGACGCCCAACTACACCCAGGCCGAGGATCACCCCAACCTCAAGTGCTTCAACCAGAAGCAGCGCTACGGCGCGAACTTCCTCTATCCGGTGCAGCGCTACATCAACGCCTTCACCCAGATCGAGATCGATCCCAGCCGTACCGATTACGCCCCCGCCGATCCGGCCAACGCGGTCACGAGCCCGCTGTTCCAAGACCTGAGCGGCCAAGGTGGCAACATCCGCAGCCCCGACTTGGTGTTCGTGGCCGGCATCGTCGGTGTGCCCTGGCAGAAGATCGCGCGCAACCCGGCCGACTTGTCGGAGGGCTTCAAGACCTTCGGCGAGCTCGAGGCGGATCTGAACGATCTCATCGGCGACCCTGATGGCAACGAGCCGCCCTCCGACCCCTGGATGATCGAGTCGGTGAACGAGCGCCCTGGTGTCGACGCGGGCAACGAGTTCAACGGCAACGACTACAGCATCCCCGACAACGACAACCTGCAGTACGCCTGCATCTTCCCGCTCGTGACGCCGGTGCCCAACGGGCCGGACTGCGACTGTGTGGGTGCCGGCTGCAACAACCCGCTGTGCGACACCACCGACCAGACGCTGCAAATCAACGCGAAGGCCTACCCCGGCTTGCGTGAGCTGGCGCTGCTGCGCGGCATGGGCTCGCAAGGCATCTTCGCCAGCATCTGCCCCGCCGAGGTGAACGACACCAACGCGGCCGACTACGGCTACCGGCCCGCCGTCAACTCGATCATCGATCGCTTGAAGGAAGAGCTCGGCGGTCAGTGCTTGGCGCGTGAGCTCACCGCCGACAGCGAGGGCAACGTGCCTTGCTTGGTCATCGAGGCCGCCGCCACCGCGGGCAGCTGCAACTGCGACTCCGACGGTCGAGCCGCGATCCCCGAGCAGTTGGATGGCGCGCCGAACCCCACCTACAACGCCGTGCTCGCCGCGAAGGAAGATCCGTTCGCCAACCCGAACTGGGACTGCTTCTGCGAAATTCAGCAGCTCACCGGCGACCAGCGCGAGACCTGCCAGAACGACACGGATCCCCAGTCGACTGGGCAGGGCGATGGTTGGTGTTACGTCGACCCCTCGGTCGACCAGACCGCCAACCCCGAGATCGTGGCCACCTGCCCCGACGCGGAGCGCCGCCTGGTCCGCTTCGTCGGCGCAGGCGACCCGCGCACCGGCTCCACGGTGTTCGTCACCTGCTCCGGCGAGTGACCTTCCGCAACGTGTGAGCGCCGAACGGCGAGGCCCCCAAGCCTCGCCGCTTGGCTTTTGTGCCCTTGATGCCCGAGACGGATCGGGCAACGAGAGACGCCCTCGTGACGTCGCTCAACCCCCACGGCGCAACGGAGAAGCGCGCGTCGGCGATCACGCTGGCTCGGCCCGACTTCACCTCGGCGTTCGGGTTTGGCAGCTTGCCCGGTGAGCCCGAGGAAGCGCGCGCGTACGTCCAGCGACGCATTCGCCGCTACGTCGGCACGACCGTGTCGCTGTGGCTTGCGGCTGAGCTCGCTGGCCTCACGGGGATCTTTGCGCTCGTGCCCTCCGGACTGCGGAAGGCGTTCGCGCAGGAGTCGCTGGAGACACACGCCCTCGGCATTCTGACGGGCGCGCTGATCTATGCGTACCTCAAGCTCGGCAAACGCAGCCTCCCCGTTCTCCACGTGGTGGATGGTGCGTTCGCAGCCTGCATCGGCGTGTACATGGCCTGGACGTTGGTCGACTCGCCCCCCGCGTTGCGGCTCGATCTGCTGCTCTTGATCGTCCTGTCCAACCTGCTCTACCTGCGCGCCGCGCTCGTGCCGAGCACCGTCGTGCGGACGGTGATGGTGGGGGTGCTCGCCTGCGCGCCGACCTTCTACGCCGTGCGAGTCCTGTACCAAGGTGATGGCCCGGAGGCGACCGCGGCCCGGCAAGTGCTGGGCTCGTTCGACCTCACCTATGCCCTGGTGAGCACGGCGATCTGGGTCGCCCTGATCTTGGGCGGCACCTCTGCGACGTCCCGCATCCTGTTTGGTTTGCGGCAAGAGATCAAGGAGGCCTCCAAGCTGGGCAAGTACCAGCTCGACGAGCGATTGGGCGAAGGTGGCATGGGCGTCGTGTATCGCGCACCACGCGCTCTTGCGTCGTCCGACCGCGATCAAGTTCCTCCCCCCCGACGAGGCCGGCGAGCTCGCGATCGCCCGGTTCGAGCGCGAAGTGCAGCTCACGAGCAAGCTCACGCATCCCCACGTGGTGGCCGTCTTCGACTACGGCCGCACGCCGGACGGGGTCTTCTACTACGCGATGGAGCTGCTCGACGGCGTGACGCTCGAGCAGCTCGTCGCGCGGGATGGAAGGCAATCGCCGGGGCGCGTGATCCACATCATGCGGCAAGTGGCGAGCGCGCTGGTCGAGGCCCACGGGGTGGGGCTCATCCATCGAGACCTCAAGCCCGCGAACATCCTGCTGTGCGAGCGCGGCGGCATCCCCGACTTCGCCAAGGTCGTGGACTTCGGTCTGGTGAAGGATCTGGGCGACGTGGGCGCGTCCCTGTCTGCGGCGGGAGCGATCGTCGGCACGCCGCAGTACCTTCCTCCCGAGGCCATGCGGCACCCGGACGTCGTGGATGGCCGTGCAGATCTCTACCAGCTCGGCGCCGTGGGCTACTTCTTGTTGACCGGTGGTCCGGTGTTCGACGGCGACTCGATCATCGAGGTGTGCAGCCACCATTTGCATACCCCGGTCGAGCCGCCCTCCAAGCGCACGGGCGTTGCGGTTCCAGAGGACGTGGAGCGCGTCGTGCTCGCGTGCTTGTCGAAGGACCCCAACGACCGGCCGGCGTCGGCGCGCGAGCTGGAGCTGTTGTTGGAGGCGTGCGCCGCCGGCTCACCCTGGCCGCTGGCGAGCGCTCGCGCGTGGTGGGCTGACTTTCACACGCGCGGGCTCCCGCCCAACTCGCTCGGCATCGCTGCTTCGCCGACACAAGCCCTCCCGTCGGAGGTCGGCGATGCTCTGGGAACCTCAGGAACCGGGCTCGCCAGGCTCGCTGCGCTGAAGAAGAAGATCGAAAAGCCGGCGAAGAGCTAGGCGCGGCAGGTGGGCTGGCGCTACTCGTCGTTGAGCAGGCAGACCTTGTCGATGGGAGCGCTGCAGCGCTTCTTGGCGTCGTACCAGAGCAAGAGCGACGGCAGGTCGCCGGGCGGAGGGTTGTCGAGGGCAACACCTTGGTCAGTGCGCCGCGCTCCTCTTCGGGCACGAGGTCTTGGTACTCACCCGGGATCTTGGGCGCGCAAGATGCGATGCAGAGCGCCCCGGGAAGGCTGATTCGAGGCAGGTTCACGGCCCGTGCATACGCGTGCGCAGGTCGTTCTCCCCGGCGCGTCCGTCAGCCGAGCTGGTGCGCCAGCATGCCTGCCGCGTACACGCTCACTGCGCCGATCCAGAGACCGGTCGACCAACGACGTTGCTCGCGCCAGGCGTAGATGGGGGCGAGTGGCGGCAAGAGCAATGCGAGCGGACCTCGCCAGCGCGGGCGCGTCACGGTGAAGCGGATCACGAGCACCAGGTGGGTCGTGACGAAGGTCGCGAAGCCCAACACCAGCATGGCGAACACCAACCCGTTCCACATCCGGGGGCCAACGTTAGCAGGCCCGCGGCGCCCTGCCTGAACAGACGCGGAGCCGCCAGTTCGAAGGAAACAAATCGGGCATGGCAGCGTCTGTCGGCTAGACTCCCTCGGTCCAGCACATGAGCTCATCTACACCCATCCTCCTCGGGCTCCTTGGAGGAGCCGTCTTGAGCGCTGCCATCGGTCTCGGCGTGGCCGAGGCCGTCCCCGTGCGCAACGACATCCTGCCGCTCTCCAAGGTGAAAGCCGGGATGAAGGGCTATGGCCTGACGGTCATGAGCGGCACCAAGCCAGAGAAGTTCGACGTCGAAATCATCAACGTGCTGACCGGGTTCAGGCCCGATCAGGACCTGATCCTGATCAAGACCCCGAACCACCCGCGCTTGGACATCGCGCACACCGTGGCCGGCATGAGCGGCAGCCCGATCTACCTCGAGGGCAAGATGATCGGCGCGTACGCCTACGGCTGGACGTTCGGCGCGGAGCCGATTGCGGGCGTGACACCGATCCAGAACATGCTGGACGATCAAGACAAGCCCATCCCGCCGCTGTTCAAGCCGCGCGCGAACCTGTTCCCGCGCTCGAAGGACGCGGGCAAGGCGGCCACTTTGTCTCAGCCCTCACGCCGCGCGATGACCGGCTTGTTCGAGGTGCAGAGCTCGAGCGTGATGGCGTATGACCTCGAAGAGCACGCCAAACAGCTGGGCAACAAGGCCAAGAAGGAGCGCGGGGGGACCACCACCTCCACGGTCGCAGCCGCGAGCACCCCGATCCTGTTGGGGGGCATGACGCCCTCCTCGCTCTCGGCGGTCGACAGCATGCTCTCGCCCATGGGCCTCACACCGTTGCAGGCGGGCGGCAGCGGCAAGACGGTGGCCGAAGACGCGCCTACCGGCTACGTCGATGGCGGCGCGATCGCCGTGCAGCTGATCCGCGGCGACATCTCGATGATGGGCCTGGGAACGGTCACCCGCGTCGAGGGCGACAAACTGGTCGCGTTCGGCCATCCGATGATGGGCGGCGGCGCGAGCGACATGCCCACCGCCATCGCCAAGGTGCACTGGATCCTCGCGAGCTCGAACCGCAGCTTCAAGATCGGTGAGGCCGCGAGGCCGATGGGCACCATGGTCAACGACCGGCAGGCCTCGATCGTGGTGGACACCAAACGCGTGCCGTCGACCTTCCCGGTGCGGGTGAAGATCGAGGGTGTCGACGGCGTCAAGAAGACGCAGTGGGACTCGGTCGCGGCGCACGACCCCTTCATGGCGCCCATGCTCGCCGCGCTGGCGGTGGGCAACCCGCTCGAGACGGTGACCGGCGAGCGCGGTGACACCACCTGGCGCATGACCACCACCATCAAGGTGGCGGGCTATGGCGCGATCGAGCTGCGAGACTTCGGCTCGAGCGCAGGCGACCCCATCAGCGCCGACGCGCTGTTCCGCTCGAAGGTCGTTCGCACGCTCGGGGCGTTGCTCAACAACCCGTGGGAAGAGGTGCGCATCGAGAGCGTGGAGTCGGTGGTCAAGGTCACCTTCGCGCGCGAGGTGTCGCTGATCCGCGGCACGCAGATCATGGACGCCGAGATCGATCCCGGCGAGCCGGCGCGCATCAAGATCGACCTCGTACCGTACCTGGGCAAAACGGAGAGCAAGGTGATCGAGGTGCCCATCCCCGCCGACTTCGCCGGCGAAGAGGTGGAGATCGAGATCGCCCCCGGCTTCGAGGTCGAGCGCGCGCGTGCAGCGCCAGAGTCGGTGACGGACCTCATCGCCGCGCTGACCGACCCGACGTACCCGGAAGAGAGCCTGGTCACCACCATCCGCATCAAGGGTGAGAACGGCGCCTCCTTCCGCGGCAACGTCGCAGAGCGGCTGCCGCCAGGGGCGCTCGAGACCTTGAAGGTGGGCGCGAGCTCGATCGGGCCGGACACGTTCGGCTCGGTCCGCCGCAACACCCACCCGATGAAGCGCTTCATCCTCGGCCGCGATCGGGTGCGCGTGAAGGTGCGCCCCAACCTCAAGTGAGCGCGCGCGTCACTTCTCAAGAGCATCTGCCGGACTTTGTGGAGACCAAAACGACCATGCGATCGACTCGGACAGCGCTTCCCCTGATTGCCTGCGGCCTCTTCGGTGCGCTGGCGCTCGCTCCTTCGGACTCGGCGTTCGCAGTTGGAACCAGGACGTTCGACATCTCCTCGATCGACGATCTGTCGGCGGGAGATCTCACTGGCGTGTCGGTGGACTCGCGCGGCAACGTGCGCCCCGGCTGGTCGCTGGGCAAGACGCCCGTGACCGACGCGCAGACCGCCTGGGCCAGCGTGCTCCTGTCCGACGGCTCGGTGCTGATCGGCACCGGCAACGAGGGCAAGATCATGCGCGTCAGCGGCGCCACCGCAGAGGTTGCCGCCACCACCGGACAGATGGCGGTGAGCGCGCTGGCAGTCGCCTGGAACGGCGACGTGATCGCGGGCTCGTTCCCCAACGGCAAGCTCTACCGGCTGCCCAAGGGCCAAGGAAAGAAGGACGCGGCCAAGGAGTTCGGCCAGAAGATCGAGGGCGTCGAGTACATCTGGCAGCTCGCCTACGACGAGAAGAGCAAGAACCTCTACGCAGCCACCGGCCCCGAGGGCAAGGTGTTGCGCATCGACGAGCAGGGCCGCGCCCAGGTGCACTACGACGCGGACGACACCCACGTGGTGTCGCTGGCGGTGGGCCCGGACGGCAAGGTGTACTGCGGCACCAGTGGCAAGGCCATCCTGTACCGCATCGACGCGCCAGGTCGCGCTGCGGTGGTGCACGACTTCGACGCAGAGGATGTGTCCGGCATCGCGGTCTACAAGGACGGCACGGTGTGGGCCACCGCCAACAAGTACGGCGGCAGCTGGTCGCTCCCGCCCAAGGGTGGCGCCGGCATGCCTGGGCCCGGCAGCGCGCGTCCCAGTCGCCCTGGCGAGGGCTGGCTCTACCGCATCCAGAAGGGTGTGGCAGAGGAGATGATCCAGAACCGCAAGGCGCACTTCACGTCGCTCAGCTTGGCTGACGACGGCACGCCGTACGCGGGCATGGGCGCCGAGGGCCGCGTGATGACCGTGAACGACGAGCGCTTGCAGCGCATCGTGGCCGACGCAGAGGAGCGCGAGATCGCCTCGATCGTGATGAGCGGCAAGAAGCGCTTCCTGGTCACGTCGGATCCGGTGGTGGTCCGCGAGATCAAGGCCGAGTCAGGACAAGACTCGGTGTGGACCACCAAGGTGCTCGACGCCGGCCTGCCTGCCGACTTCGGCATGCTGACGTGGCGCAGCAGCGGCTCGGTCGAGGTGGAGACGCGCAGCGGCAACACGCAGGAGCCCGACTCGAGCTGGAGCGCCTGGTCCAAGCCGCTCACCGCGCCGGCCAAGGCCCAGAGCCCCAAGGGTCGCTACGTGCAGCTGCGCACCCGCTTCGCCAAAGATCCTGCCGCCACGTTCGGCGAGGTGCGCTTCCACTTTCTCACGGACAACCTGCGCGCGGTGGTGACCAACGTGAGCGCAGAGGGCCGCACCCAGCGCTCAGGCAAGCTGCAGCAGGGGCTCTCGAGCTCGGGCGGCAAGGCGCCCAAGCCCTCGACCAGCGTGTCGATCAAGTGGGACATCGACAACCCCGACAAGGACGATCTCCGCTACCGCATCCACTACCGGCTCGACGGTCAGAAGGAGTGGCGCGACGCGCTCAAGCCGAGCGAAATCTTCACGCGGAGCGACTTCGACTGGGACACCACTTCGCTGCCAGAGGGTCTGTACCGCGTGCGCGTCGAGGCCACTGACGAGCTGGTGAATCCGCCCGATCGCACCACCAAACACTCGCGTGAGTCGGGCATCGTCCTGGTGGACAACACGCCCCCCGTGTTCAAGGCGCTGAGCATGAACGGTCGGCGGCTCAACGGCGAGGTCAGCGACGGCCTCGGCCCGATCCTGCGCATCGAGCTGGCGCTGGCTGGCACGGACGACTGGCGCCCAGTGTTCCCGAGCGACGGCATCTTCGACGAGGCCAGCGAGAAGTTCGACGCCGACGTGAGCGCGCTGGTGCCCGCCGGCTCTCGCATCGTGGGCGTGCGCGCCTACGACACTGCCGGCAACTCGGTGAGCAAAGAGCTCGAAGCCAAGTAGCGGCTCAGGCGCCCAGCGGGTCGCGGTAGATCTCGTCGACCGCGAGCTCGCAGCCGAGAGAGCTCAGCCGGGCCGACGCGCCGGCGGCCTCCCTTCAAGGCGAGGTGTACAGCGTGCCTCGGAAGCCGATCAGCAGCATCGGTCGGCGCAACGTCTCGCTCCACATGTAGTGGCCGGCGATGGTGGGGCCGAAGCGGAACTTCCAGGCCTGGATGCCCTCCCACACGGCGCCCACCTGCATGTACGAGCTCGAGCCGTCGATCAGCGTCTCTTCGGTCTCGACGTCGATCGTCTTGGGGAAGCCCAGGCCGAACTGGAACGTGGCGCCGAGGTCGCGCAGCGGCCCACCCAGTGGATAGAGCGGGAACACGTCGGTGTGGAACAAGAGCAAAGCAGTCTGTGAGCGCGTCTCGCCGTTCAGGATGGTGCTGAAGCCGCCGCCCACGCCGAAGTTCAGCCAGTCGGCGAGCGCGCCCCCGAGCCACAGCGCCGAGCCCGTGCCGAAGCCGAGACCGCTCTCGGTGTAGTAAGCCTCGCGGCCGATCTTGGTCGCGTCGTTCGGGTAGCCATTGGCGGCGCCCACGCCGCCGCCGATCATGAGGCCCACCGCGAACCCGCCGCGGTGCTCTGGCGGCGCCGTCTCCCACGCGGGCGCGGCGGGCTTGTCGGCCGGCGCCGCCACCTTCGCGGGGGCCTCCGGAGCCGCCTTGTCGGACGGATCGGTGCCGGCTGTTTGCGCGCTCGCCCGCCACGGCGTGGCCCACGCCAGCGACAGAGCTCCCAGGGCAAGGACGGCGGAACGGTTCACCAGGAGCCCCGGATCTAGCACGAGCAGAGCGTCTCGGGAGCTACTTCACGATCGTGTCGCAGCCGACGACGATGTCCACCTTGCCCATGGTGGCGTTGGTGATGTCCGCGCAAGCCTTGCCAATCAGCTCGACCTTGCCGTCGGCGGTGTAGTCCCAGCAGCCGTCGGTCGCGCAGGTGTCGGTCGGATCGGCGCGGCGAGCCAGGTTGGTGGCGGTGCCGTTCACAGTGATGGTCACGTTCACCTTGGCTGGATCGATCTCCTCGCCCGCCGGCGGCGTGGGCAGCTCGTAGATGCAGCCCAGCGCTTGGCCGCGGATCTGGGCGATGGCTTGCGTGAGCGCGTTGGCGTCGAAGCCGCCCGTGGTGAGATCGATGTGGCAAGGCACCGCCGGATCCTGACCACCTTGGGTGTAGACGGCATCGCTGCTGCAGCCGGGATCGACCGTGTCCGGGGAGCCGCTGACCGCGTACGTCGAGAGCGCCAGCCGCATGTGGTAGGGCGGCGTGTCGAACCCGCCGGTCGACCCGCCCGTGCTCTCGGAGCCAGGCAGGCCCACGAAGAAGGTGTTCACCGGCGTGTCGGGCAGGTTGCGCTGCGACGTGATCAGGGCGTTGACGTTGTCGGGGATCTCCCAGTCGGGGCAGCCGTTGAGGTCCTGGTAGCCGCTGCGCGCCGGGCTCGCGACGCTGGTGCAGCTGAAGCCGCCGTCCGTGATGACCAGCAAGATGCGCTTCGACGTGTTGTACGCCTTGAGCGCGGGTGTAGCCGGCGACCATCGCGTCGTAGATCGGTGAGCCGTCGTCTTGGTTGCTGAGCGGCGAGTTCTGGGCGAGGTAGTCGTAGATCGACTTGCGCACGCCGCCCTCGTTGGACTTCATCGTGCCAGCCTCGGCCATGGCCACCTGAGCGAGCGCGTTGACGCCGCACGACACGCCCTGCGGCAGGATGATGCTGCACAGGCTCGGGTCGCACAGACACAGCGGCGGTGTGGTGAACGAGCTCGGGAAGGCGACCAAGCCGAGCGACATGGAGTTGAAGGTGTCGCTGTCGATGGCGGAGACGACCGCGAGCTGCGCCGTGGACCACTTGTTGTTCGTGTTCATGCTCGCGCTCTTGTCGATCGCGATCAGCATGGCAGCTGGCTCTTGCTGGGCCTCGGCGGTGAAGGCCGCGCACTCGGAGAAGCCTCCCGCGCCGCCGTTGCCCCCCTGCGCGAAGCCGCCGCCTGCGCCGGTGTTGTTGCCGCCCGAGCTCTGGGCACCGTTGCCGCCAGTGCCGTCCTCACCCGCGGCGCAGCCGTAGGAGACCGGGAGCCAGAGTGTCGAAGCAAGAGCCAAGAGCAAGCGGCGCATGACCACCTCCAAGTCCTCAGGCTACCAGACGCCGTCCCCGCGAGAACAGGTTGCGCGCCCCCGCCGTCGCGACCACGGTAGCCCCTTGGACCAGCTCCGCTTCGACAACCGCTTCGTGCGCGAGCTCCCAGGCGACCCGTCGAGCGAGCCGCGATCGCGTCAGGTCTTGGGTGCCGCATACTCACGTGTCTCACCTTCGCCGACCGCTGCGCCCAAGCTGATCGCCCACTCCGCGGAGATGGCGGTCGCGCTCGGGCTCTCCACCAAGGACCTGGAAGATCCACGCTTTGCGCGCGTGTTCGGCGGCAGCGAGATCCTCGCCGGCATGGAGCCCTTCGCCGCGTGTTATGGCGGGCACCAGTTTGGCAACTGGGCGGGGCAGCTCGGGGACGGCCGCGCCATCTCGCTCGCTGAGGTGCTCGTCGGCGAGCAGCGCTGGGAGCTCCAGCTCAAGGGCGCGGGGCGGACCCCTTACTCGCGCGGGGCCGATGGGCGCGCGGTGCTACGCAGCTCTATCCGCGAGCTTTTGTGCAGCGAGGCGATGTTCCACCTGGGCGTGCCCACGACGCGCGCGCTGTCGCTGGTGCTCACTGGCGAGAAGGTGGAGCGCGACATGTTCTACGACGGCCACCCGCAGCTCGAGCTCGGCGCGGTGGTGTGCCGCGTGGCGCCGTCGTTCTTGCGCTTCGGCAACTTCGAGCTGCCTGCGCGCCGCGGAGACCGCGCGCTGCTCGAGCGCTTGGTGGATTTTTGTATCGCTCGTGACTACCCGGAGCTCCACGGA
The DNA here is from genome assembly GCA_964641275.1 of uncultured Polyangiaceae bacterium. Classification (GTDB taxonomy): domain Bacteria; phylum Myxococcota_A; class Polyangia; order Polyangiales; family Polyangiaceae; genus Xiheicaenibacterium. Next base: position 78,875 of record CAZXMG010000024.1, read on the forward strand.
CCCAAAGACCTCCTGCGCGCCCATTGGTTCGAGCAGGTGTGCGTGCGCACTGCGCGGATGGTCGCCTGGTGGATGAGCGTCGGCTTCGTGCACGGCGTGATGAACACCGACAACATGTCGATCCTGGGCCTCACCATCGACTACGGGCCGTACGGCTGGATCGAGCCGTTCGATCCGGGCTGGACGCCGAACACCACGGATCGCCAGGGCCGTCGCTACCGCTTCGGCAACCAGCCCGAGATCGCGCGCTGGAACCTGAGCTGCTTGGCGCAGGCGCTGGCTCCCCTGTTCGACGGCGACCGGCTGCTCGCCGAGGGGCTCGCCTGCTATGGGCGCGTGTTCGAGACCTCGATGCGCGAGCGCTCGCTCGCGAAGCTCGGCCTCGCGCACGGCGGCGAGGACGACGACCCTCTGATCGGCGAGCTCTACGCCTGCCTGCACCTGCTCGGCGCGGACATGACGATCTTCTTCCGCGCGCTCGCGGACGTCGACCCGCGCGCCCCCAGCGCGAGCGTGCTGCTCCCCGCGCTGTACGAGCCCGAGCGCTACCCGCGCCACGCCGAGCGCTTCGATCGCTGGCTCAGCCAGTACGCCGCGCGCACCCTGGCCGACGGCCGCGACCCCGCCGAGCGCAAGGCCGCCATGAACCGCGCCAACCCTCGCTACGTGATGCGCAACTACCTCGCGCAGGAGGTGATCGATCGCGCCACGGCGGGAGACTTCGCCGCCATCGGCGAGCTGCTCGACGTGATGCGCAGGCCGTATGACGACCAGCCCGGCCGCGAGCGCTTCGCCGCCAAGCGCCCCGCGTGGGCCGAGCACAAGGCGGGTTGCTCGATGTTGTCGTGCAGCTCGTAGGCGAAGCCTCGGAGCGCTGGCTCAGGGCGCCGGTTTGCGCCCGAGCGCGAGCACGTTGAACCAGGTCATCGTCAGGTGTGGCTCCCGCAACATGTGGTGGCGGGAGCGCGGGTCGCTGAGCCCGCGGAGCTCGCGCAGCCGCGCCGGGTGGAGGAACGGCGCGACGCGCCTCTCCACGCCGTCCAGGTAGCTCTGCAGGAGCCGCTGCTCCGCCTCGCCGAGCGGCGCTTGTCGATCGATGGCGTGCGTGGCCATGGTGAGCGGCTCGAAGCCTGCCGCCGCGAACACGGCGAGGAGGCGGCGCCCGACGTAGAACTTGCTGGGGTGGCGCGACTCTTCGGTGAACGCGCGCAGCTCCGCGGCGCGGAGCGGCAGCTCGAGGCCGACGGGCCACGGCAGCGACACTTGGTGCAGCGTGTCGTTCTCCAGGACCGCCACGACGCCTCCGGGCCGAAGGACGCGCGCCACGTGACGGAGCACGACGACGGGCTCCGGGAGGCTGTACAGGCTCTGCGCGCACCAAACGAAGTCGAACGTGCCATCGGCGAAGGGCAGGCGGTCGAACGACGCGGCGACGAAGTCGATGGTGGCTCGCCCCGTGTGGCGCGCCGCCTCGCGGGTGGCCGCGAAGAGGTACCCGGGGTCGAGGTCTACGCCCGTCACCGAGCCTCCAACGCCCAAGCGAGCGGCCAGGCGTCGCGTGTAGAAGCCATCGCCACACGCGAGATCGAGCACCTTCATCTTCGGGGTGAGCGGCAAGGAGCCCAAGAGATCCAAGAGCTCCAGCTCGAAGGCGCGGTGAAACTCCGAGAGCTGCTCGGCGTAGTCCGGCAATGCGTGCACTTGGTGCAGCGACTTCGAGAGGCTCTCCGGAATCACGCCGCGCTCCTGTGTCGCAAGAATCCAGCCGTGGACATGCACCCCGCGGCACGGTTGGTGCTGGAAGCAGCACATGCTCTACGCAAGCCTCGGAGTCGGCGTTCTCGCGGTCATCGCAGCGGTCGTCGTTCAGCGCGTCCACGCGAAGAAAACACGGTCACGCGAACAGGCAGACCGCGATCTCGAGCGCGCCGAAGGCGAAGGCATGGTCGCGTCGGAGACCAAGTAGCCGTGCGAGGACCTCGTGCATTGCCGCCACACCTGCGCCACGCTTGCGCAGGGCGGACGAGTGCTGCGTTCGCCGACTGCGCATGGGTGTGAATCCGGCCCCGCGGCAGAGATGGGCGAGGAGCGCTTGAAGGGGTAGACTCGCAGCCGTGAACGCTCGTACGACCGCCCGTCTCGTCGCGTGCTGCGCCGCGGCGCAGCTGCTCTTTGCTTGTGGGGACGACTCCGGCGGCGCCGGCGGCGATCAGCGCCAGGGCGGTGGCGGGGGTGGCGGCGCGCCGCCCGCCGCCGCGCCGCTCGTCATCAAGAACCTCTCGGTGACGATCGACAAGTCGGAAGGCGAGATGCGGTTCACGTTCGTGCTCGAGAATGCAGGCGACAAGCGCCTGGCGCAGTGCAACCAGGGCACCATCGTCGCGAGCACGGGGGCGGACGGCGTCGTCGGCTTCGACATGAGCGGGGACTGCAACGGCATCGTGGGCCCGACGGCGATCGTGGAAGAAGACTTCTGCCCGAACGACGAGCTCATCACCCTGTGCGAGATCGGGCTGCCTGCTGGCGAGAGCTCGGGGATCATCGAGCTCTCTGGCTCGACCTATGGCGTCGACCTCGAGGCGCACGAGCAGCCCGGCACGGTCTACACGTTGATGATCGAGATGTTGGCCGAGGACGCAGAGCCGATCACCGCGACCGCCGAGACCACGGTGGACTGAGCGACGCGCCTCGTCGGCTGGCTTCACCTCGCGCGGCCGTCGCTGACCCGGCGAGCGCGCGGGCATCCGAACGTGTACGATTCCAGGAGCGCCCTCTTCGCCGCCTTGGAGCTTGTCATGAAACACCAACTCGGTTCCCTCGCCATGCTCTTGCTTGTCGCCGCGTGCGCGGAGGGAGGCGAATTCACTGGCGGGAACGGCACAGGAGGCTCGGGCCCGGTGGGTGGTGGTGGCGGAAACGCACCCGTCGGTGGCGACGGACCTCAAGGGGGCGACGGACCTCAAGGCGGCGACGGACCTCAAGGCGGCGACGGTCCTCAAGGTGGCTCGCCATCCACCGGCGGCAATGGCGGTGGCGGCAGCGGCGCTGGCGGCGGCGGGCCCACGTGCGGCAACGGAGCGGTGGACGCGGGGGAGGTGTGCGACGGAGCGAACCTCGACGGCGAGAGCTGCGTGACGCAAGGCTTCGATGGCGGCTCGCTGGCTTGCACGGCGTGCACGAGCTTCGACACCAGCGGCTGCACCAACAACTGCACGCTCGTGAACCTGCTGACCAACTCCGGCTTCGAGAGCGGTCCCAATGGGGGCGGCTGGACGGAGACCTCTCTCAACTTCGGGACCCCGGTGTGCGATGTCGCGACCTGTGGCATGGGCGGTGGTACGGGGCCCTTTGCCGGCACCTATTGGGTCTGGTTTGGTGGCACCGCGAGCGCGTTCGAGTCAGCCAGCATTTCCCGCTCGGTGGTGATCCCAGTTGGCACCGCCAGTCTGAGCTTCCAGTTCGACCTGCCTTCTTGCGAGGATCCAGGCATCGCGACGGACACGTTCAGCGTCACCCTCGACGGCAGCGTGGTCTTTCAGACCAACAACAGCGACGCCGGCTGCGGAGTCGTCGGCTACGAGCTCAAGACCTTCGACGTCAGCTCGTTCGCGGATGGCGCCAGCCACACGCTGCAGTTCGCCGGAGCGACGGACGATTTCGTCGCAGTCACGAATTTCTTCATCGACGACGTTCAGCTGATGGGCTGCCAATGACGAGCTGATCGCAGCTCCGTTTCAGGCTCGAGATCACCCAACGAGAGTGGCGCGGGAGCGCAGGCGACCAGCCGAGCCGCAGTCCGAAGCCAGCGACTCTGGCGCAGCGCAGCTACCTCTGACCGTGCTGGATTCCGAGCGCAGCATGCCGCTGATGAAGCTGGCGCTGCGCACGATGGTGGCGGAGCTCTCCGGCGCGCGCATCCTGCTGTCGCATGCATCGACGAGGAGGGTGGAGGAGCTGGCCCAGCTCGGTGAGGTGAGCGATTTCGAGGCGCGCAACCGCTTCCACCTCGGGGCCTGCCACCGCGACGCGCGCGACAGCCGAGGGTTGTGCTCTCGTGCTCGCGCCGGCGCGCGGATGCGCTCGCTCATTGGCCCGACGTTGCTGCTGGTGGCGCTCCTGGTGTCATGTCGCCCGTCGTCCGACGATGGGCGGGTGCAGTCGCTGTCGTCCGCCCCTTCTGCCGCGTCGTCGGCGCCGCCACGTCAGCAGAACGGCGTCCCTGCCACGCAGAACGGGCATTTTGCCGAGCCCGTCACGTACCGCGGCGGCTGCTCTTACGGCCCGAAGGGAGATGGTGGCTGCTTCACGCTGACCCTCTTGCCAGATGGAGGGGGCAGCCACGTGCGAATCGACGTCCCCGTCCCCGTTCGCTACCAAGTCGAGGGCAATACGCTCACCCTCTGGGAGGACGGCAAAAAAGTAGAACAGCTCGTCTCCGCCGACGGGCTGCTGACGTTCGGGATGTACAGGTTCGCCCCAGAATGATGCCGGCCGCAGGGGCACCGAGCGCGGCCACCTCTCCTGCTCAAAAGCGATCGGCCCAGCCCAGCGTCACGCGCCCGAGCCACACACGGCGAAGCGACCACTCGCCCGTGGCCACGTCCGAGAGCCCCGCCCCGACCTCGCCGAAGAACCCCGTGTGGTAGCTGACCCACCCGCGAAGGCCAGCCACGGCGCCCACGGTGAAGCCCCAGCCGGTGCGGCTCGGCGCGTCGTTTTGCTCGGTGGTGAGAGCGAACGCGCCGCCGACCTCGGGGCCGAGCGTGACCGTGAAGCGCTGATCAAAGCGGTACGCGACCAGCTCCGGAGCCACCGTGAAACGCAGCGTGTGGAGCGAGGCGTACAGGACGTCGCTGTCCGGAAACGGCTTGTCGTACTCGACGCGCGCCCGCAGATCGAAATGGCGGCTGAGCTCGCGCGCGAACGCGATGCTCGCGCCCACGCACGCCACGCTGCGAAGGGCCTGTCCTTCGCTGCGGATCTGGCCAGGGCACATCACGGTGACGCCTGCCGTGACTTGGTTCGGCATCGAGCGGTGCGCGTCGGGGTTCTCCGGCTCGTGCGCCCACGCGGTGCACGGCGTGAGCAGCAGCGCCGCGCTCACACACGTCCTCACGGCGCGCTGGCGCTCGCGACCGCGCTGGCGAGCGCGTCCTTGAAGCCGCGATCCTTGGGCCGGCCCTGGAACACCACCCTCCCGCTCGGCAACACCACCATGGTGGTGAACTCATGGATGCCCAAAGGCCGCACCAGCCGATCGCCGGCGTCGATCACCACGGACTCCTCGACTCCGTGAGCCTGGGCCCAAGTGGGGTTGGACTTGCCGTACGCCACGTTCACGATCGGCGCGTTCGGCAGCTCGCCTTTCTCTCGCAGGCCCTTCCAGGCGTGGAAGCTCGGCATGCAGTCGGCGCAGTTCTCGAGCCAGACGTTGACGATCGTGGCCTCTGCGGGCGGCAGCTCGACGACGCCTTGCGGGCCGGTCAGCGCCACCTTGGGCACGCTGGCGATGGTTTGAGGCAAGGGTTCGGTGACTGCCTGCGGCGTCTCCGGGTGGGCGCCGTGCGGCTCCTCGCCGTCGAACCAACCCGCGACGGTGTCTGCCAACGCTCGACCCCGCGAGAGCATGTAACCGCCGGCCAGGATCAGCACGGTGGCTACGATCAGCGCCAGATGCACGCGGCTCTTCGTGCCCTCGGTGACCAACTCGCGCTCAGACGGCAAGCTCGGTCGCTCCGCGGGCGGGGTCGCTGGCACGGGCGGGGTCGCTGGCACGGGCGGGGTCGCTGGCACGGGCGGAGACGCGGGGACCTCGGGCTCGACCTGGGGCGGCGCGAACACGCCGCGCAGCGCCTCGACCAGCGCGTCGGCCGTCTGGAAGCGATCCACGGCGTCCTTCTTGAGCGCCTTGGCGAAGAACGCGTCCAACGCCGCCGGGAGCTCGGGCGCCAGGCGTGAGGGCTTCGGCGGACTGTCCTTGGCGATGGCCACCATCACGCTCGCCAGATCTTCGGCCTCGAAGGGCCGCCGCCCGAGCAGCGCGCGGTACAGCACGACTGCGAAGGACCAAAGATCGCTGCGCTCGTCCACGTTGCGACCGCTGGCCTGCTCCGGGCTCATGTAGTGCGGAGAGCCAAGAGCCGCGCCTTGCGTGGTCATGTGACCTGCGCTCCCGCCGGAGACGCGCGCGAGACCGAAGTCGAGCAGCTTGATGGTCTCGTGCTCGCCTTCTCCGACCAGGAAGATGTTGGGCGGCTTGAGATCGCGGTGCACGACCCCTGCCGCGTGCGCGGTGTTGAGCCCATCGCGCACGGCGTCGGCGATCTCGAGCACCAGCGGCACAGGCAAGCGCGGGGTTCGCTTCAGTCGAGCCGCCAGGTCCTCGCCGGTCAGCAGCTCCATCACCATGAAGGGGGTACCTTCGTGCTCCCCGGCGTCGAGCACCCGCACGATGTGTGGACTGTCGAGCGAGCGGATGGTCTCGGCCTCGCGTGTGAAACGTGCCCTCAGCTTCTCATCCGCGAACGGGAGCAGCAGTTTGACGGCGACGCCGGCGCCCGTCTCGGCGTCCGTGGCTCTCCACACGGCGCCCGCGCCCCCGCTCCCGATCGCGCTCTCGAGCTCGTAGCGACCGCCCACGACGGCCTTCGGCGCAGGATCGAAGGGCACAGCTCTGGATCCTACGCGAAGAACGCGACCACGGCCTGGATCACGCGCGTCTGCTCGCTGGCGTGCAGAAACGGGTGCACCGGCAGGGCCAGGCCATGCGAACAAACGCGTTCGGCGTTCGGGAACGCCCCTTCTGCATGGCCCGCACCCTCGAGCGCCGGCATCAGGTGGATGGGCCTGGGGTAGTAGAGGCCAGTCTCGATCGCACGCGCGCTCAGGAACTCGCGCAGCGCGTCTCGCTGCTCCGTCTGGACCACGTATTGGTGGTAGACGTGCCCAGCGTCGGCGCGCGGCGTGCGCAACGCGCCTCGCTGCCTCAGCTCGGCGAATGCGCGATCGTAGGTCGCGGCGTGGCTGCGCCGGGCCGCGTTGAGCGCGTCGAGCTCGGGCAATTTGGCGCTCAAGAAGGCAGCTTGCAGCGCGTCGAGGCGGAAGTTCCCGCCGACGAACAGGTGATTGTATTTGGGCTTGGCGCCCTGGGCTCGCAGCGTGCGCACGCGCTCTGCGAGCCCAGCATCTTGCGTGACCACCAGCCCCCCGTCGCCGAGCGCGGCCAGATTTTTGGTCGGAAAGAAAGAGAAGCAGCCGAGCGCGCCCAGGCCGCCGACGGCCCCCCGCGTCGTGCTGGCGCCCATGGCCTGCGCTGCATCCTCGATCACCGGCACGCCCAGCGCGGCGGCTTCGTCGAACAAAGCCGGATCGAGCGGGTGGCCAAACAGGTGGACCGGCAGGATGGCCTTGGTGGCGGTCGTCACGGCGGCACGGAGCCCCAGCGGATCGAGGTTCCAGGTGTGCGGGTCGACGTCGACGAACACGGGTTTGGCGCCCACGCGCAGGATCACGGCCGTGCTCGCGAAGAACGACAGCGGCGTGGTGATCACCTCGTCGCCGGGGCCGATGCCGAGCGCCATCAGCGATGCGAGCAGCGCGTCGGTCCCGCTCGATACGCCAATCGCGTGCGCCACGCCGAGCCGATCGCAAAGCGCGCGCTCCAAATCGTTCACCTCGGCGCCCAACACGAACGCTGCGCTGGAGCTGACGCGCGCGAACGCGGCACCCAGCGCCCGCCCGAAGTGTGTCGTCTCGCGCGCGAGCTCCTGCAGGTGCACCGGCGCGACCTCGGGCTCGGGCTCCTCGGCGTCGGCCAGCATTCGACAGCTCTCACCCTCGACCAGGTAGCGCTCCTGGGTCTTGGGGCAGCACACCACCCGACCTTCGGGTAGCCGCTCACCCGCGCGCGAGACCCAGCCCACGCGGCGCGCGGGGTTGCCCACCACCAACGCATGTGGCGCGACGTCGCGTGTCACCACGGCGCCGGCGCCCACGAGCGCGTAGGTGCCCAGCTCGTGGCCACACACGATCACAGCGCCAGCTCCGATGGTCGCGCCGCGTCCCACTCGGGTCGGCAGCAGCTGGCCGCGCTCGCCCACCCGCGGTCGTTTCACGTTGGTGAACACCGCATGTGGTCCGACGAACACGTCCTCCTCCAGCGTGACGCCGTCGAACAAGGAGACCCCGTTCTGCACGCGCACGCGGTCGCCGACGACCGCGCCGCCCGCCACGAACACTCCCTTGCCCAACATGGCTCCGGCGCCGATGGCGGCGCCGGACATGACGTGGGTGTGGTGCCAGATCTTGGTGCCTTCGCCGACCCGGGCGCCGGGCTCGACGATCGCCGTCTCGTGGATGAAGACGCTCAAAAATCGAAGCCGCAGCCGAACCAGAAGCGGTATTGCGCGCTGAACTGCTCTCCGATGTACAGCGGGAAGCTGAGCGGCTCGGCCAGCGCGTGGAAGTTCTTGAAGAAGTTGAACTTCACCCCGAACTCCGGCTGCAGCGTGAAGGCCACGTCGGCGTCGTCGCAGCCGCTGCAGAAGCCGAAGCGAGCGTTGGGCACGATCGCCACGCCGGCGTTCACCTTCGGGTAGAGGTAGAGGCCGCGCACCTTCTTGATCTCGATGTCGTACTGGAAGGTGCCGGTGAGGTTGATGATCGCGAAGTAGTCGCTCACCTGAAACTGCGGGTTGAAGCCCAGGTAGGCGTTCTCATCGCGGTCGACGGCGTAGGCGATCTCGAGCTCCATCGCGAACTGGGTGCGGTGGCCGCGCCCAAACCGGCGCAAGTCGTCGTCGATGCCGACTGCGGGCGCGATCTTGATGTTGCCCATCAACGGGCCAGCCTTCTTCTCGCCCACGTCTGCGCGAGCTTCCAACGCCGGCGCCGTCGCGAGGAGGGCAGCACCAACGGCAACGAGAGCCTTGAGGGTTCCAGTCGGTTTGGGCATGTCGACGAGGCTAACCGAGGTTGTGTGGCTGGGCCGTATTCTTGGCGACGTTGGGGGCGGAGACGTGCTCCGCGCTTCTCATCGAGCTCTCGCTGGGTACGATGCGCGCCTCACTCGGGGGGCGCGCGAAACAGGGTCCACTCGCCGCGCGCGCCGAGCGCCTCGAAGCCGCGCGGGGCCTCGTTCGGTCGCTGCTCGATCAAGAAGCGCGGCCGCACGGATGGAAGCGCGTCTCGTCGCGCGCCCACCGGTCCGGGCTCGACGACGAACTGCCAGGGTCGACCCGAGCCCGCCAAGACCGCGGCGTACGCGTAGCTCCAAGTATCTCGCACGAGCGCGAGGTCGCCGGGGCCGAGCTCGCGCGCGACCTCACGACCCAGCGCAATCTCTGCCGTTCGCGAGACCGCGAGGCGTGGGGCCACCACGGCTTCGCGCAGCCACACGAGCAGGCCCAGCGCCAACGCGGCCGCCGCGAGCCGGGCAGGGGAGCCTCGCAGGCGCTCCCAAACGCTGAGCTCCACGGTCCAGGCGCCAGCGATCAGCGCGAGCAAAAGGTGGCCCGACAAGAGCGCCCGCTCGAGGTGGTGCGTCGGGCCCCCCCCGCGCAGCGCGGACAGGTACAAACACAAGAACAGGAACCCCACCGCCCAGAGCGGACGCTCCAGCGGGCGAAGGGCAACGCGCGCGCCAGCTCCACGCCGAGACCGCTGCCACCACAGCCAACCGAGCAGCGCCCACAGCTCGAGCTCTTTGACAGCCGCCCACGGGTAGCCCGAGACACGAGGCCACCACGCGCGGCGGTCGAACTGATCTTGGTACGCCACCACCTCGTGCAAGAAGCGGAGCGGATCGCCATAGCTCAGCTGGTTGTGGAGGATCCAGGCCACCGGGGCGGCGAGCGAGAGCCCGAGGGCGCCGATCCGCGAGGCGCTCCAGCCGTCGCGGCGCGCGTCGAACAGCAACACGGCGCTGAACGCAGCGGACAGGAACCAAGGCTCGTAGCGGCAGAGCCCTGCGCCGAGGAACGCGAGCCCACCCCACAGCCGCTGCTGATCGCTGGCGGACCGACGCATCGCCGCCAGCGCGATCACGCCCAGCGCCGCGGTGGGCAGCTCGGGCACCGTCGCTGCGCCCAAGCGGATGCTACCCGGGAGCAGCGCCACGATCAGCGTGCCTGCCAGCGCTTGCTTGCGCTCCGGCAGCAGCCACCCTGCGGCGACACGCACCAAGACGATCGCGAGCGCGCCCCAGACCAGGGCTGCGCCGCGCGCGACCCACAGCTCGGTGCCGAGCACCATCATCAGCGCGCCGTTCAGCCAGAACGGCAACGGTAACCAGCTCGCGCCGCTGGGATCGAGCGCAGGCTCGTGCGCGAACTTCTGCGCGATCACGACACGCGAGTAGTCGTCGTCGCTGATGCTGTCGAAGCCCAGCGCGATCGCGCACGCGCCCAGCGCCGCCTTGAAACACGCGAGCGCGAGGAGCTCGCGGCCCGAAGCCGCGGTCGCCACTCGATCTCTTATTGCGGCGGAGGCTCGGCGGGAGGCGGCGCCGGCGCGGGTGCCGGGTTCGGGTTCTGCTTCTGGTCCATCTCCTCGAGCTCCCGCACGGCGCGGTCTCCCCCCGACGAGATGTAGGCCAGGATCACGCTGGTGAGCATGAACACCGTGGCGCAGATCGCGGTCAGCCGCGTCATGAAGTTGCCGGCACCACGACCGCCGAACACCTGCGCTGCGGACGCACCGCCCAGGCCGCCCAAGCCGCCCCCTTTGCCCTGCTGGAGCAACACCACCAGGATCAGGAAGAAGCAGACGAAGACGTGGATGACGTTCAGGAACGAGTGCAGCATGGCTCGAAGGGGCGAGGGTCTATCGCGAATCGGCCCCGGGCGCCAGTCTTGCGGGGTGGGGTCAACGAGCGCCGGCGCGAGCGCGTGCGGCGGCCAAGATGGCGCTCGATCCGGGCGCGGCGCGCTCCATCTCGTCGTCGTACTGGAACCCGTACAGCTCGCGCTTGTTCCCGCTCGGGTCCGTGAAGCTCAGGCACAGGTTGAACGGCTCATGGCCCTGGCACGAATCCACCTTGAAGCTGGTCTTCCAGCGCTTCTTGTCCTGCAGGAACGTAGCGTCGATCGTCGAGCCTTGGCGCTCGAAGTCGAACACATCCAAGCTGTACCGGTAGTACGAGCCGCGCTCGTGCAGGCCGATGCCACCCGCGAGGAAAATCCACAGGTCGACTTCGTCGCTCGGCTTTTGAGGCAGCTTGTCGAACCACAGCCGCGACAGCAGCAGCTTGGGCGCCGCGTCCGCCTCGACGTCGCCAGGCGGGGTCTGCTCTCGCTGGCTGGCGGGCAGATCGCACTTGAGCAGCGCGACCGTAGCCACGATCGCGAGCACGAAGATCAGGAGAGAGGTGCAACCGCAGCCCAGCGCGCGCGGCTTCCTGGAGACCAGCCATTTGTACAGGCGAACGCGGTTCATAGGACCGGGATGCTAGCAGCCTCCATGGGGCGCGCTTGTCGCTCCGCGACTACGCGCGCCACAAACCGATGAACGCTCCCCTTCGCCGGCGCATAGCATGCTCGCCCATGACGACCTTGGCGGGCAGCGTGGCGGTGGTGACCGGAGCGTCGAGCGGGATCGGCAGGGCGACCGCCAAGCTGCTCGCGCAGCGGGGGGCGCGCGTGGCCATCGTGGCTCGCGGCCGCGACAAGCTCGAGGAGCTCGCGGCCGAGATCGCGGCCGCTGGAGGTAGGGCGCTGGTGCAGGCGGTGGACGCCGCCGACGGCAAGGCGGTGCTCGCCATGGCCGACGCGGTCAAGCGTGAGCTCGGCGCGCCGCGCTACGTCGTGAACTCCGCAGGCGCAGGCGTGTGGCGCTACATCGAGGAGACCGCGCCCGACGAGGCCACGCAGATGATGGGCGCCCCGTTCGGCGCGGCCTTCAACGTGACACACGCGTTCATGCGCGACATGCTCGCGGACAAGCAGGGCGTGATCGTCCACGTGGGATCGCCCTTCTCGGTGATCCCTTGGCCGGGCGCGGTCGCGTACGGCGCCTCGAGGTGGGCGCTGCGCGGCCTGCACGAGGCCTTGTGCCAGGATTTGCGCGGCACCGGAGTCCACAGCTGCCACGTCGTGTTCGGCAAGGTGTCCAGCGCCTACTTCGACAACAACCCCGGCTCGGAGGGCTACATCCCGGGCATCGGAAAGCTCATCCCCGAGATATCGCCCGAGCAGTGCGCCGACGTGATCGCCAAGGTGCTGCTCGAGCCCAAGCCCGAGGTGCAATACCCCGCCATGTTGTCCGCGTTCTATGCGGCCGCACAGGTGATGCCCGGCACGCTGCGCTGGCTCGCTGCGGTGACTGGCCGCAAACGTTAAGGGGCCCACACACCGCTGACGACGCGCTCGATGCCGCCGTAGTCCTTGCGGCGCTCGGTCTCGACGAAGCCGCGCCGAATCAGGAGCTGCTCCGCGGTCTCGGCTTGCCCTGCACCGATCTCCAGGGCGAGCACACCCCCGGCGACGAGGAACGTGGGGGCGCCGTCGATGACGCGGCGGGTGACGTCGAAGCCGTCCTCGCCGCCGAACAGCGCGAGGTGCGGCTCGAAGTCGACGATGGTCTTGGCGAGCTCGCGCTGCTCGGGCTTGGGGATGTACGGCGGGTTGGCGCTGATGATCTCGAAGCGGCTGTTCGCCGGCAGATCCGCGTAGAGGTCGGACTGCAGGAACCAGGTGGCCGGCAGGGCGCCGAGCCGGAGCGCGTTCTCGCGAGCGACCTCCAGCGCCGCCTCCGAGAGATCCGTGCCCAGCACGGACCAGGTGGGTCGCTCCTTGCCCAGCGTGATCGCGACGCATCCCGAGCCCGTGCAGAGATCGAGCACGCGCGCCTGGAGCGAGCGCTCGCGGCCGCGAGCGAGCGCGACCTCGACCAACGTCTCGGTGTCCGGGCGGGGGACGAGCACGCGTTTGTCGACGCGGAACGGGCGTCCGTAGAACTCGCGCACGCCGAGCAGGTAGGCCACCGGCTCGCCGGCGCGGCGGCGTTTGTGCAGCTCGCGGTAGCGACCGAGCTCGGGCTTGCCCAGCGGGCGCTCGCGATCGGTGATCAGCCCGATGCGGTTGGTCCCGAGCACATGCGCGAGCAGAAGCTCGGCGTCGAGCCGCGGGGTATCGCTGTCGCGGCTCTTGAGATCGTCGCTGGCCCACGCCAGCACACGCCCGATGGTCCAGGGCTCTTCGCTCAAGCGCGACTCACGCGTTCGACCACGGCTTCGACCTCGCGGCGGATCTCGGCCAAGCGTGGCTCGCTTTTGGCCTCGAAGCGCAGCACCAGCACGGGCTGGGTGTTGGACGCGCGGCAGAGCCCCCACGCGCCGTCGCCGAAGCCGATGCGCGCGCCATCGATGTCGAGCACGTCGTGCGTCTTCTTGAAGTGCTCCAGCACGCCGCTCACCACCGCGAACTTGCGATCGTCGGGGCAGTCGACGCGCAGCTCGGGCGTGGCGAACGTGCGCGGCACGTCCGCGAGCAGCTCGGACAGCGGCTTGCCGCTCGCGCCCACGATCTCGAGCAGGCGCACCGCGGCGTAGATCGCGTCGTCGAAGCCGAACCAGCGATCGGCAAAGAACAGGTGCCCGCTCATCTCGCCCGCGAGCAGCGCGCCCTCGGCCTTCATGCGGGTCTTGATCAGCGAGTGGCCGGTCTTGGAGTAGAGCGCCTTGCCGCCGCGCGCCTCGATGTCGTCGAACAGCGCTTGCGAGCACTTGACCTCGCAAAGGATCGCAGAGCCGGGACGCTCGGCCAGCAGCGCGCGCGAGAAGAGGATCATCAGTTTGTCGCCCCACACGATCTCGCCGCGCTCGTCCACGGCGCCGAGGCGGTCGCCATCCCCGTCCCAGGCCAAACCGAGCAGCGCGCCCGTCTCGAGCACGCGCTCTTTCAGGTGCACCAGGTTCTCGGGCTGCGTGGGATCGGGGTGGTGGTGGGGGAAGCGCCCGTCGATCTCCTCGAACAGGGGGTCGACCTCGAAGCCCAGCGCGCGCAGCGTGCGCACGCCCAGCGGACCCGCCGCGCCGTTGCCCGCGTCCACCACGACACGCGGCAGCGTGGCGGGCAAGCGTGAGGCCGTGCGCACCGCTTCGATGTAGGCCGCGCTCACGTCTTGGGCGCTCTGCTCGCCACGCGCGCTGGCCGCTGCTGGCGGAGCGAGCACGCGCTCGCGCAAGCGCTGGATGTCCGGGCCGAAGAACGGCGCCAGGCCGCGCATCATCTTGAGGCCGTTGTCCTCGCCGGGGTTGTGGCTGCCGGTGATCTGCACCGCGCCATCGGAGGCCAAATGGTGCGCGGCGAAGTACACCTGCGGCGTCGGGCCGATGCCCACATCCACGACGTTCGCGCCCGAGCTCCTCAGCCCCTCGCACAGCGCGTCGAACATCCGCGGGCTGGACAAGCGGCCATCTCTGCCCACCACCACGCGCGGCGCTCTGCCGAGCTCGGCGCCCAACGTGTCCGCGTAACAAAGGCCGACGCTCTGCACCAACTGGCTCGACAGATCGCGATCCGCGACGCCGCGGATGTCGTACTCGCGAAACACGTGGCTCGGGAAGCTCATCGCCGGCGACTCTACCGCGTCAGGGTGCGGGCGTGCCGTGGAACGTTCCAGTGGTGAGGAAGTACTCGGACCTGCCCGCCGAGGTGGGGGCTTGGCTGACCTCGAGGTGCGCGTGGTAGTGGTACACGGGCGTGGCGCTGTCCTCGGTCGTGCCCACGTGGCCACCGTTTGCGTCGAGCGTGGGCTCCGAGCCGTCCGCATCTCGCCGGCCGTAGACCGCGTAGCCGTCGGCCAACACGCCGATGAAGCGCGCGTCGTCGTACGAGATGGCGTAGGGCTCGGTGTGGTAGTGGAACTGTCCCGCCATTTGCGGGTGGCCGGCGCAGCGATCGAAGGTCTCCGACTCCAGGTAGATGTCGTCGCCCGGTCCGGCGAAGTTGCCGAAGATGGCGACCCCATCGGCGGCGATGCCCACGACTCCCCCCGTCATCGTGGCGCCGGCCTCGTCGGGCACGGAAGGGGCGCGGACCTCGAGCGCGAACGCCTGGATCAGGTTCGGGTTCTGGTCGGTCTCGTAGTCCTCGAAGCAAGGATCGCCGGGCTCGAAATAGTTGCTCAGGTGATCGGGCCGGCCGTCGCTGGTCGCCACGATCGCGTCGCCGTCGATCGAGAGCGTGACGCGGCAGCTCAGCCGCAGCCAGAAGCCGCCGAGCCCGAGCGCCTCGCGCTGCTCGCGGCACGCCTCGGTGTCTCGGTCGAGCACCGCGCAGCCGGTGGGGGCGAGCGTGGTGGTCGCGCTGGTGTCCAGCGTGAGCTCGCAGCTGGCGGCTCCTCCGGACGCCTGCCCCCCCGAAGCGTCGCCGCCGGCGCCACCGGCGCCGCCGCTCGCGCTGTCATCGCCGCAGGCCACGAGCCACACCCAGAGGCCGAGGGTCAGGAGCCGCATTCCGCCAGCATAGAACGGCCACTTGCGGGCTGCGCGCGGAGACTGCGGCGGATCGCTGCCGAGCCCGTTCCATCGGCGCCGTGTTCGGCGTAAGCGATCTTCATGGCGACCACCCCCCGCTGGCTCTCGACCTTCCTGTGCACCTCCCTCCTCCTGGCCTGCGGCGATGACACCGGGCCGGGTGGCAGCTCGGACGGCGGCAACGGTGGCCAGAGCGCCGGCGGAGACAACCCCGGCGGCGCGCCGCAAGGCGGCAACGGCGGCGCTCCCCAAGGTGGCGGCCAGGTCGGCGGCAATGGTGGCGACGGCGCCCAGTCACAGGGCGGCAACGGCGGCGCGGGTGGCAGCGTGCAAGGTGGTGGTGGCGCTGGCGGCGGCACGGGCCAGCCAGGCGTCGACGGCGCGCCCTGCACAGCAGACAGCGAGTGCGACGGCGGCCTGTGCCTGAACGAAGCCGACTTCGGCTTTCCCGGCGGCATGTGTACCGAGCTGTGCAGCGGCGCCTGCACCGACGCGAACAGCAGCTGCGTCGAGCTCGCCGAGGACGTGTTCCTGTGCCTGCGCGACTGCGATCCCATGGTGGGTTGCGGCCTGCCCTCCGTGCTGAACTGCTTCGACGCCCCGACAGCGCCGCTGGGCGGGATCTGCTTGGGCGTGTGCGACATGAACGGTGACTGCACCGTGGGTGGCAACGAGTGCCAGTTCGCGCCGGAGGGGTACTGCGCCCCACCTGAGGTCTGCGACAACGCCATGGACGACGACTTCGATGGCGACACGGATTGCAACGACGTCGACTGCGCCGCGGATCCGACGTGCGCGGCCGCGTGCAGCTCGCCGACGGTGGCGATGGCGACCAACAACGGCGACACCACCAGCGGCACCACCACGCTGGACGGCTCGTGCAACGACGTTGGCGCTGGAGAGGAGATCTTCAGCTACACCGCTGCGGTCACGGGAGTGCTCGACCTGACCGTGCAGTCGGCGACGGACCACGTGATCTACGTACGCACCGACTGCAGCGACGCGCAGTCCGAGCTCGGCTGCGTGGACGCTGTGATCGGTGGGGCAGACGAGACCGCGAGCTTGGTGATCCAGGCGGGCGAGCAGATCTTCATCGTGGTCGACGCGTTCGAGCCCGGCGAGGAGGGCCCGTTCACGCTGCTCGTGGACTTCACCCCGGCCCCCGCTGCCGAGCTGGATTGCACCGACTTCGGGGATTCGGACTTCGACGGCTCGATCGACTGCGCCGACAGCCCGGACTGCAACGGCACCCCCGCGTGCACCCCGGGCGCGACCGCGCTCAACGGACCCTGTACCGCGCACACCGACTGCGCCAGCGTGGCCGGCAACGACCCTGCTTGCGTCACGCCGGCGGTGGGCGTGAACGCCAACATGTGCAGCGAGTGGTGCAACCTGACCACCAACGACTGCGGCGCCAACCGCACCTGCCTGGATGTGGGCGTCGACGAGGGCCTGTGTTTCGCCAACTGCACCGGGCCTGCGGACTGCCCGGCCGAGTTCGTGTGCGCGACCGTTGGCACCGTCGACATCTGCCTGCCCGACGTGCCCGCAGGCTGGACCTGCGACCCATCCTTCTTCAACGACAGCTTCTGCGACTGCGGCTGCGGCGTGTTCGACGTGGACTGCGCCGACGCGACCGTGGGCTCGTGCGAGTTCTGCGACGACATGGGATCGTGCAGCGCGACCGCCTGCCCAGGCACGATCGACCCGCTCGACAACTCCACCTGCCAGTAGCGGCGGCTACGCGCTGCCGGGGCGGCGAGGGATGCGGATGATGTTCTCGATCAGGTTCCGCTTCATGCCGGTGAACTCGGTCAAGCGTTCGAGGCGATCCTCGCCGTAGCTCAGGTTGATGGTGACCAGGTCGAGATCGCAGATCTTGGAGAAGGCGCCAGCTCGCCGCGCGGCCTGCATGGCGTTGTCTGACTCCTCGCCAATGGCGCGCGCCATGTGCGAACGAATCAAGCTCATGACGGCTTCGACCCAGTGCGGGTCGAGGCCAATGCGTACGTGTGCCAGGCCAATGCGCCAGCGCGACTCGAAGTAGCCGCGGCCGTAGTCGCCGGCGACGAGGCTCCTCATCCAGGCCGTGTGGGTCGCCTTCAGTTGGTCGACGCGGCCCTCGATCAGCTTCGCCGTGTCCGGGTAGCGGGCCAGTGACGCGTAGAAATGGTCCGTGATGCCTGGCCCGTGACGCTCCACCGCGGGCGCGAGCGCCACGAGCTCGGCCGCGTCGTCCGGCCCGAGCTCCAGCAGTGTCTTCGTGGTCTCGAACACTTCGAACGCCTTGTCGATATCCATCATTCGCCTCCGGAGGTGTATCTCCGCTCAAGCCGGGATTTGGTACTTGTCTGCCATCAGGTCGATGCCGCAGCGCAGCGACCCCGCCCAGTCGAGGAAGCGAGCCACCATCTCTTTGCCTCGGAACAGCGCACCGTGTTGCGGTGCGATGATCTCCACGTCGAGCGGCCGAACCATGTTCGCCCAGGCGGCCATCGCCGCGCCCGACGCCATGTAACGCTCGTGGAACCCCTGCATGTAGGGCAGATGCGCGTCGAAGTCCGCGACCTCGCGGTAGTCCATGCCCAAGGAAGCTCCCAGATCCCCGGAGTACAGGATCTTGGAGGTGGGATCGTAGACATGGAAGTTCCCGCAGGAATGCAGGAAGTGCGCGGGCAGGATCTTGAGCGGCGCGCCGCCGAGGTCGAGCGTCATCCCCTCGTCGGGGATGGGCTCGAGTCGATCAGCGACGAGCTTGTCCAACCCGAAGTGAGGGATGAACCGCACCCACAGCTTGGACGCGAGCGCCGTCGCGTCGGTGGTCATCAGCCAGCCATTGATGGCGGCGACGATGTCCGGGTCTTGATGCGACAGAAAGATGTATTGGAGCTTGCCGCTCCCCAACTTCGACTGCGTCTCCCCCAGCACCTTGCTGTAAACCTTGTGCCCCCCGGGATCGAGGATCATGCCCACTCCCGCGTGCACGATCAGGTGCTGGTTCGCCTGCACCGCGTGGCCCTCGTCGAAGGAGGGCAAGAGGACGTTCTTGTGATTGGTTGACTCGAACAGGAGCATGATGACCTCGGTGGGTTTCAGTCTTGGGTGGCGGTGGCGAGCAGGCCCTCGATCACGTCGCGCGCCTGCCGGCTCACAGGAGCCGCAGCCAGCAGCGCCAAGGTCAGCTGCGTGGAGCGAACGCCCGTCAACCAGCCGCTCTCGATCTCGATCGCGACAGCGGTGGACTGCGCGCGGGTGCCGATGAGCTCGATTTGGTCGAGCGCGCCCATCAGGCGACCGCCTACCGCCTCGGCCACGTCTTGGCGCATCGTGCCGCGCGTCGCGACCACAAGACCCTGCGCATCCATCAGAAATGCACCGCTCGCGTCGGCTGCGGCCAGGCAGCCGTCGAGCAGGTCGTTCCACACCTCGGCACCGAATGGCGCTCCTAGGCGCGACAGTGGCGACAGCCACGTCTCTGGCGCCGCTCGGCGCGCATCGAAGCGCAGGTAGCGAGGGCTCGGCTCGATGCGGGCGCCTGGAGCATCGCGGCCCTCGCGTAGCCGACGTGACAAAGAGCGAGCGAGATCGAGGTCAGAGGAGGGCGCGCGCGGGCCTGTCATCGAAGGACTCCTTTCGGGGGATCAGATCGTTCATGGTGCCGTCGAGCTCGGTGGCCAGAAGCTCGAACCGGCGCGCCTCCGGCGGTGGTCGCCCGGCGAGGAAAGCAATCGGCAACCCCGCCAAGCTGGCTTTGGCGAACACCTGGGCTCGCGGGATGCTCGTCTCGGTCACGCCCGCGAAGCCGTTCCAGATGTCGTTCATCACCGAGATGGACGCGTCGCTGTCTCGGTCGACCATGGTCGGTACGATGCCCAAGAGCTCGAGCTTGGGGTTCTCGCTCGACCGGATCCGCTCGATCGTGCGCAGCACTTGCGAGATCGAGCGCAGCGCGAGCGCCTCGGCCTGGAACGGAACGAGCGCGTAGTCCGCTACACTGAGCGCAGCGCGCGTCACGATGCCGACGCCGCTGGGCGTGTCGATGAACGTGAGGTCGAAGCCGGCGTCGATGGGGTCGAGCGCACGCTTGAGCACCCCTGCAGCGGCCAGCGCGAGCTCGTATTCGGCGACGTCGGCAGGATCGAGTCGGCCGCGAGGCAGGAGCGACAGATTCTGCACGCGCGTGGGCAATACTGCTTCCTCGCGTCCGATCTGGCCCATCAGCAGATCCGTGAGACCGACGAGCTCGGTGTCGCCACGCGACAGCGCATGACCGATGCCGCCTTGAGGATCCAGGTCGACCAACAAGACGCGACGTCCGCGCTCCGCGAACGAGAGCGCCAGGTTCAGCGCGACGGTCGTCTTACCGACCCCTCCTTTTTGGCTTGTGAGCACGATGCGTCGAGCCATTTTAGTCACTCCATTGCCTCTGCTTTGGTGGATTGAGACGGGTCGTGGGTCACGCCCAGCTCGGCCAGTCGCTTGATGTTGGCGTGCACCTTGGAGTCGTCGGGCTTGAGCTCCTTGGCCACGAGAAACGCACGCAATGCGGCCGGGTAATCGCGGGAAAGAAGCGCGTCGATGCCCTCATCCCAGGCCTCCTCGAAGGCGATGTCCTCGGCTGCGCGCCTCGGAGGCAATGGGGGAGGAGCGGGCTGGGGCGCCTCGGAGGCGCCCCAGGTCAGCTCGCCCAACGCCTCGGCGTCCGTGGTCGACCCGCTCTGCGCCTCCTCGTCGCTCTTGCGTGCCGCCTCCAGCAGCACCATCTCCCAATGGCCTGGTAGGTTCCGCTCCTCGGGTCGCTCCAGCAGCGTCTTGCACCGCACGCTGCTGCCTTTGACGAACGCGAGTCGCTTCAGTGCGGCTTCGCCGCCGCCCTGGCGGTCTGACGCGAACCAGGTCTCGCCGCACCACACCACGATTTCGCCGAGAAGTGCTCCATCTTGCTCGACCTCGAGCAGCACGGAGTGGCGTCCGAGCCCAGCCAGCTGCAAGTAGTCGGCGACGCCAAAGGGCGCGAGCTCGATCGAGGGTTTGCTAGGACGTGCACGGCGCATCACGATCGCGCGCAGCTCTTCCAACGAGACGGGCTTCTCCATGACCTCGACATCCGCGTGCGGTGGGATCTGTGAGCGATAGGCTTGAAGGTAGCCGGACACGAAGATCACCGGCACGCGCAGGCCGCGCCGGCCGAGCTCACCCAGGAGCTCGAGACCGGAGCGATTGGGCAGATCGATGTCGGACACGATCACGTCGGGCGGTGTGCCGTCGAGGTGCACCAACGCGAGGTCGAGCTCTCCGGCGTCGACCACGGTCGCGCCGACGATCTTCGATAACCCCCGCGTAATGGATGTGCGGAGCATCGTCTCGTCCTCGATCACCAGGATTCGCACCGCTACCTCCAGCCAGCTACAGCACCGAGGCCAGCTCCTTCACGGCGCGGCTCATGTCCAAGAAGATCAGGCCGAGCTTGGCGTTCTCGGTCGTCAACGCCAACAGCATGGTCCCCTCTGAGGCCTTCACCATCACGGCGTAGCCCTTGGACCCGCGGATCAAGACCTGATTCAGGGCGCCCCGCTCCAGCTCGTTGGAGGCCCTGGTTCCGAGCGACAGCAGCGTCGAGCTCATGCCTGCCACGCGCACCTCGTCCAGGTGCTGGGGCAGCGCGCTGGCGATCATCAGTCCGTCGTCGGAGATGAGCGCGCTCGCCTCGATGTCTGGCGTGCTCGATTGCAGGGAGCGCAGGATACGGTTCAGCTGATCTGTACGGGCCATGATGTCTCCTTAGGTGCCGGCGCTCCGGCTGGTGCCGTCGCGTGAGGCGTGGATGCGAGGGGGCGGATGGGAGGAGTGCCTGGGTCGCTCGAGCGGAATGTGCAGCGTGATGCGTGTGCCGCACCTGGGGGTGGAGTCGATGTGCAGTGAGCCACCAGCGGCGCGGGTGAGGCGGTCGACCAACGCCAGACCGATCCCGGTGCCCTTGGGCTTCGTGGTGAAGAACGGCTCCGTACATCGGGTCAGCACGTCTTGCGTCATGCCGACCCCGTCGTCGCTCACCACCAGCTCGAACGTATCCGGTCGAGTCTTGCCGTCCGGAGCGTCGGCCGGGCACGATTCGCTCTTCACCAATCGTGCCAATAGGCCGATCGTGCCGCCCGATGCGCACGCGTGCATGGCGTTGGTCATGAGATTGAACGCGATGGCGCGGATGACCGCGGGCGCGAAAGGGAGCAGCGGCAGCGCCGGAAGCTCGCAATGCAGGGTGATGCCTTTGGGCGTGGCTTGGCGCTCGATCACGCGGCAAGTCTCGGAGAGCGCGAGATCGATGGCCGCGTGCCGGCTGGCATGAAGCTCCCGATCCATCGAGCCCAAC
Organism: uncultured Polyangiaceae bacterium; assembly: GCA_964641275.1. Taxonomy (GTDB): domain Bacteria; phylum Myxococcota_A; class Polyangia; order Polyangiales; family Polyangiaceae; genus Xiheicaenibacterium. The sequence continues at coordinate 100,720 of CAZXMG010000024.1, forward strand.
CCCTCCAACGTCAGCTTCATGCGGCGGATTTCTCCCAGGATGGCGTGGAGATCGTGTCGCGCGGCGCTCTCTGGCAGCTCCTCGATCAAGAGCTCCACGGCGTTGTCGATGGCCGCCAAGGGGTTCTTGAGCTCGTGCAGCACTGCCGGGAGGACCTCGCTCACGCCGACCAGCTGCATGAGTCGGTCGCGCTCCGCGCGCAGGCGCTCGAAGCCGCCGATGTCTTGGAACACCACGGACCACTGCGGCGCGCCGGCAATGCCCAGCGCATTTTCCACTGCGCTGGCCTTGTACCCCAGCGACACCTGCTCGCCGTCCGCCCCAAGCACGGTCGACACGGAGCGCTCGTCCCCTTCGCGGTTCGCGCTCGCGGCGATCTCGCGAATCGGCGCGATGAGCTTCGAGACCTGCGTGCCGGTGAGCGCCTCTGGAGAGGTGCCCAGCACCGCTGCCGCGCGTGAGTTGGCGAACGTGATCTCGCCATGATGGTCGACCACCACGACCGCGGTGCCCAGCGACTCCAGGATCGACGTCGCGCTGTACAACATGCGGGGTCGGGGTGATTCGTGGGTCACGAGTCGAGCCTGAGCAACCTCCTTGCCAGGCTCGACCAGCGCGGTTGGCTGTCGGGTGGCACCCGAGGGGACCGTCGGCGCCGTCGGAATCCGCCGCTTGTCGAAACTCGCCTGTCGGAATCCGTCGCCCAGGCTTCAGGGCAGCAGCGCGAGTGTTCCCGAGATGGAGGCCACCTTCAGCGAGAGCGAGCCCGGGTCGCTCGCGAGCGACAAGAAGAACATTCCATGGTGACGCCAGATCAGGAGGGTCGCGCCGCCGGGCTGGGTGCTGGCGAGCGCGACGTGTCCGTCCAGCGCTCGGTCCGCCAGCTCCACCGCCAGTTGTGCGTGGTCGATCAGGCGCTGCGTTTGCGCGATCGTCCAGGTGTCGGTCCCCGACGTGGCCACACACAGGGCGTCCTGGTGGTCGACGATGAACGCGGCGCCTGCTCCCTGCCGCACGACCCGCGACAGGTGTGCGCCAGCCTCGTTGGCCGCGTCAGGCGCACACAGGCGGCCCACCGCGCCCCACAGCTCGAGCGCTCCGAAGGTGAAGCGCGCATCATAGCGCCGGTGTTTGTGAGGCACCCACTCGGCGTCCACGCCATCGCCGTTCGCTGCGAGGGAGAGCAGCGACTCGGCGCTGTGGCGGCGCAGCGCTTGGTGGAGCCCCTCGGCGGTGACGAGCCCGCTGCCCACCAGCGCCTCGCCCAGCGGCGTATCGTGTCGACCACACCAACGAAACACGTCCTCGAGCGTCTCGGGACCCAACGCGTGCGACTCTTCGCGCAGCAGGTCGCTCAGCCGGCGCGAGAGCCCACGCGCCACGATCCAACAGACCCGGCCGTGTTCAATCAGAATGCTGCCGCAATGGCCGGTCGGGCCGTGCAACAGCAGGGCGCCGGTGGCCTCGAGCGGTAGCCGCTCGACCTCGCGGAGCAACCCTGCGGCCCGGACGGCGACTGAGCTCGCAGAGCTCCCGTCACTCATGGCGCCTCGGGCGCCCGTGCGAGCAACGGCTCACACTTTCGCAGCCAGGCCGGTAGCTCTCGGGTGTCCACCAGGGCTACCACGACGACACCACGGGTCGCCAGCGTCGCCACCGCGTCCCTGCCTTTGGTCACGATCATTCGGGCCAACCCCGTAGGCGCTGAAGAGAGCGGAGCGGGGCCGTCGAGCTCGAGCAGGCTGGCCAACCAGCGTGGGATCACCGTGGCGGCCCGCTCGAGCACGCGTTTGTCCGCGTCAGAGCGGCAGAAATCGAGCCTGAGCGTGCCCAACACTTGGTCGACCGAGCCGAGCGCGCGGCAGCCAGAACTGACTTGGCCAATGGCCTCCATCAACGCTCTCTCGACCATGGCCCCCTCGGATCAAGAGTCGTGCCTGGCAAGGACGTGCGCTGGCCCGGCAGTTGCGAGCGACTCGTCGTGCCGGATCGGTTCGAGCTTCACGCAGAGCGCGGGCGTGGTGGGAGCGCAGTCGTCTACGCCGCAACCGACCACCTGTGGGGAGCCCGTGTGGCTCTCAAGCAACTGCGCTCGCCCTCCCACGACACCGTCGCCAACCTGCGGAGAGCTTCGCGGTTGCTCGAGAGTGTCGTTCATCCGCACCTCGCAGCGCCCGGCGAGGTGATCGAAGCGGACAACTGCTGGAACGTGTCGATGGAGCTGGTGTTCGGCGTGGATCTGATGGGGCATCTACGGCAGGGCGTGGGTCCCGCTGAGCCCGTCGATGGCGCCGCGCTGCGGCGGGTGCTCGCACCATTGGCTCACGCGTTGGCGACTCTGCATGTTCGCGGCGTCGCGCACAACGACGTGAAGCCGGGCAACGTGGTCGTCACTGAACGCGGTCGGCCCGTGTTGCTCGACTTCGGTTCCGTGACGCCGCTCGGCGAGCTGCCCGAGGCGGACGCGTGCAGTCTGTGGGGCACTCCGGCCTACATGGCCCCCGAACAAGCGACTGCGACTCGCAGTCACCCGAGCTCGGATTGGTACGCGTTCGGGGTGGTGTTGTTCGAGGCGCTCTCGGGGCGGCTGCCGTTTCCGGGGAACACCGCTTCCGTGCTGCTGGAGAAGCGGATGTCCCAGGCGCCTCCCGTGCTCGACATCGTGCCCGGCGCGGACCGCGAGCTGAGCCGACTCGCCATGGCGCTCTTGGAACGGGACCCCGAGCTGCGGCCGGACGCGCGTCAGGTGTTGAGCGTGTTGGCACCTGATGGTGACCCCGCGCTGCAAGCGGTTCGGCTCGAGCGGCCGTCTTTCCCTCCCGGGGCGCACCCGTTCGTGGGTAGGGAGCGCCCCCTTCTCCTGCTCTTCGAGCAATGGGCTCGGTCGGTTCAGGGAGAGACGAGGGTGGTGCGGCTGCTGGGCCTCGAAGGCGTGGGCAGGGGCTCGGTGGTTCGTCGCTTCCTGGATCTGCGCGACCAACGAGGTGAGGACGCGCTGGTCGTGCGGGTTCGTGCGAGCGGGCGCGAGCGGCGTCAGCTGTCGTTGGTGGCCATGGTATGGGAGGCGCTCGATCAGCACCTTCCGCTCGAGCTGCGGGATCCGCACGTGCCCTGCGAAGCTTGGGGCGCGGCTCTCGCGCGCCAGCTGATGACACGCGCGCAAGGGCGGCCCATCGTGCTGGTCGTGGAGAACGCCGACTGGCTGTGTGAGCGAAGTCGCGCCGTCCTGCAGGCTGCTGCGCCAAGACTTCGCCGTGCGCTGATCTTGGTTACTGGGGAGACTCGTCGCGGGCTCATGGGCGGTTGCCGCGCGTGCGACGACATCATGCTTCCGGTGCTGTCGCACGTGGAGGCCGAGACCCTGGCGCAGCGACTGCTCGAGGGCACTGGCGCGGACGCGACGCTCGCGTCCACATTGGCGCGCGAGGGGCGGCGACTGCCAGGACTGATGTACGAGCTCGCTCGCTTCGGGCAAGGGTGTGAGGAAGCCTCGCTTCGAGCGGGCTGGCTTCGCGCGCGGATTGAAGCGTTGTCCGGGCCGGCGCGCAGGTTGCTCGCGGCGCTGGACAACGATTGCCAAGCCAGCGGCGTGCGCGAAGCGGTGATGCGATCAGCGCTCGCAGCGGAGTCCGTACTGCCGAGCATGCACGAGCTGTTGAGCGCGCGGCTGGCCCGCCTGCTCCCCCACGACTCGGCGGTGCTCGCCGCCTCTCACGTGGACGCCGCGCGTCTCGCCGCAGCCTGAGCGCCCGGCTAGAGCACGCCGAATCGGCGCAGTTTGTCGCGTAGCGTGGTGCGCGGCATACCGAGGACACGTGCGGCAATGGTGAGGTTTTTGCCGGCCTCGTCGTACGCCGCAACGATCAAGTCGCGCTCGATGCGTCGGAGGCCGCTGATGCCCGCGCTGTCGCTGGCGCTGGGCTGAGTCGCTGGCGGGCGCACGTCTGGCACTGTCGCGGGGGTCGTCGCGACGGTGCCGCGCTCGAGCGCCACGTGGACGTGGCAAGCATCGACGTGCGCGCCGCCTGCCATGATCACCGCGTGCTCCACTGCAGCGCGGAGCTCTCGCACGTTGCCTGGCCAGGTGTGGCTGGCAAACGAACGCACCGCGTCGTCCGTCAATAGCGGCGTCGGGAAGATGTTGTTTCGCTCTGCGAAGGCCGCCAGGAAATGACGCGCGAGGCCTTCTACGTCCGCCATGCGACGCCGCAGCGGCGGCAGCTCGATGGTGAAGCCAGCCAAGCGAAAGTGCAGATCTAGGCGCAGCGTCGACGCGCCCGGGCCCTCGAGACCTTGGTTGGTGGCGCTGACCACGCGCGCGCGAAGCGGTAGGTTCCGCGTGCCCCCGACACGTCGAAACTCGCGCGTCTCGAGCGCGCGCAGCAGCTTGGGCTGCAGCTCGGCAGGAAGCTCGCCAACCTCGTCGAGAAAGATCGTTCCATCCGCGGCGGACTCGAACAGTCCTGCGCGGGTGCCTTTGGCCCCCGAGAAGGCCCCGGCCTCGTGACCGAACAGCTCGCTCTCGAACAACGTGGCAGGGATGGCCGCGCAGTTGACTGCGACGAAGGGGGCGCCCGCTGGCGTCGACAGGTTGTGAACGGCGCGAGCGACGAGCTCCTTGCCAGTCCCCGTCTCCCCCAGCACCAAGACGCTGACGTCTCGGAACTTCGCCACAGCCGCGATCTGCGCCCTGACCTGTTCGATCGCGGGGCTCTGGCCGCGGATCAGGGGCGCGGTCGGGTCCGGAGCTCCAGGAATCAGTCCCGACAAGACGTCGTCGGTGTGGGAGGTGAGATCGCAGCGCCGATAGTGCAAGGCTTGCGTGGCCGGTCGCAGGACCTGCAGTCCGGCGGCAGCTTGCGTCAGCACCATCAGCTCGGCGTCTGCAGCCAGGAGCTGGAAGGCCTCCCGCAGCGGGTGGTCCAGGGGGGAGTCCCTGGCGAGGTCCACCACGCGGACGGGCCAGGAGGTACTGCGCAAGATTGCTCGACTTTCATCCACGCTGCGGGCGCGAGCAAAGGCCCACCCGCGCTGCCGACAGGTTCCCAGCAGCGCTTGTGAAAGGCGCTCGTCGGACGACACCAAACCGATCGCGAGCTGTGATGTGGACAGACACTCCTCCATGCCGTGCGCCCCAGCTGAGCTAGTGCAATTCGGGTGCCCCGCGCGGCCCGCTCGTGGCTTGGGACTTGCTGCTCTGATGCCGCCATGAAGACGGTGTTGCTCGTGGAAGACGATCCGCAGCTCGCCAGGCTGTTCACCATGAGGCTCAGCCGCGCAGGGCTGGTGGTCACGGTGGCGCCGTCATGTCTGCTGGCCCGGAGCTCCGTGGGGCCGTTCGACGTCGGATTGTTCGACATCATCCTGCCCGACGGCGACGGCGTCGATGTGGCACGCGAGCTGCTCGCCGCCGGCCGCGTGCGTCGAGCGCTGTTCTACAGCGGCACCACCGATCAACGCATTTGGCTGCGGGTTCGCGAGCAGGGTGGACGCTTCGTCCACAAGGACGAAGGCGTGGCCCGCATCGCGGAGCAAGTGATCGCGCTCGCGGACGAGCCCTACGACGCGCCGGGGTAGCAGCTCACAGCCGGAACACCTCGTCTTGCTCGATGCGGGAGAGCACCCAGTCGAACGCGCCGAGCGTGAGCTTGATGTCGCAGGACCCGCACTTGCCGGCCATGTTGATGCGCTCGAGCGAGGCGCCGCAGTTGGGGCACACCGAGTCGGTGCGCGCCTCACCTTGTTTCCCGGCGCCGCGGATCAACGTCCAGTACTCGCTGTAGTTGCGGAACTTCTCGCGGTCGCCGCCGACCACCTTGCCGCTCGCGTCCAGCGTGTAGTCGATGCAGGCGGCGATCACCCGCACCGTGATGGCGTCGAAGTAGGTGTCGCTCAGCACGCGCGAGAGGTGAACCGTGATCACGCGCGGCTGCTCGGTGACGTTGCGCAGGCCCTGTGCCTTGTACGTCTCCACCCAGTAGCGCTGCACGTCGAACAAGACGTCGCTCAGGTAGGGCCTGGCCGCGGCGAGGTCCTGAGCGGCCCAGGCGCGATGAAAGGTCTGGAAGATGTGCTCCACCCGCGCGGCGAAGCCATTCCAGTGAAAGCTCGGGTCGCGTTTGCCGAGCGCAGTCAGGGCCGCGCGCGCGTCGTCGGCGACGAGCGTGGGGTCCTCGGTGCCGACCTCTTCGGTGGTGCCCGTGAGGATGGGCCCGCGCTCCTCTTTGGCGAGGGACTCGATCTCGTCCACGCGCCAGTCGAGATCGGCGCCGGCCGTCTCCACGTCGCAGTACTTGCACTTGCCGGCGATGGTCTGCTCCAGCGCGGCGCCGCAGTTCGGGCAATCGATGGCGCGTGCACGCTCGGGCGATCGCGACGGGACGTCGGCCGCACGCGAAAGGGTCCAGCGCTCCTCGGCGTAGAAGCTGGTCGAGAGGTCCTCCTTCTCGGTGTAGTTGGCGGTGAACACCAGCGCGATGCGGACGCGGCGGGAGACCGGGTCGATGCCGACGTCCTCCACGCGCATGCCCCCCACGATGACGTCGGACACCTCGCGCACCTGCCGCTCGCGCAGCCACTCGCGCGCGGCGTCTGCCAAGTAGGGGCTGAGCGCCGAGATGCGCCCATTGCCGCGCGCCCTGTGCACCTCGGCGAAGAGCGCGTATGCGAAGTCCTCGAACACCACGAACGAGAAGTCGGGATCCTTCGATCGCAACGCGTCGAGCGCCTGGCGGACGTCGCTGAAGCTCTGCGTGGTCTGTTCCTCGACCTCGCCGGGGAGCTCGGGCAGGTGCTCGAACAAACCCGATGGCGCGCTGTGCTGGTGCCGGCCCTCGACCACCCAGTCCTCGAGCCGCCGGTTGATCACGCGCGCGCCGACCACCCCGGCCACGGCGACTCCGCCGAGCCCCACCGCAATCCAGAAGAAGAACTCGAGCACCGAGCCGCGTGGCTTCTGAGGGCGCGGCAGCGAGAAGCTGCCCCCGTGCGGGTTCGAACGCGTGGGCTTGCTGGCGGGCTTCGAGGGAGCCTTGGTCTCGTCCGTGACCCAAGGCGACGAGTAGCTCGGCTTCGACGACCAGCTGTCGCTGAGGTCGCTCGAGGGGCGGCTCGAGCCCCCGCTCGAGCGCGACCCACCCGAGCTGCCGCCGCTCGATCGGGAGCCGCCGCCGCTCGATTTGGATCCGCCGCTGAAGCCCTGGCCGCCCCCAGGCCGCGCGTCCGCCTCGCGCGGCGCGAGGGGCGCGCACAAGCCCGCGGCGAGCACCAGCGTCGCGAGCACGCACGCCACGCGGCGGAGCCTCATCGACGCGCTCCTTTGGGCGGAGGCGGCTCGCTGTCGGGTGCGTCGTCGTCGTCGTCGTCGTCCGGATCACCGTCGTCGCTGGTGTCCTCGGCTTTGGTCACCGGCTCATCGTCGATCTCGTCTTGGTCGTCGGGCGCCCGGGGGAACCTGGGAGCGAGCGCTGGGCCGAGATCCGCGAGCGCCTCGACGAAGCGCTCCCAGTCGCGGTCGAGCCGTACCGCGCGGTCGATCTTCTTGATCGCGTCCTTGAGCGGGGCGCCGATCGCGTCGATGTCGATGCCCAGATCGCACAGCACCTCGACTCGGCGCTCGAACGCAGACACGAACACCAACACACCGTTGCGTTGCTTGGTGCGGCTCACTCCGAGGTCGACGAAGGCCTCGCGCGCGGCCGCGCGCACCGCCTGGTCTCGCTCGCGCTGCGTCGTGAGCAGGCGCTTCACGGGTGGGAGCGCAGACGTGATCAGCGCGCCGATCACGAAGGCCACCAGCTGCTCGAGCGGCAGGTAGGTGTAGTCGAACGGCTCCGGGTGATAGAGAAACAGCGCCAGGAACGCGAGCGCCGCCGCGAGCCCGCCCAGGTAATGCGTGTGCTTGTAGTCGCCCGCGACGCGGTGGACGGTGACCACGATCTCGGCGCTGGTTTGCTGCTCGACGCGCGCGACGGCCTCTTTCACCGCCTTCTTCGCTGCGTCGGAAAAGAGCTGCTCCATGCCCCGGCGCGCCGCTAACCCGGCTTCCGCGGGGGGCTCCACTCCTGCAGGCTCTTCACCCTGGGCGCCGAGCCCACCTCGGCCTCGATGGCCTCTGCGAAGGCGAGCCCACCTGGCACGGTGGTGATCAGCGGCACGTTGGAGAGCAAGGACTGGCGCCTGAGCGAGTAGCTGTCGCGGATCGACTTGGCGCCCACGGTCGTGTTCAGCACCAGCGAGATGGCGCCTTCACGGATCAGGTCGACCACGTGCGGCGAGCCGTCGCTGACTTTGTTGACCGTGCGCACCTTGATGCCTGCCGCCTCGAGCGCGCGCGCCGTGCCGCGGGTGGCGAGGATCTCGAAGCCCAGCGCTTCGAGGCGTCGAGCCACTTCGGTGACGGCGGGTTTGTCGGACTCCTTGACGGTGATGAGCGCGCCGCCTTGGGTGGGCAGCCGCACGCCCGCCGCGATCTGCGACTTGCCGAACGCTTCGGCGAAGGTCTCGGCGATGCCCATCACCTCTCCGGTGCTGCGCATCTCCGGGCCGAGCTGCGTGTCCACGCCGGGGAACTTGGCGAACGGGAAGACCGACTCCTTGACCGCCACGTGGCCGGAGGGCTGGACGTCCGAGAGGCCCACCTCCTTCACGGACTTGCCCAGCATGACCTGGATCGCCAGCTTGGCCAGCGGCCGACCCGTCGCCTTGGACACGAACGGCACGGTGCGCGACGCGCGCGGGTTCACCTCGAGGATGAACACCTGCCCGCCCTTGATCGCGAACTGCACGTTCATCAGGCCCACCACGCCGAGCTCGCGACCGAGCCGCTTGGTTTGCTCCGCGATCTCCGCCACGACCTCGGGGCTCAGCGAATAAGGCGGCAGCACGCTGGCAGAGTCTCCGGAGTGGATGCCGGCCTCTTCGATGTGCTGCATCACGCCGCCGATGACCACGTCGCGCCCGTCTCCGACGGCGTCGACGTCGACCTCGACGGCGTCCTCCAGGAACTGGTCGAGCAAGATCGTCTGCGTGCCAGCCTCGCGCGCCGCCTCCACTGCCAGGTGCACGTACGCGCGCAGATCGTTCTCGTCGTGGCAGATCATCATCGCGCGCCCGCCGAGCACGTAGCTCGGGCGCACCACCACCGGGTAGCCGATCTCCTGTGCCACGCGGAAGGCGTCGGACACGCCCCGTGCGATGCCGCCGCGCGGCCGCGAGAGCCCGAGCTTGGTGAGCAGCTCCTCGAACCTGGCGCGATCCTCTGCGCGATCGATGGCGTCGGCGCTGGTGCCCAGGATCGGGATCCCCGCCTTGGCCAGGCCCTGCGCCAGCTTGAGCGGCGTCTGCCCGCCGTACTGCACCACCACCCCGCGCAGCTTGCCCGAGAGCTTCTCTTCTTCGCAGATGGCGAGCACGTCCTCGAGCGTGAGCGGCTCGAAGTACAGGCGATCCGAGGTGTCGTAGTCGGTCGAGACGGTCTCTGGGTTGCAGTTGACCATGACCGTCTCGATGCCCGCTTCGCGCAACGCGAACGCGGCGTGCACGCAGCAGTAGTCGAACTCGATGCCTTGGCCGATGCGGTTCGGACCACCCCCGAGGATGATGACCTTCTCGCGCTCGCTGGGCGCGGCTTCGTCGAGCTCCTCGAACGTCGAGTACAGGTAGGGCGTGTGCGCCGGGAACTCGGCCGCACACGTGTCCACGCGGCCGTACACGGGCTTGACCCCGAGCCCGAGCCGGGCCGCACGCAGCTCTGCCTCGGTCTTGCCGATCAGCGCGCCCAAGCGACGATCGCTGAAGCCCATGCGCTTGAGCGCGCGCAGCCGTACGGCGTCACCGAGCAAGCTCTCGTCGAGCCCCTGCTCGGCCAGACACACGCGCTCGATCTGTCCCACGAACCACGGGTCGATGCCGGTGGCGCGAGTCAGCGTGGCGGCGCTCACGCCGGAGCGCAGCGCGTCGGCCAAGTGGAACAGACGATCTGCGGTGGGGATGGCGGACAGCGTCAGCAAGGTCTCGCGCAGCGCGACCTCGTCCAGCGCCACGTCCGACGGCGGGCGCGGCTCGGGGGGCGCGTCCATCACCATGTCGCGGCCGAAGTTGGGGTCGTGGCGCAGGTTGTTGTAGTCCACCACGCCCTTGAGGCTCTGCAGACCGTCGCGGCCGGTCTCGAGCGAGCGCGCGGCCTTTTGCAGCGCCTCCACGAACGTGCGCCCGATCGACATGGCCTCGCCCACGCTCTTCATCTGCGTGCCCAGACGTTGGTCCGCGCCGGGGAATTTCTCGAAGGCGAAACGCGGCCATTTGACCACGACGTAATCGATCGTGGGCTCGAACGCGGCGCTGGTGCCTGTGATGTCGTTCTTGAGCTCGTCGAGCCGGTAGCCGACGGCCAGCTTGGCGGCGATCTTGGCGATGGGGTAGCCCGTGGCCTTGGAGGCGAGCGCGCTCGAGCGCGACACGCGCGGGTTCATTTCCACCACCACCACGCGGCCG
>CAZXMG010000025.1:0-107962 GCA_964641275.1 uncultured Polyangiaceae bacterium
GGCGCCATCAAGGAGGCCGTTGCGGGTGGTAAGGACCCTGCCGTCGTGGGCAACCGCACGCGGGTGAAGGTGGTCAAGAACAAGCTCGCGCCGCCCTTCCGCGAGGTCGAGTTCGACATCCTCTACGGTCAAGGCATCAGCCGCAGTGGAGACATCCTCGATCTCGCCGTCGAAGGCGGCATCGTCGAGAAGAGCGGCGCGTGGTTCTCGTTCCAAGGCGAACGCGTCGGCCAAGGCAGGGAGAACGCTCGTGCTTTCCTCGAGCAGAACCCGGCCACCATGACTCGAATCGAGGCGCTCGTGCTCGAGAAACACGGCATCCGGCGGGTGATGCCTGGCGGCGCTCCTGCGCCAGAAGCTGCTCGCCCAGCCGCTGCGGCAGCGGAGGGCAAGACGCGCACGGAAGATCGCAAGGACCCCCGGCCCGCGGAGGCTCGGCCCGCAGCCGCAGGGCGTCCTGCCCCCGAGCCTGAGCGCGCTGACGCCAAGCGCGCCACGCCACCGCTCAAGGCGAACTGATCACCGCGCCCAAACGCCGCCGCCTGGCAAGCCCCCGCGCAAGCTTTGTTCGCGTCCCCTACAGGTGAATAGGGGAAGCGTCTGTGCCCCTGCGCGCCCTGTGGAAAGAGGCCGAAGCGCTGCCGCAAACCTGTTGAAAACCCGGGTCTTTCTGTGGAGAGCTTGGGGACTAGGCGTCTGTGCAGCGCTTGGCCTAGATTCAAAATCTCACTGTCATTTTGAGCACTTTCGGGCCGTTGCTTGACAAGGTGGGGGTCCCATCATACCCCCAAAGACAGGGCTGATATGGCTGGGCTCATCGTTTTCCCCTTCGCTCAGAAGCCGGTCGGCCGAGACGCGCGACCGAGCCCACGGGCACGCCCGCTCGCGCCGCGAATGGCACCCGCGGCTGTGCGCGTGCCCGACCCGCGGCACCTGCAGGTGGAGATCCCGTTTCCGGCTGGGCTCCCCCAACTGTTCGTCCACGAGGGCGCCCGCCAACTGCTCGAGCGACGGCTGACCTTCGCGGCGCTCAAGCCGGTGATGCTGTCCGTGACGGACAACTGTCGCAGCATGATCGCCTTCGACGAGCATCGCGGCGTGATCCGCGCGCGGCTCCACCACATGTTCCTGGACGCTCCGCCGTCGGTCCAAGATGCCCTCGTGCGCTTCATCGCGCGTGGGGACCGCGCAGCCTCCAACACCGTCGGCCGCTACATCGAGCAGAACAACCACCGCATTCGCGCCGCGCAGCCACCGCTGCGCCCGCTCGTGACCCAGGGCAATCACCACGACTTGCTCGCGATCTTTGCCTCGCTCAACAAGAAGTACTTCGGCGGCGCGATCGACGCGCTCGTAACGTGGGGCCGCGTCGGCAGCCGAGGGGCAGAGGCCGGGCCTCGGCGTTCGGTCAAGCTCGGCAGCTACTCTGCGGTCGAGCGGCTGATTCGCATCCACCCCACGCTCGACCGGCCCTGGATTCCCCGGTATTTCGTCTCGTACGTCGTCTACCACGAGATGCTGCACCACGTGATCCCAGCCAGCCTGGAGGGGCGTCGGCGCGTTCTGCACCCGGCTCACTTCCTCGAGCGCGAGCAGCAGTTCCGTGACTACGAGCGCGCGCTCGCGTGGGAGCGGGCGCACATCCACCGTGTGCTACGCGCCCGCGTGTGAGGAGCCTGCGTCGTTGCCTGTCCGAAGGCACGGAGCCTTGCGCTCGGATGCAACTGCACCGGCAAGCCGGTTTCATTCAACTGGCAAGCCAGTCTGGCAAGCCAGTTGAATTCTCCCGTGCCAGTCGGCACCGGGCGGAGCCTTCGGCGCTGATTGTTCAGAGGGCACGGGAGAATTTTGCTTTCTGATTCAACTGGCAAGCCAGTTGAATTCTCCCGTGCCAGTCGGCACCGGGCGGAGCCTTCGGCGCTGATTGTTCAGAGGGCACGGGAGAATTTTGCTTTCTGATTCAACTGGCAAGCCAGTTGAATTGATTAGGCGTGCTTCAGCGGTTTGACTAAGTGTCGCGGGCTCTCTTGCCAAGGCGGTCAGCCCGGCCCGGGCTTCCCGTCCTGTGCGCACCACCTATTCTGTCGTTGTTTCCCGCCCTATGAGCTCGCCCGTTCTCGAGACCACCGCCGACGCCAATCGAGCCCTGCAAGCGCTCGAGTGGGCCGCCGAGCGCGCCGAGGGGCGCGCCAGCGAAGCCTCGCTCGTGCGCGCCTCCAGCCCTGACTTTCAGGCTGCCAGCTCCCGCTTTCTCCCGGATCTGCGCAAGCGGCTAGATCGCGTGCTCATGTCGGACGACGCCGAAGCAGGCCTCGACGCGCTGCTCTCGGCCGGCGCGTTGGGGGCGTTGTTGCCCGAGGTGCAGGCCATGGTCGGCTTCGGCGACGGGGAGTGGCGTCACAAGGACGTGTGGAAGCACACCAAACAGGTGGTGCGCCAGGCGGTGCCTCGCTTGGAGATCCGCTGGGCCGCACTGCTCCATGACATCGGCAAGGTGCGCACCCGCTCGATCTCACCGGACGGAGAGGTCCACTTCTTCGGCCACGCAGAGGTCGGAGCACGCATGTTCGACAAGCTGAACCGCCGGTTGCCGATCTTCTCTGCCGAGGAGTCACTGCGATCGTCGATTCACTTTCTGATCCTCCATCACCTGCGCGCGAGCCAGTATGACGCCTCCTGGACGGACAGCGCCGTCCGACGCTTCGCGCGCGAGATGGGGGATTCGCTCGACGACGTGCTCTGCCTTTCTCGGGCAGACATCACCACCAAGCGCCCCGAGAAGAAAAAGAAGGGCCTGCGCCAGATCTCCGAGCTGAGCGACCGCGTACGAAAGCTTCAGGCGGAAGACGCCGTGGTACCTCCCCTGCCGAGCGGCATTGGCGACGAGATCATGAAGTTCTTCGGCTTGCCGCCCTCGCGCCTGATCGGCGACCTGAAGCGTTGCCTGGAGGAGGAGGTCGCAAGCGGCGTGCTCCCTGGCCACCAAGAGGCGGCGTTCTACGTCGACCACCTCGCCAAGAACCGAGCACGCTACAAGTTGCCCTGAGCCCCGGCGGCTCAGGTCAAGCGCGCGTCGCAGCTCTTGCAGTGCTTGGGCACCTCTTCACGGTGGTACGCCTGCCCGCATCGACCGCACAAGCGCGCGTCGTTCTCGAAGGCGATCAGCCGATCCGAGGCTTTGCATCGCTGGCCTGCCACTTGAGGTGGCTCGAGCTCGACGCGCTCACCGCCTTCACCGGCGGCGCTCTCCAACTCGTCCTTGATGTGAGCCACGCGAGCTGGGATTCGTGAGCGTGCCTCGGCCAGCGCGCGCGCGGCGGCGGCGGAATGCGCACCGAGCGGGATCGACAGCAGCTTGCCGAATCCCGAGAACGTGAGCGCGCCCGAGGCCAGGCGCACCACGTCGACGTCGTGCCAGGGCAGACGCTCGATCACCCCAGATCGCTCCGCCGCCACGCCCGCGTCGCCCACCCGCAGCGGGGGCACGGAGCGCCGTGCGACGAACAGTCCCACCGCGAACACGACCATGCCCAGCGCGAACATGTGCGGCGCGTAGGGATGTGGCCCCGCCTTGCGCAGGAGCTGCCCAAAGATGCCCGCGCCGATGCCGGCGGCCCCCGCGCACGTGAGCATCAAGCCGTACATGCCCGGTGGGTTCGAGCTGGGCTCGAAGCGGCGCTCGCTGCGCGCGTCGGTGGGCAACCGGAGCCACGACTCCCGCTTCGGCGGAGCCGCCGCCTTGCCCGTGGTCGCCTTGGGGCGAGCCTTGCCCTTCGCCTTGAAGGTTGCCATGCGAGGGAGGTCGTAGCGAAAGCGAGCCCGCAACGCAAACGCGCTAAGCTCCGGGGGTGTTGCGACGCGGAGCGCTGTTCGTCGTCCCAGCCATCGCCACGGCGATCGTAGCGCTGGTGCTGCTGGGGCCGGGCCGCACGCGCGAGATCCACGCGGTCCGCCTGATGGTGACGGATGCGGCGCCGCGATCCTTGCGGTTGATCTCGCATGTGCGCCGCGAGCTCGGCGACTCTCCGGTCGCGCTCTCGGATTTGTCTCTTTGGGTCGAGGGTGAGAGCTCGCCGCGCTGGTCCGGGAACACCAACGAGCGCGGAGTGGCAGAGCTGGTGCTCTCCGACCCACTCCCCGCCGGCAGCAAGCTTCGCATCGTGCGCGCGGCCGAGATCCTGGCCGAGGGTGAGATTGGCGTCGACTCCACGGCGGTGGCCAAGAGGCGCGACGTGCGCGTGGGGCACCTCACGCAGAACGGCCTCGAGCTCTCGGTCACGATCGAGCGAGGCGTGCTCGTGGCCTCCTTCAAGGACCGACTGCTGATCAGCTTGAAACAAGGCGACGCGGGCGCCTCGTGTCCCATCAAGGTGTCGGCCATCTCGGCCGAGCCAGCAGACGCCGCGCTGACTCCTGGCCCGGATGGCTCCGCGGCGCTCGAGCTCACCCCTCTCGCGCAGCCGGTGCAGCTGTCACTCACGGCCAGCTGCCCGGGACGAACGCTCGAGGGCGAGGTCGTCATTCCGGTGGCGATGAGTGGGCTCTTCCTGTCGCCCGTGGTGGTCGACGGTCAGCTCGAGGTGGTGAGCCCTGGCCCGCGCAAGGCCGCGTTCCTCTCGTTCCACCCGGCCTCCGGACGGAGCGGCGGCGCCACGATCGAGCTGCACGAGGACGAGCGCGGCTTCTTCCGCGGCACCGCCCCGCTCGATCTGCCGCGCGACCTCGAGGCGGTGGTGGCCTCGGGCGAGCTGTCGGAGACGGGCCCCTCCACGGTGGTCTGGCCCGCGCCGGGGACCCGCGGGACCGCCACGGCACCAACGCTCGTGACGGCCTTGGACGGCATGGCGCAAGCCGCCGCCCGCGAACGCAAACGCGCGGCTGGGTACCGCATGATCGCAGTCGTGGCCTTGTCCATCGCGGCGCTGCTCGAAATTGCGCTGTTGTTGTGGGCGGGCCGCACCGACAAGCGCGAGCGGCAACGGCTCGCAGCGCTGGTGCGCGATGCCTTGCCCGGCGACGAGGCCATGACCGAGGGGGACGGCGAGGGCGCGTTCGACCCCCACCAGCGCCAAACCTTGGTGGCCATCATGGCGCTTGTGGTCTTGAGCGCGCTGGCCGTCGTGCTGTTGGTGATTCGTTGAGCGAGCGGGTGGCCCGGGCCCTCGTTCGGCGATAGCCTTGGGGCGTGCGTAAGCTGTTTGCCGCCGCGCTGATCGCGGCCTTCGTCGGCCCTCTGGCCGTGCCCCCCGCAGACGCTCAGGCGCAGTTCGATCCCAGCGGGCGCAACCGCAAGAAGCCGCCCAAGCCCGGCGCGGGCAAGCCGGGGCCCGGCCCCGGGCCCGGCAAACCCGGCCCCAAGAAGCCAGCCGACGAGGACAAGGGCAAGAGCAACGAGGCGCTGATCGCCCGCTACACCGGCATCGTGCTGTCACAACCGGGCGCCGCCTTTCCCTTGCAGCGCTTGGCGCAGCTCTACCGCGAACGCGACGGCAACCTGAAGAAGCTGGTCGAGGACTTCGAGAAGCGCGCCGCCGCCACCAACGACGAAGCGTGGCCCTCCAAGATGGCGCTGGCGGGCATCCTCAAACAGGACGGGCGCTACGACGAGGCCATCAAGACCTACGAGGGCGCCATCGCCGACAAGCCCAAGGAGAGCGCGCCGCTGCTTTCGCTGGCGCAGCTCGAGTTCGACCGCGGCGACAAGAAATCGGCCCGCGCACGCTGGGAGAAGGCGCTGCCGCTCCTGAGCGCCGGGGCCGAGACGGAGCAAGTGACGCGCACGCTGATGCAGGTGTGCTTGGACCTGAAGGACGTGGAGGCCGCGCGCGCCCACCACACCTCGCTGGTGAAGAAGGCACAGGGTTCGCTGTTCGTGAAGGCCGAGCTCGGCCGCGAGCTCGCCAACCGCCAGCTGTTCGAGCTGGCCGAGACCGAGTTCCGCGAGCTGGTGAAGGCCGCCGCCGGCGACAACCGCGCGTTGGCCCCCGCGCTCAAGGACTTGGGCACGGTCCTCGGCAAACAGAAGAAGATGAAGGAGGCCGTCGACACATTGAAGAAGGCGCTCAGCGTCGCCGGCAGCGCCGCCGGCATCCGCGCAGAGATCCTCGCGGTGATGACCGACGCCTTCCGAGCCGAAGGTAAGCTCCCCGAGTTGGTCGAGATCCTGGAGAAGGAGCCTGGGCAAGACTTCCACCGCATTGCGCGGCTCGGCTCGCTGTACGAGGAGACGGGCTCGGTCGACAAGGCGCTCGCCGCCTACAAGAAGGCGCTGTCCATCGACAGCTCGCACATCGACACCCGCGTCAAGATCGTGCACTTGCTGCAAACCGCCGGGCAGCTCGAGGAGGCCATCAAAGAGTACGAGGCACTGGTCAAGGCGGCGCCCAACAACCCGGACTTCGTGTTCGAGCTGTGCGAGACGTTGATTCAGCGCGGCGATCGCCCGAAGGCGCTCAAGCTGCTGAAGGAGCTCGAAGGCCGAGCACAAGAGTCCGACGTGCTGGCCGCGATCGCCGACTTCTACGAGCGGGTGGAGGAAAAGGACAAGGCCATGGCCATGCTGCAGCGGCTGGCCAACTCCGGGGGCGGCGACCCCACCTTCTTGGAGGACTTGGGGGACCGCTACTACCAGGCCGGCGACAAGAAGAAGGCGCTCGACACCTGGGCCAAGATCAAGACGCTGATCCCCAATCGCGGCCGTGCCAGCGCCAAGCTGGGCGAGATCTACCTCGACCACGACATGCCAGAAGAAGCGCTCACGTCGCTGCGCGATGCGGTGGCGCAAGATCCGAACAGCGTCCCATTCAAGCGCGCGCTCGCGATCGCGCTGGAGCGGACCGCGCCGGGCACGCCGTTCGTCAACGATCGCTTCAACGAGGCCGTGAAGATCTGGGAGGAGCTCTTGCGCAACGCCAAGGGCGACCTCAACATCGCGCGCGAAGCACGCACCCACATCGTCAGCGTGTGGTCGGTGCAGAAGGAGCTGAACAACCGCGTCGCAGGACTGAAGCAGCGCTTCGAAGGCACGCCTCCGGATCTCGAGGCCGGGCGGCTCCTGGCCGAGGTGCAGCGCAAGCTGGGCAAGCTGCCCGATGCCGAGGCCACGCTGCGCGCGATCGTGGGCAAAGACCCGGGCGACGAGGCCTCACTGCTCGCGCTCGAACGGGTGCTCGTTCAGCAACAGAACCTCACCGGTGCGATCAAAGTGCTGGAGAAGCTAGCCGAACGCAACGACAAGGCTGCCCGGCAGTACTACCAGCGCATGGCGCAGTATGCGCACGAGCTGCTGCTCTCCGACGACGCGATCAAGTACGCGGCCAAGGCCGTCGAGCTCTCGCCCGAGGACGCGAACGGTCACCAGAAGCTCGGCGAGATGTACAAGAAGCGCCAAGACTTCGAAAAGGCGATCGGCGAGTACCGCTTGGCCATCCAGAAGAACGACCGCCTGTTCCCGGTGTACTTCGACCTTGCCGAGCTGCTGATGACGTCTGGCGAGGTGGCCGAGGCCGACCGCCTGTTCCGGCGCGTCGTGCGCGCGAGCGGCGACGAAGAGCTGGTAGCGCGCGCGGCGCGCATGTCGATGCAGATCAACTTGGGGAAAGGGACGCTCGAGTCGCTCGAGCGAGAGCTCTTGCCGGTGGCAGTGGGCAACCCGCAGAAGCCGATCTACCGCCGCTTGTTGATCGAGCTCTACGGCGCCATGACGCTGCCGCTGGTGCAGAAGGTTCGGCTCAGCGAAGACCCGAAGAAGATCGCCGAGGCGCGCGCGCAGCTCAGCGCCATCGGAGCCCGAGCGCTCAAGCCCTTGCTCGACGCGTTGAGCGACGATCGCGAAGCGCAGCAGCGTGTGGCGATCGAAGTGCTGGCCTACGTGGAGAACAAGAGCGCCGGCCCGACGCTGTTCAACTTCGCGACCGGTCAGGCCGACAAGGACCTGCGCACACGCGCCATGGTCGCCGTCGGCGCGCTGCGCGACCCCGAGATGTTGCCCAAGCTGGGCAGCCTGCTCTCACCCAAGGATCGCGACGCCTCCCTCATGCCCTCGGACGACCTAGCCTTCGCCGGCGCGTGGGCCGTCGCGCGCACGCGTGATCCGAAGGCGGAGGAGCTGTGCGTCACGCTGCTCGGGGCACCCTCGCCGGACGTGCGCGCCATCGCCGCGGTGGGCCTCGGCCTGTCGGGCAACAAGAAACACGCGCCGAGCCTGATCAAGCTGAGCCGTGCTGCAGAGAACGGCGCGACCGCTCGCGCTGCCGGGCTCTTGGCGCTCGGTCACCTGGTGTCCACCGCAGGGCTACCGGTCGACAAGGAGCTGCGCGAGCTGGTTTCGTCCAACCTCGAGGCCAACGACGTGCTCCTCCGCCGCGCAGCGCTGGTCGTGGCCGCGCGCATGGCGGCCCAGAAACCAGGGAAGGCCCCCTCGACCACCACGCTGGCGGACGCGCAGACCCTCGACGCGTTGGCTGTGGGCTTGCTGGCCTCCGACGTCGGCCTGCGAACCGACGCGCTCACCGCCGCAGCCGCCCTGGTCGACAAGAGCTTCCGCGCCAAGGCCAACCCATTGCCCGTGCCGGACGGCAAGCTCGATGTGCGGCGCGAGCTGACCAGTCTGCTACCCGAAGAGCCGAGCAAGTCGTCCCGAGAGGCGGTGCTGCTCGCGCTGTCGCCCCAGCTCAAGAAGGCAGCTGTGGCCGCCGTGGCGACCTCACCCGAGCGAGCTCGGGCCATCGCAGACAGCCTGGCAGCGGGCCCGGTGCTCTTGCCGTTCGGAAAGCCGGGCGAGACCAACCCCGACGACAAGCTGGTGATCGCGACCCGTGAGATCTTGCTCGCAACGGCCGGCGGCTACGCGCAGCTGCTGAAGCATCCGGACGCCAACGCGCGCACGAAGGCGGCCCAGGTGCTGGCCTTGGCCGGCACCAAGGAGGCCGCCGCGGCGCTCGCCGGCGCTCTTTCGACCGGGGACGAAGAGGTTCGCCGCAGCGTGCTCTCGGTGGTCGACATCGGCGACAGCCAGGAGCTCGCCAGCGCCGTCTCGCAGCTGCTCCAGACCGACAAGAGCTGGGCGGTGCGCGTGCGCGCCGCCGAGACGCTGGGCCGCGCTGGTGGCTCCGCCGAGCGCAAGGCCACGTTGGCCAAGACGCTCTCGGCCGCCGCGACCGCGGACGAGTTCGCGCTGGTCCGCGAGGCGGCCATCATCGCGCTCCACAGGCTCGATCCCGGCCTCGCGAAGCCCGTGCTCGCGCAGGCAGCAGCCAAGGATGGCGAGGCGCGCGTACGCAGCACGGCGGCGCGCTTGTCGACTGCGCAGCCCGCAGCGAGCGCCCCCACGCCGTGATCGCCCTCGGCATCGAGACCTCCTGCGACGAGACGGCCTGTGCGCTCGTGAGCTCGCGCGGCGAGGTGCTGTCCGACGTCGTCCAGAGCCAAATCGACCTGCACGTACCGTTTGGAGGGGTGGTGCCCGAAGTGGCGGCGCGCGACCACGCGGTGTCGCTGCCCCGCGTCATCGAGCGCGCGCTCGCGCAAGCCGGCCGCTCGCTGGCACAGGTCGACGGCATCGCGGTCACGAATCAGCCGGGGCTCTCCGGCGCGCTGCTCGTGGGTTTGGTCACCGCGAAGGGCCTCTCCTGGGCGAGCGAGCGCCCGCTCGTCGGCGTGGACCACCTGGTCGCGCACTTGCTGGCGGTGTTCTTGCGGCGCGAAGGCTGCGGGGCGGCGCCCGAATTTCCGTTCGTCGGCCTGCTGGTGTCCGGCGGCCACACCGCGATCTACCGAGTCGACGGCCCCGAGCTCAGTCGGATCCAGGAGCTCGGCGGCACGCGCGACGACGCCGCGGGAGAGGCGTTCGACAAGGTGGCCAAGCTGCTCGGACTGGGTTACCCAGGCGGCCCTGTGGTCGACCGGCTCGCGGAAGAGGGTGATGCGTCCAAAGCATCCATCGTGTTGCCTCGCGCCATGTCGAACCGCCAGAGCCTCGAGCTGAGCTTCTCCGGACTGAAGAGCGCGGTGGCGCGGCACGTGGAACAAACCGGTCGCCCCGAGGGCGAAGCGCTCGCGCACTTGTGTGCGGCGTTCCGCGACAACGTGGTGAGCACGCTCGTCCGCAAGACGATCTCGGCCTGCGAGCGCGAAGGCTTGACGCGCATCGTGCTTGGCGGCGGCGTGGCGGCAAACCGTGGGCTCCGGCGCGAGATGGCCCGTGCCTGCGAGCGCCGCTCGTTGTCCTTGTTCGTGCCGCCACTCGCCAGCTGCACGGACAACGCTGCCATGATCGCCTACGTGGGCGCGCTGCGGCTCGCGCGAGGCGAGCGCGATGCGCTCGATTTGTCGCCCCACACCAAGACCTCGCTCGCGCAGGTCACCCGCAAAGGAGGCGGCCGCCGATGACCACGCGAAAGATCGGCTGGCTGCTTTCGTGTCTGTTGGCGAGCGCGTGCACGCCGCCGCCTCCTGAAAGGCCGAGCCCACCACCTGCCCCCGCCGAGACCAAAGAGCCCGTGCTGATCCCCGTGGGAGACGACGATCCCACGCGCGGGCGTCCTGACGCGCTCACCACCGTGGTGGTGTTTGGCGACTACGAGTGCCCGCACTGCCGACGCGCCAACGCGATGCTCGCAGACTTGTTGCTCGAGCTCGGCCCCGACCAGCTGCGCATCGTGTGGAAACACTTCCCGGTGGACAAGGACTCGCTGGGCCGCAGCGCTGCGGAGCTGTCGATCGCCTTCCGAGTGCTCGCGGGAGACGGCGCGTTCTGGACGTTCCACGATCGCGTGTTTCAGGCGCGCGGCCCGGACTCCACCCTGGAGGAGTCCATCGCGGCCGCGATTGCGGCGGCCCGCGGCGGAACCAGCATCCAGCTCGACGCGCTCGCGCAACGCGCCGTCACCGAAGGTCGACGCAAGGTCGACGTCGATCTGGCGCTCGGGCTCGAGCTCGGCGTGTCGGCGATCCCCACGCTGTTCATCAACGGTGTCCGCATGGAGGGCATCGAGAGCAAAGAGAACCTGGCGCACGCGATCGGCCAGGAGATCGCCGCCACACGCGCGCTCGCGAGCAGCGGCAAGAAGTCCGACTACGGGGCCCGCGTGGCCGAGAACCTGCGCAAGAACGTGGTGCCGGTCAGCGACGAAGACCTGGCGGACCAGCTCGAGCCGCTCGACGAGACCATCTACCACGTGCCCATCGCCGGGTCGCCGACGCTCGGCCCCGCGACCGCGCCCATCACACTGGTGGAGTTCGCCGACTTCGAGTGCGGCTTCTGCGCGCAAGCCGCTCCGACGCTCAAGGCGCTGCGCGAAAAGTACGGCGACAAGCTGCGCATCGTGTTCAAACACAACCCGCTCGGTTTCCACGAGCGCGCCACCCCCGCCGCCAGCCTCGCAGAGGAGGTTCGCGTCCAGAAAGGGGACGCCGCGTTCTTCGCCGCGCACGAGAAGCTGCTCGCCTCGTACAAGGATCTCTCGGACGCAGTGCTGCTGCGCGTGGGGACCGAGGCCGGCCTCTCGGAGGCGGACGCGCGCGCGGCGCTCGTGAGTGACAAACACGCGCTCACGATCGAGCGTGATCAGACGCTCGCGGACGAGGTGGGCGCCAGCGGGACGCCGAATTTCTACGTCAACGGCCGTCGCGTCCGCGGCGCGCGCAGCGTGGCCTACTTCTCCCGGGTGATCGACGCCGAGCTGCTCCGCGCCGAGGGCTTGCTCAAGGCGGGCACGGCGCCGGACAAGCTGTACGAGGCCGCGATCTCGGGCGGCAAGACGGCGCCTCCGCTGCAGAAGGTCGACCTGCCCACGCCAAGCAAGGCCAGCCCGGCCAAGGGGCCCAAAGACGCACCGGTCCTGGTGCAGGTCTTCGCCGACTTCGAATGCGGCTATTGTCGCTTGCACGCCGAACGCTTGCGCGAGCTCGACCAAGCGTTCCCGGGCAAGCTCCGCTTCGTGTTCCACAACCTGCCGCTCGAGTTCCACGCACGCGCGATCCCCGCCGCGACCGCCGCGCTCGACGCCAAACGGCAGGGCGGCGACGCCGGGTTCTGGAAGATGCACGACGCGATCTTCGCGAACCAGAGCAGCCTGGAGGATCAGGCCCTGGCAGACACCGCCGAGTCGCTCGGATTGTCGGGCAAAGAGGTGCTCCGCGCGCTCGGCAAGAAGGGCGCGCCCAAGCTCGTCGAGGACGACCTCGCCCTGGCCAAGAAACTCGGCGTCACCGGCACTCCCACCACCTTCATCAACGGCTACCGGGTCGGTGGCGCGGCGCCTCTGGTGCGCCTGAAGAAGGCCGTGCGCTTGGCGTTGAGCGAGCCCAAGAAGCGCTGACGGGCACGCTGCGCAGCGAGCGCCCCGCTCACTCTTCTGGCGTCAGGAAGCGCACCTTGATGCGCTTGGGCTGCCAGCCGGAGAACTGCACCGTGGCCGTGGGATCGGTGGAGTCGTCGACCTCGAGCACGCGCCCTCGCCCGAAGGAGCGGTGTTCGACGAAGGCGCCCGCGCGCAGCGAGGCCGGACGCTCCTCCTCCCACGCTCGGATGCGTCGCTTGGGCCCCGGTGCCACGTCGGCGTCAGGCTCCACGAAGCGTTCTCCAGGCTCTCGCGCCGACGAGCTGGGAGGGGCCGCCGCCCCGAGGCCGCGATCCGACCACGCCAGCTTGGGCGCCGCGGGTGTGACCGCGGCCCAGCTCGGCCGATCGATGAAACGTCCTGCGGTGGCGCGCTTCGACTCGGTGAGCGCGTGCTCGAGCACCTCTGGCGGGAGATCGGCCAAGAACCGGCTCGGCGCGTTGTATCGCGTGGTGCCGAAGATCGCGCGGCGCTCGGTGTGCAGCAGCGTGAGGCCGTGCCGTGCGCGCGTGATCGCCACGTACGCGAGCCTGCGCTCCTCTTCGATGTCGCCCTCCCGCTGCTGGTCTTGGCTGCGAAACGGGAAGGTGTCCTCCTCCATGCCGACGATGAACACGTGGCTGAACTCCAGGCCCTTGGCGGCGTGCACCGTCATCAGCGCCACGCGCGGGGCATCCTTGAGGTCGTCGGCGGCGGCGCTCAACGTGATGCGCTCCAGGTAACCGTCGATGTTGGGCACCTCGCCGGCGGAGAGCGCCTCCTCCTCGTACTCGCCGATGGAGCCGATGAGCTCGCCCAGGTTGAGCAGGCGCGCCTCGGCTTCGTCCGAGCCATCCGCCTCGAGCAGGGCCTGGTAACCAGTCTCCACGAGCACACGCTCGGCCAGCTCTCGCGGTGAGATGGTCTCGATGTTGCTGCGCAGATCGAGCATCAGTGCGTGGAAGCGCGCCAGCGCCTTCTTGGGCTGCGGTCCCAGTCGATCCGCTGCCAGCAGCGGCTCGATGGCCTCGAACAGCGAACCACCTCGCTCCTTGGCCAGCTCGAGCAGCTTGTCCACCGTGCTGTCGCCGATCTTGCGCGCGGGCACGTTGATGATGCGCAAAAGGTCGACGTCGCTCTTCGGGTTGGCCAACACCCTCAGGTAGGCGATCAGGTCCTTCACCTCGGCGCGCTCGAAGAAGCGCATGCCGCCCACGACCTGGTACGCAATGCGCTCCGCGCGCAGCACCTCCTCGAGCACACGCGACTGAGCGTGCACGCGGTAGAACACCGCGATGTCGGACAGCTCCACGTCGCGCTGCCGGAGCTCGTGGATGCGCTCGGCGACGAAAGCGGCCTCGTCTCGCTCGCTGGCGCAGGCGACCACGCGCACCGCATCGCCGCCCGGGTTCTGCGTGAACAGCTCCTTGGGCTCGCGGTCACGCGCTGGCTTGATCACGGCCAGCGCCGCCTTCACCACGTTGGCCGTGGAGCGGTAGTTCTCCTCCAGCTTCACCACCAGCGCGCCGCGGTGATCCTTCTTGAAGTTGCGCACGATGCGCACGTCGGCGCCGCGCCAGCGGTAGATGCTCTGGTCGTCGTCGCCCACCACGAACAGGTTGCCCGACTCGTTGGAGAGCGCGCGCACGAGGCGGTACTGCACCTGGTTCACGTCCTGGAACTCGTCCACCAACACGTGCATGAAGCGCCTGCGCAGGTCGGCGCCCGCGGCGTTGTGGGGATCCTCGAGCATGCGCAGCACGAACAGAAGCAGGTCGTCGAAGTCGACGGCGTTCGCGTCGGAGAGGCGACGCTCGTACGCAGAGAAACACTTCGCGATCACCTGCTCCATGTAGTTGCCGGGCGCGAACTCGGAGGCCGTGACGCCCTCTTGCTTCTCTTTGTGGATGCGACCGAGCACCTGACGGGGCGAAAAGCGCTTGTCGTCGATGCCCAGGTCCTTGAGCACGCGGTTCATCACGGCGCGCTGATCGTCGTCGTCGTAGATGACGAAGCCCTTGCCGAGCCCAGCCGCTGCGTGGTGCCTGCGCAAGATGCGAGAGCAAGTGGCGTGGAACGTGCCGACCCACAGATCGCGCACCAGCTCCTCGCCGACCAGGCGCTCGAGCCGCTTCTTCATCTCCCCTGCGGCCTTGTTGGTGAAGGTCACCGCCAACAGGCGATAGGGTGGCACGGCGTGGGTCGCGAGCAGGTTGGCGATGCGATAGGTGATGACCCGCGTCTTGCCGCTGCCCGCCCCGGCAAACACCACCATCGGCCCGTCCACGTGTGCGGCGGCCTCGGCTTGGGGGTCGGACAAAAGCTGCGCCGAGGCTGCATCACTCTCGCCAAAGGGCGGCAGAAGCTCGTCGAAGTCGCTCATGTCACGGCCACGTGAGCGTCCGGGTTAGCACGGCCGACGGGTGCGAAAAAGTGTGAGGCTGTGCTAACCTTCAGTCGTTCATGCTTAGCGTGTCGAAGGCTTCCGCGTGGGTGGCGAGACTTGCACCGCTGTGCGTGCTGACCGGTACGTTGCTCTCCCCTGGCACCGCGCTCGCCTTCTGCCGCAGCACCACCTGCACCGGCGACTGCCCGCGTGACGAGGACGGCTGCAAGACCTCGGGAGCGGAGCTGTTTTGGGCGTCGAGCTGCGTCGGCTTCTCGCTCCAGCAGGACAGCAGCATCCACATCCCGTTCAAGTACTTCGAGCAAACGGCCGCGCGCTCGTTCGTACAGTGGTCGGATCTCGAGTGCGACTCGGGTATCGCCACCATCTCGTTCTCGCAGCTGGCCGAGGTAGCGTGCCACCGCACCGAGTACAACCAAGGCGGCACCAACGCGAACATCATCATGTTCCAGGACAACAAGTGGGAGTACCAGGGGGTGGACAACACCCTGGCCAAGACCACCGTCACGTTCAACGACGAGACCGGCGAGATCCTGGACGCAGACATCGAGATCAACCACGCCAACAACAACTTCACCATCTCGGACATGGTGATCGACTACGACCTCGAGTCGGTGCTCACCCACGAGGTGGGCCACCTGATCGGGCTGGATCACACGCCCGACTTCAGCGCCACCATGTACGCCGGCTACGAGCCGGGCACGACCGAGCAGCGCTCGATCGAAGAAGACGACGTGCTCGCCGTGTGCGCCGCCTACCCGCCCGAACGCGACGCGACCTGCGCGCCCGATCCCAAGGGCGGCATCGGCTTCGAGTGTGGGGGCGTCGAGCCCGGCGCCGACGGCGAGGAAGACGAAGAGGGCTGCAGCGTAGTCGGGAGCAAGCCCGGCGGTCGCACGGGCGACGGGCGCGCGGGCTGGGCCTGGGGTTGTGGGTTCTTGTTGGCGTGGGCCGCCGGGAGAGCGCGGCGCGTGACCAAGGTTCGAGCCTGAGAAGGAGAGCTGGCATGTTGCGATGGGCGGGAGTGATGGCGCTCGTGTTGGGCGCGGGGACCGTGTTCTTCGCCTGTGACGGCGAGACGCTGGAGACCACGTGCGACCCCGGCACCGAGGTGTTCTGCAAGTGCCGCGGCGGCGACGAGGGCACCAAGACCTGCCTCGACGACGGCGAGAGCTTCGGGGAGTGCACGACGAACACAGGGTCTTGCCCCGAGATCGAGGAGACCACCTCGACCACCAGCGGCAGCACGGTGTGTGAGCCTTTCGAGGACATCGCGTGCGAGTGCGACAACGGCGACATGGGCACCAAGACGTGCCTGGAGGACGGCTCCAGCTTCGGCGACTGCCTCGGTCCGGCGGGCAGCTGCGGCCAAGGCTCGGGCGACAAGCTCCTCTACGCGGTGTGCGCCGACGGCAGCGAGTGTGTCACGGGCACCTGCTCGAGCGGCTACTGCACCCGCGCGTGCGAGCTGTTCTCGGACTGCGTCGATGAGACGAACGAGCTGTACGGCGACTGCATCACGCTGAACGACAGCAACGTGTGCGCTCCCTATTGCGTGAGCCAGGAAGAGTGCGCCGAGTTCGGATCCGCCAGCGCCTGCGGCGGAGCCGTCGCGCTCGACGACGACCAGATCTTCTTCGCAGCGTGCGCCGATTGGGGCAGCGATCTCGCCGGCATGCCGTACGGCACGCTGTGCGAGCCTGACCCGGCGGAGATTCTGTACCTGGACCAGGTCATCCCCGGTGAATGCCATCTGGGCGCAGCGGGCCTGCAGAACGTGTGCTCCTTCGGAGAGTGCACGCAAGGGTGCTACGAGGACTTGGACTGCCCCATGGAGGATTGCAGCTCCGACGGCAGCGTGATCGGCTGCTGCATGAGTGACCCGGCCTGCAACTGAGGATGCCCATGAAGAGCTCGCCCATACTGCCCAGAGTTTTCGCAGCCGCGCTGTGCCTGGCCGCGATCGCGTGTGGCGACAGCGGCTCGGGCGGCAGTGGCGGCGGCTCCGGCGGGGAGGCACCGCTCACCTGCGGCGACGGCTTCTCCGACCCGGATCTCGGCGAGCAGTGCGATGACGGCAACCTCGAGGACGGCGACGACTGCCGAAACGACTGCACGCTGCCCAAGTGCGGCGACGGCGTCATCCACCTCGGCTTCGAGGACTGCGACGACTCGAACCTCGAGGACACGGACGGCTGTCTCTCGGTGTGCGTGAACGCGTCCTGCGGCGACGGCTTCGTGCAGGCCGGCGTCGAGGACTGCGACGACGCCAACACCGAGGACGGGGACGCCTGCTCCAGCACCTGCAGCGCCGGCACCGGCTGCGGCAACGGCATCGTCGAGGCGGGAGAGGACTGCGACGACGGCAACACCGACGACACCGATGCGTGCACCAACAGCTGCGCGGAACCGGTCTGCGGCGATGGTTACGCCCAAGTCGGCGTCGAGGAGTGCGACGACGGCAATACCGACGACGGGGACGCGTGCAGCAACGCTTGCACCGTCAACATCGACACCTTCGGCTGCCCGGGTACGCCCGCCAGCATCGGCGCGCAGGGCGACATCACGCTCGGCGGCAACACCGCCGACAGCGAGGCGAGCTACGTCGGCGACGGCATCTGCGCCTTCGCGGACAGCGCGGAGATCGTGTACGCGATCACGCCCGACGACAGCGGCGTGCTGCTGCTCGGCATGATCTCGATCAACGGCGACCTCGATCCCGTGCTGTACGTCAAAGACGACTGCGAGGGCTCGGCCACGCTCGGCTGCGCCGACGCCACCTACTTGGGCGGCTACGAGGAGCTCACCATCCCGGTCGAGGCTGGCACCACCTACTACGTGTTCGCAGATGGCTGGGGCAGCTCGACGGGGGAGTTCCTGCTCTCGGCCACGCTGCTCACCAACGTTCCCGGCGACCAATGCCCCGGGGTCAACATCCCGCTCGCTGGCTTCAACACGCCCTACATGGTCTCGGGCAACACCACCAGCGCGACCGCGGACACCGCTGGCGAAGGCCTGTGTGACTCACCGGCAACGCCCGAGGTGGTCTACCGCGTGACACCACCAGACTCGGGTAGCTTGGTCGTCGCGCTCGATCCCTCGTTCGACGCCTCGCTCTACATCCGCACTTCGTGTACCAGCGCCGCCAGCGAGCTGATCTGCGCCGAGGAGGGCCTCTCCGGAGACCTCGAGCTGGCCCAGATCGACGTGAGCGCCGGCAACACCTACTACGTGTTCGTGGACGGCTGGGACGGCGACGCTGGCGCGTACAACGTCGAGTTTACGTTGTTGCCGTAGCGCGTCGGCCCCTCTATCTCAGGAGGCATGACGCCTCTCGAGGCAGTGCTCCTCGGCGCGGTCGAGGGCTTGACCGAGTTCTTGCCCGTCTCCTCCACGGGCCACCTGATCCTGGTCTCGCACATGCTCGGCCACGAGAGCGAGGCGCAGAAGACGCTCGACGTGGTCATCCAGCTCGGCGCCGTCCTGGCGGTGATCGTCTACTACCGCAGACTCTTGCTCGAGCTCGTGCGCGGCGTGCTCGCGCGCAAACCCGAGTCACTGCAGCTGTGCGGCTCCCTCGCGATCGCCTTCTTCCCCGCAGCGCTGCTCGGCCTGCTCGCGCACAAGGCCATCAAGGAGCGCCTGTTCGGCCCCGAGCCGGTCGCCGCCGCGCTGATCGTGGGCGGTGTGCTGATGATCGTCCTGGATTTGTGGATCAGGCGGCGGCGCGGGCAGGAGCTCGAGGGTCTCTCGAGCGTGACCGCCCGTCGCGCGCTGGTGATCGGCCTCGCACAGTGCGCTTCCCTCTGGCCTGGCGCCTCGCGCTCGATGTCGACCATCCTCGGCGGCCAGCTCGCGGGCCTGCGCACCTCCACCGCCGCGGAGTTCTCGTTCCTGCTGTCGATCCCCGTGCTCGGCGCGGCCACGCTGTACGACCTGTACAAGGGTGGCGCCGAGCTGCTCTCCGCGCCGGGTGGCGCTGTCGCATTCGGGGTGGGGTTGCTCAGCGCGTTCCTCGTGTCGCTCGGCGTGATCGCCGTGTTCCTTCGCTACCTGAAGCGCTGGGGGCTGGCCCCCTTCGGCGTGTACCGCATCGTGCTCGGCGCGGTCGTGTTGGTGGTGCTGTGAGGGTGCTGGTGCTCGGCTGCGTGTGCTTCCTTGGCTGCGGTGCCCGCACCGGACTGCCAGAGCCGCAAGGTGGCGGCGGCGCTGGTGGCGAAGGCGGGGCGCCACCTCGCGCCTGCGCGGAGCTCACCCAGCGTGGCGACGACGTGGTGCTCTCGGGCACCGAGGCGGTCGACGACCACAGCCCGGTGCTGATGCAGACACCAGCCGGCGTGTTGCTCTCGCACGCGGTGTCGATCGGCGATGGCCAGAGTGTGGTGGTCGCCGAGCGCTTCGATCCTTGGTCTGCGTGGCCACCAGCGATCGCGCTGGCTCCGATCGGCCCCATGGCTTCCGGGTCGAGCTTCGCGGCAGGCCACGGCCCGCTCGGCACGGGCGCGCTGGTGACCGGCGGCCCCGACGGCGGACCGGTGTTCATCCCCGACCTGTCGCGGCAGATCGCGCCGCAGCTGCTCGCCTTCGGCGACGCGCGGCCGCAGCTGGTGCGCTCGAGCACGAGCAGGTGGCTCGTGGGCTACGCGATCCCGGAGGACAACCAGCTCTACCTGCACGAGCTCGGGCCCGACCTCCAAGGCACGTTCTTGCTCGACTGGGGCTGCGGCAGCACGCCCACCTTCGCCGATGCCATCGCCCAGGAGGACGACTCGTTCCTGGTGGCGCTCAGCAGCGGCGAAGACTTCGGCGGCTGCGGCGTGCCCGGCGGTTCGGCCGCCACCACCCGCTTGCAGCTCGGGCGCTTCGACCCATCGCTCGAAGCCACGCTGCTGTTCGAGCGCGACCTCGGCGCACCGCTCGACGCGATTCGGCTCGCACCGCGCCCCGAGGGCCCGTGGCTGGTGACGCGCACCGCGGGCGCCCAGACTGCCACGATCTACGTCCTCGCGAGCGACGGCGTGAGCGCCGAGCAAGAGTCGTCGCTCCCGCTCGTCGGGAGCTTGGCGGACGCACTGAAGCTCTCCGCCTCGCCCTTTGGGGAGCGCCTTGCGCTCGGCTACACCAGCCCCGACGACGATGGACGCGAGCGCTTGCGGCTCGTGCTGGTCGATCCCGACGGCGTGCCCAATGCGACGCTGGACGTCTCCCGCGACCGCCCGCTGAACCCGGGAGACGTCGCTGTGCTCGGCAGCCCGGACGGAGAGCTGCTCTTGGCGGCTTGGACGGCGGGCGAGCCCGAGCAGGGGTCGGACATCCACCTCGCGCTGTTCGAATGCGCCGCCCCGCGCTGAGGACCGACGGCGACGCCAGCTGACTTGGGCCGCGCGAGTCTCGCCACTCTGGGCAAGGCGAGAAATGCCACATGGGGCACAATGCGACCGCGCCGCCGTGACAACAGCGCATCGCAGGCGTGATTTGGGCGCCGCCGCGTGCCGAGACCGCTGGCACGACTCTCGCTGAAGAGGGTCGAGAACCACGGAGGCCACGATGGATGAATCCACGATCGACTCGTCAGGGCAGAGGCGCGACACGAACGACAAGCTGGCCAAGCCGCCATCGAGCAGTCCCTTTTCGGATGGCACACACAACGGCGGCCTCGCCTCGCACGCGTCGGCTTCGGCCCAGGGACTCGTCAAGGCTGAGGTCGGCAAGCACACCCACAAGAGCGCGGCGGACCTCGGAAGCGTCGCGGCGGCCCTTCGTGAGTCCACCAAAGAGCTCAAAGACAACATGGTGGCCCCCTACATCGAGAAGGCGGCTGACCAGATCGACCGGGCTTCCGAGTTCCTGCGCAATGGCGACCTGCGGCAGGCCCAGCGGTCGGTCGAGGACTACGCCAGGCGCGAGCCGCTGCTCTTCTTGGGCGGAGCCTTCGCGCTCGGGCTGCTCGGCGCGCGCTTCATCAAGAGCTCCTCACCCTCAGAGTCAGCGTCGTGATGCCGGCTTCGGCGCGGCAGAGCGCGCAGCCGCGCCCCTCCGCAGCTGAACCGGAGGGTGAGCCGAGCATCGGCGAGCTGTTCAGCAAGCTCGGGGCGGACACCAGCACGCTGCTGCGCCACGAGATGAACCTCGCGGTCGTCGAGATGGGCCAAAAGGCGCGGGACGCAGCGATGCACGCGCGGCTCATCGCCATGGGAGCTGGGATCGCCGCGGTCGGCGCGTTGACCTTGGTCGCAGCGCTGATCCTCGGCCTGTCGAAGGTTTTGGAGCCCTGGCTGGCCGCCCTCATCGTCGGGTTCGCGCTCGCGGTCGCCGGCTATGCGGTGAGCCGCACGGGCGCTGCCGCGCTCCGGCAGATGAGTCCGAGACCGCTGAGAACGATGGAGACGTGGAAAGACAACCAAACCTGGGCAAAGGCACTCGTTCGATGACCACCCACACAAACACCCCAAGCCGGACGTCCGAGCAAGTGACCGACAGCCACGTCGCCGAGCTCACCACCGCGATCAAGCACACGAGAGGCGAGATGAGTCAGACCATCGAGAAGCTGCACGGACGACTCAACCCACGCATCCTCAAGCAGGAGGCGCTCGAGCAGTTTCGCGAGGCGAAGGACGCGATCAAGGTGGAGCTCAGGGCGGACGTCCAAGACGCCAAGGACGCGGTTCGCGCCGGCCTCGCGGAGGCGAAGGAATCGCTGCGAGCAGAGCTCGTGGACACCAAAGACCAGCTCACCACCGGGCTGAAGGAAGGCGTCTCGGACGCCAAGGTAGCAATTCGAGACGCCACAATCGGAAAGGTCGAGACCATGGTCCACAACACACAAGAGACAGTGAAGACGGCAAGCCGGTCGCTCGTGAGCGCCGTGACGCAGAACCCCATTCCCGCGGCAATGGTCGGGGTAGGTTTGGTCTGGTTCATTGCGAGCTCGAGGTCGAAGCAGCCGTCCAATGGCCAGCCGGCCACCGGCCGAACCGCCGCCGCCGTCGCGGATGCTGGCGAATCCATCAAGACCGGCGCGATGGAGCTCAGCGGATCGATCAAGGACAAGGCGATCGGCCTGGCCCACGACGCGCGGGACATGACGAAGAGCGCCGCGGTCGCGGTCGGTGACGCCGCCCACGCAGCTGCCGACAAGGTGACGCACCTGGCGAGCGGGGCCGCGGCGCAAGGACGGCGGTTGGGCCACCGCGCCGAAGGCACTTACATGGGCAATCCACTCGCGGTGGGCGCGGTCGTGCTCGCCGCCGGGGTCGCGGTCGGACTCGCCATTCCTAGCAGCGAGATCGAGAACAAGCTGATGGGTGAGACGCGCGACGGGGTCCTGGGCAAGGCCGAAGCGCTCGCGGGGGAGGCACTCGACGGCCTCGATGAGACCGCCAAGAAGATCACGGCCGCCGCGGAGGCGGCCGCCAACGGCAAGACGCCGGACGATGAGGTCGACTCCGGCGACAACGAGAAGACGCCGACCGCGCCCCGCCCGAGCTACCAGCGACCGACCCAGACCGCATTCGCCAGCGGGCGAGGGTAGGTCATCATGTTCGCAAGAATCGCAGTTCCGGCTCTGCTTCTCGGCGTCTGCACCAGCGCGCCCGCGTGGGCGCAGGTGGTCGCCGAGGAGCGCCCGTACGCGTTCGGCGCCGACATCGTCGAGGAGCGTGACACGGACCTGTACGCCCCGCGCGACGCGCTCGAAATCGGCGTCCACGGTGGCTACACGCAGCCGTTCGGTGAAATCCAAGATGGCCGCGCGATCATGGACAGCGTGGACGCCGGTGGCGCGTTTGGTCTGGACATTGGCTGGCGGCTGAACCCGCGATGGTCCCTCGGCTTCGCAGGCCAGTACCACGAGTCGATGGTCGACGATCGGCTCGATGACGCCACGGTCGACATCCGCGGGCTGACCGCCACCGTACAAGCGACGATCCACTTCACGCCGTACGACCCCGTCGATCCATACGTGTCGCTCGGCACCGGCTATCGCGGGCTGTGGACGATCGAGACGGGTCCACGAAACGACCTCATGACGCACGGCTTCCAGATCGCGCGCGGCCTGTTTGGCGTCGACTTCCGCGTGGCGAGGGACTTCGCGCTCGGCCCCGTCGTAGGCGCAGACATGACCGTGTTCGTGTGGGAGAACCCCGAAGGGCCCATTGGCAACGAGCGGCTCTCGGATCTGCGGCTCACGACGTTTCTCTTTGCAGGTGTCGGTGGTCGGTTCGACATCGGCGGACGGCGAGAGAGTGAGGCGAGAGCCGTCGCTTGGAGGTGACGAGGGCTCGAGCGAGGTGAGCGGAGCGATCGCTCGACTCGCACTGGGTGGGTGAGCGGCGCCACACCCTGCGGGTGTGGCGTGATGCACCGGTCGCGACATGTTCGCCACACCTCGCCATCGGTTCACTCGGGGAAATTGGGGCTCGGTGCTTGCAGGGCTGCCGCAGAAATGTCCACGGCGAGCCCTCTGCAGGCACCACTCTCCTTCCAGCCACTGCCCGCCGTCCGATACCCGCTGCTCGAGCGCACGATGGGGCCGCTGCTCCTCATGGCGCTGTGCCCGCCCACTACGCTCGCGCTGTGGGCGATCGTCACCCAACACGACGGCTCCGTACTCGCCTTCGTGAGCGCGCTACGCCGCGACGGGCTCCTTCGCTCGCTCCCCGCGCCGTCCCTTTGGAGCGCCGCGGCCCTCGCGACCTGGACGGCGCTGCAGTGGGTCTTGCTGCGCTGCTTGCCCGGTGACATTCATCGGGGTCCGATCACGCCGCATGGGGTCAGGCCCGTCTACAAGAAGAACGGCCTGCTCGCCTGGGCCGTCAGCCACGGGTTGCTCGTAGTCGGCTTCGCGACCGGGTCCCTGTCCGCCCGCGCATTCTTCGATCACTTCGGGGAGCTGCTCGCGACGCTGAGTGTCGGCGCCTTCGCTTTCTGCGGGTGGCTGTATGCGAAGGCACGTTCGGCGTCCGATCGCCCAGACCACGCGCGGAGCGCAAACCCGGTGTACGACTTCTTCATGGGCATCGAGCTCCACCCGACCGTCGGAGAGACGAGCGTGAAGCAGCTCATCAACTGTCGAGTGTCGATGATGGGTTGGAGCGCGATCGTCGTCTCGTTCTGCGCGTACCAGATCGAGGTCACCGGCACGCTCTCGCCGGCGCTGGCCAGCTCCGCGCTGATCGTCGTCGCGTACTTGCTCAAGTTCTTCGTGTGGGAGACGGGCTACTTTGCGTCGCTCGACATCATGCATGATCGCTTTGGCTTCTACATATGCTGGGGCGTCATGGCCTGGGTTCCGGCCGTTTACCCGATCGCGCAGCTCTACCTCGCGGCACATCCGACCGGACTCTCGTGGTGGAGCGCAGCGCTCGTGGCGGCCCTGGGGCTCGCGGCGATCGGCGTGAACTATTCGGCCGACGCACAGCGCCAACGGGTGAGAGAGAGCGGCGGCCAGACCCGCGTGTGGGGCGCGCCGCCGCTGGTCATCCGCGCGCCGTATCAGGGCCGGGACGGCAGCATGCGGCACAATCTGCTGCTCACCTCCGGCTACTGGGGCATCGCCCGGCACTTCCACTACGTCCCCGAGATCCTCACTGCGTTGGCGTGGTCGATCGGCGCTGGCTTCTCGAGCGCGGTGCCATACTTCTACGTCACGTTCCTCACGTTCCTACTGTTTCATCGTGCCTACCGCGACGACGCGCGATGCTCCGCGAAGTACGGCGCTGCATGGGAGGAGTACCGGCGGCGCGTGAGGTACAGGATCGTCCCCGGACTGTACTGAGCCAGCTGCGCAACGACGCGGCCGCGCCGCGACGGGCTCAGGGCGCGACGTCGACGTCGAACATGGCGCGCTCCTCGCTGCCCGCTTCACCGACCACGATCTCGATCTGCCAGTAGCCTGGCATGAAGAAGTCCATCCCTGTGACCTGGAACGTGTCGTCCGCGGTGCGCTCCACCACTGGCTGGGCGCCCACCATGCCGTGACCGTGGTCGGGCATCCGCGCGTCGATGCCGAGCAAGAGGTCCTCCGGGAGCGGGCCGTCCACTCCGACCACGACAATCTCGAGCGCGAAGTCCCCAACCGGGATCGGGTCGGGATCAGGCGTGTAGCCGACGCGGAAGCTGCCGCCCTCACTCTCGGCCACGCGAGCAGCCGGGTGGTCCTCCAGTGGATCCGCTGGCAGCGGCTCGTCGTGGTGCGGCTCGCTGGTGTCGTCCCCGCCACACGCCCCCAAGGTCAACACGAGAAGCAGTAAATATCGCCTTCGTGGCATCCTCCCCTTGTACCCAGCTCCCAGAGCGCCGGCCTGCGACAAGCCGTCGCAGGCGTTACTCACGGACACCGGAGATCACCCCCAAGGCCACGGCCCGCGCCAAGAACGAGCGAACCTCCCGCTCGAGCTCCGTGGAGTTGGTGGCGCTTGCTTCGGCGAGCACCGCCAGCGCATCCTCGAGAGGATGCGTCTGCAAGAGCTGCAGCAGGCTGGCCTCCAGAGGGCTGAGCGAGACATCCATGATCCCCTCCGCCACGCGCAACAGCAGATGTTGGACGCGACGCGGATGGGCGCTCGGCAGCGCGGCATGCTCGATCGTGGGCTCCATCACCAGCGCGCGGCGCAGGTCCGAGAGGGGCCACCCCTGCTCGACCAGGGCTGAGCTCCGGGCGAGGGCCAACCTCGCCCACGGCAACCTCTGGGCCTCCTCGGCGCTGGGTTGCCAGTGCCTCACGCGTTCGCTCGAGAGCAAGCGCGCGTGCGCCTCGTCGAGCGCGACGGCATCCGCCAGCGCCTGCGCGGGAATCTTGCGCAGCGCCGGTTCGTCGACGTTGCCCGCAGAGAGCCACGATCCGAGAGCACCGGCCACCCTGGCGAGATCCGGGTGGCTCGGCGG
This sequence comes from uncultured Polyangiaceae bacterium, assembly GCA_964641275.1. Lineage (GTDB taxonomy): Bacteria > Myxococcota_A > Polyangia > Polyangiales > Polyangiaceae > Xiheicaenibacterium. The sequence goes on from CAZXMG010000025.1 coordinate 25,612, forward strand.
AGCCTCGAGGAAGAAGCGCTGCACCAGCCCATTGAACGAGAACAAGCCCACGAGCCGCCCGACCAGCGGGTACCGATCCTGAGCCGCGGCGAACAAGCGCAGCCAATATTGTCGGTTGTAGATGGCGATGCTGTGCGCGGGGACGCCGGCGAGCGCGCCGCCCGGGTGGACCAGGTCGGGGCTCCACTGGCCCCCCCTGACCACCAGCGGCCGGCGCAGCGCGAGCGTGAAGTCGCGCTGCAGCTCTGCCAGCTGGGGCGGCACGCGCTCGCTGCTCATGGGCGGGCAGCTCGAACCTTGACGAGCTCTGCCAACAGCTCGTCGAGCGGGGGGATCTCAGCATCCCATTCCACCATGGTGGGCACCGCGCCGCCGAGCTGGGACGCGTACGAGAACAGCGCCAACACCTCGGCGCGCGTGGGGTGATCATGCGTGTCCAGCAGGGTGCCGTCCGGCAGCGCCTGGTGACCTGCCAAGTGAATCTGTAGCACCCGCGAGAAGTCGATGGCGCGCAGGTACTCGTGCGGATCGAAGCCATGGTTCTGGCTGGAGACGAACACATTGTTGATGTCGAGCAATGTGTGGACAGCGCCCGCGCGCACGACCCCGGAGAAGAACTCCCATTCGGTCATGGTGGAGCCCGGCAACACGGCATAACTCGACAGATTCTCGAGGCCAAAAGGTCGGTCCAGCGCCGTCTGGACCTTGCTCGCGCGCTCGGCAGCGAGATCGAGCAGGGACGCCGTGTACGGCACCGGCAGCAGATCGTGGTGACGCATTCCGTGTGCGCCTGACCAGCACAGGTGGTCGGTCACAAACGGCGCATCGACCCGATCCGCCAAGCGCGCGATCGACTCCACGTAGCCGAGGTCCAGCGCCTCGTGCCCCAACAGGTTCAAGCCGACACCGTGAAGCACGATCGGGTAGTGCTCGCGCACACGGTCGAGCCACGAGAGGGGACCGGGCGCATCCGAGAGAAAGTTGTCCGCGATCACCTCGAAGTAATCGACGCTGGGCCGCCGCACACACACCTCCGCGTAGTGTTGCGGGCGCAGCCCGAGCCCCAGGGCACCCACCTTGAGCGACGCGCTCAAGGCATCGGCTCGATCTCTTCGTCCACCCCGAGGACTCCATAGGGCTCGGCGGTGATGTCCAGGCCGAGCGTGTACTCCACGACACGCTCGATCTCGGCCCGCGAGTAGCGATCGTAGTAGGCCGGCATGTGACGCGCGGACGTTCCGTTCGAGTTTCGACCGTGGATTCCGAAAGCGACCGCAGAAAGCAGGGCCTCGCGTGGTTTGGTCGACAGGTCAGCGATGGCTTGCGTCGTGTCCGTGCCCTGCGGCACGTACAGCACGAAGCCCACGTCCGCCGCCAGGTGGCAACCCGCGCAGTGATCGGCGTAGAAGTCTTCGGGCGCGGTGCCCGCGTCTTCTGGCAAGACGACGCAGCTGATGCCCCCGCAGGTGTTCATGGCGGCGCAGGTGTGCTCGGTGAGCACGAAGCTGAACTTGTTGTAGCTCATGCCGCGGCAGGAGTTGGTTCCGGCGCAGACCGCGTGGGTCTGCACGAAACCACCACGGTCCAGGCACTCGTCGCGGAATTTGGCGAAGGTCATCGTGAGGTCCTCGGTCTCCGAGAGGACCTCCTTCCCGCCAGCTCCCTGCCCCCCTCCGCCACTCGCAGCGGCGCCTCCGCCTCCGGTGGGGGCGGAGGCCCCCGTTCCGCTCCCGCCCTGAGGCGTGGGGCACTCCGGGTCTTCGCCGCACGCGCCACCCAACAAGATGCCGGAGATCGCCGCCGCCACCAGTCCCGCCGATGCCTTCGAGCTCATGGACTCCTGGCTAACACCGGGCGCCACGCGCGGCCCTGCGACATGGTGTCGCTCCCATGCGACGAGACGCCGCACCAGAGGGCCTAGATCACGGTGATGATCGGCGCGGAGTCCGCCTCACCGAACGACACCGAGATCACGGTCTCCAGCCGCTCGCGCACGGTCCAAGACTTCCACATGAACTCCATCATCTCGGCGAGCTCGATCAGCCGCTGATCCCCGCGACGGACGGGGAAGATCACGTGCACCCCCCGCGGCTTGCCCTGCTCGCGCGCGGGCGGGTCGGCGATCGACACGTCGTTGGGCCCGGCGATCACGCGCACGCCCAAGTAGGCTTGGTCACAGGTGACCCGCACCCACTCGCGCAGCGCCTGCGCTCGGCAGGTGGCGTGCGCTCGGCGCAACGGGAGGGGCTGGGCTCCGTTCCACTCCGCGGCGGTCGGTTGCTTGCTAATGTCGCTCGGCGGGACCCAGCTGCGGGCGCGACTTTGCCCGGAGGTCTCAGCGGGCGCGGAGACGGGGGCGGTCGCGACGACGGAGGCAGCGACAGCAGGCCGCGAGCTCGGGCTCGCAGCGGGGGTCGCCGAGCCCTCGCTGGACAGCACCGATAGCGCGGCGACAGAGATGGCGACGACGAGCCCGACACTGATCTTGTTCATAACGTCCTCAGGTAGGCGATCAACGCTGCGCGATCCTGGGGTGAGAGTTGACCCGTGTGCCCCATGCGGTGTCCGTTGAGATCGATGAGCAGCTCGAGGGTGGGCACGCTGCCATCGTGGTAGTAGGGCGCGGTGCCGCCGACGTGCTTGAGCGAGGGCACCTTGAAGCCCGGGTGGTCTGCCAGCTCCGGGTCGAACTTGCGTCTGTCCCGCGGAAGCGGCCCGAGGTCATAGACCCCGCGGTTGGTGTGCTCCGTCTTGGGATCGTGGCAGGTGGCGCAACCCACGGACGGGTCGGCGAACAAGCGCTGCCCCCGAAGCTCCTGCTCCGTCAGCGGCCGCGGGTCACGGGGTGGCTCCCGCAAACCGCTGCGCGCGAACGCCACCAAGGCGTCCCCCCGCGCGAGCGTCTTCACCGCGTCGCTGCCCCAGCCGGCGAACCAGCGGTGCATCGTGAACCCGATCATGGCGCGGTGGCGCAGGCTGGGGCTGCTGCCCTTCCATCCATAGGGCCCCGCCGCAGACACTCGGCCGGCCAGCATCGGCGTCTGACGCGGCACACCTTTGGCCGCCTCCGGAGTCCGCTCGAGCGCATACGCGTGCAGACGCACTTGCCGGACCGCGCCCTTGTCGCTCTGCTCCTCGTCCTCGTGCCACACGTGACCGTCGTCTCTGCCCTCGGGGTGGCAGGCGTTGCACGCGTATCCGTCACTGAGCACGCTGTCCGAGGCGTTGAACCAGAGGCGCCTGCCCAGCGCGGCGTCGTCGGGCAGCGGGTCCTTGGCCAACAGGCGGCGAGCGTCTGGCGGCCCTTGTTTGGGGTCGTTGCCGTCGTGGCGTCGCAGCGCCACAGCCGACACGCTGCGCGTCGTGCGGCAGAACACGTAGGCCAACGACTCGTCTGGAGAGAGCGTGACGCCGCTCGGGGCGCCACAGAACGTGTGCATGGTCTCGTCGTCGTACGCCCCCACGTCGTAGCGGTGGAGCGGCTTCGTCGACGGGTCCACGTTGAGCGCGTCGAGCTCCACCAGCACGTCGTCGCCTTCGTCGGCGATCAACAGAGTGTCGGTCGACGCGCGGTACACCACGGCGCGAGCCTGCGCGAACGGGCGGTCGCGCTGCGTGGGCGCCGGCCCCGTGATCCACGGATCGTGCATCTCGAACATCCCTGCGCCCATGTCGAAAGAGCGCATGAAGTCGCCCGTCCACATCACGTTCATGCTCTTGGCCGGAGAAGCGAGCGGCGCCTCGGTAGCAGTCGACAGCACGTCGACCGTGGCGTGGCCGTTCCAGGTCTCGATGCCCATCGCGCCCAGCGCTTGGCGCGGAAGGAACAGCTTGTCTCGTGCGGGGGAGAAGGTCGCCGCGTAGCTCAACGTCGCCGCCTTGGTGAGGGCGCCCTTGGTCCTCAGCGGGGACGCCATCACCTCGAGCACCTTGGCCTGGGGCGACGAGCCCCGAAGGCCGTCGATGCGAGTCAGGTTCGGGCTGGTCAGATGCGTGACATAGACCGAGTCACCGTCCGGTCGCATCACGACCGCACGCGGCTCCCGCGCGACCTGCAGCGACCACGACGGCGAGAGCCGTGTCAGATCCACCCCCGTGACCGTTGCTGTCCACGCTGAGCTGACGATGGCCAGCGAGCTGTCGCTGGACAGGGCAAGGCCCCACGCATCCCCCGCCAGAGCAACACGCCCGACCTCGCGCAGACCGTCCGCACCATCAGCCTCGAACACCATCAGCAATCCAGGATCCCTCACGGTCACGAACACGCGCTCTGCCGTGGCGACCACCTGCGCCGGCGGACCAGGCAGGGCCACATCGATCTGTGGCGAGGTGTCAGTCAGCGGAAGGGTCAAGACGTTCAGAGAGGAGACATCCTCGTTCGCGACGTACAACCGATCTCCCGATGGCGAACGGGTGATGCTCCCGCCCTGCAAGGAGAACGGGGGCGCCGCCTGCGCTGCAGGGCTTGCCGGCTCCCCCGTGAGCACGCCGCTGCTCTCCGGGGGAGCGAAGCTGTCGGAGCCATGGTCGGGCTCACAGGCAGCTGAGAGGCACATGAGCACCAGCAGGGCGGCGTGGGCAGGCAGCGTCGACGGGGGCATGTCTCACCGCATCTACTGGCGAGCGTGACAACGCCAGGGGCGCCTATTTCAAGCTGAAATCAATGCTCAGCTGCTCCTGCTCCGCGCGTGGGCCGTGCACCAGCCGCTCTGCCCCAGCCTTCATACACGCGCTGAAGGCTGCGTGCGGAGCGGGCTCCCCTGTCACCACGACGTTGGTGCTGAGGCCCTCCTTGCTGACGGTCAACGTGACCACGATCTTCCCGCTGAGCGCACGGCCCTCTTTGCGCTCGATTTTCGCGCACTGCTTGAGCACGGGCTTGAGCGACTCCATGACGCTGTTCTGCGGGGCGGCAGCCACCGCATTCGCGGCGGGGGGCGGCACGGGCGGAGCGGCGGGTCGCGCCCCACGCGCCGAGGCTTGCAGCTCGGGCGCCAGCGGTCGCGCAGGGAGCCCCGCCCCCAAGCGCGTCGCGAACGGCTCGAACTCGGGTTGGCTCAGTGCGCCACGTTCGCGCTCCGCCGCGCGGTAGAGGAACAGCGCCGCCACCACGGCCATCAGCAGCCCCACCACCAAGAGCTCGCGCGGCTTGGCCTGAACCTCACTCGCTTCGGGAGACATCTGCGGATCCGAGTCTACTCGAGCAGCGCGCTCTTGATGTAGTCGAGCTCCGGGTACTCTCGCTTCAGGAACACGTTGCCTTCGCTCGAGATCCGGCCTTGCTGCTCGGTCAGCTTCTCGCCGTAGCCGGCGTGCAGCCTGTCCGCGACCAGCATGCTGGCCTCGTCGAGCTGACAGATCGGCGCGAAGCCCATCTTGTCCAGAGCGACGTTGTCCCCCAGGTTGATGAACAGCTGCGTCGAGCGTGTGTCTGGGCTACCCGCCATGGCGAAGGTGAGCGAGCCGCGCACGTTGGATGTCTTGGGGGGATCGGGTGGCAAGGTCTGGCCCGACCACTTGGCGTTCACGGCAGGGATACCGTGCAGCCCAAACTGCGCCACGAACGGACGCGGATCGCGCACTACGCGGAAGAACGCGACGTCGTCGAAGAAGCCCCGCTTCACCAGGTTGTAGAAGCGATCGACGCCGTGTGGGGCGGTCTCGCGTCGACAGTCGGCCACGATCGCTCCCTTGGTCGTCTCGAAGCGGACGCGAAAGGTCTCGGGCGCTCGTTCGTTGGCCTGGCTCGGATCGGCGAGCCCGGGTGGCGCCGGCACCGACGGCTCGCAGCCTGCCAGCGCGAGCAGCCACCAAGCGCACAGCCGCACGCGCGTCACTTCGCGCCTCGCCCGCGCAGCACCACGGGGATGGTGGATAGCAAGATCATCATGTCCAGGCCCAGGCTCCAGCTGTCGATGTACTCCAGGTCGTAGGCCATCCAGCCCTCGAAATCCACGTCGCTTCGGCCGCGAATCTGCCAGATGCAGGTGATGCCGGGCTTCATCGACAGGCGGCGGCGATGCCAGCCGACGATCGCGCGCTGCTCGTCGACCGGCAGCGGTCTCGGCCCCACCAAGCTCATGGCACCGCTGGCCACGTTGAACAGCTGCGGCAGCTCGTCGATGCTGCTCTTGCGCAAGAAGCGACCCAGCTTGGTGACCCGGGGATCGTCACCGATCTTGAAGACCGGTCCGCTCATTTCGTTCTTGTCGGCCAGCGCCGCCTTCTGGGCCTCGGCGTCCTTGACCATGGTTCGGAACTTCAACATCGAGAACTCGCGACCGCGGCGGCCGGCGCGCTTCTGCGTGAAGAACACCGGCCGCCCCATGGTGATCAAGATCGCGATCGAGACCAGCAAGAACAGCGGCAACAACAGCACGATGCCGATGACCGCCAGGATCACGTCCGCGCTGTGTTTGATCGCCAGCGCCCGCGCCGACTTGCGGGAACGCTCGAAGGTGATGAACGTCCGGCCGAGCGCGTAGGCGACCTCGGGCTTGGCCTCGCCCACCGGTTCGAGCTCGACGGCGAAGCTCGCCGGGATGCCCAGCTCGTCGCAAGCCAGGAGAGCCTTCTCCATGGCGCGCGGCTGGTGATACGGCGCCAAGAACACGACCTCGTCCACCGCCTCGCGCGCGAGCACGCTCTCGATCTCGGAGGCCTCACCCAAGTGCGGGATCTCGGCACCTTCACCGGGCGCTCCGAGGCGTCCGACCAACAGGGGAGCGAGCTCGACTCGTCGCGCGCTCTCCGTCAGCTGTGCCAGGGCGGCGCCCGCATCCGCGACGACCAGCAGTCGTTTCACGCCTTGACCCGAGGCCCGATGGCGATTCAGCCAGGCCGAGACGAGCACACGCTCTCCCAGCATCAACAGGAACGAGCTGGCCAAGAACGCGCCGACGAGCGAGCGATTCACGACGCTCTGGGTGAGGAACAGCGCCGTGAACAGCGCCAGCGCGCCGAACACGTGGACGCGCAAGACTGCCCCCAGGATGGACAGACGTGACCAGGAGCGATCGCTCAGCCGGTCGGCGCCGGTGAGCACCACGATGATCAGCCACAGCGGCAGGGCGAGGTACGCCACAGCCGCGTAGTGACTGAGCTCCGGCACCACACGCACGGCAGCCGTGAGCTCGCGGAGCAACGAGTGTGCGCCATACGCCGCCCCCATGGCGGCGAGCACCAACACGGCGTCGACCGCCAGCACCAGCGCGCGCAGCCCGTCTCGCGGCGGGTGCGTCAATTCAGCGAGGCGTCGGTGGAGAGCACGCTGTGGAACACGCCCCGCTCTTTGGCCTCGAGCAGCACGCGCAGAGCGGTTCGGTAGCCGCGGAGCACCAGCGAGCGCGCGTTCCAGCGGTTCAGGTAGCCGAACGAGCCGATATCGGGCGAGATGTCGAGGAACACGACCCGCGGGAAATTTTTGCTGAGCAGCTCGACGCCGCGCTTCTCTTTCTCCGCCATGACGATGTTGAGCGCTTGCCGCGCCACGCTGAACGCGCCGCTCCGTGCGATCGGGCGCTCGGGCGCTCGACGCTCCTCCGGGCGGTAGACGTTGGAGATGATCACCACGTTCGCCCCGGCCCCCACCGCCACGTCGCCTGAGAGCGTTCGGACCACCTCGCCATCCAGGTAGTAGCGGTCGCCGATGCGCATGGGCCGGAACAGACCAGGCACGCAGCAGCTGGCCGCGACCGCCTTGCTGATGGGCACGTCTTCGCGGTAGCCGGGCCCGAACACCTCTCGCTCGCCGCTGTCGACGTCCACCGCGGTGACGAACACCTGGTTGTGCAGCTTCCGGAAGTCGTTCAATGGGAGAAACTTCTCCAGACGGTCCTCGAGCTTGTCGAGCGAGAATAGGCCGGACAGGAGGTAGCCCGGGTCCAGCAGATCTCGGGCGCGGGGCGCTCCCAGAAACGAGCTCATGTACAGCCGAGGCCCGCGGTGACGGCGTCGCCACGGGAGCCGGTAGCCGTCGAGCAGCACATCGAGCGGGATGTCTTGCCCGTAGGTGGCAGCGACGAGCGCGCCGGAGCTCGCGCCCACGAAGATCGAGGGCACGATGCCCACTTCCTCGCAGGCCTTCAGCACGCCGAGGTGAGCCAGCCCGCGCGCAGCCCCACCCGATCCTACGAACGCGACCTTGAGACGGCTCATGCTTGGTTCTTTCCAGACTACCCCACAACCAGCCAAGTTTGTGGCGGGGGTCAGGGCGGCAGCGAGAACTCCTCGACGATGCGGTGGACCAAATACCGCCCCCCCGACCGGCGGAGCAGCAACAGAAGCTCGTCTCCGAGAAGCGCGTTGGCCCCAGGTCGCGGGATGGCCACTGGCACTCGCACGAGCAGATCTCCTGGCTCGAGCCGGTCGCTCTGGGCCGACGCCAGCGTGGCGCTCGGGCTCGCGCTGGCCCCCACGCGCTCGGACCACAGGCTCTCTCCCTCGTCGGAGCGGAACAGCTCGATCTGCTCCTCCTGAAAGAACGGCGTGTTCCCTAGCGTCAGGTAGTCGAGCCGCTGGAACCGCCGGCTGAAGAAGTAGAAGGCGTTCTCCCGCGTGCGCGTGCTGGGATTCACGACGGTGGCATCGGTCGTCATCACCCCGCGCAGCTCGCTCAGGTCCTCGCGCGAGATGGCACCGAGCAGGACGCGCGTGGAGGCCCGCGCCGCCTCGGAGCCGATCGGGGTGCGCAGCGAGATCACCCCCGCGTTGGCGTCGGCGGCCTCGGTCGGCTCGGGCGGGTACTCGAGCGGATCGACCGCCACACCGTCTGGGCGCCGTCGCTCGACGTCGCCGCTGAGCGGTGGGTTGGCAGCGCAGCTCAGGCACAGGCTCCCGAGCCCGGCGTACGTCAGGCGCTCACAGGCTTTCCAGATGGGGCGCATCGGAGTGGCTGAGGGTGACCGTAGAGCGCGGCTCGAGCGCTTGGTAGCCGCGGGGCAAGCGGTCCTCGTCGAAGTCGCCGGCGATCACCGAGATGCGAGCCGACATCAAGTGCGGGATCTTGGTGCGGGAGAAGCTCTCACCCCCGAACAAGCGCTCGAGCGCTTGGCGACCAGACAGCACGGAGAAGCCCATCGCCCGCGCGGTGCGGACACCGATCACGTACTCGCCACACGCGATCAACATGTTCAGCAAGAGCGGCTCGGAGCCCTCCTCGGCGACCAACCCATCGAGCAGAGAGAGGGCCGAACGCACCGCCTGCCGCACATCCGCCGCAGCGACGTCTCCGCGGTCCAGCTTGCCGGTGTCGTGCAAGAAGGACAGAAACAGGTAGAAGACCAGCTCCGCGTCGGTGTCCCCGCGCACGTCGCGCGCCAAGAACTGCGGCAACGACTCGAGCAAACGCCCCCGCAGCCGCTCGAAGTGAGGCACCGTGCCGGTGTGGGCGTAGAGCCACTGACGATAGCGAAACGGGTGAGTGTTCTCGCTTCGCAGCGCGCCCACCGTGGCAGTTCGCACGTGCCCGATCAGCACCTCCGCGCGCACGTCCTTGATCAAGTCGGGCAGCGACAAAGTGCGACGATCGTCGTACGGCCGACGCTGGAGCAGGATCTCTGCCCCCTGGTAGAAGCCGATCCCCCAGCTCACGCTGCCAGCCTCTGCGCTCGCCGGCGCAGCCTCGGGGGCGCGTACGGTGAACGCCTCGTGATCGAGCGATAGCGCTCGGGAGCCGAGATCTGGGCGGTTGGCGATGAAGCCTACGAGCCTGGCCATGTCGATCCTCTCGAAGGTGGGCGCTCGCGCCTCACGCGGACAGTGTGACGGAGTATGTGCCGCTTGTCACGGCGACAGTCGGTTCAACATGCGCGGAAACGGGATGGTCTCGCGCACATGCGGAAGCCCACACATCCACGCCACGCTGCGCTCCACTCCCAACCCGAAGCCGGCGTGGGGAAAGGTGCCGTAGCGTCGCAGATCCAGGTACCAGCCGAAAGCCTCCATCGGCAGCTTGTGGTGCTCGATGGCGCGCTCGAGCACGCCGAGATCCTCTTCACGCTGCCCGCCGCCGATCACCTCGCCGTAGCCCTCGGGCGCCAGCACGTCCACGCACAGCGCCACGCGATCATCCTCGGGATCGCGCTTCATGTAGAAGGCCTTCACCTGCGCCGGGTAGCGGTGGACCATCACTGGTCGATCGAACTTCTCGGACACGACCGTCTCGTCTTCTCCTCCGAAGTCCTCGCCCCAGGGGAAGTCCTTGATGGCCGATCCGTCCTGGTTGGTCTCCCCCCGCGCGCGCTTCTCCGCGCGATGCGCATTGATCAGGCTCACCGCCTCGTCGTAGCGAATGCGCGGGAACGGGGTCTTGATGGCCTCGAGCTTGGTGGTGTCGCGCTCGAGCACTGCCAGCTCCTCGCGACGCCCGTCCAACACCCGCTCGACGATCTTGGCGATCAACCCCTCTGCCAAATCCATGTCGCCGTCGAGATCCAAGAAGGCCACTTCGGGCTCGACCATCCAAAACTCGGCCAGGTGCCGCCGCGTCTTGGACTTCTCGGCGCGGAAGGTGGGCCCGAAGCAGTAGGCCTTGCCGAACGCCGCCGCCGCCGCCTCCATGTAGAGCTGGCCGGACTGCGTGAGGTACGCCTTGTCGCCGTGGTAGTCGGTTTCGAACAGCGTGCTGGTGCCTTCGCACGCGTTGGGCGTGAAGATGGGCGCATCCACGAGCGTGAAGCCCAGATCGTCGAAGTAGTCGCGAATCGCGCGAACGATGGTGTGCCGCACGCGCATGATGGCGTGCTGCCGACGCGAGCGCAGCCACAGGTGGCGATTGTCCATCAAGAAGTCGGTGCCGTGCTCTTTCGGTGAGATCGGAAACTCGGCCGTTGGCTTGCCGACCAACGTCAGCCCGGTCGCGCCTATCTCGAACACGCCGGGCTTCTTGGGGTGCGCCTTGACGACCCCGACGATCTCGAACGCTGCCTCTTGCGCCAGGTGATCCGCGAGCGCGAACGTCTGCTCGTCGACGTCGCTTTTGCCCATCACGCACTGCACCTCCCCGCGGCCATCGCGCAGCTCCAGGAAGTGCACCTTGCCGCTCGAGCGCCGGTTGCGGAGCCAGCCGCGCAAGCGCACGCTCTTGCCTACGAAAGGAGACAGCGCGTCCGTGGTGGTGAGCTCGGGGGCAGTCGTCATGGGCCGATTCGCACACGGGTGGCGGTGGGGATCAACGATCAATCCCGCGTCGCCCTCTGCTAACGTGCCGGGCCTCATGCCTCGCCCCAGCCTCTCGTGGCTCGCGCTCGCAGCCGTGCTCCTCGCCGGCTGCGGGGCCGTCTTCCCCGAGGTGTCCACGCGCTTCTCGGAAGCCCCTCTCGTCGGCACGTTCGACCCGCCCCCGCCGCAGGATCGACACTACCTGAAGGTCGTCTCCGCGGTGGTGCCAGCCAAGACGCGAGACGGGCGCGAGTGGGACCAGGTCTTCGGCAGCCTGCCCGACCCGTACGTCAAGGTGTTCGTGAACGACAAGGAGATCTTCCGCACCATCGCCGCGAGCGACACGCTCACGCCGACGTTCGAGAGCTCCCCCGCGGGAAACTTCGCCCTCGCCATCGGCGACAAGCTCGAGGTGCAGCTTTGGGACTCGAGCCCCATGAACGACAGCCCGATCGGAGTCCGCGAGGTGAGCGTGAGCCCCGACATGATCGACGGCGAGGATGTGGAGCTCGACCTCGGCGGGGGTGCGAAGGTGAACGTGCTGCTCAAGCCGGCCAAGCCAGTGTGGGGGGTGGGCCTGTGGTTCGAGCTGCGCAACGACAGCACGTACGTCACGCGCTTGATCGACGGTAGCCCGGCCAGCCGCGCCGATGTCCAGGCGGGCGATCGCATCCTGAAGATCGACGACAAGGCGGTCGACGGGCTCAGCGTGGACGAGGTGCGCAGCCTGCTCTCTGCCATCCCCGCGGCGGGCAGAGCGTTGGTGTTGCAGCACAAGGACGGCGCGACGCTGCAGGTCACCCTGAAAGAGGGCCCGATCTACCCGCTGTTCTCGGACTACGAGAAGCTGCCCATCACACCCAAGTGAAGATCCCGCCGTTCGGCATGGACACCGAGGCGATCCGCGCCGAGCTCTCGCCGCTCCGGCACGATCTCAGCATCGCGATCGTGCGGGCCAAGAACCCTTTCAACGTGGGCGCCATCATCCGCGCCGCGCACTCGTTCCTGGTGCGCGAGATCATCTTGATCGGCGTGGAGCCGTTCTACGAACGCGCGGCGATGGGCATGCAGAAGTACGAGCGGATCGTGGAGTGCCGAGACGAAGCATCCTTCTTGGAGCACGTCGCTGGACGCCCCGTGATCTCGGTCGAGCGCGACGCCGCCACCACATCGCTGTGGGAGGCGTCGATGCCCAAGGACCTGGTGTTCGTGTTCGGCAGCGAGGACGACGGCGTGCCACCCTCGGTGCTGGCCGCTTCGGACCAGGTGCTCGCGATCCCGATGTACGGCATCAATCACTCCTTTCCGGTCACGGTAGCGGCCGGGATCGTGCTCGCAGAGTGGGCACGGCGACACGATCCGCGCGGGCGCCTGGGCCCGCGCGCCGATCCCTGAGCGGCGTTGTCGGCTAAGATGGGGCCGATGCGATCGCGCCTTTGCTTGGGAGTCGGGCTGCTGTGGCTTGCCGCGGCGTGCGGAGACGATGTGGCTGTCGAAGATGGCGGCGGGGGACACGGAGGAACGCCCCAAGGCGGCGACGGGCAAGGTGGCGCACAGCCCACGCCTCCGAGCGTGAGCAACGTGTCCGCCCCCGACCAGTTCACGGTGCTGATCACGCTCGCTGGTGAGGTGACCCAAGCCCCAGCGACCGCGAACGCATACGAGCTCAGCGGCACGATGGGCGACCTGACGGTCGAGGGCGTGAGCTTCGACGCGGTGGCGAAGACCATCACCCTCGCCACCAGCAAGCAGAAGCTGGGCGTGACCTATTTCATGACCATTCGCGCGCCCGGCGACCCGTTGGATCTCGAGTCGCGGCAGTTCTTGTCGGCCGACACCGCGCGCTTCTGGGCGACCGACTTCACCGACTTCAGCGACTACGAGCTGACCGCGCGCCGGGTGGGCGTGAGCGACCAGATGGTGGTCTATGCCGAGGAGGGCCTGGGCGATCCGGACGGCATCGACGAGGCCATGGCCACGTTCGAGAACGACATCATCCCGATCGAGACAGCCGCGTTCGCGCCCTTGCCCGACCGCGACGAGAACGGGCGCCTGCTCCTGCTCGGCCTGAACGGCGGCGGCTACTACGGCGGCTACTTCAGCGGGATCAACGCGCTCACCGAGGAGGAGGCGCAGCAGTTCGGCTACCACTCCAACGAGATGGAGATGCTGTACGTGAGCGTGCCGGACCTGGGCGATACGTTCGACTCGAGGCACACGCTCGCGCACGAGTTCTCGCACCTGCTGTACAACGAGGTGCACGGCCTGTTTGGCCCAGATTGGTCGTGGCACAACGAGGGCTTGGCCGAGTGCGCCGTGCACCTGGTGTATGGCGAGAACGCCGAGTCGTTTTACTACACCAGCGCCCCGGAGCTCGCGGACGGGCAATCTCTCATCATCTGGCAGTACGCGAACTACGCTCAGTACATCCAGGCCTACGTGTTCCTCACGTACGTGGCGTCACGGCTGGGCGGGGTCACTGGCTTCGCGGAGATGTACGCCCTCTCGGGCGACCCCGACGAGTTCGACGCATTCCTCAACGCCGAGCTCGGCCAGGGCCTTCCCGCCACCCATTTGGACATGTTGACCGCGGCGTTCCTCCAGGAGCCCTCAGGCGTGCACGGCTTCAATGGCCTGCTCACGCTCACGGGCCAGCCGCAGCTCGCGAGCACTGCGCCGCTCGAGCTGTTGCCCTACACCGGCGTGTTCTTGCCAGCGGCGGCGAATGGCCTCACCCCACAGGGTGGGGGCGCGGAGGTGGTGTTTCGCGGTGTCGAGAGCGGATCGCCGGCGGATCTGGTCGCGCCGTTCGACGTCGGCGGCGGCGCGGTCATCGCGCTGAACACGCTCCCCAACCCGGAGACGATGGCGACTCAGTCTTCGGGAACGCTCACGATGGCGTTCACCGGCCAGCCCAGCGCAGCGCCGAAGAAGCTCGCGCCACACCACTTGGATGGCAGGTTCCCTCCGCCGATCAAGCCACACAACCTGGCCGAGCGACTGGCGTGGCGCCGCGCCGTCCACGGCTTCTGATGAGCTGACCGCGCCGGTGGATCGCGCGCGCCCGGACGTGACCACGTTCTTCTCGTGCACGATCGGGTGTGGGATGACGGGTCATGCGGACGCCGCGCGCTCAGGTCACGTGGATGGTGCTCGGGTGGTTGCTCGGATGCAGCCAGGTGCAGGTCGATCCCGACGGGCCTGCGGCGGGCGGGGGCGGCAGCGGGTCGGGTGGATCCGGCGCGGGCGGTGAGGAAGCGCCGTTCTGCTTGAGCTTTGGCAGCTCGTTCCAGATTGAGAACGAGAGCTATTGCTACGCTGACGCGTTCACCGTCGGCAACATCCTTCGGCCGAGCGCGGATCCGAGCGGAGGGTTGCTCGCCACCACGCGTGGCACCGCCGGAAAGCTGCGAGTCGATCGCATCACCTTGGACGATCTCCAAGGTGCGCAGGTGGAGGCGCTCGCGTTCGAGGTCGTGGCGCCTACGTCGATCGCCACGTACGCGCTCCCCACAGGGCCCGTGGCCCGCGTGCCCAACAGCGAGTGGTTCGTCATCCCGTGGACGGATACGAGTGGGGCGGACGTCGCGTTCGTGCAGCTCGCCGCCGATGGAGAACAGAGCGCAGTTCTGCCCGGCCGCGTCGAGGCCATCGCGGTCACCTCTTCGCAGGAACTGTTGTTCGTCTCCGAGCCAACCGAGGATACGGACCGCCCCGCAGGGCTCTACCGCAGCCAGCTGACGCTCGGTCCGGGCGCACTGAGCGACCCCGAGCTGATCCTCGCTGCCGAGGTCGGCCCACTCGCGGTCGACGGGGCCGGGAACCTGTTCCTCGTCTCCAGCGGTTGGCTGCGATGGATCGCGGCTAGCGCGGTGGGGTCGAACGCCACCCCCAGCGATCTCGTCGCCGTGCCTGGCGCGCTCGGCATCTCCGTGTGGAGCACGCCCGCGGGGGGGCTACTGCTGCTGCAGCACGAGGACCGGTTGGACGTCGCCGAGTACACCGTGTCGGCGGCAGGCCTGAACCTCACGCCGCCTGCGACGTTGGTCACCGGAACCTACTTCGGCAGTGCCACGCTCGACCGGGACGGCAGCATCTGGATCCCGCAAAACGACAAGGTGCATCTGCTCACGCGCGCCACGCGCTGAGCGGCGCCGTCACTGCGCCGCGGGGATGCTCTCCACGTTCGCGGGGATGTTCTCTACCGGGACCAGCTTGGGCAAGAGCCCCGACTGGTCGAGCACGTACGCCCCGCGGTCCGGGTGGCGTTCACGCCAGAAGCGGTGAAGCTCGGCAGGGTCAGCCGGGACACGCACGTACAGCACGCGACTGCGATCGACGCCGCGCGGATCCGGGTTGGGCGGGCCGAGCGCCCACGACTCGCCCTGGCCCGGGCGCGGCAGGATCGTGGCGAACACCAGCGAGCGTTCCTTCGGTGCGAGCGTCAACGCGTCGGGGATGAAGCGGTGCACGGCGGCGTTGCGCGCGAGCGCGGCGAGCTCGACCGGCACGAACAACGAGAGCCCGGCGACCCAAGCTCCGGCGAACGTCGCCACCGTGAGCTGAGCCAGGTGCGCGGAGCCCAGCTGCTGCGCACGCCGATGGAGCTCGAGCGCGCCCGCCGCTGCCAACACAGCCAGCAGCGGCACGTGCTCGCTCAGGTAGATCGGCCCCGTGGTGGATACGAACAGCTTGGGCGAGACGATGCGATAGGAGTAGTTCGCCGCGATCAACCCAGCCAGGAGCCAGAGCCGCCGTCGAGGGCCAGGCGTAAGGAACGCGATCGGCACGAGCAGGAACAGCACCGGACCGCCGAACGTCCAGAACACCTGGCGTAGCAGCGACCCGAACAGCGAGTGCGAGGTGAGGTTGGTCGGCGCTGCGGTCAGCCCCAACGTGCCATGGATCTCTTGGTAGCCGCTGACGAAGGCGCTCCCGCTCTGCATCGCGTTGGTGACGAACACGACCGCCGCGACGGGCACGAGCGCGATCACGAACGGCAAGGTGCCCTGCACGCGTGCGATCAGCGGGCCACGCTCGGCCGTGAGCAGGTACAGGTACAGCACGGGGCCGAACAGCACGCCAGGCAGCGGACGCGCCAAAAAGCCGAAGCCCGCCGCGGCGCCCCCGACGAGCAGCCACCCCAGCGCGCGACGCTGCTCGAAGCGCACGAGGGCAAAGGCTGACAGGAGCAGCATCAGCCCGCCGGTGGTCTGCGACGCCTCGGTGGCTGCCGTCATCACGAAGTGGGGCGAGGAAAGCAGCAGCGCGGCGGACAGCGCGGCGGTCGTTCGATCGAACAACCTCTCGGCGAGCAGGAACGTCAGCGCGAAGGTGCCGACCGACACGAGTGGAATGATCACGAAGCGCAGGCGCAAGAGCTCGCCGAGCGCCAGCACCAACGGATGACCAATCGAGTACTTGCCGTACCAAGCTCCGTCCTTCATCACCACGAACGTGGAGCGATAGAAGTCGGCATCGCCCTCGGGCGCAGGGTTCTTGACCCGCCCAGCCAGCAGCGTCTTGGCGATGAAGTCGAACGTGTGCTCGTCGTCCGAGATCGGCGTTCCCTGCAGCGCGAAGTCTTTGATCAGCAGCACGAGCAGGAACAAGGAGAGGCAAGCGGCTGGCAAGAACAGCCGAGAAGCCACCGCACGGCGGCCGAGATCGAGCAGCTTGTCACCGAGCTCCCAGCTCCACACGCAAGCCGCGAGCGCCGCCCCCAAGAGCAGCGAAAACGCGCCTTGGTAGGCGTAGAACAGGCCCTCGATCGGGTGCACGTGGTAGCCGCTGGGCGGGCCGTTGTAGAGCCTGAAGCCGTCGTACGCGCGGCCGATGTCGAAGAACAGGAGCAGCAGCGCGGCGGCGGCCAGGAGAGGCCCGAAGCGGCCGAGTGCGCTGTTCATCGCAGCGCGCTCACATGCCGGCGATGACTCTGTACTCGCCAGCCTCGTCCACGATCAGCTCGAGCCGATTGTCGCCCACCACGCGCTTCCAGTCGTCCCCGCGGCTCGTGGGGATGCGGTAGCTCGAGCTGAACGTGTAATCGACCATGATGCGATTGTTCTCTCGCAGGATGCGGCGGTAGCGGATCTCGTGGCGAATGGCGGTGGCCTCGGGGAAGGCGATGCCGGTGCGGTCCTTGCTCGCCCCGGTCAAGAACTCCTTGAACTGTGCGTAGTCCATGTCGTCCGAGGCGTCGGGGTTGCCGCCGTCCTCGTAGTAGTCGGGCGAGAGCATCTTGAGCATGACGCCAGCATCCTTGCGCTCCACGGCGCGGCGATACTGCTCGCAGAACGTCACGATGTCTCGGTTCTCCTCGTTGTCCTCCACGTCCGTGTTCGGGATGTAGCGGGTCGCGCACCCCGTCGCGCCCAGCAGGAGGACGAACACCAACGCCCAGGCGCGCGACGTTCGCGGTGATGCGCTCTTGGCTTCCAACCGAAACTTCATTGCAGACCGTTCCACCTCGTGTCTCGCCTACCATGCACGCCCCGTTCCCGACGGGAAAGGGCCGAACGAGCCGGCAGGCGAGACCTTATTGGCAGGTGATTCGCGGAGCAAGATCCGCAGTTGGCAAACTGGGGGGCCACGCGGACGCTAACGTTGCCAATTTGGCAGCGTCACCCGAGAAAGCCCCTCCAGCGCGCCGACGAGCGCCAGGTGCCCAAAGGCCTGCCCCGACTCGGGCAGCGTGACCTCGGCGACGGCCCCCTCTCGATCACAGTCGAGGACGGCCGCCACCGCGCCGTCCTGCAGTTCGTGCTCCGAGAACGCCGTCGCCAAGACGTCGCGCGAGGCCTCGCCGACCACGTCGACGGCGGCAGCCACCACGCGATCCGCGTCGCCCGCGGCGACCAGGTCGTGCGCGACCCGAAGCGCGTCCAGACCACCGCCTGGGCCGCTGGCCAGCGCCGCCCCGGGCCCCGTGAGCCGAAAGAAGATCGCCACTTGACCCGCGACCAGGTTCGGTGAGGTGGGCGGGAAGACGCGCGGCTCCGCGAACGCGGGACCACGCGCGAGCACGCGGGCGTAGAACCGGGCGTTGATGTCGATCGTCGCGAGCGCGTGCGAGACGATGATCCCTGCGCCCTCGAGCCGGGCCAGATCGAACGGCAGCGAGCACACGGCACCAGGGCCGCTCAGCGACGCGATCGCGGTGGCCAAGAGCAGCGACATGGCATCTGCGCGCGCGACCTTGTCGAGCTCGAGTGCAGCTGCGTGCGCGACCGCCTGCGCGTCGGGGCGTCCAGCCGCCGCGAACGCGCGCAGGTACACCTTGCGTCGCGGCCTCGGCAAGCGGCGCGAGGGCTGGTCGGCGCGCTCGAGCACCAACGCGGCGTTGGCGCCCCCGAAAGCGGCGGAGAGCTTCAGGCCCGCAGGCAAATCGCACGGCTCGCCTCGCGCGAGCAGCCTCGCAGGCGCCTCCACGTCGAGCTCCCCGTCGCCCGCAGCGGGCGGCGCGACGCCGCGCTCGATCGCCGCCGCGAGCGCGAGCGCCTCGAGCACGCCGGCCGCGCCCAAGGTGTGGCCGATCTGCGCCTTGAACGGCTGCACCAGCGGCGGCGTCGCGCCGAACAGCTGCTGGATCGCCTTCGACTCCATCGCATCGTTGAAAGGTGTCGATGTCGCGTGGGCGCTCACGATCGGGCACTCTCCGGGAGCCAGGGCAGCGTCCTCGAGCGCGGCGCGCGCGGCGCGCAGGAGACCACCACCGCTGCGGTCCGGCGCGGTGATGTGAACCGCGTCCGTACTCTGGCCGAAGCCGGAGACGAAGAACGCGCGAGACAGACCGCGCTCCTCTCCCTCGCGCACCATCGCCACCAGACCAGCTCCCTCGCCGAGGGCCATCCCGTCACGTCCGACACGGAAGGGCGCGGGCCGTGACGCGCTGGTGGCGCGCAAACACTCGAAGCCGCTGGCCACGAACGGGCCCAAGGCGTCGTACCCACCGGCCAGCACCAGGTCGACCTCGTCGGTCTCCAACCAGCGCAAACCGAGGCCGAGCGCCCAGGTCGAGGCCGCGCACGCGGTCACCAGCTGGAGCGCGCGCGATAGCTCGAAGCCGTGCTCGGCGAGCACCCGCTTGGCGCCCTGGAATGGCGCAAAGTAGGTGGCCCTGTGGGCGAGCTCCCGCGGAGGTTCCTCCCCGCGAGCACGCAGCTCGAACAGCTCCTCGGCGCTGCGCATGCCGCCGCTCGAGGTGCCCAGCACCAGTCCGATGCGCGCGCCGCTGAAGTGTTGGCCGAGCTCGGCGCACACGCGCAGCAGCGGCCGTTCCAGCAGCGCACCTGCGCGATCCTGGTCAGCCGGCAGCGTCTCCGCGCGCACGCGTGCACAGAACGGACGCACGAAGCCTCGTTGCTCCATTTCGGCGTCACGCTCGATGGCCACCCGGGCGGGCTGCCCGACCTCGGGCGCGAGCGTGTCGAGCCCGCCTTCACCCAGCGGCGAGATGAGCGCCACCGAGATCACGCTCGCGCGGGGCGCAGGCCCGCTTGCCGTCATGGCCGGCCACCTTCCTCGGGGACCTGGAATGCGCGCTCCGACACGCTCGACCGCGAGCTCTCGCAGCGCGCGGTCACCTCGAGCTGCGTGGAGCGCTGTCGGTACGTGGCGCTCTCGCAGCCGATGCCACTGGCTACCACCCACTCCTCCTCGACCAGCTTCTGACGCGCATCGAAGCTGCTGCGATGCAGACGCACGCCACCCCGCGGCTCCAGCGAGAGCTCGACGATGTCTCCGTCGTGTCGCTCGAGCAAGAGCTCCAGGCTCTCTGCCCTGCGGCGCGCCGCCAGCAGCCTCCCCCCCACCGGATCGAGCATCCAGGTCTGCAGGAAGTCCACCGGCAACCCGCGCTTCTGCTCGGCGCTGCTGTGCTCGTCGCCGCGCACCACGCGCTCGATCGCCGGCACCTCGAAGCGAAAGCGACCATCGCTGATCCACAGGTCCATGGCGGTCGTGCCTCCCGGCCCGAGCAAGATCATGCGCAGGCGCCGAGGTGGATCGACGGCGATGGCTCCGCGCGCCTTGATCGCGCTGGGCAGGTAGGGAGCGGCGAGCTGGATCGAGACGTTGTCCGTTCGCGGACTGGCGGCGGCTCCGCGAAGCTGCGAGAGGCGCGCACCTCCCTCGACGAACGCAGCGGCGTCGAGCGCGCCCGCCGTCGGGGCAACAGCTCCGCTGCAAGCCAGGAGCCCCATGGCCACGAAGCCCGCGAACGAGGCCGCGCCGTTCACGATCGGTCCGCGGGCTCGAGCACGAAGCAATAGGAGCGGTCTGGCGCGGCGCCCACCACCAGCACACGCATCGCGCCCGAGCGCGCGACGAGCGCAGCGGCGGCCGCAAGCGCGACGCCGCCGAGCCCCACGTGATCGCCTGCCTCGGCATCGAGTGTCACACGCTCGACGCCGGCCCAGGCGCTGCCCGCCAGCAGCCGATCGAGCGGCGCATGCGGCTCCGCCACGACACGGGCCCCCGCGATCGGCGGAGGGGCGCCCAGCGCCGCGCGCTCACCGCGCTCCGCGGCCCAGAAGATCACGCGCGCCAGCGGCACCTTGCCCCGCGCGCGGGCGTCGGCCTCACGCTCGAGCAAGAGCGCCGAGGCACCCTCGGTGTGCGTGGCCAAGCCGCGCACACCGAGCAGCGGAGCCAACACCTTCTCTGCCAGCTGGCTCACCTCCTCGACGCTGCCGACGACCGCCGCTCGGCACACGCCGCTGGCGAGCAGCTCCAGCCCCGTCGCGGTCGCGCTCTCTGCCGTGGCCGACAGGTCTGGCGCGGCCAGCGCGGGACCGCGCAACCCCCAGTAGATCGCGGCGTGGCTCACGGGCGAGCTCGGCACCAAGTTGGGGAAGTCAGCTGGGCTCGCCAGGGCCGCACCCTTCTCCAGCACGCGTCGCATGAAGCGCATCGACCCGTCCACGTTGCCAAACGCCGTGCCGCTGATCGCAGCCATGTCGTCGCGTGAGGCAGGCGACTCCGCCCCCTCGTCTGCGTCCCGGAGCGCTGCGCCGATCACGGCGGCGCTCAGCTTGCCCGCCTGATCCATGCGACGAACGCGCGCGAGCTCGAGCGTCGACATCGGGTCGACACTCTCACTTGCGGCCGACGCCGGCCCAGCAGGGCCTACGAGCGCGGCGACCGCCTGCGGTCCACGCAACAAGAGACCACGCGCGACCACCCCGACGCCGCTGATCACCAGCGGCGGGACCACCAGGTCCGCGGGGGAATCGTCGAACGACGGGGTGCGCACCAGCACCGACCCGCCCGTGCCACCGAACCCGAACGAGTTGGACAGCACCGACAGTGGCAGCGCTACGCTCTCGGTCGCGAGCACGTGATCCACGTCGCAGGCTGGGTCGGGTCGCGACATGCCCACGGTGGGCGGCAGCTTGCCGGTCTCGACGACCCGCGCGGCGATCACCGCCTCGATCGCGCCCGCGGCACCCAAGGTGTGGCCGATCTGCCCTTTGGAAGACGAGACCTTGACGCGATGGTCGCCAAAGCAGGCGCGGATGCCAGCCGACTCCGCAGCGTCGTTGTGTGGGGTGGCGGTGCCATGCGCGTTGACGTAGTCGATTTGCCGCGGAGTGAGCCCTGCTGCCTCGATCGCGCGCCGCATGATGCGCGCAGCCGTGGCTCCTCCGGGCTCGGGATTGGTGATGTGGTGCGCCTCACCACCGAGCGCCACGCTGGCGATCTCGGCGATCGGCGTGCGACCACGGGCGCGCGCAGCCGCATCGCTCTCCAGCAGCAGGAAGCCCGCGCCCTCGCCCAGATTGAGCCCCGCGCGCGTCGGATCGAACGGGCGGCAGGCCGCTGGGTCGAGCACGGCCAGGCTGCCGAAGCCGCTGTACGTCAAGCGGCACAGCGCGTCTGCGCCGCCAGCCAACACGCGCTCGGCGCGACCGGTTCGTATCCACGACAACCCGAGCGCCAGCGCGGCGACGCCGCTCGTGCACGCGCAACACAACGTGCGCGCGGTCACGAACGGGCCAAGCTTCTCGCACAGCTGATCCGCCGTGGAGCTCAGCGGGTGAGTGCGCAAGCGCACCTCGAGCTCGTGCGTGAGGTCGATGTTGCCGAGCTGCGTGAGCAGCTCCTCGGTCTCGAACATGCCTGCCGTGGTGCCGCCCACCACGAGGTGCACCGGCACGCGGCGCGGGTCGACCTCAGCGCTGGCCAACGCTTCGGCCGCGGCTTGCACGGCCATCGCATCGGTCCGGGCGGGCACGTCGGGTCTGCAGAGACCCACCGCCTCGGCTGCGAGCTCTGAGCGGGCGCCAGGCAACGCGAACAACGAGAGCTTGCGAATGCCCCGCTCTCCGGCCCACAAGGCCGACATGCTGCTCGAGGCGTCCCCGCCGAGCGGGGAGATCATCCCGATCCCCGTGACCCAGACACGAGCGGACACGACTAGGCGCCTTGACTGACCGTCCCAGCCTTGCCCAGGTGCGCGACGATGTGCGCCACCAAGGCGTCCACGGAGGCGAAGATGGCGCGAGCCGGCTCGCCCTCGGGCACCTTCACGTTGAACTTCTCCTCCACGATCATGGCGAGCTGCAGCGCGTCGAGCGAGTCCAGCCCCAAGCCCGCTCCAAACAAGGGGGCTTGGTCGTCGATGTCGGTCGGCTTCTTCCCGGCCAGATTGAGCTCCGCGATCATCAGGTCTTTGAGCAAAGCCCGCACTTCGGTGGCGTCCACGAGTCCTCCAGCAGTCGATGAGGCAGGTTTCCCCCCCTCCGCTCGGAGGGGGCCCCGATCACCGTTCGACGGTAGCAAGCCGGCAGTCATACCACCGTTGCCCGAAGAGCAGACTCCCGACGGGTGGAGATTGTCTCTTTTCGGGCCCGCCAGGCAGCGCTAACGATGCGCCCCAATGGGGCTCGTCGACTACCAGACCCGCGAGGGTGTCGCTGTTCTCACGCTGAACGATCCACCCTTCAACGGGTACACCTTCGAGATGATGAAGGACCTCGACGCGGCCATCTTGGAGGCGCGCTTCGATCCCGACGTCCAGGTGCTGCTGATCACCGGGCATGGCGAGCGTTTTTTCTGCTCGGGCGCCAACGTCAACATGCTCAAGGAGGCCGACGCCACCTTCAAATATTACTTCTGCCTGCACGCCAACGAGACGCTGCTGCGCCTGGAGCACACCCCCAAGCTGGTGATCGCCGCGATCAACGGGCACTGCGTGGGCGGGGGCTTGGAGATCGCGCTGGCCTGCGACATCCGCGTGGCGCGCAAAGGCGCCGGCAAGATCGGTTTGCCAGAGGTCGCCCTGGGGGTGCTGCCCGGCACCGGCGGTACGCAGCGCTTGGCGCGCCTGCTCGGGCGCGCGCGCGCCATCCAGTTGATGTGCGAAGGGACCACCTTCCCCATCGACGAGGCGGCCACGCTCGGCTTGGTCCACGAGGTATGGGAGAGCTCCGATCACAGTGATTTCATGCACAAGGCGATGGCCTACGCGTACCGCTTCACGCGCCCGGGCAAGGCCAGCCTGGCCGTGGGCGCCATCAAGCGCGCCGTGGTGAGCGGCATGGAGGTCGGCCTCGAGCAGGGGCTCGCGCTCGAGCGCGAGCTGCAGGCCGAGCTGTTCGCCAGCCAAGACGCCAAAGAAGGCCTGCTCGCCTACAGCGAGAAGCGCAAGCCGAGCTTCAGCGGCAAGTAGCTCGACTCGCGAACACCCGAATAACCGCTTGCTGGGCCCTCCGGATTGCTCCAGACTTTCGAGCCTCGGGAGAATCACATGAGCGAGCGCCTCAAGACCTTCGAAGAGTTCTGGCCCTACTACGTGCTCGAGCACGCGCAGAAGCTGAACCGCACGCTGCACTTCATCGGCACGACGGCGGCGCTCACCACCCTGGGCATCGCGGCGGTCCGCCGCCAGCCCTCACTCATCCCGCTCGCGCTGGTGGCCGGGTACGGCCCAGCGTGGATCGGCCACTTCTTCGTGGAGGGCAACAAGCCGGCGACCTTCAAGTATCCGCTCTGGTCGCTGCTCGCGGACTTCAAGATGTGGAACAAGATCGCGCGCGGCACGATGGACCGCGAGGTCGAGCGCCAGGCTGCAAAGCGCGCCAAAGCGCAAGAGGTCGAGGCGCAGGCCACGACCAACGGCACGTCCTACACGGTGAACTGAAGAGCTTCCTAGCGCTTCATCGAGCTGGCGTAGAAGTCCACGATCGCCGTGTTGCACAACGTCGAGAAGAACGACGAGTAGGACAGCCACACAGCCAGGCCGTTCATGTCCTCGAACAGGGGGGGCTTGAACGGCGGCGGCTTGACGATGCCGTCGGTCACGTGCCGATAGAGCACGGGCACGTCCTCGTGGGCGACCTTGCCGACGAACAAGAACGGGATCAACTCCGCCCGATCGTGCTGGATGGCCGCGAGCATGAAGGCTTGGTTGAGCACGATGCCTCGGCAGTAGCAGGCGTCTTTGGTGAACGGCGCGCCGCCGTCCATGGTCCCGCCTCGGAAGATCCGCATCGTGTTGATGAAGCACTCGTCGTCCTCGTACCCCTCGGTGCGGTACCACTCGTGCACGTCGAGGAAGCTCGCGCCATCCTCGGCCTTGTCCACGGCCAGCACCCGATCGTTGAGCTTCTTGGCTCGGCGCGGGGTGCTGCGGAAGGTGAGTATCTCCACCATCGCGGCCAAGCCCTCTTGCACGGCGGTGGTGCGCGGTGGGCCTTTGGCGAGCCAGCGCGCCACCGGCTGCGCTTGCCCATTGAGCGAGGTCGCCAGATGCACCCACCCCTCGTGCACCTCCAGGATGTCCACGTCGCTGCGCGAGAACGTCGCGCCGCTCCTGATCTTCACGTAGTCGCTGCCCGCGGCCGCGTCCGCAACCAGGGTGTCGTCGACCTCGACCCGCACCGCCGTCTCCCCAAAGAAGCGGCCGAAGCGCTCGTTCAACACCAGCGCGGCCGTCTGCGCGTCGATATCGCGCCGCTGCGCATCGCCGAGCCGCTCACAGGAGATGCTGGTCAGGAGCTCGTACAGCGAGAGCGCCATGCTGCGTAGGGTGGTCTTGCCATCGGGTAACAGATCCTTGGCCGAGCCGTAGAGCTTCCGCGACAGCTCGTAGAACTTGCGGGTGCCGCGCGCCTCGAGCAGCTGCACCACCTTCAGGTACTCCTCGGTGGAGGCGCGCAGGATCTGACCGAGCTCGTCCTTTTGGCCCAGCTCGCGATCGATGTCGCGGATCAGCTCGATCAGCTCCGCACGCTTGGCGTCTGGCTCGAACCCGAGGTCGGGGTCGTAGCCCACGTCGGGCAGCTCCCGATACTTGGTCCTCCGAAACTGCTCCTCGGCCGTCGCCGGCCAACGCAGCGCCTGCAAGATGCGCACAGGCCGCTGTGCCTCGAGCATGCGTTGCGCGAGGCGCGCGAGGATCTCTTTGTACGAGCGCCAGGGTCCGGACCTGTCTTCCTCGCCACGTTTGGGCTCCTTGACCAGCGAGGGCCGAAACAGCTGCTCCGCAGGCTCGGCTGCGGGAGCAACCTCGTCGGCCTTGTCCTTGGCGGCGTCGGTGCGGGGGGCCACAGAGCCACCGTAGCAGACCACCATCCACGACCCACAAACACAGTTGAGGCCGATGGGCCAGCGTGGGTCCGAGCCGGCCCCGGTCGGCGGCGGGGGTTCTTGGCCTTGCGGTTCGCGCGCGCCGCGCACCGCCGAGCCCCGGATCGCCGCCGAGCCGCCCGCGCATTGACGCGCTTGCTCGGCCTGGGGCAAGCGAGTAAGCCAGCTGCGATGGCGAACGGCACGACGAACGACAGCTCACCGCTGAGCACGCTCACCCCCGAGCTACCCAGCGCCGCCGAGCTGCTCGAGCAGACGCGAGAAGCCGCCATCTCGTTGAAGAAGGCCGTCGCCTCCGTGGTGGTGGGCCAGGACGACGTGGTCGACGCCATGCTGGCCACGCTGCTCGCGGGGGGCCACGCGCTGCTGGTCGGTGTACCCGGCTTGGCCAAGACGCTGCTGGTGTCCACGTTGGCCAAGGCGCTCGACCTCAGCTTCGGTCGCGTGCAGTTCACGCCGGATCTGTTGCCCGCAGACATCACCGGGACGGACGTGCTCGGCCAGGAGGATGGTCGCCGAGCGCTCGTATTCGCGCGCGGACCGATCTTCGTGAATCTGCTGCTGGCAGACGAGATCAACCGCACCCCTCCCAAGACCCAGGCAGCCCTGCTCGAGGCGATGCAAGAGCGTCGCGTCACGGTGGGCACACGCACGCACGCGCTACCTGGGCCGTTCCAGGTGTTCGCGACGCGCAACCCGATCGAGCAAGAGGGCACGTACCCGCTGCCAGAGGCGCAGCTCGACCGCTTCTTGCTCGAGATCCACGTGGACTACCCGAGCGAGGCCGAGGAGATCGAGATCGCGCGGCGGACCACCAGCGGACCGCGCGTGGAGCTCGAGCCAGTGCTCAAGCTCGAAGAGGTCCGCGCGCTGGCAGAGCTCGTGCCGATGATCCCACCCACGGACGAAGCGGTCGCGCTGGCGGTGGCGCTGGCTCGCGCCTCGCGACCGCACGACAAGCGCGCCCCCAAAGAGGTGCGGGACTATGTGCGCTTCGGCGCGGGGCCGCGTGGCAGTCAGGCGCTGGTACTCGCTGCGAAGGCGCGCGCTGCGCTTCGGGGAGAAGCTGCCGCAGACATCGAGGACGTGCGCGCGATGGCCATCCCCGCGCTGCGCCACCGCATCGTGCTCTCGTACCGCGCAGAAGCGGACGCCGTGCGCGACGTCGACGTGGTGCGCGCCCTGCTCGGCGCCATCAAAGCCGGGTAGACTGCCGTCCGTGGCCGAGCCCGACAAACCCCCGCGCGCCGTCCGCGCCGCGCCGATCACCGAGGTGATCAGCGCGGACGCGGGCCCGAGCTTGCGACGCATCCGCAAGCTGCGCATCGTGGTGGTGGCCTCGCCCAACGACGCCGAGAAGAACGCGGTGTTCTCGTTCGCCCAAGACGAGGTGCGTATCGGGCAGAGCCCCGAGGCCGACGTGACGCTGAGCGACTCGCTGATTTCGCGCGAGCACCTGTCCGTGCGCCTGCTCCCAGATGGCTTCTTGCTGACCGACTTGTCCTCCACCAACGGCACCTTCATCGCCGACGTGCGCATCCGGGAGGCGATCATCGATCAAGAGACGCTCGTGCGCCTCGGCAAGTCGGTGATCCGCCTGGTGCCCCTGGCCGAGACGGTGGAGCACGAAGTGTCCAAGCGGGCGAGCTTCGGTCGCATGCTGGGCGCTAGCGCCTCCATGCGAGAGACCTTCGCGCTGCTCGAGCGCGTGGCGTCGAGCGATCTCACCGTGCTGATCGAGGGTGAAACAGGCACCGGCAAGGAGCTCGCCGCCGAGGGCTTGCACACCGAGGGAGGGCGCTCCGGCGACTTCGTCACGGTCAACTGCGGCGCGATCCCGCGCGAGCTGATCGAGAGCGAGCTGTTCGGCCACGAGAAGGGCGCGTTCACCGGTGCGGTGCGCGACCGCCGCGGTGCGTTCGCGGCGGCCGACAAGGGCACGCTCTTCCTGGACGAGGTGGGTGAGCTGCCCCTCGACATGCAGGCCAAGCTGCTTCGCGCGCTCGAGCGCCGCGAGGTGAAGCCGGTGGGCAGCGACCGCAGCATCCCGATCGACGTCCGCGTGGTCGCCGCCACCAACAAGAACCTGGCCAAGGAGGTGAAGGCCAACACCTTCCGCCAAGACCTCTACTACCGGCTCGCGGTCGTCACCGTGAAGATCCCCCCGCTGCGCACGCGGCTCGACGATCTGCGCCTGCTCGTCGACGGCATCTGGGAGGAGCTTTCACGTCGGCGCAAGGCCGCCGGCTTCGCCGCCCCTGATCGCCCGGACGCCACGGCGATGGCGATCCTGCTGCGCTACGACTTTCCAGGGAATGTCCGCGAGCTGCGCAACATCGTCGAGCGCTGGGCCGTGCTCGGCACGAGCGACAGCGCGGCGGACTTGTCTCCTGCGTCTCGCCCCGCCCCGCGCGAGCCCTCCGAGGGGGCGGCACACGACCCGTTCCAAGGGCTGATGGATCTCCCCTACCACGAGGCAAAGGACGCCTTGGCCGAGCGCTTCGAGCGCGAGTTCGTGCGCGTGGCGCTCGACAGGAGCGCCGGCAACGTGTCCAAGGCGGCGCGCGACGCGGGCATCGATCGCAGACACCTGCAGCGCTTGATGAGCCGGTTCGGGCTGAAGTCGACCAGCTGAGCAGGTCGGGACCCAAGGTCGACGCCGGCCCCCGTGTCGGAGCCAGCCGGAGGTTCACCATGCGACAAGCGCTTCGTTGGCCCTGGCTCGTGCTCATCGGCGGGTGCGCTGCCCAGCCCAAGGCCGCAGACGCAGCTCGTGAAAAGGAGCATGCTCGTGCCGTGTCGACCATCTGCTTCGTGGACCAACAACTGAGCTTCGACGACTCGGAGACCAAGCTGGAGCGAAGCCGCAAGCGTTCGAGCTGGCTCGACGCGGTGGCGGAGCCAGAGACGGTCTACCTCAAGACCTTGCTCTCGGTGAAGCCGAGCACCGAGCAAGCCAAGCTGCTGCGCGAGGAGGCAAAGGACCACGCGTTGCCCAGCTGCCCGCTGGCCGACGAAATCGAGCAGGACGAGCTGGCCGCGCTCTCGCCCTGACGAGAGCCCTACACCACGGCGCGGATGGACTCGAGCAGCTGCGCCAGATCTTCGAGAGATGTGAGAGGGTTCATCAGCGACACGCGCAGGAACACGCGTCCGCGCAGCGAGGTCATCACCAGGTAAAAGGCCCCCGACTCACGCAGCGCAGCGACGACGCGCCGCTGTCGGTCGTCATCGCCCTGGTGGCGAAAGCAGACGATGTTCGAGTCCGGCTCGCAAGCCAGCTCGAAATCCGGCGCAGCGACGAGCAGCCGCGCGAACGCTCGAGCGAGGGCATACGCATGCTCGATCGCCTCGCGGAATGGTGCGATACCGAGCGTCGCAAGACAGCCGTACAGCGGCAGCGCGATCAGCGGCTTGGTGCACTCCACCGTACGCAGCCCGACGTCGAACCAGCGCTCGTCGTCGCCGCGGAACAGGTATGACGCCTGCTGTGCGAACGACGCGTAGGCCACCCGACCATCGCGAAACAGCACCGCCGTGCTGAGCGCGGGCATGCTCATCAGCTTGTGGGCGTCCCACACCAGCGAGTCGGCGCGTTCTATGCCGTCGAGCGCGGCGCGCTCGCGTGGCGAGAGCAATGCGGAGGCGCCGTGCGCACCGTCCACGTGCAGCCACAGCCCCAACCGTTCACACTCGTCTGCCACCGCCGACAGCGGGTCCACCGAGCCGGTCCCGGTCGCCCCTGCGCTGGCGCACATGGCGATCGCGCGCCGGCCCTGTGCCTCGGCTCGACGCAGCATGGGCTCGATTTGCGAGGGGACCACACGAAAGCGAGCGTCGGTCGGCACGGCGAACACCGCGTCGCGTCCGAGCCCCATGATCTGCGCGGCCCGCTCGATCGAGTAGTGCGTCTGCTCGGACGACAAGAGCGCCAGGGGCGGCTGGGAGGAGAGGCCGCGCTCGCGCGCGTCGAAGCCTGCACGAGCCTGGCGCGCAGCCAGCAGCGCGGTCAGGTTGCCGAGGGATCCGCCGGACGTCAGCACGCCGCCGGCGCCCGGCCCCCAGGGCACGAGCGAGCAGAACAACTCGATCACCCGACGCTCGAGCACCGTGAGAAAGGGGCCTGATTCGTACGCGGCCATGCCGTTGTTGAGCAGCGCAGCCACCATCGACAGCACGGCCGCGCGTGGCAGCGCCGCACTGACTTGGTGCCCCACGTAGCGAGGGTGGTGTTGCCAAGGAGAGCGCTCGAGCGTCTGGTCGACGAGCTCGTGCAGCGCGAGGATGGGCGCTTCTCCCAGCGGCTCGGGCACCGTCGCCAGGAGCTCCTCGGGCGAAGGAAAGCCACGCAGCACACGGCCTCCACCTGCGGTCGCCAACGCGAGGTGCTGCTCGAGCCGAGCGACGACGCCGGCGGCGTCGGCTGCGAACGCCCGCTCGGACCAAAGCTCTCGTCGGGTCGAGCCGGTCGGCTCGGACGGTGGGGGCACGGGCAAGGCATCACCCGCTTCGCACATCGCGGCAAGCTCGACGTTGTCCCGCACTGCCTGCAGGAACGAACGGCGCAGCTCCGGATCGCTGATCGCCTGCGCGCGCAGCACGAGGCGGGCCTTGGCCGCGGCTGCCAGCGCGCGCGCCCGCGCGCCGTCGGCGGTGGCGCACGCCGCCGAGAGCTCCGCCAGCATCACCAACGCCTCGAACTCCTCGATGCCGTCGTACTCGGCGAGGATCGCCGCCGCTTCTCGCGCAGCGAGATCCGCCTCCTCGACCGCCTCCGAGCCCAGAAGAGCGAGCGATCGCGCGGCGAGCGCCCCCGCGTAGGCTGGCGGGGAGGCGGTGAGCACGGCACAGGCCAGCTCTGCCTCCGCCAGTGCACGCCGAGGGTCGCCCAGCTCGAGCGCGAAGCGCGACAAGTAGATGCGCGTCCAGCCCTCGAACCGCTCGTCACCGCGTGCGTGCGCGTCGGCGACTACCGCATCCGCGAGCGCCATGGCCTGCTCGAGGCGACCCTCGGCGGCGAGCACCAACGACAGGTTCTGCTGCGCGCGCGTCTCGACCGTGGGCAGACCCAGCCGGCGCGCTTCGCGCTGGGCGAGCTCGAGCTCGGCGCGCGCTCGCGCGTGCGCGCCGAGCTCGATCAAGGCGAACGCAAAGCTCACGCGGGTGTTGCACGCCCCGCGCAAGTCTCCGGCTCGCTCGAAGGCCGCGAGCGCGCGGCCGTACCCCGCGTAGTCCGCTGCCACGTCGCCGCGATGGCGCGCGCTCGCGCCGCGCAATCGCTCGAGCTCGGCGATCGCGCGCTCGGAAAGCGCCAGCGCGTTCGCCGTACGCTCTCGGTCCAGCTGGTCGAGCGTGCTGATCGCGCTGTCGTAGTCGCCCATCTGAAACAGCCGACGGCCGACTGCGGCCAGCGCGAGCACACGATCCGACTCGGCGCCGGGCTCGCAACCACAGGCACGAATGCGCGATTCGAGCAGCACCGCAGCGCTGAAGTCGCCCGCCACTCCGGCCACACCTGCGAGCAACGCCGCCGCCGAAAACCACGCCTGCGACCCCGACGGCAAGCCCTCGAGCGCGGCGAGCGCTGCGCGTTCGGCTTCGGCGAGGTCCCCGCGAAATCGGAGGGCCTCCGCCTCCACCAGGAACAGGCTCGCAAACGTCGGGGCCTGCTCGCCGGCGGCGCGCCTCGCCCGCGCCACCAACGTCAACGCACCCGTGAAGTCGTGACCGTCGAGCGCGCGTTCGGCGGCTCGACCCCAGAAGCCAGCGGCCCGCGGACCGGCCCCGCCGCGCTCGAGGTGCTCGGCGAGCACCGCCGGGTCCACGTCGGGCAGCGGCTCGAGCCACGCCGCCGCGAGCCGGTGCCCGGCGGCGCGATCCCGGTCCGTGAGCATGCTGTACGCGGCGATCCGATACAGGTCTTGCCGGAATTGGAGCTGCCGCCGACCGGGGAAGCGGCTGTCGACACGGGTCTCCACGATCTCCGCGTCCAAGAGCTGCGCCGCGGCGACCTCGATCGAGCCGCCTGTGAGCGAGCCCCCCGGTCTGGACTCGGACCTCGTACCGAGCAGCACCTCCACTCCCTCCAGCCAGAACTCGCTGCCGAACACGCTTGCGGCTCGGAGCACGCGCCTGCATTCCGGGGGGAGCGCTTCGAGGCGCGCCTGCACCATCGCCACCAGGCTGGAGGGCAGCTCGCCTCCCCTGCCCTCGTCGGCAAAGCGCACCAGCTCCTCCAAAAAGAACGGATTGCCGGCTGCCTGGTCCACGATGCGCGCCCGCTCCTCGCTGGCCAGGGCGCGCTCGAGCGAGAGGTCCACGAACTGCTCACACGCCTTTCTCGGCAGCTCGGCCAAGCGGATCGACAGCGCTCCCTTGAGGTTGGGGAGCAAGCTGACGCGCTCCAGCGCCTGCGTCTGACCCACGATCAGCATCAGCAGCGGGGCCTGCCTGGAGTGGCGCAACGCAGCGTCGAGGAAGCGCAGGCTCGCCACATCGATCCAGTGGGCGTCGTCCACCACGATCACGAGCGGCGCCGCCGCAGCGCTCGACGCCACGAAGTCCTCGAAGGCCAGGCGCAGCTGGTCCCCCATCAGCGTCGCCTCCGCGCGAGCCGCCTCGAGCTCCAGCGTGAGGCCACCACCCTCGGGCAATGGCCCCCCCAAGAGCTCGGCGAGGAACAGCTGCACGCGCGCGAGACGGCGGTCCTCGGTGGGGGAGCGACCGGTCAGGGCAGCCAAGTGGCGAGCCAGGAGCTCGCCGGGGGAGGCTGCCCCTCGACGCGAGCCGATCGCGTCGCGCACCAGCTCGACCACCGCAGACAGCGGCGAGCTCTCGCGAGAAGGATCACCGCGGACGTGCCAGCGCACGAGACG
This sequence comes from uncultured Polyangiaceae bacterium, assembly GCA_964641275.1. Classification (GTDB taxonomy): domain Bacteria; phylum Myxococcota_A; class Polyangia; order Polyangiales; family Polyangiaceae; genus Xiheicaenibacterium. The sequence goes on from CAZXMG010000025.1 coordinate 58,239, forward strand.
TGTCTCCGCGGCGGTCACGCCCGACAGCCACTCCTCGACCAAACGCGTCTTGCCGAACCCCGGCTCACCGGTGACCACGGCGGCGCACGCGGCGCTCTCGCCCACACATTCTTCCAGCAGCGCGTCGAGCATGCGCCGTTCGCGCGACCGCCCAACGAACGGGCTGGTCGGGCGCCTGCCGCGCGGCTCCCCGCTGGCGGAGGGAGCAGCGAGGACAAATCCGAGCTCGTCCTCGGCCACCGCAAACCGAGCGCGCAGCAGGCTCTCGGCCAGCGTGTCGATGCGGACGGCGCCGGGCACCGGAGCCTTCCGGGCCAGCGCGAGCTCGGCCACGACCCGATCGATCACGTCACCCACGGGCACGCGCCGGCCGCTCGCGCGACCGACGGAGAGCGCCACCGGCAAGGTCGGACAGCGCGCGGCAAAGGCCAGCGCGCAGGACGCCCCGCGCATCGTGAGGTCGATGGCCGATGGGCCACCCTCGAGCACGGCCAGCGCCGAGCCGTTCGCCAGCGCCGCGAAGCTCGCGTCGAAGCGGCGCGCTTCCCGCGCGAGATCGGTCACGGGCAACGCGTCATCGGCCGCGAGCGTCCGCGCCGTGGGGCCCGCCCTACCCTGATCCGACAGCGGCGCAATGGCCACCACCGCGACCAGTCGTTGCTCGCGCTCGGTCAGCGGCAAGGGAGGCCTCGTCGGCGCACGCTGCGCTCCGACACGTCCGTCCGACACCTCCTCGCGGAGCTGCTCGATCGCGAACGACAGCGCGTCGCCGTTGGCGTGGCGCTCCGCAGGGTCTTTCGACAGCAGGCGCGCACAAAGGCTCACGAGCTCGTCGGGGGCGTCGGGCCGGAAGCGGGCCAGGCTCGGCGCCTCGTCGAACAAGACCTTGGCCAGGATCGCCATGACGTCCTGACCGTCGAACGCGGGCTGACCGCTGAGGCATTCGAACAAGAGGCAGCCGAGCGCGTACGTGTCCGCGCGCGCATCGAGCTCCCTGGCACCACGAGCCTGCTCCGGCGCCATGTACGCGGGCGTGCCCAGCGCCGTCCCGGTGCGCGTCATGGCCTGCGCGTCCAAGAGCACGCGCGCGACGCCGAAGTCGAGCAGCTTGGGTTGATCGAAGCCGGCCCCGAGCAGGATCACGTTGCCTGGTTTGACGTCGCGGTGCACCACGCCCAGCCGATGCGCGAAGCCGAGCGCGCGAGAGAGGCGCGCGACGAGGTCGAGCGACTCGTCCAGGCTCGGCGTGCCGCGTTCGAGCCGAGCGCTCAGCGTCTCTCCCTCGAGCCACTCGAGCACCAAGTAGGGGTGCCCGGCCGCGAGCACTCCGCGGCCCAGACAGCGCACGATGTGCGGGTGCTCGAGCCGCGCGAGCAGGTCGGCCTCGCGCTCGAAGCGCGCCTGATCCGACGCCGAAGCGACCTCTAGCACCTTGATCGCCACGACGCTGTCGCGCTCTCGATCCCGCGCTCGGTACACGGTGGCCATGCCGCCGCTGCCTGCGACCTCCATGATCTCGAAGCGATCGGCGAGGACCTGCCCCAACACGCCAGACCTCCCTTCCTCGGACGAGCCTAACCTAGAGCCTCGGCGCGTGCCTGAAACCAACGCGCCGCGGGCTACTCGTCGTTCGCCGTCGCGCGAGGCCGACTCGTGCCAGCTTGGTCGAACAGCGCCTCCACCAGCGGATAGAGCTCGTCGTTCTCGCGCTTCATGCGCAGTCGCAGACGATGAAGGAACTGCATCGTCTCGCGCGAGAAGTGCTCTGGTTCGCGCTCGATCGACGGAGCGTCCGGAAACCGCGCCAGATACTCGAAGAAGCTCTGGTAGATGTCGCCGACCTCGTCGAGCAGCGCCTGCGCCTTGCCAGCGACCTGCTGGTCGGTGGAGGAGAGCAGGCGCGGATAGAGCGCATCTTGCTCCATCGCCGCGTGCACCCGAAGCCGGCCGGAGAACGCGGCCAGCGCCCGTCTGGCGGGCCGCGCGTCGAGCGCGAGGGTGCGTGTGTCCAGCTGCTTGAGCAGCTCCTTGGCCAGGTCGATCAGCTCGGCATGCTGACGCGAGAAGCGCTCGGTGACGGCTCCTAGCCGCGCTGTCGACTCGGTCCCCATGACCTCCTTGCTACGTGCCTTGGTCGTGAGCGGTTGCAAACGCAAGGCGGCTCCGAAACCAGCGCCGCTCGGAGCCGTATCCGCGGGCCCTATTCCACCGTCGGACAGCCCAGCACGATCTCGATCGCGGCCGTAGCGTCGTTCTCGACCGCAGCGCAAGTCTCGGGGCACAGCACGATCGCGCTGGGGCTCTGCACGTCGTCGAACGTCCAGCCTGGGCCATTGCATGCGTCGTTGCGCACCAGGATCTCCGGCTGCCCCCCGCCCGTAGAGAGCGAGACGTTCACCAGGTTGTAGGCGATCTGCCCTTGCTCCACCTCGCTGGGGATGTCGAAAATGCAGGCCAAGAGCTCGCCACGTGCCTTGGCCAGCGCCTCCGAGAACTGGTCGGCGGTGTTGGTGGTGCCCACCACGATCGCCTCGTCGGTATCCCCCCCGGCCGCGATGATGTCGGCGCTGGTGACGTCGACTCCCGGCAGCCCTACGACGAAGGTCTTGATCGCGGGGTTGAACGCAGCTCCCGCCGCAGCCAGGTCCGCGACCTCGTTGGGATCCGAGGGATCGACCCCAGCGCAGTTGTTGCCGGGGCCGTCGGGGGCGCCGTCGGTCACGAGCAACACGGCGCTCACCTCTTCTGGCGTCTGCTCCGCCACGTCGATGCACTCCAAGATGGCGCCGCCGAGCGCCGGGAACATCGGAGAGTTGAAGCCGTCAGGTGTGCGCGCCACCATCGCGTCGATCACCGGCTGCGCGTTGGCTGGCAATGGCGCGAACGACACCACCGGCGTCTTGTAAGCGGTCTGCTCGCAAGCGGGCACCGCGTCGGGCGGACGCGGAAAGAAGTTGATGGCCACGTCGACGTCGGTGACCGACGGATCGTTCAAGAAGGAGGTCAGACCTTCGATCGCTGCATCCCACTTGGTGCCGGCCATCGAGCTCGAGGCATCCACCAGGATGTACAGGTTGAGCGGCTTGTACGTGGCCGCCTGAGCGATGCCCTCGCACGCGTCGCCGCCGCCACCCCCCATCGCTCCCGCGCCCCCGCCGCCGTCGATGACGAAGCCGCCGCCGCTCCCCCCGTTGCCGCCCGTGAGCACTGGGTCGACCCCAGGCGAGCACGCGAGCAAGAACAGACTCCCCGAGAGCCAAGCAAAGCTACGCACGCAGTCATGGTAGCGCCTGGCTCGGGACGCGGAAAGGCGCCGCTAGTAAAAGCGATAGCCCAAGCCGACGGGCAACGCGATGATGCCGCCGTGCCCAGGGGCCCACATGCCGGTGGGCCACGCGCTCAAGAACAGCGCGCCACTGCCGGCGTCGTCGGTGGGGTTGTCTGCGAGCAAGATCGAGATTTCGACCGAGGCGCCGACCTCGAAACCGGCAAACGCACCGGCGGCCGCCTGCCCGCTGTTGAACGGGATCTCGCCGAGCTCTTGCACCTCGGGCGGGTCGGTCTCGAGCACGCCGTGACCGCGGCCAGCCAGGTCCTCGACCGGGATCTTGATCTGGCTGGAGCCGCCGTTGTCAGCGCGGTTGCCTTCGGGGATCGACCCTCGGCCGCCGGTGACGGTGGCTTCGATCTGCGTCGTGCCCACCAGCGCGCTTACGCCGATCCACAAGGGCCCCGCCGCCGCGAACGAGATGCTCGGGCCGCCGAGCACGAAGAAGCCGAGCGGGTAGTGCGCGCCGCCAAAGAACCGCCCGCCGAACTGCACCTCCTCGGTGATGGCGTAACCCAAGAACAGCTGGGCGCCACCGGCGAAGCCGAACTGCGGGTTGTAGGTGGCATCGCAGTCGCCGGCCCCTGGCACGGCGCGCGTGTTGCCGCATGACGCGAGGAACTCGCTCTCGTCCTCACCTCGGTAGATGTACTGCGTGCCGTTGATGTCCGAGAGCGGCGCCTGGTGGATCAGGGAGAGGTGCCCGCCCGCAAGGATGCCGGCGTCCACCACCACGCGGCCCGCCTCGTGCTTGAAGGGCCCCGAGGGCTTGGGCTTGTCCGGCGTCGGTTGGCCCGGAGCCACAGGCTCGGTGCCTCCTTTTCCGTCGCCGCCCGTGGTGAGCGGTGGCGTGGTCACCGGAGGAGGCAGCGGAGGCGGACCGTCACCGGCCTTGAGCTCGGGCACCGTCACCGTCTTGCGCCCGGCCTGCTTCAGATCGAACGTTTGCTCCCAGGTGGCCTTGGCAGGCGCCGTCACCATCACCTTGAGGTCCCCCGGGTCCACGGGGAAGCCTTTGCCCCACTCGCTCGGGGGCACCACGTTCAGCGCGCGGGCGTTCGCGGCGAGGCCCACGCGCACCTCGAGCCCGTCGACGACCACCTCTTTGGGCACGACCACCGTGACCCTGGGCAGCTTTAGAAACAGCGCCTTCTTGCGGGCGCTCGCCGTGTTGGCGCGGTCCGTGCGCTTCTCGTCGGTGGCGATCTTCTCGGCTTGATCGAACAGCAGGTACGCCGTGCCGATGCGCCCCTCCTTCTCGCGGCAGAGCGCGAGGTCGAGCACGGTGCTGCCGCGCGGGTCGAGCGCCTGGCTCTCCTCGAGCTTGTCACAGGCCTCACCAACCTTGCCGGCTTGCATCAGCGTCTCGGCGTCGCGGGCGAGCACCGCAGCCTTGGCGACCTTGTCATCCTGGGCCCAGGCCGAGCTGGCCGGTCCGTAAGCGAAGGCAGCCGCGGCCAAAGCCACGGCGATCGTGCGCAGGTTCGTTCGTCGCATGTAGGGGGCAACGTAGCGAAATTGAGAAGGTCGAAGCAACGTTGTGTTCACTGCGCCGGCCGGACTGCGCGTGTGGTGACGTGTCGCACCGAGACCGCAGGCGGCGTTTCAGGCGAACTCTGAGGCAAGCTCAGCTTTCTTCCGGGTAGTGGCTCAGCCCGATCAACGTCCCGTCCGGGTCGCGCACGTACAGCGTGAACTTCGACTCACGCTCCACGGTCACGTCGGCCGCCGCGAGCTGCCTCCGCCAGGAGTCGCGGTCCGCGGCGGCGATACGCAACGCCAAGCAGTGGTGCCCTACGTCGCCGTCGCCGCGACCTTGGCCGTCCGCGGTGGCACGTTCAATCGCGAGAAAGGTGCGCTCGTCCAGCGCGACCCAGGTAGACCGATGACGCCCTTGATCGTCTTCATAACGAACGAGCACGTCGAGGCCCAACAGACCCACGTAGAAGCGCTCGGCGCGGTCGAGATCGCGCGTGAGGATGGCGACGTGGCTGATGCCGAGGGCGCGGGGACGCACGCGCGGCACATTGCTTTCCTTTGATTCGGCTGGCAACCCGGGTGATGGAGGGATCCATGATAGGCCGCATGCGTGCGTTCGCGTGGACCGCTCTGCTCCTGGGGTGTGGCGGCGCCGCCCACTCTTCACCCGGGCCCACGCCGCTCGCCCCCGCGGCGCGCGCCGCGGCGCCGAGCGCAGCGGCCATCTTGCCCGAGGCCGGCTCCCCCATCAGCTTCGAGCGCATCGCGCGCTTTCCGGAGCCTGGCTGGCAGGTGCCGCGCCAAATCCGCATCCGGCCGGACGGAGCGAGCGCCACGTTCCTGCAGAGCGAGTCGGGCAGCGACGAAATGTCGCTGTTCCAAATGGACCTGGCGACAGGGGTCGCTTCCGTGCTGCTGCGCGCGCAGGACCTCGACGCCGCCCCGGCGAGCACCTCGCTCGCGGAGGAGCTGCGCAACGAGCGCCAGCGCAAGCGCATCAAAGGGATCACCGACTATCACTGGGCAGACGCAGCGCCGGTGTTGCTGGTGCCCGCCAGCGCCGGCACCTTCGTTCGCGAGGCAAGCGGCACGCTCAGGCAAGTGGCCAAAGCGGGGGCGATCGACCCCAAGCTCTCCCCCGACGGCAAACGCGTCGCGCTCGCCAGGGACGCCGAAATCGAGGTGGTGGAGGTGGAGAGCGGCAAGGTCACCCCACTCACCAAGTCCGCGCCCAAGGGGGTGACGCGAGGCCAATCCGATTTCAACGCGCAAGAGGAGCTCGATGAGCCGAGCGGCCTGTTCTGGGCGCCGGACAGCCGGACGCTCGCCTACGTCGAGGTGGACGAGAGCAAGGTGCAGGAGGTGCCGGTGCTGGGCCACCGCGGCGGAGCCCCGCAACTGATGATGCAGAAATACCCAGAGGCGGGCCGCGAGAACCCTCGGGTGAAGGTGTTCGTCGCAGACACCGCTCGGCGGCGCAGCGAGCCGGTGCCGCTGCCTGACGGGGTCGCCTCCGACGCCTACTTGGGGAGGTTTCGTTTCACGCAAGACAGCAAGCGGTTGCTGTTCTTGGCGCTGGACAGGCCGCAACGCAGGCTGAGCCTGATCGTCAGCGAGCTCGGGGCCAAACCCAGCAGCAAGGTGCTCTACAGCGAGCAAGTGAGCCGCGGCTGGGTCGGGTTCAGCGACCTCGTGGTGTCCGGCAGCGAAGCCTTCGTGACACGCGACACGGACGGCCACCGCCACCTGTTCGCCGTGAGCCTCGCTGGAGGAGAGCCCCGGCGGCTGACCCACGGAGCTTGGGACGTGCTCGCCATCCTCGGCAAGGACGAGGCCGGGGGGCGCGTATTCGTGTCCACGACCGAGCTCGATCCGATCGGCGCAACGCCGTTCAGCGTGTCGATCAAGGACGGCGCGCGAACAGCGCTCAGCAGCTTCCGCGGCACACACCAGACGAGCTTCGGCATCGGCGGCGCGTTCGCCACGGTCATGAGCTCGCGCACGACCCCACCTCGAGCCGAGATCCACGCACGCGGCCGGGTGTGGCCCATCGCAACGGTGGCGGATCCCGACATCTCGGCGCTTGGGCTGCGCAGCCCCGAGCCGCTGAAGCTGGAGGTGAACGGCGTGACTCTCCACGGCGCGCTGCTGGCCCCACGCGAGCTCGATCCGGCGAAACGCTACCCGCTGCTGCTCATGGTGTACGGCGGGCCCGGCGTGCAGACCGTGCAAGACCGCTGGGCTCCGCGCTTGTTCTGGCAGCACATGGCCGATCGAGGCTTCTTCGTGATGCAGATCGACAACCGTGGGACCGCCCACCGCGGCAGCACGTTCGAGTCCCCGATCAGCGGGCGGCTCGGCGAGATCGAGCTCAGCGACCAGCTCGCCGCGCTCGACCAGGTGTTGGCCCAGCGACCGATCGACCCCAGCCGAGTGGCGATTTACGGTCACAGCTACGGAGGTTTCATGGCCGCATACGCGATGCTGAAGGCGCCCAAACGCTTCCGCGCGGGCATCGCGGCCTCCCCCGTCACCGACTGGCGCCTGTACGACACTGGCTACACCGAACGCTACATGGGCCTGCCCAAGGAGAATGCGGCGGGCTACGACGCGAGCACGCTCGCCCCTTTGGCCAAACACCTCGAAGGACGGCTGCTGCTGGTGCACGCGCTCATGGACGAGAACGTGCACTTCCAGAACAGCGCCGACTTGATCGACGCGTTCATCCGCGAAAAGAAGGACTTTCGCATGTTCATCTTCCCCGGCGAGCGGCACGGCTACCGAAGCCCCGAGGCGCGCTCGTACGTGGCACAGCTCACCTCCCGCTTTCTCGTCGAGTCGCTCGCGCCCTCCCCAGTTCCGCTCGACCTCCCCCGAGACCCGGGCTAGACCATCGCACCCTTATGTCGCTGATCCTCGACGCCATCGATATGATCCGTCACCTCGACAAGCATCTGGATTATGCGACGCGAGAGTATGGCACCTGGACGTATGCGATCCTCGGCGCGATCATCTTCGTCGAGACGGGCCTGGTGATCATGCCGTTTCTGCCAGGCGACTCGCTGCTGTTCGCGGCAGGCGCCATCTCCGTGCGGCCCGACTCGGGGCTCGATCCGGTGTTGCTCGGGGCGCTGCTGATCGTCTGCGCGATCGCCGGGGACACGTTGAACTACCACGTGGGCAAGGCGATCGGTCCGCGCGTGATGACCAGCGAGACCTCGCGCTGGTTGAACAAGAAGCACCTCGAGAAGACAGGGCGCTTCTTTCAGAAGTACGGCGGCAAGACCATCATCCTGGCGCGGTTCGTGCCCATCGTGCGCACCTTTGCCCCGTTCGTCGCAGGCGCGGGCGCCATGGAGTACCGCCGCTTCATCCTGTTCAACATCGTGGGTGCCATCGCTTGGGTCGTGTCGATGATGGGTGTCGGCATCTTGTTCGGTCAAATGGAGATCGTGAAGAAGAACTTCGAGCTGGTCGTGATCGGCATCGTGGTGCTGAGCGTGATGCCGATGGTGATCGAGTGGTGGAAAGCGCGCCGAGAAAGTGCGCGAGAAGCCGCCGCTCTGCCCAGTAGTCCCCCCGGCTCGTGATACCCTCGCGGCGTGGATTTCGCCGCACCGCTCGCCCTCCCGGTCGGCCTCGTGCGAGCCGGCACGCAGGGTGTCCACTCGGTCGTGGTCAAGCTCAGCTACGAGCTCAGGGCCGACGGCGCGGTCACGCCCTGTCGCGAGCAAGCGCCGCTCTCGGCGGGCATCACCGGGCCGCGCGGACGGCTGCTCTACCCATCCGATTTCTCCGGTCCGAAGAGCCAATGCGACGTGGTGATCGTGGGCTCGGTGCTCAAGCGTCGCGGCGAGCCGGCCACGCTGCGCGCCGCGCAGCTGGTGGCTGAGCGAGAGGACCTGAGCACGCTCGCGCCCGTGACGCCCAGCGCCGAGGATCCGGCCCTGGCCGATCCGCGGCAACGAGTGCCGTTCCCGGATCTTCCGCTCGCTGTCTCGTTCGAGTCGGCGTCGCTGCATTTCGCGGCGACAATCACGGGCCCGATGCCAGCCGCGGGGCTGGTCCGCAAACGCACGGCCAAGCTGGTGCCGCTCGATCTGTGGATCGACGGCATCTTCCTCGACCCGACCAAGGCTCGCTGCATGCTGCTCTTCAAGGGCGTGTTCCACCACCCGGGAGACATCGACCGCGATCTGTTCTTGGTCGTGGATCCAGGTGGAGCGCTGCGCCATTTGCCCGCGGAGCTCGTGACCCAGTGGCCGCGCTACGAGTGCCAAGAGACGATCGATGCGCCGTCGCAGATCGACTTGGTCGAGCTGCCCTCGGAGCGGAGCCCCGCGCTGCCTCCCCTACGCGCCCTCGACGACGAGGAACGCACCGGGCAGATCGTGCTCGCCTCTCGACGCGCACACGACGACGAGGAGAGCACCGGTCAGTTCGAGAGGCCGGCGCCCGCGCAAGCGGCGCGTGAAGACGAAGAGCCCACGGGGCTGATTCGCGTGGACGAGATGCAAGCCGCCCGAGAAGCGGGCAATTCACCTGGCTCGCCAGGTGAATCAGAAAGCAAGGCAGCGTCGAAGGCCCCTCCACCGTGGCGACCGGCACAGGAGAAATCCAAACCGAGCGAGGCGGACGCGCCGGCCCACACGGAGCGCCCGCCGCCACCTCCCGCGCCGACGTTCGGTCCGCGCCCACAGGTCTTGGCGACGCCGCGGCCACCACCGCCGCCAGCTCCGCGGCGCACGCCGGCACCGCCTCCGCCGCGCACACCGCCACCGCCTCCGCTGCGCACGGCGCCCCCGCCGCCCATGGTGCCCGTCCCTCCAGCACACGCGGCCGAGCGCCCGAGCGCACGCCCGCCGATGAGCACACGGCCGATGATGACGACGGCGCTCGACATGCCCGCGCTGGCGGATCTGCCCGCGTTGCCATTCGAAGGCGGGGCGTCTTCCGCCGCTGCTCCAGCTCCGGCGGCGTCCTCCAAACGAGCGCTCGAGAACACCAGCCGCATGGACCGGCAGCCGAGCACGCCCCCCGCGGTCCGACCGCCACCGCGCGAGCCCGCCCTCACGCAGCTCTCGCCCGAGGAGCTCGCGAGCGGCGATCCTTTGCCGTTCACGCGCGCGAAGTCCGCCGTGCAGCAGCCGCCGGGCCGTCCGGTGATGTTCGTGGGCGCGCGCGAGCAGGGCACACCGCTCGCGTACCCTCCGACGCCATTCACCGGGGCCAAGGAGGCCGCACCGGCCGATCCGACACCTCCTGCTCCGTTGCCTGCGACCGCGCGCACCGGCACCGCGCCCCCGCCGCCGATGCAACACGCAGCGCTGCTGCTGCCTCAGCCCGCTGGCACCGGCTTCGCGCCACCTCCGGTGAGCGCGCCGCCAGCTCGCTACGACCTCCCGAGCTACGAGCGGGAGCGCGTCCAGGCCGAGCTCGCGCTCGACGCTCCGCCCCACCAGCGCGGGACTCGGCAGAGCGCGCCGCCACAGCCCAAGCCCGAGCCCCGCATCGAGGGCCTGACGTTGGCCGAGTTCGTGGCGTTGCGCGCGGAGCTGTGGTCACGCTTGCCCGAGCGCCGCGCGATCCTGCGCAGCCGAGGCCTGAGCGAGCTGCGCTGGCGCGTGGCCGAGCGCCAGTGGGGCCGTGAGATCGATGATCTGGCCGCCGATCCCGAGCGCTTGGCCAACGCGGTGTCGCAGATCGTCGCCCGGCCCGCGCGCGCAGAGCGCGCCGGTTCGCTCACACCTTGAGCAGCGCGAGCTCCGCGGCTTGGATGGCGAACCAGCCGTCGACATCGAGTCGCGGCGCGCGCCCGAACAGCGAGAGCTCCGCCGCCAGCACCCGGCGATCGCAGTGGCGTGTCGCAGGGTCGGCGAGCTCGGCAAGCACCAGCGTGGCGTCATGCTCCTGCCCGCGGCGCACGCGTCGTGCCGGGACGCGCTCGCGAAACGCGGCCATCCGCGGCTCGAGGTCGCTCACCGGCTCGGCTGCAGGGAGGCCGGAGATGCGGGTGATCGCGCGCTCCGCGTCCTGAGCGCGCCCGACCCCATCTGGCCCTCTTCCGCGCGCTTGTTCGAGCTCGCGCGCAAGCACGCCGAGATGCAGCGATCGCCCGTACCAACCGAGCCAAGGCAGACCGTCCTCCAGCTTCAGCGCGGCGGCCAGGACCGCCTCTTGATCGCGCTCGTCGCCGAGCAAGGCCAGCACACGGAGGGCCGTGCGCGCCTCGACCTCGCTGCCGCGCTCCGCCAAAAAATCTCGCAGCAGCAACCGCAACGCGTCCGCGTTGCCGCCGAGCATGGCCGACTCCTCGAGGGCCAGGAGGCGTACCTCCGGGCTCTTGGCGCCGCTGAGCTCGGACAGCGCCGCGAGCGCCGACTCACGCGGCGCGTTCGAGATGCAGCGCACGACGGCGAGGGCCACTCGCGCGTCGGGGTGCGCCAGCAAGGGCAACATGTCACCCGCCGAGAACGTGCGCCTCCTGCGCAACGCACCGAGCACGACGACCAGCGCCTCGGGCGAGGCCTCGGAGTGCAAAAAGGAGAGCAGTGCCGTTTGCAGGTGGGGGTTCGAGCCCAACGCGAGCGCGTGGACGTAGGCATCCATCACCTTGGGATCCGCGCGCATCAACGCGAGCAGCACCCAGCGCAGGGCGACCTCGGAGTCAGAGCATGCGAGCGCGAATGCGAACGCGAACGACCGACCCCAGTCTGGCGCCGACCACTCGCTGGCGTAGCGAAACGCGGCGCGCGGCACCCTGAGCAGCGGTGCGCCCTTGCGCCGCGGGCGATCCAAAGACCAGAGCGCGTCCAGGTTCGCGAGCAGACGCTCCTCGAAGCCCCGGACGTCCCGCCACGGCTCCTCTTCGCGCAAGAGGCGCAAGCTGCCCATGATGGCGATGTCTTCGAGCGCGTCGCGGCCGAGATCCGCGATCATCTCGACCTCGCGGGGCACGGGGAGCTTGGGCCCAGCTTTCGGCTGTGCGCGCTCCGTCGCGTCGAGCAGCTCCGCCACGTTCGGCGCCTCCCCCCAGGGCTCCGGTTTGGACAACACCTCTGGCGGATCCACCTCTCCGGCCGAGTAGACCTGCGGGCTGCCGACGCTGGCGGTGTGTCGTGCCGGCAGCTCGGGCGCGAACGAGGCTGCGCCGATTCGCTCGACCGACATGGCCCTCAGCCGCTCCACGAAGGTCGCGCACTCGTCCAGGATCTCCTGCGTGTCCTGGGCCGCGCCGGCGGGCACGGCCTCGCCGCCGATCGCCAGCGCGGCGCGCAGGTCGGCCAGCGCGGCCACGCCGTCGTCGCTGACACCTTGCTCCAGAAAGCGATTGATCGCTGCCTCGGCGTCCTTCATCGCTTCGAGGAAGATGCCCTCTGGCTGATCGAGCAAGATCGCCTCGATCTCGGCGCGCAACGCCTCGCCCATCTCGCGCAGCTGGGTCGGGAGCATCACGGGCGCCTCATGGAGCCTCGAGCACCAGCACGCCGCGCGCATCGCCGTCGCTGGCGAGGCAAATCAGCGCGCGCTCCGCGGGCGCGAAACGCAGCTCGAACGCGCTCGTCACGTAGGCGGCATAGAGCGCGCCGGTGGCCGCACCGAGATCCCCCATCTCGTCGTACAGGCGTTGCTCTTTGGAGTGGCTGAGATCGATCGCGCTGCGGTTGCGGATGCAAGCGAAGCTCCACTCCTTCGCGCGGTGCCGCTCCCCGTTGACGTCCGGCAGCACCCACGGCGCCGGCACGGCCTGCTCGGTCGCGCGACGAATCAGCTCGCTCATCAGGTCTGCGGTCTTGGGCTCTTCGAGCGTCTTCGGCTCCTCGAGCCCGCTCGCGACGTGGGTCACGTTGGCATAACGCGTCCGCTCCGCTTTGGGTGGCCCCAGCACCAAGAAGGCCGCCCCCTCGGAGGGGATGAAGCCGTTGTGCACCACTTCGCCGAGCAGGCGCTTCTGCTTGTCGAGCCAGGCGAGCACCGACGGGTGGTGGTAGGAATCGACGCCGCCGACCAGGACAGGGCCACGCCCCACCAACCCAAGCGCGCGCTCGACCAGCGGAGCGAAGCCCGCGTGGCCGAAGCGGATCGCCTGCGAGCGCGCCTCATCCAGGCGAAGACCGCTCGCCTCGGCCAGCGCCGACAGAAACGGCTGCGACGCGAGGCGCGCCTCCTCCTCTTCGCTGAAGCGCCCAGGCTCGGGCAGCGACACGAGCAGCGTGAGCGGGTGCTCGGGCGAGATCTGCGCGTGCGTCACCGCCTCGAGCAACGCGGGGGCAGCCAAGGAGAGCATCCGCGAGACCCCAACCAGGTCATCCTCGAACGCGCGAGTGCGCGCCGTGCCCATCCGCTCGCCGCGCTCGTCTTTCCAGAACACCGAACGAGGCACCAGCTTGCCCGCTCGAGCGAACAGCGCCGTCTGGGCCGCATCCAGGCCGAACGGCGTGAACGCGCCCACGCCCAGCACCGACGCGAGCGCGCTCACGATTTGATCTTCCCTTCGTCGTCCACGTCGGGCGCGCGACGTTCACCTCGCCGCTCACGCTCTGCCTCGAGCAGCGCGCCCACTCGCGTGGCCAGCGCCGCGTCCTCGCCCAGGCGCGCCCGCCACTTGCGGTCGATGCGCATCCACGAGCCAAGCGTCAGCGCGTGGTCACGGAAGACCTGCTCGGGATGGTCCACCTCGAGCCGCACCGTGATCTCGGCGTAGTCCTCCGGGCGAAAGCGATCGTCGTCCGGCCGCGCGAGCGCGTCTTGCGCCTGCGTGAAGAGCCGCTCGTACTTCTGTTGCAAGGTCTCGCCCTCCTCCGGCACAGAGGCCAAGCGCTCGCCCAGCGAACGCTCCTCGAGCACCCAGTCGAGCTCGGTGAGACCTCGCTGCGAAAGCACGTCCAGGCGCGGCCGGCGGGCCTCGACTAGCTCCGCGGCGATGGTGGCGTGCTCGGCCAGCGTGAGCGTGGGTGGCGACCCGGGCGCCGAGTCCAGGCACTCATGACGCGCGAGCTCGTGGTCCTCCTCCGGAATGGCAGGTGGCGGCGTGCCGGCGAGCAGATCCTCGAGCTCCCAGGCGTAGCTGAGTCTGGCGCGGCCGAGCTCTCGCAGAATCGGCGCGAACGCCTGCTCCACGTCGTCCGACTCTTCGTCCCCCTGGTAGTCCTCGTCGCTCATGAAGCCGACGAGCACGCGGTCCACGTGGTGCCGGAAGTTCTGCTCCGTCTGCACGAAGCCGCGCCACACCAGGTCGATCACGCGCGCGTCCACGTCCACCACCAGCGTGTCCAAGAAGAGCTCGAAGTCGAGCGGCTTGTTGTCCCGCGCGGGATCCAGGAGCGCGCGGGCGCCGACCGCGGGCAGCGTCACATGCACGCGCTCCGCTTCGTCGAACAACCCCTCGATCGAGAGCTCCGCGCCGGTGTCCACGCCCTCGAGCCGGAGCCTGGGATCGGCGCTCAAGTAGCGGTCGTAGTCGAAGTCGAGCTCGTGCACGTAGTCGAGCTCGAGCGGGTCGAAAGAAGCAATGCCTGCAGGGTACACGCCACCCTGCACGTACGGCGGCGACAGCGGCACACGGCCCGGGCCACCAGCGACCACCACGAACGACGTCGCGCGCTCGCCGAGGCGCACCGTCACGTGCCGCGGCAACAGCTCGCCCGACGGCAACGGCACCAGCTCCACGTGGCCCGTGAGCAGCAGATCGCAGCTCTTCTTGTTGGGCACCATGTCGTTGACGACCGCCAGCGTCTCGTCGGGCCTGCGCGTGCGCGGGGACAGCGGGCGCGGTGCGACGAAGCTCGCCTTGCGGTGCGCGCCTTCGCCCTGGAACGAAGCGGTCGCCTTCACGATCACGCTCAAGCATGGGTAGGGCGCACGCCACGGCTGCACGGCCACCAGACAGGGGATGTGCTCCGGCTTGAGGCTGTGCGCCGGGCGGATCGGCGCGACGACAGTCAGGATTCGTCTCGTCACGGTGGGCTCGCGCGGAGCTTAGGGCGCTACTGCTTCACGACGCCGAAAATCTTCATCGTCGACTCGGGGTAGCTCACCTTGGCTGCCTCGGGGAAGTGTGTGCCGTTCCAGGTGTAGCTCCAGAAGTAGAGGTCCACCTTGGCCACACCCTTGAAGCCGAACTTGATCTCGCCAGCCAGCAGCACGACCTCGGTGGAGAACAGGTCGATCGTGGGGATGCGGATCTCGAGCTTGGGTTTGCCCTCGACCACCACGCCGCCCGAGACCTCGAGCGCGCTCTTCCAGCGGATCGACACGCCGGCGAAGATCTCGATCTCGAGCGGGAAGCCGCCGCCGAACGTGGGCTGCAGCGCGCCCGGCTTCCGCTCGCCCCAGATGCCGACCATGATCTTGAACTTGATCTTGAACTCGATCAGAGCCTCGAAGCCGAGGTAGTTCAGCGCGGTATTGAGCACCGAGCCCGAGCCCGGCACGAACAGGTTCGCGAACAACGCGATCGGCAGGCCGAACCTGAGATCTTCGTCCTCCGTCTCGGCCAACGTGGCCGTGGCGTCGAACGACCAACCGCGATCGCAGTGGTACTTGTACTTTTTGATCTCGGGGACGTCCTTGTCCATCTCCTCCCACTTGCACGTCATCGTGAAGCTGGGATCGCGGAGCAAGGCCACGTCTGCCTTGGCGGGCACGCCCGCCAGGTTGGCGATCTTCTGCACGCCGCGGAACACCTTCTGGATCACCTGCAGCGCGGTCTTGATCTTCTTCAGCGTCTCTTCGCCGATGGAGAACTCGATCTCCTTGCCGGGGTAGGACTTGAGCGTGTACTTGTCGCCGCCGCTGCACGCGAAGGCCTCGACTGACACCAGGATCGGCTCGGCGTTCCAGACCTTGAAGAAGTCGACCAGCGAGGTGGTGGCCTTGTAGGCCTCCTGCGCGCCGGTCACCACCGCGGCCACGTCCTCCTTCATCTGGTGGCGCCCGGCCGCGAACGCTTCGGCGTTGGCGCGGCGCTTGGCCGTCGCGGCGCGGCCGCTCTTCTTGGGCTTGTTGGCCTTGTAGTGCGCAGCCTCGTCGGCCTTCTTGGTGTTGGTCGCAGCGACCTCGTGCTCGGAGTCCAGGCCCGCCTCGCTCGAGTCCAGGTCGCCCCAGGTGAACCAGGCGTTGTCGAGCGTGATCTTGTCGCCCTTCTTCTCCTCCTTTTTCTCCTGCTTGCCGCTGACCGTGCGGGTAATCACCCACTTGGTGTGGAGGTTCTGTGGGCAGTCGGGCGGGCCCTGCACCTTGGCGTTCTTGCGCGTGGCCTCCAGGTCGACCGTGTCCTTGGCGGTGACCTCGAGCAGGTGCTCCTTGCCCGCTTCTCGGCCGTGACCGCATTTGACCTTGGTGGTGTCGAGCGAGCAGGCCTTGAGCTTTTCGTCGTCCAAGCTGCTGAGCGTGTCGTTGGGATCGCCGCCCAACACCTTGCCCACCGTGTTGCCGTGGTTCTGCGTGGTGGGATCCGTCTTGCGCGCCGGCGGGATCCCCTCGGTCTTCACGTTGGGCGAGCCCGTGACCACGCGCGCCTCTTGAATGTAGGTACCGCTCACCACACCGCCACCCGTGTCTGCGTGTGGCTCGCCGGAGCAGGGCCCGATGGCGTCGCCCTGTCGCACGACGTTGCCGCCGCCGAACAGCGTCTTGCCGCTGGTGTGCTCGGTCGCTTTGACCGTCTCCACGTGGTTGCCGTGTGGCACCGCCACCGTGTGGGGCGGGTTCCAGTTCACGTCCGGCGCGGTCTCCTTGGCGTCGTGGTTGGACGTGGTGGTGGTGATGCCATGGTTCTGGTTCGACGTACTCGTGCCCATCGCAAAGCCTCCAGCCTCGTCACCAAAAGATGCGCCACCGGCCGGTCGCCCGGGTCAGCAGCAGGTTCGCGTTCCACGTCCGTCCGGGGTCTTGCTTGTGCTGAGCGAACAGCGCAGGCCGACCGTCGCGCCGCGTGACGTACGCCACGCGACCGTCGCAGTGTCGAGAGAACAAGAGCTCGTTCGGATCGAGCGGAACCAGATCCCAGGGCTCGCGCAAGACCTGGCCGTAGCTGGCGCGCGCCGCCTCGGGCGCGAGCTCCGGCAGCGAGCCATAGAACTTCGTGAACTCCGCCGTCTTCAGCTCCATCGCCGAGAGGAACGCGTCGATGTCTGCGCTGCCGTAGGCTCGATGGAGCTCGGCCACCGCCTCGTGCTGCTCGCGGTTGCCCTCGCTGGGGAAGCTCTCGCGCGGCGCGTCCAACCACAGCGGTTTGGGTGAGGGCTCGCTGTAGAGAAACTTCTGCTTGTGCGTGAACGGGGTCTTGCGCTCTTCCTCGGGGTACTGCTTCAGGTAGTCCGGGAAGCGCGCGCGGAACACGGCAGACTTGTCCGACTCGCGCAGAAACTCCAGCTCGAACGAGCGGATCATGTAGGGGTCCGGCTCGATCGAGTCGATGTGGATCGTGACCTCGTTCTCGCCCTCGAGCAGCAGGTGGTTGGCCGGCCCCGCGGGCGCCTCGTGCGAGTCGTACACCCGGCGATAGAACGGCACGTCGTTGACCAACACGGTGGCCACGAGGTTCGGCGCGTGCCTTATCTGATACTGATGAGGGGCGGGCAAGGACATGGTCAGATCTGCGTCGAGGTGCCGCTGGCCTGGTTGTTCTCGGCGGTGGTCTTGATCACGATGGTGTCCGCGGCGTCGATCTCGATGCGACCGTCCTTGAGCACCACCTGCGTCTGACCCACCTTGAAGGTGAGGGTCTTGGTGCCGTCATAGGTGGCCGCCAACGCACGCTTGGAGAGCTTCTCGATGCCGGCGATCAGCATCTCCTTCATGGAGTCGACCTTGAACATGCCGCCCACCAGCGTGTTGCGCAGGAGCTCCGACCGCGTGGCCATGAGCTTGCCGGCCTTCTTGAACACGGCGCCGCCCACCGTCTCGATCTTGCCGAGACCAGCCATGTCGCCCTTGTTGTTCTTGGACACCTCGATCACCGCGCCGCCGACCAGCAGCGTGCTGGTCTTCTCTGCCTGCACCATGTTGGTCTTGGCGGAGATCTCCAGCACCACCGCGCCGATCTTCTCGGTCAGGTTCTTGGCCACCAACGTGGTGTCGGCTTGGCCCATCTGTCTGCGATGGTTGCCGCCGATCGTGAGCTTGTGATCCTTGTCGACCGTCTCGGACAAGGAGTCGCCCGTGGCGATGGAGTGGTTGCCCCCGATCATGCGCAGCTGATTGCCGTTCACGTCCGGCGCGAGCGAGCTCTTGGTCTGTATCGTGTGGTTGCCGCCGATCTTGATCTTCTCGTGCCCCTTCACTTGCAGCGACTCGCTGGAGTCGATCTGCTCGCGCTTGTTGTTGAGCACGACCACGTTCTGGTCCTTCTGCGCATGCACCACGACGGCCTCGGCGCCGGCGTAGTCGTCGAGCTGGATGAAGTTCGCCGGGGTCTCGCCCTCTTGCGTGCGGGGAGAGACGAGCGACCTCAGCGCGGTGCGCATCTTGCGCTCCGGCAGCGGGCTGTAGAACTCGTCGCCCGCGTTGTACACGCGCCCCATCACCACCGGGCGATCGGGGTCTCCCTCCATGAAGTTGCACAACACCTCCCAGCGCGTGCGACTGATGGCCGAGGAGTGGCCGGTGTTGTCTTGCAAGACCGGGATCCAGTGCGAGCAATTGTCGTCCTTGGGCTGCAAGCGGTCCCAAGGGAAGTGCACTTTCACGTAGCCCCACTCGTTGGTGTGGATGTCCGCGCCGGCGGGGCCGGTGACGAAGCCGGTCAGCGGGTTGGTCTCCACCGGCGCGGGCGTGACGACGGCAGGCCGGAACACCACGTCGGCGGGCAGCGCCTCGAAATCCACCTGGAAGCCCTTCTTGTCGCGCACCCACTCGTGGCTGAGCCGGGTCACGACGTACGCGCCGTCGGTGGCGCCCACCGGCGTCCCGAACACCTCGAACTGAGCGCCCGGACGCAGCGCCGCGGCGAACGCTTGACCCGCAGTGCGGTGGTGCTCGCAGCGCAGCGCCTCGACTCGCAGCTGCACCTTGGCCTGGCCTTCGGCGGGCTCCTCGTACTCGCCCGGGTAGTCGTACCACTCCACCCCGCCGATCTGCGGGCCCTTGGCCTTCACATCCATGTCGAGCCGCGGGTGCACGTGATTCCAGTCGCGCAGCGTCACCTCGCCCGGGGTCATCGTGCCCACCGCCCCGATCGCGGTGATGGCGTCCTCCTGCGCGTCGCCGCCCGAACCGTGGCGGAAGGGGAAGACGCCGACCGCGTCGTCGTAGGCCGCGGTGCTGTCGCCGAGCACGACGACGCCCATCTCGTCGATGAAGTAGAAGATGCCCTCGTCCTCGAGCAGCCGGTGGCAGAAGTCGAGGTCGCTCTCTCGGAACTCGACGCAGTACTCGCGGCGCTTGTAGCGACCGCGCAGTCGGTTCTCCACCGTGACGCCCAGGCCCTCCATCACCTCTTTCACGATCTCGGGCACCGTCTTGGTGCGGAACACGCGGATGTCGACCCGGTGCTTGAGCAAGATCAGCTTGGGCTCGAGCACGATCAGCACCTCGCCCCCGCCGGCGTGCCCGCGCCGCGTCGCGCGCCGGGTCATGCTCGTGACGATGCCGGTGATGCGCCGCTCCTCACCGTTGCGCAGCAAGAGCAGCGCAGCCTCCTCGCGCAAGACGGCGTCGGGATCGAGCGGGCTCTGCTCATCGATGGCGAAAGAGACTTCGATCCGGAACGGCAAGCTGACGCCCTCCCGCCCGCGCACCTCCCGCGCGAGGTACCGCTCACCTTGAAGCTCCAGCCCGTACTGCAGTGTGATTTCGGCCACGGCTTTCTCGCTTTGCTTCTCGGCTAGTTGTGATCGATGGTCTTGGTGTCGGCGTCGATGTGGGCGCCGGAGAGATCCACGTTGGTCCCCTCGATGCGCACCTCGCCCTCGGTGATCGTCAGGGTGCTGGCGCCACACTTGACGATGATCTTCTCTTCCGCTTCGGCCCAGACCTCGGGCGCGTCGGCGTCGAGCGTGGCCGCTACCGTCCAGTTGCTGGTGGTGTCGGCGTTGTCCAGGTAGCGCGCGTTCGACTTCAGGATCATGGCGCCGCCGACGGTCTCGTTCAGCAGCTTGGACACGTCGAGCGGCTGGTTCTCCTTGGAGATGTCGACGCGCGCGCCGCCGATCGCCTGGATGCTCAGCTTGGCCACGTCCTCGTTGATCGCGCCGAGCGCGCCGCGAACCAAGGCACCGCCGATCATGGTGAGGTTGTGTGCCGAGGTGTTGTTGATGGTGCCCAAGGTGATGTCCATCATGGCCGCGCCCACGTTCAAGCTGCGGCTGCCATCCACCACGGTGGTGTGCGAGTCGCCGTCCTTCAGCGAGCGGTTGCCGCCGATCTCACGCGACTCGTTGCCCGAGGTGCTCTTGGCGTACTTGGCCTGCACCACCAGCTCCTCGTTGCCGCCGACCTGCACCGTCTGGTCCTCGACCACGCGCTCGATCATGCCCTCGTCCACGTGCAGCACGTAGTTCTCTCCCACCTCGCGGTACGAGTCGTTCTTGATCGTCTCGCTCTTCCGGTTCTTGGCCCGCACGTGCATGTCACGCGAAGCGTGGATGAACATCTCCTCGGCGCCTTGGCGGTCCTCGAAGTAGATCTCGTTGAACGTGCCCGCCGCCGGCGTGGTGGCGGTCTTGTAGACCACACGCGTCATGTTGCCGGGCAGCGCGTACTCGGGCGGGTGATCGCCGTCGTGGATGCGGCAGATCGTGCTGGGCGCGTCGACGCCGCCCTCTTCGTTGAAGGTGGCCACGTGCCAGCCCATGCGCGGCGTGAGCAGCGAGCCGGGCGTCCCGCGCTGCGCGATGCGCGTCCACGTGCCACCTCGCTCGTTGCGCGGCCCCAGCCGATCCCACAACATCTGCACTCGCACGCGACCGAGCTCGTCGGGGTGCACCTCTTGGCCCGCAGCTCCCACCACTACGCCCATCTGCAGGCCCGCCTGCTTCGCCTCGGGTGTGGTGCGCAGCGAGCGGAACACCGTCGCGCGGGGGATGGCGGTGAACTTGGTGGAGATGCCCACCTTGGCGTTGCCGACCGTCTCGGCGCCGGTGATGAAGAACTGGCCGTCGAGCGACGCCACCGGGTGGCCGAAGATCTCGAACGAGCGGCCGGGGAACACGCGCACGCTGGTGACGTGCCCTGCGATCGTGCTGCGGTGCGCCTTGGCGCCCTCGAGGCCCACCCGCAGTCGATCCTGCAGGATGGCCGGGTCCGGCGTGCCGCCCCCAGGAGCGTCGTACACCTCGTGCCGGCCCGCACCGACAGAGCCTTCCACCCGGAACTCGGGCTTCTTCAGGTCGAAGGACCGCCCCGAGAAGCGGTGCGATGTCGCCTGCGCAGAGAAGCTCACCTCGACGACCGAGCTCATGCTCGGGCGCATCTGCGAGGGCGCGGTGTAGGGCAGCGCCGCGACGCCGTCGATCGCCGGGGACGAGCGCGAGTCGTCCGCGAACACGATCTCGCTCTCGCCGTCGCCGTGATCGAACCAGTAGTAGATGCCCTCTTCTTCCAGAAGCCGGCTGATGTACGTCCAGTCGTCCTCGCGGTATTGAACGCGATAGGGGTAGACCGGGTACGCCTTGGTGATGTCGTACCGGACGGTGTAGGGGTAGTCCTCGAGCACCTCCTTGATCACGTCGATCACGGTCACGTCTTGCGACGCCCAGCAGTCACGACCGAGCTTCTGGCGGAACACGGAGGGCTTGATCACGAACGTGCCGCGGGAGCTCTTGTCCGTGTCCCAGCCGTGCACCTTGGCTTCGGCCACGCAGCCGGTGATCACGCGCTCGCCACCCGCGGTGTCGCGCAACGTGATGCTCGCGTGCGCCCCCACCACCGTGGCCAGATCGGGCATGGGTGGCAAGAGCTCCACCTCGAGCTCGTAGCGGAACAGCTCGCTCACGCGCTCGTGACCCTTGACCGAGAGCACCTGTTTGCAGATGATGCCCTCGACCTCGAAGTCGACGTAGTTCTTGTCGGGCTCGGCCAGCTTGGACAGCACTTCCATTACGTCTTGTCTCGCCATGGCTTACCTCTTCAGGCCGTGAGCTTGTCCGGGTTGCCGCTGATCGTGATCGACTGGCCGGCCTTCGCGAGCACCGGTCCCTTGATCGTCACCGTGGCGGGCTCGAGCTGAACCATCAGCGCCCCGCTCTTGAGCGTCACGCTCTGCGCCGCCTCGATTTCGATCACCTTGCCGCGCAGCTCCACCTTCTCGTCGGAGTGCATCTTGGCCATACCACCCACGGTCACGACCGTGCGTTTGGCCGAGACGCTCATGTCCTCCTTGGACTTGCGCATGATCAGCCCGCCGACCGTGTGAATCAGGAACTTGCTGGCCGACTGCATGATGGTGGCGTTGGAGAGCGTCAACTTCAGCCCGCCAATCACCTCGGTGAACAGATAGTTGGCGCCGTTCATGATGCTGCCACCAGCGGCCACGATCTGCGCACCGCCGACCATGCGGGTGAAGACCTTGCGCGTGTCGCGCGAGATCGATCCCTTGAAGATGGCGTCCATCACCATGTCCGTGCCGAGCTTCTTCAAGTTGTCGGCGCTGAGCGACTCCTTGAGCGCTCCAGCCACGTCAGGGGTTCCGCTCGGCAAGCCCACTGCGTCCTTCAGGGCGCCGCCGATGTCTCCGCTCATCGCCCCGCTGATCGCCGCGTCACCGAGCTTGTTGGCAACGCCGGCGCCCACGTCGCCGAGCGACGCGCCCCCGAGCAGGTCACCCACGGCGCCACCGACCAAACCACCGCCGATCTCCTGTGCCGCGGCGCCGAGCGTGTGCGGCACCACGACTTGCGCAATCTCCTTGGGGCTCGGCACCGACACTTTGCCGATGCCTGTGAGCGTGAAGCGAAGGCTGCCCACGTTCTCGGTGTCGTTGCCGGTGACCGTCAGCATGGAGCTCGGCTTGACCTTGACGACCTCGTTGCCGCCGATCGACTCGGCGCGGTTCTGCTTGACCGTCTCGTTGTAGTTCTTCTGGACGTCCTTGGTCTCGTTACCGGCGACGTGGACGTTCTGGGTCTTCTCCACCGCGCGATCCACGCCGTTTTTCACCAGGTGCGTCTGGTTGGCGGTGATCCTCTCGGTCTTGTCGTTTTCGACGACGTTCACCAGGTCGCGTTGCGCGTGCCAGTCCATGCGCATGCCGCCGGCCGAGTCGTCCATGCGAAGCTCGTTGAAGCCTTTCTTGCCGGGGTAACTCTCGGTCAAGATGGTCATCATGTTCTTGTGCCCGGGCTGGCCGTAGCTCGGCATCATCTGGCCGTTGATGTCGCGAGCGAGGGCGATCGGGCGCTCCGGATCTCCGTCGATGTAGCCGACGTTCACCTCCCAGCCGACGCGCGCGAGCACCATCGAGGAGCTGGTCTCCTGCAACATGCGGATCCAGCGCGAGTCCTCGTCGGTGCCCTTGGCCTCCCGATCCCAGTGAAACTGGACTTTGGCGCGACCATAACGGTCGGTGTGAATCTCTTCGCCGACGGGGCCACGCACCATGGCGGTGTGGTTGCCTTGCACGATCGGGCGCGGCGTCTTGAGCAGCGGCCGGAAGGGCACCTCGGCGGGGATGGCGAAGAAGCGGTTCTCGTACGAGCCGCGGCCGTCTCCCACGTTGGCCGAGGTGAAGCGGTGGCTCACCCGCAGCAGCAACCAGTCGCCCGAGAAGTCGATCGCCTCGCCGTGGTCGAAGGTGAAGCGGCGAGCGGGCATGAACCACGGCACGCTGCTCGTGCCCTCGGCGTGCTTCTTGGTCGCGGTCAGCGCTTCCATGCGCAGCTTGGCGAGCATGGCGCCCACGCCCGGATCGCGGAAGCCGGTGGGGTAGTCGTACACGTCGAGGTCCGCGTCGCGCGGGCCGGGCGCGGCCGACAGCAAGCTCACCGCCGGAGTCTTGAAGTTGTGGTCGTTCACCGTGGCTCGCCCGGGCGCCAGGGTGACGCCACGCGAGAAGGTGGTCACACCGAGGCGGCCGTGGTCCATGGCCCCTTCGGTGTCGTGCAGCTGGTAGATGCCGAGCCCTGCCACGCGCGGCTCGGCGCGGGTGTCGTCGGCCAGGACCATCGTGCCGTCGTCCTCGAAGTAGTAGTAGATGCCCTCGAACTCGAGCAGGCGCGAGACGAACGCGAGGTGGGTCTCGCGGTACTGCGTGCAGTAGGGCCTGGACTCGCACTTGCGTGTATTTCGCCACTCGTGCGTCACGCCACCCTCGTCCAAGATCGTCGACACGATCTCCTCGGTGGTCAGGTCGCGGAACTTGCGCGTGTTCATGCCCAGGCGCAGGAACCAGAACGCGGGGAACAGCTCCAGGCGGTAGTGGAGCGAGTTCTCTTCCAGCCCCACGAAGCTGGCGCGACCGAGCTTGCGCGTGAAGCGCCGCACTTCCATGCCGTCGATGGTGATCACCACGCTGGCATCGGACTCGAGCAGCGGCTCGAAGTCGGTGTCCTCGAAGGTCTCCACCTCGGCGCTGACCTGACCGCACTCGCTCAGCGCCTCGGCCACGTCGCACGTGAGCACGCGGAAGGTCTGCCCTCCGATCTCCAGCGCGAGATCGATTCGCCCGCTCTCGTTCAGTCCTTCGAACGCCATCGCCTCACCACCTTCCACCTTCACGTGGCCACCGCCGCTGTCGTCACCGGAGCGCGCGGATCGCGCTTGTCGTCTTCCAGCACCTCGGGAGGCAACGTGCCCTCCCCGCTCACGAACATCTTCTCGAACAGCTCCCACTTCTTGGGCAGCACCACGCTCGCGCGCCAGCTGAGCTCCACCACGCGCTCGTCTGCGTCGATCAGCACGCTGTCGAGGTGCGTCTTGATATCGCGCGGCTCCTCGCCCGCGAGCTGCGCGCGAAAGCTCACCGCATACTTGGGCAGGCGAAACTTCCACAACCCCTCCGGCAGCACGCCGCCGACCTCGATGGGATCGTCGGGGTGGAGCGGGCTCTCCGAGTGGAGGCCGGGCACGGCCCAGTGGTGGTGGCGGAGATCGAAGTCGCGCGGACGCACCGGCGCGCGTGTGCGCGCCCAAGCCTCGTCGTAGCTGCCGGCCAAGCCGCGCCGCGGGTCCCAATGGCCCGGCACCGGCGCGAAGCAGCCCTCGGAGGGGTGCGGCGTGCGGCCCGTGGTGGGATCCACCGCCGGCTCGAGCGCTGGTGCCAACTTGCCCACCAACGAGATGGGCTGCAGCGCGAAGCCGCGGCCCACCGGGTTCAGCGGTTCTTCGCGCGCGATCGCAACGCCGTCGATCGTCTCGGTGTCGACGCCGCCGTAACAATTCTCGTGACGGAGCGGCGTGGGCCCGAGCGGCGCCGCCGGCCCTGGCACCATGCCTTTGTAGTCGGACACGTAGCTGCGCTTGCCGATCACGTGCACCACCTTGCGCAGCGGGCCCATCGTCAGCCACGCGAGCTGCCGCTCGACCACCTTGCCGCGCGGCGGGTGCGCGGTGCCGATCAGGCCCACGTCGGTGCCCGACTTCTGCTCCACCAGGTCGCTCGGGAACGTGAGCGCGCCGTGGCCATCGGAGATGTCGGACCAGCGCACGGGACGAAACGCCAGCGTCACGCGACAGCGGTCTCCTGCCGGGATCGCCGAGTACGCCATCTTCGCGACGTACACCGCCACATCGTTGCCGTGCCGATCGAGGGTGGTCTCGCCACGCACGGTCGCCCAGCTTCGGTTGTCGCAGCGCAGGTTGAGATCCACGAGCCTCCCGAGCAGGAGCGGCTCCACGCCTGCCTCCCACCGTCCGATGCTCGCAGACCTCGCACCAAGCAGAACTGGATCTTTCTGATCCCGTTCGTTGGGGACTGCCCCCCTACATGGGGTCAGCTGTCGGTGACGCGCTCAGTCGACCGCCACTTCAATCGCCACGTCGAGGCTGTTCGAGCCGGTGCCTTGCGTCACCACGTGGTGCTCACCACCCCAGCCGCTGCCGTACTCGAGCAAGAGCCCGGCGATGCCGTAGTCATCGTCCGCGGAGAGCTCGTTGGTCGAGCCGTCCTCCTCCCACATGTCGGCGATCAGGCAGATCAGATCTCCGCTCTGGACCGTGACCCCGGGGATCTCGATGTACTGGGGCGAGGACGGCACCCAGGTCGTGTTCTCGGCCATGCTGATCCAGCTGCCGTCCGGCATCAGCCAGACCCAAGCCAGCTCGCCGCCGGTGTTGCAGTCCTCCACCCTGTTGCCGTCTGCCGGGTAGCGCACCACCACCTGACCGAAGATCTCGATGTTGCCGCCTGGGTCACCGCCCGAGACGTGTTTGATCGACTTCAAGTCGAAGCGAAGGTTGGCTTGGTTCTTGGTGCAGTCGCGCTCGGCGTACTCGGTGGTGAACGCGAGCTTGGTGACGGTGTTGTCCAGGTACGAGAGCTTGTAGGCGATGGGCGCGCCCGGCGAGTCCTTGGAGTAGCTGCCGCCGTTCTGGATGTAGCTCACGAGCCCGTCGAAGCCGTTGATCGCGCCGGTGGCGTCATCCCCCGACCCGCCCAACACGAACGCGCGGATCGTGGACTCCGAGAGCACTTCCTTGTGGCTCGACGAGACGGCGAGGCTCCCGCCAGCTGCCACCGCGTTGTAGGACGCCTCGAGCGCGGCCTTCACCTCGCTGGCGCTGCGGTCGGTCTGCACCGAGAAGATCACGCGGCGTCCGTAGGTGATCGACTGCACATACAGCGGAGGGTCCTCCCCCTGCGTCCACGGCTCCACGTCTTCGACGGTCGTGCCCTCGGCGAACACCGCGCTCGGCGACTTCGGAGTGTCGACGTCGACGGTGTAATAGGCCTGCGTGAAGTTGACGAGCACCTTGGTCTGGTGCGAGCTCGAGTCGAACTCGAAGCTCGCAGCGATGTCCGGCCCACCCGGCCAGCTCACCTCTGCGCCCAGCGCTAGCGACAGCTGCGACTCACTGCTCACCTCTTGCACTTCGAAGTCGAGCGCCGCGGGCGTGGCGCCCGTGATGCCACCGGCGAGGATCTCGTTGCGCACGTCGCGGAACGCCGAGAGGCTGGGCTGTTCCATGTTGCCGACCGGGCTCTCGGCGATGTTCTCGAGCGAGAGGCTGAACGTCACCGGCGAAAGCTCCACGCCGATCGGCGTGAGCAAGCCTTGCTGAGCGTCCTTGCCCTTCACCACGACGCCTGGCCACAGCGTGGCGGAGTTGGGTTGGAAGGCGACGAACTCGTCGAACTGATCCGTCTCCGTGTACTTGGTGTACGTGCAGACGAACTCCCCGCTTTGCTCGGGCGCGCACTCGGCGCCGCAAGGCAGCTCGGTCTTGTCCTTCGGCTCGGCCACCTCGAGGTCCGGGATCTTCAGCAGGTAGTCGTCGAGGTCTTCACCGGTGACCTCGGTGCTGTGCTGGGGGTTCACGTCGATGGGATCTCCCACCGAGCAGCCAGCCACGACGAACCAAGGGACCAACCAAAGGCTCGTGGCCCGGAGGTGCGATCTCATCGGAAGGGCCCCCAAGCACGAAGCGTACCCAGCGAAGGATCCCGCGCATTCAGCAGGAATCCGTCACCCGTCCGCCCCGCTTTCCGCCGCGAATGGATCCCTCAGGCACCAGACCAGCCGACCACCAGCGCGCAGGCGCCCCCCGAAGGAGCTCAGTTCAGCCGCAACATGCGACCGATGATCTTGTGCACCGACTCCGCCCTGGAGAGGATGCGCTCGGCGTAGGTCTCCACCTCTCCCACGGCGCGCAAAGCGATCGCCGCGACCCCGGACGAGAGCGCGACCTCCTCCTTGCCCTTGAGCTCGATGCGGTCCGCCTCGAGGGTGATGGTCTCCATCTGGTCGACGCCGGGAGTCGGCTGCGTGCGCAGCGCGCCGACGATCACCAGCGCCTCACCGCGCTGTTCGACCAGCACCGGCTCGCCCCGGCTCTCCGCGGTGCGCAGCACCGAGAGGTGCACCGTCGCGTCCACCTCGGCGCTGGTGATTCGGCCGCCCACGCTGATGTCCACGCGCCCCTCTTCGATCGACACCACCCGCGCGATCCCGAGCGCGGCCAGGCGCACCGGCACGCTCGACGCGTCTGCTGCCGTCGGAGACACGCCGAGCTCCGCCAGCTTGTCGGCGCGCTCGGGCAGGTCTTCGGCCTTCTCTTCGACGACCGGGGCGGCGGCCTCGGCCAGCGGGTTGGGTGCTCGCGACATGTCGGCCTCCAGGGTACACGTTCTCGGCCTTGCTGCGCGCGTCGGCGGTTTCGTTACGGCCGATTTGGGACTAGCCTGCGGCGATGCAAATCGAGCTGATCGCGCCCGCCAGCGAGGACTCGGCGTACCTGCCTCGGATGGGCCTCGGCATCCTCGCGGCCCTCACGCCCGAGTCGGACGAGATCATCTACTCCGACGATCTGGTCAAGCCGTTCGACCTGGACAAGGACGTGAAGGACGTCGACCTGGTCGGCATCAGCGTCGACAGCAAGACCGCGCGCCGCTCGTACGACATCGCCGCGCGCTACCGTGCGCGTGGCGTCAAGGTGGTCATGGGCGGCATCCACCCCACCGCCTGCCCTGACGAGGCGCTCGAGCACTGCGACGCGATCGTGGCGGGCGAGGCCGAGGACGCCTGGCCGCAGCTGCTCGAGGACTTCAAGCGCGGCGAAATGAAGGCCGTGTACAAGCCCGAGTTCCCCAACCTCGCGGGGCGACCGTTCGCGCGCCGCGACCTGTTCACCAGCAAGAAGTACGTGCCGTTCCAGGTGGTGCAGACCATGCGCGGCTGCCCCTACCCGTGCGAGTTCTGTAGCGTCTCCACCGCCAACGGCCCCACCTTCCGCTTCCGCCCCGCAGATGAGGTCGCCGCCGAGCTCAAGACGCTGGGCAAGCTCATCCTGTTCGCCGACGACAACGTGATGGTGCACCGGCAGTACTCCAAGGAGCTGTTCGCGGCGATCACACCGCTCAACAAACACTGGGTCGGGCAGTGCTCGCTGGCCGCCGTGCGCCGGCTCGAGAACGTGAAGATGATGGCCGAGAGCGGCTGCAAGGCGCTGTTCATCGGCTTCGAGTCGATCGACGAGGAGACGGTCAAGTTCACGGGCAAACGCCAGAACAAGCCGTCCCAGTACAAAGAGACGATGCAGATGCTGCACGAGCATGGCATCTCCACCTGGGGCAGCTTCGTGTTCGGCTTCGACACCGACTCGCCCGAGGTGTTCGATCGCACCGTCGAGTTCGGCATCGAGATGCAGCTCACGATGGCGCTCTACGCCATCCTCACGCCGTACCCCGGCACCGCGCTCTACAAACGCTACTTGGCCGAGGGCCGGCTCACCGATCCCAAGTGGTGGCTGCGCAGCGACCACGACGCCGGCTCGCCCTATTACATCCCCAGCAAGATGTCGCGCGAGACGCTGCGCGAGGGCTGGGTGCGCGCGTGGACCAAGTTCTACTCCTACTCCAGCATGTGGAAGCGCTTCACCGTGCGCGCCGCGGGAGACGATCACCCCGGCTCGAGCTGGCTGCAGACGCTCGGCTTCTGGCCGCTCAACTTCATGCAGCACCAGCTCACCCACCGCAAGATCGTCGGCGGCCAGCAGCGCTTCCGGGCCGGCGTCGAGTTCGACGGCGCGGCGAGCGTCTTCGGCGGCAGCGGCCCCGCGTTCCAGCCCACTGCCGTGGGCAACCCCGGCCTCCAGATCCCCAGCATCCAGAGCCCCCTCGCCGCCACCCGCAAGACGGACGGCAAGAAGGCGCTCAACGTGCTGGGCTGAGCGCGTGACAAAGCCGACGGGCACGTTGCTGCTCGCCGCGTTGGCCGCCTGCGGCCGTCCGCCGAGCGAGCCAGCGCCGCCACCCGCAGCGGCGAGCGCGGCCCCGGCCGTGGCGTCCGTCGCCCCGCCCATCGCCACGTCCGTCACTGCCAGCGCCTCGAGTCCCAGCGCCTCGAGTCGCTGCGACGAACGCGACCTCGAGACCGTCAGGTTCGAGCAGGAGTATGTCGGCGTGTCGAGCAGGCCGATCTACCACGCCAGCGACGCGGTGAAGGCTGCGGTCATCGCTTGCTTCGAACAGCTCCCGAGCGATCGACGCTCGACGGGTGCGGTTCACGCCGTGACGATCGAATGGCCCAACCGCAGCTTCGAGGGCAGCTCGTTCGGCGGGCTCGGGCTCGCGGGTCGTGGTCGAGGCGGCGGAGGCGACTACCCGCCGAAGGTGAGCGACGACGCGTTCACCGCGTGCGTCAGCAAGGTGATCCCCAAAGAGTCGGTGTCGTCGTCGGACCGGGACGCGTCGAAAATCCAAGCCATCAAGCTCACCGTTCTGGCGTACACCCGCGGCGCCGTCGATCGCTACCTGACCGGAGCGATCGGAAGCGTCGGTACGTCGAGCGGCGGCTACGGGCGAGCGACGCGGCCGTGCGAGAAGAAGTGACCGCGCGCGCGGGCGCTCAGGGCAACGAACAGCTCACGATCGGCACGAACTCGCGCGCGGGCGATCCGACGCGGGTGACGACCTCGACCTCGCTCCGCGGCGGGACCCTCGCCTCGACCGGCTTCGGATCGACGTTCGTGGCCACGAGGCACGCCGCGCTCGCGGCGCACTCGCTGCGAACGCGCACGATGTGGTCGTAGCCGAGGTTCCGACCTCGGGCGATCGCCGCGTACTCGATGCACGCGGGCAAGAGTGGCGCCACCGAGGCGATGGCCACCGGCGCCACGGGCGCCGGAATGCAGAGCACACATGCACCGAGCGCGACGGCAGTGCCGACGGCGGCGGGCCGCGCTCGCTGTCGTTGCATCATGGTGATCCACCTCTCGCTGCGGTTGCTGCTGGGGAGTCCCCTCCGCAACTTGCATGGTCGATGCCAAGCCTCTTCGCCGCGAAACCCCGCCGAAGACGAGCGCAACACCAAGCTCAAATGTCACGCCGCGCCAGATCTCCCCAGCAGTGAAGGTCAGCCTGGAGCCGCGCGTCGCGCGACGAACAGCACGTTCGAGAACGGCGTCTTGCCCCACGCGGGGCGGACCTCGACCGCCAGGCCCTGCGCCTCGAGCACCTTCACGATCGACGCGGCGGATCGGAACTTCACGCGCTCGCCACGGTTGAAGCGCAGCGTGGTGAAGACTTTCTCTTCGAGCAGCGTGGCCCAGCTGCGCGCGCCCCGCTCGGTGTCCGCCTCGCGCACGAGCAAGCGGCCACCCGGACGAACGGCCTTCGCGGCGCGCTCCAAGATCCTGTCTTGCTCCTCCAGCGTGAAGTAGTGGATGAGGTCGATGAGCATGACCGTGTCCGCCTCGGGCAGCTCGGCGCTGCGCGCGTCGCCTTGCTGGAGCTCCACGGGCAGCGCGGGGGCGACGCTGGCCGCGCGCGCGCCGTCGTCCACCTTCTTCTGGTCCCAGTCGACGCCATACGCGCGGCTGGCGCGACCGAGCTCGAGCAGCAGGATCGGCAGCTGACCGCGGCCCGTGCCGATGTCGGTCACCTCGCCGAGCACCGCGGGCGCGTCGCCCTCGACGTCGGCGATCAGCTTGGCGATCGGATCCATCAAGAGCTTGATGCGGACGTAGTTGAACTGCGCCTTGGCCGCGGGCGATGCGTCGTCGCTGGGCGCATAACGTGCCGCCACACGCTCCACCGCCACCACCCACGGCGGCGCGTTGGCCGGCAGCCGATACAGAGGGACCTTTCGCTCACCGATCAACCGTCGCTTCGCCGCTGTCACCACGAACGCGAACGGTCCCAACACCGCCGCCGCCCCGAGCCCGACGATGGGTGCCCCCACAGCCAGAAATTTGGGGAACGACTTGAGCGCTTCCATCAGCTCGACCCGGCTCGCCAGCGATGGCACCTCGCCCAAGAGCAACCACGCTCCGAGCTGCACCTCGGCCGTGAAGATGAACGGCGCGAAGAACGGGTTCGAGATGTTGGCGGCCAAGTACGCGAGCGCCCCGTCCAAGCGCAAGCGGAGGCAGAGCAAGAGGACGATCGGCAGATGCAGCCCGAAGATGGGCAGGCAGCCGATGAACGCGCCAAGCGCGACCGAGAGCCCGATGCGCGCGGGCGAGAGATCTCCGCCGCGAATGTCGCACCACACCCGGCGCAGCTCCTCCCGCAGGAACGAGAAGGCGGGCAGCTTGGCGCCGCTGTCGGCGGCTGTGCGCGGGCTGGTCGGAGCTTGAGCCAAGGCGGAAGTTTCCGCTCTACCCCCGCTGACGGTCGGCGCGGGTCACAAAGATGCTCCCCGCAGAGGTTGCCTTGGTTTTTCCAGACCTTGTATGCGAGCCTTTCCATCCAACGCGCGTGCATAAGCTCCTCGGCTTGGTTTTCGTCTCGTCTGTCGCTGCCACGGCGTGCGGCGGCAGCTTGGGCGGTCACGTGCGCAACACCATCTCGCGCTACGAGGTGGGCAACTACAACGCCGCCGCGAACCACTGCGGCGAGGTGTCCGACTTCGAGGCCGACCTGAACGACAAAGCGCGCGTGCGCTACCTCGTGTACTGCGGCCTCACGCACTACCGCCTGGGCAAACGCGAGGAGGCGCGCGGTCAGCTGGCGCAGGGCGCGGACGAGTACCTCCAAGGCAAGTCCAACTGGCTGAAGCCCGCGATCGTGGACGAGCTGTACAAGGCGCTCGACGATCTCGAGGGCCGCGCGCGCGACCGCGGCGGCCCCAGCCACGGCCGCATGTCCAAGCCCGAGCCGCCGCCGAGCGCAGAAGAGCCAGACGCAGAGGAGCTGTAGGCCCCGCCGTCCGGAATGCACCGGCCGCTTCGTCCCTTGCGACAGCGCGCCCGGTTGGTGCTAGGGTGCGCTCGATTCGGCCGGCTCGCCGGTCGTGTCCGTAACCACCGGGGAGTCGCACAGTCCGGTAGTGCACGAGCTTTGGGTGCTCGTCGTCGTGGGTTCAAATCCCACCTCCCCGACCGCTGCGCTCGTCGCGGACTGGTGGGCTGGTCTGGGGCTTACGCTCCCGGGCTTCCGCTGGTCCCGCAGGCGCAAAGAGCTCCAAAGTCCGGGCAAGCCGCGGACTTTGGAGAGCCAAGCCCACATGTCGTCTGCGCCTGCGGGCCCAGGGTCCCTTCGCTTCAGCCCCAGACCAGCCCACCAGCCAACGACTCGCTTCGCCCGCCCCTCTCGCCGACGGATGGCGGCGACGCGAGGGCGGCGGCGATGGGAGGGCGGCCGACCAGGCGCCTGCCGTCGTGGTACGGAGGGGCACGCATGTACCAACTCCGTGCGCCCGCCCCCGAGCTAGGTCGGTTCATCGAGCACTACTGGTTCGTCACGCACGAGCCGAGCCAGCCCGTCGAGCTGAAGGTGGACGTGTTCGTCGATGGCCGGGCCGATCTCATCTTCAACTTCGGGGCGCCGTACGTGCGCCAGGTCTTGGGCGGAGCCACCCGCGAGATCGCGCGCTCCAACCTGGACGCGCAACGGCTCGTGCCGATCCGCATCTTGCAGCGTGGAGAGGTTCGCACCACGGGGGTGCGCTTCCGCTTGGGCGGGCTCGGTCCGTTCGTGCGCCAGTCGCTGCGCGCGCTGACCAACACGACGAAGGCGCCCGAGGAAGTGTTCGGCGCCGAGGCCGGCGCGCTCGAAGAAGCCCTCCGCCACAGCCAGGAGATCGACCCGCAAGCGCGGCTGCTCGACGACTTCTTCCGCAGAGAGCTGCGGATCGACGCGAGCTTCGAGGCGTTCGCGCGCGCGCTGTCCGTGAGCATCGAGAGCGACGGTGCCGCGAGCCTCGCCGACCTCGCGCTCGGAGCGGGCAGCTCCGCCCGGCAGGTGGAGCGCCTGTTCGCGCGCCACCTCGGGATCCCGCCCAAGACCTTGGGCCGCGTGCTTCGTTTCCAGCACGCGCTGCGCGCCCTGATGAGGGACCCGCGCTGTGCCTTGGCGGACGTCGCCGCGTCCGCGGGGTACTTCGATCACGCGCACTTCATCAAAGACTTCCGCCGGCTGAGCGGCGGCGTGCCACGCGGCTACAGGGGCTACTATCCCCCCGAAGGCCCGGCCGACTTTGCCCCCAACGTTGTCGTGTTCTTACAAGAGTCTGGCGCCGACCTGCGCTAGGACGCCGGCATGGCGAAGCACTGGTCTGGCAAAGGCACCAAAGACGATCCCTGGAAGCTGAAGACGGCGCCGCTCACGGCCGACTTCACCATGTACAAGGACGACGCGGTCGATCCGCCGCTGCTGATCTGTCAGGTCGGGAGCACCAAGCTCACCTACCTGGCGCGCGTGCTCGAGGATCTCCCGGCCATGCTGAAGGCGCATGGCGACTGGATGCTGCTCGGCTCGGCCGACGAGAACAAGCCTGCGGCAGAAGGCACCGTCGAGGCATGGGGCCGCTCGCCCAAGAACCCAGTCGCGGGCTGGTACGGGCAAAAGAAAGGCTACCGCGGCCGCTTGGCGATGTACGTGCCACCCCTGCTCGAAGCGCTCGGCAAGGTCGAGCTGGAGCACAACCCGAAGAACAACCGCGTGCGCGCGAAGTGAGCCGCCACCCTTGTCGACCGAGCGGGTTCTCGGGTCTCATGGCGAGGTGTTGAGAACGCCGCGAAATCAGGGCCGACCTCGGGGCGCGCCGCCCGTCCTCGCGCTGGCGGCGCTCACCTTCGCGTGCGTGGGCGACATCGGCGGAGAGGCCACACCGCCAGAGGGGCCGCCGATCGACGCGCAGTGCAACCCGGGCGTAGCGCCCATGCGGCGCCTGACGCGCTGGGAGTACAACAACACCGTCGCCGATCTGCTGGGCGACACCACCGCCCCGGCCTCGAGCTTCGTGCCCGAGGCGGGTCAGTTCGGCTTCGACAACGCGGCGCTCGGCGCGACGCTGAGCGACGTGGTGATCGAGCAGTTCGAGACCGCCGCGCGAGACTTGGCGGCGAACGCGGTGCTCGATCTGCCGGCGCTGCTCGACTGCGACACCGCCACGAGCGGCGAGGACGCGTGCGCAGAAGAGTTCATCGAGCGCTTCGGGCGGCGCGCGTTCCGGCGGCCGCTCGACCAAGACGAGCTCTCGCGGTACCAGGCGCTGTATGCTTCGCAGAAGCAGCTCTACGGCTTCGACAAGGCGATCGAGCTGGTGCTGAGCGCCTTCCTCCAGTCGCCCCACTTCCTGTACCGGATCGAGCTCGACCCGCCCGCGAGTGAAGGAGTGGTGCCGGTGCGCGGCTTCGAGATGGCCTCGCGGCTCTCCTACTTCCTGTGGGGGACCGCGCCCGACGAGGCGCTCTTGACCGCGGCCGAAGACGGCCTGCTCGAGACCCCAGAAGACGTGCGGCGCGAAGCCGAGCGAATGCTCGACAGCGAGAGCGGTACACGCGCGATCCAAAATTTCTTTGCCCAATGGGCGAACGCCCAACGGCTGCCGCTGCTCGAGCGCGACGAGGCGGCGTTCCCCGTCACCGTGCCGGAGCTGTTGCGCGAGGAGCTCGACCGCTACGTGAGCCACGTGTTTCGCGAGGCGGGGACGTGGGAGGCCTTGCTGACCAGCAACACCACGCTGCTGAACGAAGAGCTGGCTTCGTTCTACGGCGTGCCGGGTGTGACCGGCAGCGAGTGGCAAGTGGTCGAGCTCGATCAGACGCGGTACGCCGGCATCCTCACGCGCGGCGCCCTCTTGGCCGTGCTGGGTCACCCCGACCAGCCCTCTCCCGTGCTGCGCGGCAAGTTCATCCGCGAGCAGATCTTCTGCGACCCGCCGCCGCCTCCCCCGTGTGACGCAGACACCAGCCTGCCGCCGGTCGATCCCGAGGCCACGGCGCGGGAGCAGCTCGAGCAGAAGACGAGCGGCGCCGAGTGCGCGGCGTGCCACAGCTTCCTCAACCCGCCCGGCTTCGCCTTCGACCATTTCGATCAGAACGGCAAATGGCGCGACGACGATCACGGGCTCCCGCTCGACACCACGGGGGATCTCACCCTGACCGACGTCGATGGCGCCTTCGACGACCACCTCGACATCATCGAGCGACTGCCCGAGAGCGCCGACGCCGAGGCGTGCCTGGTGACCCACTTCTTCCGCTACACCTACGGCCGCGACGTGACCACGGCCGACACGTGCACGCAGGCCGACCTGGAGACCACCTTCTCCGCGTCGGGCGGCAACCTGAGAGATTTGATGCTGAGCCTCACGCAAACGAAGACGTTCTTATTTCGAGCGCCTAGTACCGCTGATCTTGCGGGAGGTGAGCCGTGAATCGAAGGCCGTTGCGATCGCCCTCGCGCCGTTCGTTCTTGCGCGGGGTGTCCGGCCTGACCCTGGCGGTTCCCTTCCTGGCGTCGCTGCGCTCGCCGCGGCTGGCCCACGCGGCGCCGCCGCCCAAGCGGCTGATCTTCGTCTACACCTCGAACGGCACCGTGCTGCCGAACTGGCTGCCCTCGACCACGGGACCGAGCTACCAGGTGCCCTACATCTTGCAGCCCTTCGACACGCCGCTGCTGCGCCCCAAGCTCACGGTGCTGTCAGGCATCAGCATGGAGTGCGCGCGCGACATCTCGGGTGGCAATGGTCACGCGGTGGGCATGACCAGCATGCTGACGGGGCGCAAATTCACCGAGGTAGAGGCCACCGAGTTCGGCGACGTGGGCTGGGGCGCCGGCATCAGCATCGATCAGCTCATCGCCGCCGGGGTGGCGGCGCCCGGCCAGCTCAAGAGCATCGAGGCAGGCATCCAGACCAAGAAGCAATACCAAAACTTCTACGCCTACATCAGCTACGCAGAAGGCGGCGGCTCCGGCAACGCCATTGCCGCAGACGACGATCCGAGCAGCGTGTTCAATCGCTTGTTCGGCAACATCCCCGACTCGGAGGAGGCGGTCGCCGAGCTCCAGAAGGTGATCGACCAGCGCAAGAGCGTGCTCGATGTGGTGGCCGACGACTTCGCCAAGGTGAGCGGCAAGATCTCCAAAGATGACCAGGTCCGGCTCGACAAACACCTCGATCTCGTCCGCTCCTTGCAGGACCGCCTCGCGGTGGGGAACGTGTGCGCCAAACCCGACGCCCCAGGCATCACCTCGCAACAGCTGCAGAGCGACACCAACTTCCCCCTGATCGGCCGCGCACAAATGGACTCGATCGCGGCCGCGATGGCGTGCGACGTCACGCGCGTGGCGACCTTGCAGTTCTCGGGAGCGCAGTCAGGCACCGTGTTCAACAGCTTCGTGAACGCCGACTGGGACAACCTGGCCGACGATTACCACCACGGGCTGTCGCACTTGTCGGTGGGCTTCGATCAGCCGCCGGACGCCACCCAGGCGCTCGCGCAGGACGCGCTGTCGGAGATCAATCGCTGGTTCTCGGGCGAAATTGCCTATTTGGCGACTCAGCTCGCGAGCTACACCGAGGCCGACGGCTCCACGCTGCTCGACAACACCGCCATCGTGCTGGTGTCGGAGATCTCCGAGGGCCCCACCCACCGCTTCACCGACATGCCCTTCGTCATCGTGGGCGACCTCGGGGGTGCGCTCAAGAGCGGTCTGCACCTGAGCTACGGCAACGCGCGCGCCCACAATGACTTGTTCGTCACCCTGGCGCAGGCGATGGGCCTCACCGACGTGACCTCGTTTGGTGAGGCAGAGTACGTCCAGGGGCCGCTCGTGGACCTCTTGGCGTAGCGCGAGCGCCACGCGTCAGCGACATACGTGCGCGATCAGGAGCTCCGGCGCGCCCAACACGCCGTCGATCACCGGCACGAAGTGGACGTCGACCGCGACACGGCCGGGGGCACCTTCGCGGCAGCGCGCTTCCGCAAAGGACACGCGCCGCGCGTCGTCCACCGCCAGAAGCCGGCGCATGTACACGAGCTCACGCGTCGTGCGGAGCCCCTGGCGGAAGCTCTTGGGGCGCGACCAGTCGAGCGCGCGGCCGGTGAGCAGGTCCATCGAGGCTCCAGCGCGATCCTGGGCGGCGACGACGAACCAGCCATCCACGCGCGTGGGCGATGGCGCGAACATGGTCCAGTCTTGGTCGACGCCGACGAGCTTCGCGGGCCAGCGCAACCCGGCCTGCCGATCAGGGTCGCGTCCGAGCGAGAGCACGTTGAGCACGAGCAGGTAGCCGAGCAGCCCGAGCAGCAGAGCCCGCTCCCAGCGCGGCTCTGACTGCGGAGGCTCGAAGCTTCCGGCGCGCGACCACAACGACGTCGGCAACAAGCCGAGCGAGATCGACAGCGAGATCATGGGGAAGGTGTCCAGCCATAGGAAGAGCCCAAAGCCGAGCTGCATCAGCACGAGGCCCACCACGACCGCCACGCGCAGCCGGGCGGTGTGCCACGGGCAGAGCAACATCGGCGCGACGAGCAGCTCGAACCACCACACGCAGGCGGTCAGCACCGCCATCAGCTGGGGGTGCTCCAGCAGGTGTGTCGCAAACGCCGTGGCCCAATACTGCACGCCGACGGCGCGTTCGACCGCGGTCAGCTCCGTTCGCCACTCGGGGCCGCTCTTCAACAGCGCCGCGAACAGGTAGATGCAAGCGATCTGGCAGACATAGAGCGCCGCGCTCGCGCCCGCTCGGCTGTGCCCTGAACGAGCTCCCCTCCCCCGCCTTCCGTCGAGCGACCACGCGCTGCCCCAGCGCAACACCAGGCCCCATCCCAGCGCGCTCGAGATGAGGACGTCTCGATGGTCCCACACGAGCGGGTTGCGGTGCTGAATCGAGAGGACGAAGACCCACAGGAGCAGCGTTGCCAGCTGCGATCTGAAGCCCACCAGCACGGCTGACGCCAGCGCCCCTGCCGCCAGGAACACCGCCAGCGCCCACGCTGGATCGCCAGACAGCGAGAGCAGCGACACGCGCGCCGAGGCGCTCACCACGAACGCTGCCTGGCGCGGCAGCACCCCAGCGTCCGAGTAGTGCTCCACGAGGTGGGTGGAACGCACCCACAGGTCCACCAGCACCGTCGCGGCCACGCCCACGCGCATCAGGGCGATCGAGCGCGCATCGAGCGTGAACACGCGGCGCGCGTACTCGACGACGGCTGGCGGCATGCGCTCCGCACGCTAGCAGAGACCCTCCACCGCAACGAACCTGCGGCTTCGCCGCGGCTTGCGAGGCTCGAGGAGGTAGCGTATCACCGGCACCTCACTGCATCGATGCGGCACCGCGCGTGCCGTCACCAAGGAGGAGGAGCTATGAGCGGAGATCCGTTTCCGAGGGCGCTCACCGAAGGCCGATGGGAGACCATCCGCACGGGGCATGAGTTGGTGTTCGTCGGCGGCGACCGCATGATCGACTGGGAGCCTAGCTCCGGCCATTACCGCCTCTGGGCTTACGATCAGACACCAAACCACGGCCAGGATCCGCTGCCCGGTCGCGCGATCTGCGAGGGCACCTGGTCCAGCATCGGCCGCGGCCACGAGCTCACGTACTTGTTCAAGGATCGCCTGCTCGACTGGGAGCCCGCGACCGGCAACTACCGGGTCTGGGAGTTCGACCGCGACGCGCGGGGTGGCGATCCGTTCCCGACGCTCACCTGCGAGGGGAACTGGGAGACGATCGGCCGAGGCCATCGCTTCATCTACCTCGACGGGGATCTGGTCCTCGACTGGAACGTGCCCACCGGCGACTACCGCGTGTGGCGCGTGGATCGCAACGATCGCAAGGATCCGTTCCCGGGGCGCCCGGTCGTCGAGGGCAACTGGAGCACGATCCGGACCGGCCACGAGCTGGTCTACTTGAGCAAGAACCGCATGCTCGACTGGCAGAGCGCGAGCGGCGTGTATCGCGTGTGGCAGGTCGACCGCGACGGCAGCGGGGGCGATCTGTTGCCCGGCGCCGCGGTGATGGAGGGCGAGTGGAGCACGATCCGCGGCCACGATCGCAAGCTCCTCCGCGTGAACGAGCGGCAGGTGCTCGACTGGGATCCGTCGAGCGGCCAGTACCGCGTCTGGGAAGTCGACGTCTGAAAAAAGCTCGTCGTCTGGGTCCGATTTCAAAAGGGAGAACCGAATGAACCGTCTGATCTGCTCGTTGTTCGTGATCGTCGCGTGTGCCGCATGCGGTGAGGGGACGGTCACCGTGACGTCCGGCTCCGCCAAGGCTTCGTCCAGCGCGACCAGCAAGGCGAGCGCGACTGCGACCGCGACGTCGACCGCGGCGGCCACGTCGACCGCGGCGGCCACGTCGACCGCGACGGCCTCGTCGACTGCGACGTCGACCGCCTCGGCGTCGTCGTCCGCTGCGCCGAAGATGGAAAAGTAGCCGCCACCCTCGGCCACTAGCGCCTTCCTCCGCCACGGAGGAGGGCGCTGTTGCGTCCCGGTCCCACGCCGCTCGATACTGTGCCCATGCTATGCGGAAACTGCGGGGCTCCGGATGGGGGCGAGGGCTCGGTGTGCCGCTACTGTCGCCATCCATTGAACCAGGCGCCGAGGGTCACCGACGACCGGGAGCACGAGCGTGCTCCGGACGAGCACGAGCACCGTTCGAGCCGCGATGACGACCCGCCACCGATGGACGAGTAGGCCACTCCGAGGAGCGGACCGCGCGTTGCGCGCGCCCGGGTCGAGCGCTACGACGCTGGTTCGGTGATTCGCATCGAGAAGCTGAACAAGTCGTACGTGCTGGGGCAGCACGTGCTGCATGTGCTGCGCGACGTCGATCTCACGATCGAGGAGGGCGAGCTGTGCTCGATCATGGGCTCGAGCGGCTCGGGCAAGTCCACTCTGCTCAACATCCTCGGCATCTTGGACGAGTACGACTCCGGCAGCTACCAGCTGGCGGGCACGCTGATCCGCGATTTGTCCGAGAGCAAGGCGGCGCACTACCGGAACCGTCTGCTCGGCTTCGTGTTCCAGTCGTTCAACCTGCTGGCGTTCAAGACCGCGGCCGAGAACGTGGCGCTGCCGCTGTTCTACCAGGGCGTGTCCCGCAAGAAGCGCAACGCCCTGGCG
Source organism: uncultured Polyangiaceae bacterium (assembly GCA_964641275.1). Classification (GTDB taxonomy): domain Bacteria; phylum Myxococcota_A; class Polyangia; order Polyangiales; family Polyangiaceae; genus Xiheicaenibacterium. The sequence goes on from CAZXMG010000025.1 coordinate 98,939, forward strand.
CTCTCCTACCTGGAGCGTGTCGGCCTTAGGGAATGGGCGGACCACCTGCCGTCGGAGATGTCCGGCGGACAGAAGCAGCGCGTCGCCATCGCGCGCGCGCTCATCACCCAGCCGCGCGTGCTCCTGGCGGACGAGCCGACCGGCGCGCTCGACTCGACCACCTCGGGGCAGATCATGGATCTGCTCGTCGAGGTGAACAGGGCGGGCGTCACGGTGGTGATCGTGACCCACGAGACCAAGGTCGCCGAGCGTACGCCGCGCGTGATCCGCCTGCGCGACGGCGTGATCGCCCGGGACGCGAGCGCCGCGTGAGCTTGGATCGCTTCCGCGAGCTGTACTCGACCCTGCGCACGGCCAAGCTACGCACCGTCGTCACTGCCCTCAGCGTCGCGTGGGGCATCTTCATGTTGGTGGTGCTGCTCGGGGCGGGCGCCGGCATCCAGAACGGGGCCGAGCACGAGTTCCGAGACGACGCGACCAATAGCCTGTGGCTGTTTCGTGGCACCACTTCGCTGCCGTTTCGTGGGCAGAAGCCGGGCCGCAACGTCAAGCTCACCGAAGAGGACTACCGCGCGCTCAAGGCCTCGCCCGAGGTGGAGAAGCTGACGGGGCGCTTCTACCTGGGCGGTCAGTTCACCGTGGCCTACCGCGGGGCCGTCTCGTCGTTCGAGGTGCGGGCCTGCCACCCCGACCACCAGTTCCTGGAGAACACCGCCATCACCGAGGGCCGCTTCATCAACGAGCTCGACGTCAGCGAGCGGCGCAAGGTGGCGGTGATCGGCCCCGTGGCGGTGGCGCGCCTGTTCAAGGGGCAAAGCCCGATCGGCGAGTGGATCGACGTGAAGGGCACCATGTACCGCGTGGTCGGCGTGTTCGCCGACGATGGCGGTGAAGAGGAGGAGAGCAAGCTGTACGTGCCCATCACCACCGCGCAAATGGTGGCGGGGCAGAGCACGCAGATCCACCAGCTGATGTTCACGATCGACGAGGGCGCCACGGTGGAGGAGAGTGTCGCCATCGCCGAGCGCACCCGGCAGACCATTGCCGCGCGCCACCAATTCGACCCCAAGGACAAACGTGCCCTGCGCGTGCGCAACAACGTGGAGGAGTTTCAGCGCATCATGGCGCTGTTCGAGCGCATCCGCATGTTCATCTGGGTGGTGGGCGTGGGCACGATCGTGGCCGGCATCGTCGGCGTCAGCAACATCATGCTGATCTCCGTGCGTGAGCGCACCAAAGAGATCGGCATTCGCAAGGCGCTCGGGGCCACGCCCTGGGCGATCGTGTCGCAGGTGCTGTTCGAGGCGCTCGTCGTCACTGGCATCTCTGGCTACGTCGGCCTTCTGTCTGGCATTGGCGTGATCGAGCTGGCCAAGCGCCTCGTCCCGCCGAGCGACTTTTTCCGCAACCCGGACGTGGATCTGGGCGTGGTGTTCGGAGCGTTGCTCCTCCTCATCCTGTCCGGGCTGCTCGCGGGTTACTTTCCCGCGCGGCTGGCGGCCAAGGTCAACCCCATCGTCGCGCTGCGGGCCGAGTGATGTTCGACCTCGACCAATGGCAAGAGATCCTGAGCACGCTGCGCCGCAACGCGCTGCGCACCGCGCTCACTGCCGTGGGGGTGTTCTGGGGTGTGTTGATGCTGATGGTGATGGTGGGCTTTGGCGGCGGCCTGGAGCGCGGGGTGAAGCGCGACATGGGGGGCCTCCACACCAACAGCATCTATGTGTGGGGCAACAAGACCGCCCTGCCCTTCGAGGGGCTTACGCCTGGCCGCTACGTGCAGCTGAAGAGCAGCGACGCGCTGGAGCTGAGTCAGGCCATTCCCGAGATCGAGGCGATCGCGCCGCGCGTGACGTTGGGTGGCCGCGGCGGGGGAGACTTGGTGCGAGCGGGCAGCAAGTCGGGCACCTTCACCATCTCGGGCGACGTGCCCGCCTACGTGTTGGCGCAGCCCGAGACCATGGTGTACGGCCGCTTCTTGAACGCGCTCGACCTCGAGCAGCGGCGCAAGGTGGCGGTGATCGGCACCGGCGTGGCGGACGTGCTGTTCCCGGGGGGCCGTGACCCGGTCGGCCGCTCGATCGAGATCAAGCATACCGAGTTCATCGTGGTCGGGGTGTTCACGACCCCCGCCAGCGGAGACCGTGGCGACCGCATGGCCAACACCATCCACACGCCGCTCTCCACCTTCCAGCAGGTGCTGCGCCCTGGCCCCTGGGTGCACAATTTCGCGGTGGTGGTGCGGGGCGACCAAAGCACCGAGCTGGTGGAGCGTCGCATCAAGGAGGAGCTCGCGCGCATCCACAAGTTCTCGCCCGAGGATCAGGAGGCCGTGGGCACCTGGAACGTGGAGAAGGAGTTTCAGAAGATCAACGGACTGTTCGCCGCCATCTCGGCGCTGATCTGGGTGGTGGGCGTGATCACGCTCTCGGCCGGCGTGATCGGCGTGAGCAACATCATGATGATCAGCGTGCGCGAGCGCACGCGCGAGATCGGCGTGCGCCGGGCGCTGGGCGCGACACCGTTCGATATCGTCGCCCAGATCCTGAAGGAGTCCACCTTCCTCACTGCGCTCGCAGGCTACGCGGGCCTCGTCGCCGGCGTGTTCGCGCTCGAGCTCATCTCGAGCCTGATGGGCACGGCCGGCCCCCAAGCCCGCTCTATGTTCGACGCGCCCAGAGCGGACTTTGGTGTCGCGCTCGCGGCCACCCTGGCGGTGATCGCCGGGGGGGCACTAGCGGGCCTGTTCCCGGCGCTGTATGCCGTAGGCGTACGCCCCGTGGTTGCCCTGCGAGACGACTGACCATGAGCGACGAGCAGACCGAAGCCACCACCCACGCCCCCGCGGCGCCCAGCCCGCGGGCGCCACGCGCCAAGCGGCGCTGGTGGGCCTGGCTGAAGAGCGCGCTGTTCGTGGTCGTGGGCCTCGGCCTGGTGGCCGGCTTCGTTGCGACGCTCTTCTTCCTGTACCAGCGCTCCAAGGGCGAGCCACCGGTGGTGACCACCGAGCAACCGGCCAAGGCTGACATCGTCAAGAAGGCTGTCGCGACCGGATCGATCGTTCCGCGACGCGAGGTGCTGATCAAGCCGCGCGTGTCGGGCATCTTGAAGAAGCTCCACGTCGTGGCAGGGCAGCTGGTCAAGGAGGGCGACCTGATCGCCGAGGTGACGATCATCCCCGACGTGGTGGCGCTGGCTCGGGCAGAGGCCCAGGTGCGCTCGGCGCGCATCGCGCTCTCGCACGCCGATCTGGAGCTGTCGCGCAGCAAGCGCCTGTCGGAGAGCGGGCTGCTCTCGTCGCGCGAGCTGTCCGAGCGCAAGCTCGACTTCGACATCAAAGGCGCCGAGCTCTTGGCTGCGACCGAGGCGCTCGAGGTGGTGCGCGAGGGCGCCACCGGCAAGGGCGACAAAGCGAGCAACACGAAGATCCGCGCCACCGTGTCCGGCACCGTGATCGATGTGCCGGCCCTCGAGGGCGCCAGCGTGATCGAGAGCAACAACTTCAACGAGGGCACGACCGTCGCGATCGTGGCCGACATGACGGACATGATCTTCCTCGGCAAGGTGGACGAGGCGGACGTGGGCCGCATCTCGGTGGGCATGGCGGTGTCGATCCAGATCGGCGCGGTCGAGAACAAGACCTTCGATGGCGCGCTGGAGTTCATCGCCTCGAAGGGCAAGCTGATCGACGGGGCCATCCAGTTCGAGGTCAAAGCGGCGCTTCTGCCGGTGCAAGGGGTGACCATCCGCGCGGGCTACAGTGCGAACGCCAGCATCGTGCTGGAGAAGCGGGTGCAGGTGCTGGCGCTCAACGAGAAGCTCGTGCAGTTCGAGGGCAAGCAGCCGTTCGTCGAGGTCGAGGTGGGCCCCGGCCAGTTCGAGCGCCGCGACGTGGAGCTCGGCCTGAGCGACGGCATCAAGATCGAGCTCAAGGGCGGCATCGAGCCGGACGCCAAGATCAAGGTGCCTCCCACCGGCGCCGCCGCGGCCCCGAAGAAGTAGCTGAGCGTGATGCTGCGCTGCGCCATCGGGAGCGCGCCGCCAGCTGATGATCCGGGCCGCGGCGCGTGGTAACGGCTCCCTCAGTATGGCTCGCGTCCTCCGCATCATCACTGGCGCGCTCTCCTTCCTCTACCTGATCGTCGTCCTGAACCTCGTCCAGGTCGCGAGCTTCTTGCTCTTGCCGGTGTCGCGCCGAGCCGTGCGACGAATCAACCGGTGGTGCGCGCGCTCGATCTGGGGAATGTGGGTGCTCATGGCCGAGCGGCAGAACGGCATCGAGGTCCGGGTGACCGGCGACGCCATCTTGCCGCGCGAGAACGCGCTCGTGCTCTCCAACCACCAGAGCATGAGCGACGTCCTCCTGCTCCTCTGCCTGGCCTGGCGGGCGCGCCGCCTCGGTGACATGAAGTGGTTCGTCAAGCGGGCGGTGCAGTACGTGCCGGGCCCCGGCGTCGGCATGTGGCTGCTCGACTGCATCTTCCTCGACCGCGACTGGCTCAAGGACCGGGGCAACATCGAGAGGCTCTTCCGCAAGTTCAAGGCCGAGTCGATCCCGCTCTTCCTCGTGTCGTTCCTGGAGGGCACGCGGCTCACGCCTGCGAAGCTGGCTGCGGCCCAAGCCTTCGCGCGCGAGCGCGGCCAGTACGTCCCCAAGCACACGCTGGTCCCGCGTACGAAGGGCTTCGTGTTCAGCGTGCAAGGCCTGCGCGATCACCTCGACGCCGTGTACGACGTGACCATCGGCTACGATGCGGTGCCCCCGCCGAGCCTGTTCGCGTGCTTCGCGGGCGACGTGAAGCGCCTCGACCTGCACGTCCGGCGCTTCGATGCCAGCTCGCTCCCTCGAGAGGAGGACGCGCTCGCCCGCTGGGCCGTCGACCGCTTTCGCGAGAAGGACGAGCTGCTCGAGGCGCGCCGCAGCACCGGCAGCTTCCCGGGGACCCTGCTCGGCGGGCGGGTGACGGTGAAGGAGTGGCTCACCTCCGAAGAGCGGCTGCCAGCGTGGGCGACCGATGCGGAGTCACCTGCCCCGTGCGAAGCAAGTGGAGCGACGGTCTAACTCGGCCGTCACAAAAGCGGGCCTTCCTGGTACACGGAGACCATGAGCTGGCGGCGTTCCCTGGGCTTGTTGGTAGTCGGGTCTTTGGTTGCTTGCGCGTCCACCACCCCACCCCCCGACAGCCTGGCGAACGCGACGGCCAACGCGAAGCCCCAGCCCACGCCGACGGTGACGGCCAGCGCGCCCCCTGCCGTGACGACGACCGCGACGGTGGCGAAACCGGAGCCGCCGCCCGAGGCGAAGGCCTCGGTCGAGATCGTCCCCGCCCGCGGGGTCGTCGCCGCCAAAAAAGACGACGAGCTGGCCGTGCGCGTGCGCGTGAAGGGCCTGCCGCTGGAGGACAAGAAGCGGCCCCCGATCAACGTCGCCCTGGTGGTCGATGCCTCGGGCTCGATGGATGGCGCCGGCATCGAGGAGGCTCGCAACGCCTGCGCCGCGATGCTGGACGAGCTCAAGGACGGCGACGCGTTTTCGATCGTCACTTTCGGCTCGCAACCCAAGATCGTGGTCGAGGCCTCGCGCGTGTCCGACAAGACGCGCGCCGCCGCCAAAGCGGCGATCGCGGCCATCAAGGCCAACGGCACGACCGACATGGCGGGTGGCCTACGCGTCGGCATCGAGCAGGCCAAGGCCTTGATCGATCCGAACGGCATCAACCGCGTCGTGCTCGTCGGCGACGGCGTGCCCAACGATCCGGCGCCACTCGGCGGCCTCGCCGATCAAGCACGCGGCCTGCGCATCCCCATCACCTCGTTGGGGCTTGGGCCCGAGTTCGACGAGACGCAGATGGCGATGCTGGCGCAACGCTCCAGTGGGTCGTTTCACTTCATCAAGGACAGCACCAGCGTCGCGAAGGTGTTCAAGGACGAGATCACGCGCATGGAGCGGCTGGTCGCCAAGAACGCGCGCGTCGAGCTGACGCCGGGACCGGGCGTGACCCTGGACGAGGTGATCGGCTTGCCGGTGTCGCGCAACGGCAAGAAGATGGTCATCCAGCTCGGAGATCTGACCGAGGGCAAGGCGCGCGACGTGATGTTGCGCGTGAAGATCGCCGGCAAGCCAGACAACGCTCGCGTCGAGCTGCTGGACGCGGTGCTGCACTTCACGCCGGCGAGCGGCGGTGTCGAGAAGAACGTTCCTGAGTTCCTGGCGGTGAAGGCCTCGTCTGACGCCGGCGCATTGAAAGAGGTGAACAAGGAGATCGAGCACCAGGCGGTGCGCCTGCGTGTGGCCGACGCGATCGTCAAGGCCATGGCCCTGGCGCGGGGCGGCGACGTGACCGGCGCACGCAAGCTGCTGGATGCCGCCAGCAAGCTCGCCAGCGAGGGTGCCAAGAAGTACGAGGACAAGGAGCTCGAGGGCCGCGTCAAGGAGATCACGCAGCTGAAAAAGACGGTCGCCTCCTTGGCGCCGCCGCCCGACCCGTTCGGGGGGATCGGCATGGGCATGGGCGGCGCGCGGGGAGGGATGGCGAAGCGCCCCAGCGCGCTCGACGCCAGCCCGGCCGCCGCGATGGGGATGCGCAGCACCCATGGGGCCGCCATGAAGGAGCTGCAGGGCTTCTGAGCCCATCTGCTACGTTCGCTGCGTGACGGAGCTCAAGACGGCGCCGATGTCGCCGCGGTTCGTGATCCTGACCGGGGTGCTGCTGGCCATCCCGGTGATTTGGATCTTGCTGGTCGTCACGCTGGGCGCCGAGGTGCTGCAGACGGCTGCGCTGGTCGTGGGCGTGTTTGCGCTGGCGAGCGCGGGGATCTGGCTGCTGCTTCGGCCCTCACGCTTCGTCATCGACGAGCACACGCTGGTGGTGCGCTGGCCCCTGCGCTCGATGACGGTGCCGCTGACCAGCATCCGCGCGGTGCGCGTGTTGTACGCGAGCGCGATGCAGAGCGAGCTCGGCTTCTCGGCTCGGGTGGGCTTCGGCGGGTTGTTCGGCAGCTTCGGGCTCATCTACACGCAGAAGCAGGGCTGGGTGCTCGCGTTCGTGACCTCGATGGCCGCCTGGGTCCTGATCGAGCGCAAGGACGGTCGCACACTGTTGCTCTCGCCAGAGAGACCGGATGATTTCGCGCGCGCTCTGGCAGGGCCGTGACCATCCCCCGCGCGACCGTGTTCTGGGGCCACACCCAAGCTGGGTGCTCCGGACGCGCCACAGTGGTGTTTCGCGGCGCGGTGGAGGAGCGCGATCTCGCCTTCGTGTGCCACTCCAGCGGTGGCTACCACGTGCAAGGAACGTTGACGCGAGCGCGGGACAGCGAGCTCGCCCGGGCGCTCGCACGGCGCGGGGTCACCGTGGCGGAGCTCACGCTGCCGCCGCTGCCGAACGAGGAGCTCGTCCTCGCGGTCGGTGACGTTGTCACGGCTCGAGCGCGTCCCATCCCGAGCGTGCTGCCCCGAGACGGGCTGACCATTCTGGTTGGTTCATGCCTGTACGCGCATCACCGGGACAAGCTCGAGAGTCTCGCGCGCGCGGTCGATGCAGCCAGCGGGCCGGTCGCCGCGCGGGGCGACTGGACACTCGGCCCCGCACAGCTCGGCTTGTGGCTGGGTGACAACGTGTACCTGGACGTGCACCCGCGCTGGGCGCCTCGAGATCCGTTCGCGCACGTGGCGGAGCAATACGCTCACCTCTACGCGCAGTCGCCGTCGGCCTGTGCCGTGCTGTCACGTCTGCCCACGCTCTCGCTGGTCGACGACCACGACCTCTACGATGGGTTTCCCGAGCGGCAGCCACACTTGCCGCGCACATGGCTGCCATGGATCCGAAGCGCGCACGAGCGCGCTGCGATGGCCGGGATCGAGCTCTTCCAGACCGCAAGGAACCCGCCCAGGCTCGGACCCGACGCGGGCTCGTTCACGCTCGATCTCCCTCCCCTCTCCTGCTTCATGCTCGACACTCGGGGAGGTCGCACGCGGCTCGATCGGCCCTCTCCGCGCCTCACCAGCGAAACAGAGCTCGGGGCGTTCGAGCGTTGGGTGGCCGCCTTGCGTGCACCAGGCGTGCTCGCGCTCGCGCAACCGCTCCTGCTGCCGGGTGGCACCTGGCACGAGCCCAGCCCTCCGCAGTTCCGCGCACAATTCGAACGCCTCTTGCGCGCGCTGCGCGACGCTCCACACGACATCTTGGTCCTCGCGGGAGATCTGCACACCTCGCGCCTGCTCGAGCTCGACGTCGGCGGCCGCCGCGTGTTCGAGCTGGTGAGCTCGCCCCTGGTGCGCATCCCGAGCTTTCTCACCAACCTGGTGCATCGCGCAGGGCTCACGCGCAGAGAGGACCAAGAGCCCGAGCAGATCCGTGTGCCGCGCACGCACGAGCTCGTCCCCGGGGCGATCTCGCTGCGCTGCCGCGAGTACGTGATGGGCAGCGCCGCCGCCAACAGCTTCGCGTTGGTCGAGCTGCGCCCGCTCGACGAGGGCCGCATTGGGGTGTGCGTGGAGCTGTGCGACCACACGGTGATGCGGCGCGCGGCGTGCGAAGGGGACGCCCACGGCCGCCGCGCCCTGCTGGCCCCCGGGTTGCCCTGCCACTGGTCGTTCGAGCTCGGCGCGCGGGAGGCGCCCTGGCAGACCGGTCGCGGTTCGGTCCGATGACACGAGCTGGCGCAGCTGCAGCTTCGCGCTTTCTTGCCTGGCGCTACGAAACGCCCCTCGGCACGCAGCTTGCTCGGCTCCACGCCATGACCTCTTCCCTTCGCGCTTCGTTTCTGGTCTTGCCCTTGTTGACGCTGGTGCACTCCTCTCTCGCGTACGCCGACATGCCCGGAGGAGGAGGCGACGAATGCGAAGCCAAGGCCGGTTGCGTGGAGTGCACTCGGGTGGTGGGGGACGAGCTCGCCGCCGACTACGACGCCTGCGTGGCAGACGCAGAGGCCGACGGTCTCTCCCTGTCTTGCACCGAGCCCCAGGGCGTAACCGATGCACAGACCCCGTCCCCCGAGGGCCACGGGCTGGGCTACGGGGCT
>CAZXMG010000026.1:0-107654 GCA_964641275.1 uncultured Polyangiaceae bacterium
ACCCGCGCGCGGCGGTCCACCGTCTTCGGCCACGTCTTAGGCCGGACGGTTACGCCGCGAAAGACACGCGACTCCCCGACGACGACATCATCAACGAGCATGTGGAGAGCTTGAAGGACTCGGAGTACCCGGAAGACCGGACCGACGAGCGGCGCGAGAAGAGCCGCAAGTGGATGACGATCGACAGGCCGCTGTTGAGCGCGGTCATGGCGATCGACAGCCTCGGCCACGTCGACGAGCGGTTCAAGGAGCTGGACCCGCTGGTGGTCCTTGAGGAGTTCGCCGATGCCGACGCTGACAAGAAGGGGGGCCGAGCGGACGATGGCGAGGGCCGCACTGGCGCAGTGCGCGCACTTGCACGGCTGGCTGTGCGATGCGGCGCTCTCGACTACAGCCAGCGCGACGACGAGGATTTCGACACAGCCGTCGAACGCGCAAGGTCCAACCTTCTCGTGACCCGGTCGCGTATCCGCAAGGCGAGCGTCCTGCCGGGGACGAGCGAGGTCGGGCCGGACGAGTAGGCCGGGGTCTTCGCCCCTTGATGCCGCGCTCGGGGTATGCGCGCTGCCCCACCAAGATTCCCCCCCGACCCTTTTTACGACAGACCAACCTGGGCCGACCGCATTACCACCGGCATCCGCATCAGGGCCCTGACGACTCTTGGCCGTGCCTGCGAGCAAGGAGCGGACCCGGAGGCGCTATGCTGGGTGCAGGCGATGGCTCCGGGCGCATGAGTCTACGCCCATCGCTGCGCTTGGGAGATGGCGAACGGTCGGACGCCGACGCCGGGCCTGGTCATCAAGCAGACGTGTCATAACCCGCCCGCTGCAGTCCAAACCGGATCCGGGGCTCGCTGTCCGTGCTGCCATGCCTCGCGAGCTCGCCCTGCGCGCGGCGCCGGTCAGGCGGAGGGCGCTTCTGCGTCACACCGTAGACTTGGTACGCTGCCATCCGAGCGGCGGCGATGGGGCGGCAATCCGGCGCCGGCGGTGTGACTGGGGGGCGAATGGACGAGGCAGGTGTTGCGGAAGAGATTCTCCGGGAGATTTCGTGGGATCCGTCGACACCATGTCACGAGGCCGAGACTCTCGTGCGGAGACTTGTCGATGACGAGGCTGCTGAGCCCCGGAAGACGCTCGTCCTCACGCTCGCAAGCGTCCTGAGCCTACACCATCACCACAACGAGGGCGCCGAGTGTCCGTTCTTCCCCGAGCCCACGGTTGCCGCGCTCGACAAGCAAGCGCTCGGTGCTCTCGCCACCGCCGCTCGCTCCGCTGCCCTCCCGCCATTGGTGATGGCGCAGCTCATCGATGTTGCCTGGCATCGACGAGCGTGCGCGTACGACGCCGTGCAGCTCGCGATCGAGGCGTACATGCGTTACGCCGCCGAGCTACGCGATCGTGCCGACTGGCTCCCTGTGTTTCGCTGCTGCTCTCGTGCGCTTGCACTGAGCGCAGCCCTCCGTCGTGCGTCACCCGCGCACGAGAGGCTCCTCGACGATGTCGCACAGCTGGTGACGACTGCTGGCCAGGAGCCAGGAGCCGCCCTGGCAAAGCTCTCGGGCCTACTCATCGACTATGGCTACCGCAGGGGGGCCGACCTGCTCGCGCTGGCGAAGTCACAGGCGGAGTCGGCCATCGCTGGCAAGGACTTCTTTCGAGCTCGAGCGTTGGTTGAGACCCAAATCGCCTGGCACAAGCTCCAACGAGACGCGGAAGGGGTGCGCGACGCGAACGTTCGTCTGGCCGAGACGATTGAGCTGCAGGCGGAGCACCTCGCCTCGCTCGGTGAGCCGAGTCTTGGCTCAAGCCATCAGGCTGACGCCGTGCAGGCATGGCGCAACATCGAGGGCGAAGCTCAACGAGCGAGGCTGGCACATGCGCGCCTCCAAGCGATGCAAAAGGACATCCCGAAGAAGATGGCCCAGCACCGCACCGATATCGACCTATCCGATTGCGCCATGCAGGCTCGAGAGCGAGTGGCAGGCAAAACACTGCCCGAGAGCATCCGGCAGCTGGTGACAATGAGCTGGCCCCGCTCCGTGAGCACGCTCAAGCGCCATGCTGCGGACCGGCTGAACAGGTACGTGTTCTACTCGTTGATGCCCCGCATCAGCGTGAATGCGGACGGGCGAACCACGCACATCCGTCAGAGCGTCATGACCGGCGGGGACGACTCTGCGCTTCTGGACGAAGTTCGCGATGACTGCGTGCGGCTGATGCAGATCTTTGCGATGGGTGGCGTTCATCCCGCTGTCGCCGAGATCCAGTTCGAGCACGGCGTCACCGCTCGAGACCTTGTCGGGCTTGTCACCAGCAGTGCATTCGTCCCGCCTCGTCGCCGAGCGTCATTCGCTCGCGGCCTAGCGCTTGGGTTTCAGGGCCAGTATTCACTGGCGGCTCACCTCCTGATGCCGCAGTTCGAGCATGCCCTGCGAGTGCTGATGCAGACGCGTGGGGTCCTCGTGTCGAGCCTTTCGTCGGCCAACATTCAGCAAGAAGACGATCTGGGCAAGCTGCTGGGCAAGCCCGAGGTGAAGGCCTTCCTCGGGGATGACGAGCACTTCGAGCTGGAGACGCTTCTGGTAGCACACGGCGGCGCCAATCTTCGTAATGAGCTCGCGCACGGCCTCTTCGACGACAACACGCGTGACTCGGTCCTCGCCTTCTTCTGGTGGAAGGTGCTGCGATACGTCCTGATCCTCACCGAGCTGGTGAACATCTCGGACATGCCGTATCCGACGCCAGGCGTGTCCGACGAGCTGGATGAAGCCAACCCCGAAGAAAGCGACGACGAGCACTGGTCGCCGGCCACCTCTGCCGGCACCGCACCAGATGGTCATGAGAAATAGGGCGCGGCCGAGAAGGCTGTGGAGACTGCCGCATCGGTGGAGGCGTGGACAACCGGCGCGACACGGTTCGCCGGGCTTGCAGCGTCCGCCCAGCGCCGGTTGACCACGTCCCCACCGATGCTTGGAAAACGCTGCGCGTTTTCCACAGTCACCACAGCCCCCACGACGACGAATTTCTTGATCTCGAGCAGAGCGAGAAGATCGCCGATCGCCGCAACGACCTCGGTCCCGAGCGGTGCCCACCAGGTGCCCAGCCCACCATGACGCCGCGTGATTTCGCGTTACGCCCCGTCACCACAGATTTTCAGAACCAGCCGTTTTCATGCGGATCGCGCGTGAAACGCCGCCGTTCAAAACAGGTTCATCAAATCCTCTCGCCCCGACTCATTCCCTTCCGCTGCGAGCGTCTTCGCAGCGGGTTCGGAGCGCGTAGAGGTTGAGTCGCCTCACTCGGGCACCTCTGGCGGCGCGACGCCGAGGCGTCCTGCGAGCTCTTCGACGAGCTCCTTGGCGGTCAGCCACGGCAACCCGTTGGCCAGCACCACGTCGCTCGCCGAGACTTCGAACGTCACGGTCACGGTGCCCTTGCTGCGCTTGACTGACTTGCGCACCGAGAGCTTCTCGACGGGCAAGGGACCGACGCGGGCGCCCACCCAAGGTGGCTCGGTGACGAAGGTGCGCGCGCGCAGGTCTACGGTGGTGCGGTGGCACCGCATCCAGGTGGCGAAGAGCAGGAATGACGCTGCCAACGCGCCGGCGGGCCAGCCGAGGAAGTAGGTGGCGACGGCGGCGCCGACGCCGAAGACGACCTGGAACACGACGAGGTCACTGGTGGCGTGGGTGCGGAAGCGCACGACGTCCTCGCGCCCGGGCACGGCCTGCAGATGCGTGCGCAGCTTCATGGGACTCCCCCACGCCCTCGTAGTCGATCAGGTCCTTCGCTCGCCGCTCATGATAGGCCACCGTGAGCGCGCGCGACGCTCGTAAACTGGGGCGGTGAGGGTCAGCTTCGTGGGCGCGGCGTTGCTCTTCGCGTGTGGTGACAGCACGGGGCCGAGCGGCGGCGCGGCCGCGGACGGCGGCGGGGGCTCGGGCGCGGCCACGGCGACGGGTGGGAGCGGCGCAGGTGGGGCAGGCGCGAGCGCAGGCGGCAACGGCGGCAACGGCGGTGCCGGCGGCAACGGCGGCGCAGGCGGCGCAGGCGGCACCGGTGGCGCGGGCGGTGCTCCCACGGACTACGCCGTCAACACGGCGTTGATCAGCACCCAACATCGCTTCATCGACGGGGCGATGTTCGGTGGCTGGGGGCCTCACCTCGGCCACCTGGTCGAGCTGCCGAGCGGCACGTTCTTCGTCGACGACGTGTGCGCGCAGCCGGGCGACTCGGGGCTTTTGCAATGCGACGTGAACGACGACCACACGCTCGGCTACTACCGGCGGGTGGGTGGCGTATGGGAGCTGGTGACGACCGCTGCGCTGCCGGGGGTGGTGCAGCAGAACACGGCCACGATCGCCTCGGCCACGGGGGGCTCGCTGCACACGTTCGGTCTGGATGTGTCGGGCGCGAAGATCCAGGAGTGCACCTTCGTCGCGCCTGCGGGGCCGGTGACGTGCGCCGAGCTCGGCTTCACGGTGGCCCCCAACTCGAACTACATCGGGGCGGCGCTCTCGCCGCTGGGCTACCGGCTGGTGTGGTGGACGACGGTGGTGGATGGCGGTGGCGGCAGCTTCCACTACATCGTGGACTACGGCGGCGGCTGGAACGGCCCGCGCTCGGGCGGGGTGGCGGGCTACAACGACGCGTCGTACATCAACGTCGCGTTCCCTTCGAGCGTGCCGGCGAGCTTCGTGATGCACGGGCAGCTGGTGGCGGGTCTCGCGCCCAACTGGACGTTCACCGGAGCGATCGGTGTGGGCGACCTCACGACGACCGACGCCGTTTCATGGGCGGCTCCGCTGGCGAGCGTCGGCGGGACCGACACGATCGTCTCCACCAATGACATCTGGATCGACCCGGCGGGCAACGACGAGCATGTGATCGCGCGTACGGCCGCGGGGGCGGCGGCGTACTTCCATCGCCCGGCAGGCGGAGTGTGGGGCGACGCGAGCTTCGTGCTCGATCAGAGCTACCGCGCGCGGCTCGTGCCGCACGGCGATCGCGTCGCGCTGGTGTACGGGCTGGCGGGGGCAGGCCTCGCGCTGAGGGTCGCTAGGCCGGAGGACCGCCCGGCCGGCTCACCGATCGACTGGGGCCAGCTCCCCGAGCAGGCCATCCCGCTGCCCGACGGCTACGCCGACCTGTACGCGATCTACCCGGCAGGCCCGCCCTACCAAGCGGCCCCCGGTGCAGCGGTCGATCTCGCGCTCGTAGGGGCGGCGCGCCAGTTCGAGGTGCTGGGCGTGACGCTGACGCCACCGTGAGCAGAGCTACAGCGTTTCGGCGTTGAACGTGTCGCAAGCGGCGGGGTCGCCGCGCTCCATGCCGCGCTTGAACCAGCGCACCCGCTGCTCGCTGGAGCCGTGGGAGAAGGTCTCGGGCGTGACGCGGCCCTTGGCGCGCCTCTGGAGGGTGTCGTCGCCGATGGCGCTGGCGGCTTGGAGGGCTTCCTCGACGTCGCCGATATCCAACAAGCCCAACTTCTTCACGTGCGCGCCCCACACGCCGGCGTAGCAGTCCGCCTGGAGCTCCATCCGCACGGCGTTGCCGGTGGGTCCCTTGTCCTTGCCCTCGCTGCGCACGCGCGCGGAGGTGCCGAGCAAGGTCTGCACGTGGTGGCCGACCTCGTGCGCGATCACGTAGCCGGCGGCGAAGTCGCCCTGCGCGCCGAGCTTCTTCTGCAGATCGTCGAGAAACTCGAGGTCGACGTAGGCCTTCTTGTCTGCGGGGCAGTAAAACGGCCCCACGGCGGAGTCTTGAAAGCCACACGCGCTCGGCACGCCGTCGCGGAACAACACCAAGGTGGGCTCCTCGTAGGGTTTGCCCAGCTTGGGAAGAGCCACGTTCCACACGTCCTCCGTGGTGGCGAGGACCTTCCGCGTGAAGACGGCGCCGGGATCGTTGGGGTCCACGTCGGTGCTGGCGCGCGGGGCTTGGCCTTCGCCCCCGCTGAGCAACGCGAGCGGGCTCTTGCCGGTGACCAGCGCGTAGATCAGCGCGATCACGATGGTGAGACCACCTACGGCGGCGCCGCCTCGCTTGGCCCCTCGGCCGCGGCGGTCGTCGACGTTGCTGCTCTGCCGGACGTTGTCGAGCTTCATGGCGAGGTCGACACGTCTTAGCCGACGTGGCTGGCTGCGGACACGATCACTTTTGGCAGAAGCGGCGCTGGCGCTGGAGGGCCTTGCGCTTCTCGGCCGTCCAGCTCAAGGACAGGAGCTTCTGCACGCGATCGCAGTAGCCCTGCTTGCCGACGTCCGAGAGCCAGCTCACCTCCATGCGGTCGAACGCGGCCAGCTCGAACGACAGCGCGAGCTCGAGATCCTTGTCGAGGTCCTTGCGGCGCTTGGCGGCGGGCTCGGCAATCTGCGCGCTGAGCAACATCGCCGCAGAGGTGTCGTTGGGGTAGTCGCGAAAGTAGGCGAGCGCGCCCGCCACGGTCTCGAGCTCGCCGGACGGGTACTTCCTCTCGGAGAAGCCCTTGCCGCCGCGCAGCCCCTCGGTGCTGGGGCCGATCGCGGCGTCAGGCAGCAGCGTGAAGGAGCAATCGGGCACCGGGGTGACGGCGAGCAAGAGCTCGTTCAGCGCCTCGGCGCGCTCCACGGACGCGCGGTGCAGCCAGGCGCCGCTGCCATTGATTTCGAGCACCATACACGCGACTTCGGGGTCCACGATGTGGAACGACGGGTACCCCTCGGCGTTCTTGAGCGGCTCGCCGAGCGCGCTCTTGGCCGCGCAAGCCAAGCGCCACTTGATGCCCACGTCGTTCGTGAGCTCGATGCCCTTGGACTTCACCACGGGGCCCGACTCCGGGCAGGCGCGCACATGGACGAACGCGGGCTTCGGAGGCGCGACGCTGCTCGCCGCCGCGCTGGCCCCAGCGCTCGCGGGTGCCGCTTTCGCCGCGCTCTCGGGGGGACGTGGGACCGCGTGCGCAGGCGCAGGTCCACAGCCCGAGAGCGCCAGCGCTGACAGCGCAGCGATCAGGACTTGTCGCAAGCTCAGCCTGTGCGCTCGATGATCGTGGCGATGCCCATGCCGCCGCCGATGCACAACGTGATCAGCGCGGTCGAGAGCCCGCGGCGCTCGAGCTCGTCGACGGCGGTGTGCAGCAAGATCGCGCCCGTCGCGCCCAGGGGATGGCCCAACGCGATCGCGCCGCCGTTCACGTTGACCCGTGCAGGATCGATCGAGAGATCTCTCATGGTCTTGAGCGGCACCACGGCGAAGGCCTCGTTGATCTCCCAGAGGTCGATGTCCGAGACCTTCATGCCGGCCTTCTTGAGCGCGCGCTCCGAGGCGGGCGTGGGCGCGGTCAGCATGATCACCGGCTCGGCGCCGGCGGTGGCCATGGCTCGGATGCGCGCGCGCGGCTTGAGCCCGTGGGCCTTCACCGCCTCGTCGCTGGCGAGCAGCACCGCGGCGGCTCCGTCGACGATGCCGCTGGAGTTGCCTGCGGTGTGCACGTGCGAGATCGCAGTCACCTCGGGGTAGCGCTTGCGCGCCAGCTCGTCGAAGGTCTCGCCGTTGGGGCCGACGGTGGCGGAGCCCATGCCCATGAACGCTGGCTCGAGCTTGGCGATCGCCTCGATCGTGGCACCGTGGCGCGGGTACTCGTCGACCTCGGCGAGCACGGTGCCGCTGGCTGGGTCCTTCACGGCGAACAGCGCCCGCTGGAAGTGCCCCGCCTTCTGCGCGGCCTCGGCTTTGTGCTGGGACGAGAGCGCGAACGCGTCCAGCTCCGCCTTGGTGAAGCCTTCGCGCGTGGCGATCAGGTCTGCGCTGATGCCCTGCGGCACCTGGAACAGCTTGGCGCGGAGGTGCGGGTTGTTGCCGTCGATGCCGCCCTCATCCGAGCCCATGGGCACGCGCGACATGCTCTCCACGCCGCCCGCGAGCACGAGCCCCTGATGACCGCTGGCCACGCCCATGGCGGCGAAGTTCACGGCCTGCAGGCCCGAGCCGCAGAAGCGGTTGATGGTGGTGCCGGTGAGATCGTCGGGCAGGCCCGCGGCGAGCACCGCGTTGCGCGCGATGCAGGCGCCTTGCTCTTTGGCCTGGCTCACGCAGCCGATCACCACGTCCTCGATCTGGCTCGCGTCTACCTTGGCGCGCTCGAGCACCACACGCAGCGTCTGCGCCAACAGCTCCTGCGGGTGCACCCCCGAGAGCGCACCCTTGCCGGCCTTGCCCCGACCGCGCGGCGTGCGCGCGGCGTCGATGATCCATGCAGCGTTCATGGTCGGAGCTTGCCACCGCGCGGGCGGCCCGTCGACCCGGCCGGGCGCCCGGGAGTTGGCCCGGCTCGGGGCGTTCGAGCACCCCAAGGTGAACGCCGTGTTCGTGCGCTTCGTGCTGCGCGTGGGACGTGGCGACACTTTGCGTGAGGAAGACGTCGTCCTGCGTCTGCCCAAGGCGCGTGTGCGAGGCATCAAGTTGGCCCGGAAGGGGGAGCGCTTGCGCCTGCAAGGGAAGCTGTCAGAGGCCATCGAGGCGCTCGAGCGATCCATCGAGCTCGCGCCAGAGTACCTGCCTTCTCGCGTCAGCCTGATCCGCGCGTATGCCAAGGCAGGTCGCAAGGAGGCTGCGCTGCTCCGCCGATTGAAGCAGCCCATTGCGGAGCAGCACGGCCTGATTGGCCCGAGGCCTGACGGCGCGCTCCTGACCAAGCTGCTGTCGTCCTGGCCGAACGCGAACATCCCGGAGTCGTTTCCCTGGCACGAGCCGCGCGCCAACCGCGATGGGATCGCCCTCTACCTCGACTGGTAGCCAGGCGGCGCGCAGCGGGGGGGACCATGCGCTGGCACCGGGTCGCCAGGACGGCGCGATTGTCGTAGGGTGGGCGCGTGACACGCGAGGCGGCGCGCATCTCGTTCTTGCTTCCTACGGCGCTTGCCTGCCTGGGGGTGGGCTGCGGGATCGAGCGCTACAACGCTTGGGACCCCGGTGACGACCACATCACGTGCGGCGTCGGCGAGACGTTCGAGCTGAATGTGCCGGGCGGCTGGCTCGAGCCCAGCATCGAGGACGAGTCGATCCTATCGATCGCGGACGAGATCCCGTGGCTCGACCCTCAGCCGCGATTTCGTCGTGATGACTTTGGCAAGCTGCATGTGTCATTCCGCGAGGGCAGCTACTACGTGTTGTCCTGCGACGCGCCCGGGGTGACGACGCTGTCCGCCCACGCGGGCCCAGGCGTGGGCCTTCAGTTCGCGAGCACGGTGCTGGTCCGCGATTGAGCACGGTCAGCGCTTCTTCTTGGCGCTGAGTCGCTCGTTCTCGCGCAGGCGCTCCTTGACGAGCTTCTTGACGAGCGTGACGGGCAGCCGCTGGTCGTAGCGGAACTGCAGCGTGCCTTTGCCGGCGCGGTAGGGCGAGAGCTCGTCGCCCAGGAGCTCGAACACCGAGGTGCCCAGCGGGAAGAGGCTGTAATGGTCTTTGAACGCGGCATAGCAGACCAGCCCGCGTCCCGTGGCGTCTTTGAAGCCGGGCATGGCATAGCTGATCACCGCGGTGACGTTCGGCGCCGCAGCCAGGATGACCGCGCGCAGCTTCTCGAGCGCGGCGCGTTGCAGTGGTTCGAGCCCAGCGAGGTAGGCCTCGGTGCTCTCGGGCTTGTTCATGACCACCTCAGAACGACCAAGCGACGCCGACGGTCCGTGGAACGAGCTCCGCGGCCGGCGGCGGTGGCGGCGGCGCGAGCGGCGGTGCGAGCTCTTGGAAGGGCGAGGTCGGCTCCCGTACCTGCTTCGCGCCGACGACGACCATGGGCACCCCCGCGCCAAAGCCTGCGCCCAGCGCGCCGATGCCGCCGATCACGAACATGGCCTGCGCGAGCTCGGAGAACCAGCCCGAGCCCACGTTCGCCGCGCCGTAGAACGCGTACGACGCGGGCACGAGGCTGGTCGCCATCAGCATGGCGCCTCCGACCACCAGGCCTGGGTTGCGCATGGACGTGATGGGCGCGTGCGGGGCTCTGCTCTGGTCGTGGCCATGGATGCGCACGCCGCCCAGGTCTTCGCGCCGCACATGGACGCCCTTCTTCTTGCCGAGGATGGTGAGCGCTTCGCCAGCGTCGATGTGCAACACCTCGGGCACGGTGTACTTGCTGCACCGTCCGCTGCTCCGGACCGCTTCGAGCCTGGCCATGGTCACGGTGCCGGTGTCTTGTCGGAGCTTGTCCTCGCTCGCAATGCGAAAGCACATGCCGTCGCGGGCGATCGGCGTGAGCGCGCCGCCGTCGCTCTGGTGAACCGGGTAGCCCTCGCGTGTGCGCACGACGTGACCGTCGGCGTAGGCCGCGACGCTCTCGGGTGTGAGGGTGTAGGGGCGACAGCCGCCGATCCCCAAGGCGCCGAGCGCCAAGCCGCAAAGGAAGCTCCTCATGCCGGGCAGCTTACCGCGGTTCTCGCGGGCACTGGCTCACCGTGCGCCGAACACCATGAGGGCGCGCGCGACGAAGCGCACGTCCTTGGAGAGCTCGGGGTGGGTGCGGAGCTCCGTCAGCCGCGCGCGCAAGCGAGCATCCCTGAGCGCCGCGGCGAGTCGGAGGCCATCGCGTAGCCGGTCGTCTCGCAACGAGTCGAGGGCCCGCGCGGCTGCCGCCAGCTCGCCTGCGGTGGGCGGCGGCTCGCATGGGCTCACCAGCGCGAGTGTGAGGGCGACGTCGCTTCGGAGCCGCGGGTCTTGCTCGGCGGGGAGGTGCTCGTGGAGCAGCTCTCGCGCGGCCGGGCTGCCGGCGAGCACGGCGGCCTCGAACGCCCAGCGCCTGTGGCGCTCGTTGCCAGAGCAGAGCTGCCTGCGCAAACGCGCCTCGAATGCGCCAGGTTCCCGCGGAGACAGCGCCGCACACAGCCAGGCTGCTTGCGTCCTGCACGTCTCCCAGTCACGCGGCTCGCTCCGGCCGAGCGCTGCCCCCAGCCTCGCGACGACAGCCTCCTCGTCCGCGTCCGCGCGCACAGCGAGCCGTTCGAGCGTCGGATCGTCGAGCAGGACGAGCTGGTAGCTGTGCCCGTCCAGGGCGCCCTGGTAGTGGAGCGCGAGCGACTGTGCGTGGCGGGTGGAGCGGAGGCAGCGCGCCGGAGGCAAGAGCTCGTCCAGCACGCGCATGCACGCGTCGAGGTCGCGGCGCCCGTCCAGCACGAACGTGGCTCCGCGCGCCGGCGCCTCCCCCGCCATGGTGGCGCCGAGCGAGAGCTCGAGGTTGCGCGCGATCTTCCAACCGGAGAGCGCGCGCAGCCGCAGCAGGTCCTCGAACGCGAGCGTGGCGCGGCTCGGCGCGTCCCGCGTGCAAGTCCGCTCCGTTCGTGCTTCCGCTGGCACGAGCGCCTCGATCGCTTCGAGCAGCTCGTCGCCCACCCTCAGCGCAGGCGCGGCGGAGGGATCCGGTTGCCCGAGGTCCGGCGCGTCGTAGTCCCACGCGATGGCCAGCACCGTCTCGTGCAGCGGGGGCCGCGCTCCCCAAGACAGCACCACCTGCTTGCGCAGCTTCGGGTCGCGCACACCCTCGGCGTCGCGCCGCCTCTTGTACTTGCCGAGCGCGGACGCCGTGAAGCGGAGCACGCCGAGGAGCTGGAGGTCGGCGAGCCGATCGAGCGACGTGATCGGCGTCGCGAGCGAGTGCAAGCGCAGCACCTCGGACAGCGCCGCTGCGAGCGTGACCCGGTGCAGCGCGACGCGGCTCTCGTCCTCGCACTGCTCGACCACGCTCCAGCGCCGCGCGTCGGCCAGAGCTCCGCGAGCGCTCACTTGCTGGTGTCGACCTCGACCTTCAGGTCCGGGTTGTCCTTCTTGAGCGTGGCGGCAGCCTTCTCGAGCGACTTCGGAATGTAGATGGAGCTGAGCGACTTCTCCTTGGCAGAGGCGCTGAGCGGCGACAGATCCGTGATCTTGGTCTTGTTGAGGCGCAGGTACTTGAGCTTCTTGTGCTTGGCGAGTGGCGCCAGGCTGGTCACCTCGGTGCCTGTGAGGTCGAGGTCCTCGAGCTCGGTCAAGCCTTCGAGCGGCTTGAGGTCTTTGATCTTGGTGCTGCCGATGTCGAGATCCTTGAGCTTGGTGTTCTTGGCGAGCGGCTCGAGCGTCTCGATCTTGGTGCTGTCCAAGCCGAGATCTTCCAGCTCGGGCATGCCCGTCACGGCGGAGATGTCAGTGAGGCTGCTGCACCAGTCTGCGTCCAGCTTCTTCATCTTGCTGGCCTTGGCGAACATCGAGAGGTCCTTGATGTCGGCGAACTGGATCCACACGTCGTCGAGCTCGGGCAAGCTCGAGAGGGGAGACCAGTCCTTGGCCTTGACCATGTAGAGGTTCAGCGACTTGAGCTTGGTCAGCCCTTTGATGGGCGCGAGGTCGGTGACCTTGGTGGCGTACAGGTTGAGCTCGGTGAGCTTGGTCAGCCCAGCCAACGGTGAGATGTCCTCGACCTTGGCCATGTAGAGCGACAGGTATTCCAGATCGGTGAGCCCCGCGAGCGGCTTCACGTCGGTGATGGTCTCCACTCCATAGGCGTCGAGGCGCTTGAGCCCTTTGAGTCCAGCGACGGGGGTGAGATCGCTGATCTTGTCGCCCCGAAGACCCAGCTTCTTGAGCCAGGGCACTCGCCCGACCGTCTTGAGACCCTCGTTGGTGGTGTCCCCGTTGAGCTCGAGCTGGAGGTCGTCCTTGTCACTCGCGGCTTCGAGCTTCTTTTTCACGGCCTCGGTCACCACGCTGACCGAGCAGCTCGAGGCCTCCTCACACTTGTCCTTCTCGCCCGGCGCCGGCTCGCTCGCGCTCGGCACGTACGCTCCCGCGGAGGCCGCCGGGGCGGCCGAGCTGGACGCGGCCGCCGAGGCGGACGCCGACTTGGGCTTGGCGGAGCTCTTCGTCTCGGCGGCGGGCTCGGACGAGGAGCTGCTCTTCGAGCCTTTGTCGTCGCAAGCGGTCAGGGTCAAACAACACACCAGGGCAACCCAAGGGCTGGAACGCATGGCGCCCCCATAGTCGGAATCGGGGCGCGCTGTCGAGGGGGTGCGCGCAAGGACCGTGGGCGCCCGGTTCGTGCGACACTTCCGCGGGTGGACCTAGACGAGCTTTGGATCGTGCGCGTGGTGCTCGCCGGCGCGCTGCCACTCATCACCAGCTGCGGCGGCCCCATCGAGGTCAAGCGGGTGATGCTGCTCGACAACGCGCCGCCGCAAGCGGGCCGCAGCCTTCCGGAGCAGCAGTGCCTCGCCTTGTGCGCACCGTATCTGGAGGCGGCGGGGCGGAGCTGCCACCCCGCCCACATCGACGGCTGCGAGCTCGTGACGGTCGATGCCGTGGGCGGGCCGCCGCCGCGGGGGCCGACCGATCCAGCCGCGGCGTCCGACCCGGCTCGCCCGGCCGTGCTCTGCCACATCACGGAGTATTGTCCCGGCGGTCGCAGGCCACGCGGCTATTGCGCGGGCCGCGAGCGCGAGCGCTCGGCGGGCGCGTACTTGGCCGAGCTGGCGCGGCTCGAGCTCGCCTCGGTGGGCGCCTTCCGCGTGCTTGCGCGAGACCTCGCCGCGCACGGTGCGCCGGCTCACCTGGTGCGCCACGCGGCCGTCGCTGCGCGCCAAGAGGTGGCACACGGGCGGCTGGTGACGGCGCTCGCGCTGCGACGAGGTCATCGCGTGCAAGCGCCGTTCACGGCGCAGCCCGAGCCAGCCAGCTTGGTCGAGCTCGCAGTCGACAACGCCGCCGAGGGCTGCGTGCGCGAAGGGTACGGCGCGTTGGTCGCGGGCTTCGTGGCCAGGCGCGCCCGCGCAGCCGACGTGCGCGCGGTGTTCCGCCGCATCGCGTGCGAGGAGGCCGAGCACGCGAAGCTTGCGATCGCCATCGGCCGTTGGGCTCACACACGCGTCGACGCCAGCGCGCGCGAGCGCGTGCGGACGCGCGCGAGCGCAACGTTTCGAGAGCTCGAGCACGCCGTCGGCGCGTCGCTCGGCGGGCTTCACCAGGAGATAGGGTTGCCCTCGCCGTCCGCCGCTGGTGCGTTGCTCCGCGGCTATGGTGAGCAGCTGGTCGCGCTCGGTGTGATGGCCTGACCATCCTCCCGTGCGGTGTCGTGCGGTGCCAGATGCGTGATGCACGATGCGAGGTGGGGGCGAATGTGTCAATGGTTCGCGCTGCGCTTCAGCAGCGCTTTGGGGTCTTCACGGGGCTCGTCGCCCTCCTGGACGACGGCATTGGCCACGATTCGCTCGCGCAGCGAGGACGTCTTCTTCTGGAGGTCGGCGCGGAGCAGGAGAGCCTCGGCGAGCTTCATGTGCGGATGGTAGCGCGCCTCAAGGGCCGCCGCGCGCCGAGGCGAACAGGCGCTCGAGGCCAGCGCGGACCAGCGCGTGGTACTTGCCCTTGGCGGCCTGGTAGGCGCGCTCGGCGATGGGCCGGCCCCAGGAGCTGGCCACGAGCTCGGCGTACAACGGGCGCAGGTACTTCATGCGGCCCACCGAGCCGAGGAAGGCTTCGATGCGGGGGATGGCTGCGTCGCTCGTGGCCTGCGCCTCGAGCCGCAGCCAGGGCGCCAGGATCTCCGCGTTGTGGCCCTGCGAGAGCGCGAAGGCCTGATCGACCGCGTGGACGACGTCGCGTGCGGGGCGGGCTTGGATCAAGGTCCCCAAGAAGTGGCGCCACGCTTGCGGCGTGAAGCCCTCCACGTCGAGCGTGGAAGGATGCACGCCCCCGAGCACGCTGGCCGCGGCGTGGTCGACACGCTCGAGCAGCGCCGAGGTCGGCGGCGCGGCGTCGGTGGGCAGCCCCGGCGCGTGCACCCAGCGCTCGAGGTCGAATGACGGCGCGCCGGCCGCAGTGAAGAGCTCGCTCTTCAGGTCCTCCAGCAGCGTGGTGGTGGTGACCGACTGGAACGCACGGCGCGCGAACCAACTCTTGAGCCAAGCGTCGAGCGAGTCTCTGCCGAACGCGCGCTCCAGCGTCCAGAACAACGCGGCGCCCTTCATGTAGGGGATGACGGTCACGCCCTCCGCGGGGTCTCGGCCGGCCATGTCGTAGCAGAGGCGCGTGTCCGGTGACTCGGCGCCCATGCGCTCGATCTCGCTCTCGAGCTCGCGATGGCCAGAGCTCCGGAGCAACGAGGCGCGCTCCGGGCCCCATAGCAGCTCGTTCAGGCGGAGCTCCAGGTACACGGTGGTGCCTTCGTTGATCCAGAAGTCGTTCCAGGTGGCGTTGGTGACCAGGTTCCCCGCCCAGGCGTGAGCGAGCTCGTGCACGATCACGGTGGTGAGCGAGCGGTCGCCCGCGAGCAACGTCGGCGAGGCGAACGTCAGGCGCGGGTTCTCCATGCCGCCGTACGGGAATGAGGGCGGCATGACCACCACGTCGAAGCGCCCCCACAGGTAGGGGCCGATCAGCTCCTCGGCCGCCTCGACCATGCGCTCGAGCTCGCCGAGCTCGTGCGCCGCGGCGTCGATGGTGGCGGGCTCGGCGAAGACCGCGGTGCGCGGACCGACGTCGCGGGCCACCAGATCGCCGGCGGCAAGAGCGATCAAATAGGCGGGCACGGGCTCACGCATGGCGAAGGAGTGTGTGACGCCGCCGGGGCTCTGCGAGGTGCCCTTGCGCTCTGCGCTCATCAGCACGAGCAATGGCGATGGGGCAGTGATGCGGGCCTCGTAGGTGAGGCGAACGCCAGGGCTGTCTTGGATCGGGAGCCAGCTGCGCGATTGAATGGCGTGTCCTTGCGTGAACAGAAACGGGTGCGCTCCTCCCGCCGTTTGGCCTGGCTCCAGCCATTGCAGCGCCTCGGCGTCCGTGGCGGTGGCGTAGTCGATCAGCACCCGCCGCGTGCTCGGCCGCAGCCCGATGGTGAGAGCGGCGCCGAGCACGGCGTCGTCGGGGCCGAGCGTGAAGGGCAGCGGCGCCGCTGCTTGGTCGCGCACGGCGTGGATCGCGAGGCGACGCGTGTCCAATACCAAGGTGTGCACGCCCGGTTCCGCCTCCACGTCCAGCGCCGCGGTGCCGCGCAGCTGTTTGTGCTCGAAGTCGACCGCGAGATCGAGGCCCAGGTGGGTGACCCGGGCCTCCGAGGGCCGCGCGCGAGAGTGCGGATCCGGCGCGAACGAGCTCACCCGAGCTCCACGCGCACGTTGGAGACGATGTGCTTGAGCGCCTGCTCGACGGTCTTCGTGTCCGGGTGCCGAACCAGGATGAAGCCCTCGCCCTCGTAGGACTTGGCCTTCTCTTGCTGGGGGTGGGGCAGGCGCTTGTCGGTGATGAGCGCGCCAAGCTCTCGCTCAATCTGCTCCACGCCGTGCACGGCGCGCACGCGACCTTCGCCCTGGCCGCGGAGGTACGCGGCGCCGGCGGCGAACTTGCGCTCGGGGAAGGGCTCGAAGCCGCCGGTGATCATCAGCTTGGCCCAAGCGCCGATGCAGTCCACATCGTGTGCGCGGCCGATCACCGTGGGGATCTGCGCGCCGGGGGGGCGGGCGGCGACCTCGGAGATGACCACGCTGCCGTCTTTGCGGCGGAACCACTCGAGGTGGCACATGCCGGTGTGGAGCCCCAGCACCTCCAGCGTGCGGCTGCCCGCCGCCGCGATGTCCGCCGACTGATGCTCGCGGGGGAGCACGACCACCCATTGCATCCACGGGTGTTGCATCACCTCGAGCGGCGTGGGGTGGTAGTCGGAGACGGAGTAGAACTCGACGTTGCCGTTTCGCACGAACGCATCGAACGAGTGCTCCTCGCCGGTGACGAACTCCTCGAGCAACACCACGCCGCCCGAGGCGAGGCTGGTAGGGCCCAGCGCTGCGCGCAGCCCGGCCTCGTCGTCGGCGCGGAAGGTGGTCTGCGAGGCGGCGCCTGCGGGCGGCTTGACCACCACCGGGTAGCCGACCTCGCCGGCGAACGAGAGTGCCTGCTCCGTGGTGGTGATCAGCCGATGGCGGGCGACGGGCACGCCGGCCGCGCGGAGCAGCTCCTTCATTCGCGTCTTGTCGCGAAAGTTGAGCGCCTGCTCGGGCCGCATCCCGCCGAGACCGAGGCGCTCGCGAGCCTCGGCCAGCGGCACCTGCAGCTGCTCGACCACGCCGAGCAACGTGTGGAGCGCCCCTTGTGCCGCGGTGATGCGCTCTGCTGCGGCGACGATCTCGGTCGTGGAGAAGGCGTCGCCGACGCGCTCGTGGTGGACCACACGCGCGCGCGTCTCCGCCGGCAAGAGCTCGGCGCCTTCTTGGCTGATCACGGCGAGGCGCACGTCCGGCTGGGCGGCGACGTGGTGGAGGAAGAGCTTGGCGTTGTCGGTGAAGTAGGGGGCGACGAAGGGGACGAGCATGGACGAAGCGCGGCGCATCGGAGCAACACAATTCGACGCGGTCAAGCCGGTCAGGTGGGTGCACGAGCTGTGATATCACTCGACCATGGGTTTGCGGGCGGGAGTGTTCGCCGTCGCGCTGCTGGTGGCGGTCCCCGCGCACGCCGATCAGCCGGCTTACTTCGAGGCCAACGCCTCCATGACCGGCGCCTCCAACATGGCCATCGTGCATGGGGGAGGTGCGGCTTGGTACAACCCCGCCGGTCTTCACACTCCGGAGCTGAACCAGCTCGACGTCACCGCCAGCGCGTTCGTGTTGCGCATCCGTGACTTCAATCGCGCGGTGGTGTCGCAGCTGCCCTCGGGTGATCGCGAGCTCGACTCCGACGCGGTGACGATCGTGCCGGTGCCTTCTGCCCTGGTGTATCAGCGCAAGCTCACGGACTCGGTCAGCGCTGCGCTCGGCATCTTCGTGACCCATGCCGAGAGCTACGACCTGAGTGGTGTGGTCGACGGCGTGGAGAGCTTTGGGGGGCGGACCGAGCCGGTCCTGCTCGATGGGCGAGCGGACATCAACCTGCAACGTCAGATCTACCGGATCGGCCCGAGCGTGGCGTGGGCACCCAGCGCGCGCGCGCGGCTCGGGTTGTCCGCCCTGGTGCTGTACGACTCCTTGCGCGACGGCAGCGCGCTGAGGATCGTGGCCAGCGACAGCGGCGGTGCGATGGAGGCTGCCACCTCGTTCCGGCGCCGGACCAGCAGCTTTGGTGGGCAGCTGGTGCTCGGCGGGCAATGGGAGCCAGTCGACGACCTCCACCTCGGTGCGACGGTGCGCACCCCGTCGATCGCTTTCGGGCAGTCGGGGGAGGCCTACCAGACCGTGAGTGTGCTCTCCACCGGCAGCTCGTTCGTGGGCCCGGGCTTCAGCACCTCGGACCGTCCGGATCTGGAGGCCACGGCGGGCAGGCTGCTGAGCCCGCTCGAGCTGGTGCTGGGCGCGGCGGTGACCCTGGCACGGGTCGAGCTCGGCGCGGAGCTCGAGCTGCTCGGTCCGCTCAGCCGCGGGCTCCTCCAGGTATCCCACAAGTCGCAATGGAATCTGCGCGCTGGCAGTCGCTTTCGTCTGTCCGAGCGATTTGCGCTCGGGGTCGGCGCGTTCACGGACCGGAGTGACAAGCTCGAGGTCGCTTTCATTGGCGACCACATCGTGGACTATTACGGTCTCGCCGCGGGCTTTCAGTGGCGCACGCAGTACCCCATCTGGGACGAGGGGGAGCGTCGGACGCTCACGTTCGAGAACACGCTCGCGCTGCGCTACGCCGCGGGTTTCGGCGAGATGTCGGCCGTGCGGTTCTCTCCGGACGCGTCGTCGACCGAGGCGTTTGCGCGCTTGATCCCGACGCGCGAAGACGTCACCTTCCACGCGCTCACGTTGCAGCTCTCCAGCTCGTTGGGGTTCTGATGGCCATCACTCGGAAGCGGGCAGACGACGTTCGGCGCTCGGGCGCTGGCTGGGCGGCGGGCGCAGTCGGGCTCGCCATGCTGTCGTTCGCCGCGCTGTCCGCGGCAGAGGACGATGAGGAGATGAGGTCTCGGCCTGCTGCCGCGGGGAGCGAGGAGCCCGACCGCAGCAGCGCCACCACCTCCTCGGCACCGTCGGCCACTCCAGCCCAGCGCCCTGAGGGCGACCCCTGTCGCGCCTCCCGCGCGTGCAAGAGCACGGGACGCTGCGTGTCGAAGGGCAAGCAGTGTGTCGCCGTGTCGCAGGCGGACTGCGATGCCGCGACAGCCTGCAGCCACGGCAAGTGTCAGATCGACGGCACGCGTGGGCTGTGTTTGGGGGAGACCATCCTCAGCACGAACACGAAGCCCGACCGAGCTGACACGCTGCATCCGTTGATCTTCCTGGGCGGGACCTTCCTTGGCGCAGCCCTCGTCGGCGCTGCGGTGGCGTGGGTCACCTCGTTCGCGGACAAGCCGGGCGAGCCGCTCGAAGAGGCCAGCCTCGTCGGCTACGGAGTCATGGGTGGTGCCGGCGTCCCAGGCACGGTGCTGCTCATCGTTGGGCTCTCATTGCCCGACCGACCACGACGCGTCGTCCTGGTCCCCAGTGGAGGGCCGCAAGGCGGCGGGCTCGGGCTGCGCTGGTCGTTCTAACGAGCCTTGCGCGCCTTGCGCACGGCCTCGGGCAGCGCGCTCGCCGCGCTCTTGGAGGCAGCCTCGAGCACGCTGGCTTCGAGCGCCGCACGCGAGGCGCCGCGCTCCTCGCCGCTCGCACGCGCGCTGACCTGCCCCAGGAGCGCGCCGCTGGGCTCGCGCAGCACCAGCCTCACGCTGAACGAAGCATGGGTGCTGCTCTTGGTGGCGGTCGATTGCCCCTCGGCGAGCACGGCGATCAGCTCGAACGGAGGGCCCACGCGCTCGGCCTTCCAGTCGATGCGGTCGAGCTCTTCTTCGAGCTCGCGCCGGAGCTTGGACTTGGGATCGCTGGTCGCGAGCTTGCTCGCCTCCACGCGGCACTCCACCGCAGCGACGCGCGGTTGCGTCGCTCCAGAGGCGGGCCCGAGGAGGGAGAAGATCGCCGCGAGGAGTGTCGCCGGCGACGTCATGAATCATGGGGTGCCACGAGCCGTGCACGAGGGCCAAGTATCGGGGGTAGAGTGCCGACACATGTCGACTCCTCGACCGCTCGATGGTGTGCGCGTGCTCGAGCTCGGCCAGCTCCTCGCCGGCCCGTTTGCGGGCACGTTGATGGCCTACTTCGGTGCCGAGGTGGTGAAGGTCGAGCCGCTCGAGGGCGATCCGATCCGCACGTGGCGCGGGGTCGACGGGGACACGTCGGTCTGGTGGCAGAGCCTCTCGCGCAACAAGCTCTGCATCGCCCTCGACCTCAAGTCGGACGAGGGACGCGACATCGCTCGCGGGCTCGCGGGCAGCAGTGACGTGCTCATCGAGAACTTTCGTCCGGGCACGATGGAGCGCTGGGGGCTCGGTCCGGACGAGCTCCTGCGTGACAACGAGCGGCTGATCTACGCGCGGGTCTCCGGCTTCGGTCAAACGGGGCCCTACCGCGAGCGAGCTGGCTTTGCCTCGGTGTGCGAGGCGGCCGCGGGGTTGCGTCACCTGATCGGCGAGCCCGGCGCAGTGCCCCTGCGCGCGAACCTGTCCTTGGGGGACTCGCTCGGCGGGTTGAGCGCCATCTTGGGCGTGCTGCTCGCGCTGCTGCACCGCGAGCGGACCGGCCGAGGTCAAGTGGTCGATGTGGCGCTCACCGAGGCCATCTTCAACGTCATGGAGTCGGTGTTGCCCGAGTACGAGCAGCTGGGCGTCTCACGTGCCCCGTCGGGCGCCACGATCACCGGCATCGTGCCCTCCAATGTGTACCCCACCGAGTCGGGCGAGCGCGTGGTGATTGGCGCCAACACCGATGGCTTGTTCGCGGCGCTGATGCGCGTGATCGGACGCGCCGACCTCGCACGGGATCCGGAGCTGTCGTCGAATCGTGGGCGCGTCGCTCGTGCCGCCGAGATCGATGCCGCCATTGGCGCGTGGACGGAGGCGCGTCCGCTCGGAGAGGCCGTTGCACTGCTCACGCAAGCCGGCGTCCCGGTCAGCGCGATCCAGGACGCCGCCGCCGTGCTGTCGGACCCACACTTTCAGACACGCGGCATCATGGAGGCGGCGCCGAGCGGAGATCGGCAGGTGCGTGTGCCGGCGCTCTTCCCCAAGCTCGCAGACACCCCAGGGCGCACCGAGTGGGCTGGGCCGACCCTCGGCGCGCACACCGATCGAGTGCTGTCGGAGCGGCTCTCGCTCGACGCGGTCGCGCTCGGGGCGCTGCGGCAGCGTCGCGTCATCCGCTGAGCCGGGCCGCGTCCCCTCGTTTCTGGTCGCGGTGCTCATCACGACCCTCGCTCACGCTCGCAATTGAAGGTCGTGACGATCACCGCGACTAGGCACCAGTCTGGTCTCGCTCCCTCGATATCGTCTGGCCACCCTGCGGGCGGATCACGCGCGAGCGTCACCCTGTCTGCGCGGGCTCGTTGCAGAACCGACACCGTCGTGCGTGACAACTTCCCAAAGTGTCGACGTTCTGTCACACGGCGTGAGGTAGATCGGGCACGAGATGCTGGACGCCTGGCACAGCCCGAGAGTCGACGCCGCGAGGGTGCGGCGCCTGCTCGTGGGCGTCGTGGTCGGCACCAGCCTGGTGGCGGGGGTTGGCTATGGCGCGACGCTCGTGAAGGCCGCGGTGCCCAAGCCACCCGAAGAGGAGGACACGGTCGTCGAGGTCGCGCTGGTCGAGTCGCCCGACGAGATGCCAGCCAAGGAGGAGCCGATCGCGGAAGTGACGCCGGACAACGTCGACCCAGCCCCACGCGCCGCTGCGCAGAAGACGTACTCGCAGGCGACCCACGTGCCCGACGCGCCCAAGCCCGGCAACGAGACCTACGACGACAGCGACTGGAAGCCGTCCTTGCCCGGGGACGGCAGCGGGGACGGCAGCGGCAAAGGAAAGGGCTCGGGCAAGGGCGGCGGCGGCGGCAAGAAGAGGGTCGAGCCGAAGGAGCCGGAGAAGCCGCCTCCTCCCCCCAAGCTCAGCCCGCTCGATTACGACGCCGCCATTTGCAAGCTCAAGCCGCTCGACCAGAGCCGCGCCCGCGACATTGGTGTCGAGGGGACGGTGGTCGTCAAGTACACGGTCACCGAGTCCGGCGCGATCGTGAACCCCAAGGTGGTCAAGGGACCAGCAGAGCTCCACGGCCTCGCCCTCGCAGCCATTCAATCGTCGACCTGCACGCCCGCCAAGCTGAAGTCGGACGGCTCGGCCATCACCACCACTCGCAACGCGAGCTACCCCGTTCGCTTCAAGACCAAGTAGCAGAGGCCCACATGACCTTCGAGCTGTCGCATCTCTGGGCGTCGATGTCCGTCGCCAACAAGGTGATCTTCCTGTTCATCGTGCTGATGGCGGTGCTCTGCATCGCCGTCACCGTGGAGCGCATGATCGCGCTCGGAAAGAGCGCCCGGGTGTCACGGGCATTCGCCAAGGCGGTCGAGCCCAAGCTGAGCCACTGGGACCCGAGCGGGATCGTCGAGCTCACCGAGCAACACAGGGGCTCGTCGCTGGCTCGCCTGTTTGGCGCATTGACGCGCAAGTACCTGGAGGTGTGCCGGCGCGGCGAGGGCGGTGTGTCGGCCATCGACATGGTGCGCAGTGAAGCTACGCGCCAGCAAGAGATCATCGGCGCGGAGCTGAAGCGGGGCATGAACATCATCGCTACGATCGGCTCGATCACGCCGTTCGTCGGCCTGCTCGGCACGGTGATCGGAATCATCGCTGCGTTCCAGGCCATGGGTGTCGCGGGCGCTGGAGGCATTGGAACCGTGTCGGCAGGCATCGCCGAGGCGTTGATCGAGACGGCGGCGGGCCTGGCCGTGGCGATCCCCGCCGTGATCGCTTTCAACTACTTGACCACGCGCGTCGCCGGCATCGAGTCGGCGCTGGGACGAGCCGCCGGGCAGCTGATCGACGAAATGGAGTTCAACCATGCGCCAGCGCAAGATCGCGACAGCGACGTCGTCGAGAGTCGCCGAGCCGCCTAAGCCCGAGATCAACGTCACGCCGCTGGTCGACGTGGTCTTGGTGCTCTTGATCATCTTCATGGTCATCGCGCCGAACCTCCAGGAGGGCACTCCCGTGCTCCTGCCGGAGGTCGGTCACCCGGACGAGAAGAAGCGAGAGAACGTGCTCGAGGTGGTGATGACGCCTGACGGGCGCTTCTTGATGGACGACGTCGAGCTCGACAAGGACGCCATGCTGAGCGCGGTCCGGCAGCAACGCGTGGAGAGCCCGGATCGCGATCTGGTGCTCAAGGCGGACGCCAAGCTGCCCTACGGCGCGGTGCGGGAGGTGTTCGCGTCGCTGTCCAAGTCGGGATTTCGGAACGTGAGCCTGAAGGTGGCGTCGCGCAAGGAGGAGAGCTGAGATGGGGATGGCGAGCGCGCCCTCGGGCAAGGGCCCGACCCCGCAGGTGAACGTGACGCCGCTGGTCGACGTCGCGCTGGTGGTGCTCATCATCTTCATGGTGGTGGCTCCAATGTTGACCAAGACCTTCTCCTTGGCCCTGCCGCCCGAAGCCGCGGAGCCGTCGCAAGCCGACGCGAGCGACGAGCCGCTGGTGATGACGCTGGACCGACAGGGTGTCATGCGCATCAACAAGCAGGTCGTGGACAGCACTGAGCTTTCGGCGGTGTTGCCGGCAATGCTGGCCAGGACGAAGCACAAGGTCCTGCATTTCGATGCGGACGACAGCCTCCCGTACGGAGACGTGGTGACGCGCGTCGATGCCTGCCGCGAGGCAGGCGCCAAGTCGATCGCGATCGTGACCAAGAAGCTCGACGGCCCCTGATGCGCTCCCATCTCCGTGCAACTGTGCTGGCGATCTCGCTGGTGTGGACGTGGTCTGCCCATGGCCAGGATGAGCCGGCCGAGGAGCCTGCTGAAGAGGTTCCGCCGGAAGAACCGGTGGACGAGGTGCCGCCGGAGGAAGTCCCAGCCGAAGAGGCGCCCGCCGACGGCGGTCTGGCGCTGACGCAGCCTCCGCCCAAAGGAAAGGGCGCGATCGCCGGCATCGTCACCGAAGTCCGGCTCGGCGAGGCTGCGATCGAGGCGTTCGTGGGCGTGGCGGGGACGAAGGTCGCGGTGCTGACCGACGTGGACGGCACCTACCGCCTGGAGCTGCCTCCAGGGACGTACGACCTGACCATTGCGTACGAGCTGCACCGACCCATTCGACTCTCCGGCGTGGTCGTCAAGGCGGGCGTGATCGTCCGGCTGGACGCGAAGCTCGAGCCTGAAGACTCGGCGGTCGACGTCGTGGAGACCGTGGTGGAGGTCGACACCCAGTCGGTCGAGGGGCTGCTGCTGGAGCGGCAAAAGTCGGCGGCTTCGGGCGATTCCATCGGACGGGCCGAGATCACCAAGTCGAACGACCGCACCGCCGCGGAGGCGGCGAAACGTGTGGTGGGCGCCAACATCGAGGGCTCGCGCTTCTTGTTCGTGCGCGGGTTGGGCGAGCGCTACACCAACGCGCTGCTCGACGGCTTCCCGCTGCCGAGCCCCGAGCCAGACAGGCAGGCGGTGCCGCTCGACCTGTTCCCCTCGCAGATCTTGGAGAGCCTCACGGTGGTCAAGACGTTCACGCCCGACGTGCCCGGCGACTTCGCCGGCGGGTCGGTGCGCATCGCGACGCGCCGCATCCCGAACACGCTCACGCTGGCCGGGAGCTTGTCGCTCGGGTTCAACACGCAGTCCACGTTCACCGAGTTTCTGACCTACGAGGGCGGCTCGGCCGACTTCTTGGGCATCGACGACGGCACGCGCGCCATGCCGGACTTTCCGGCGACCAAGGTGGTGCGTGGCGTGGAGAAGCCGAACGGCGAGCTGCTCACGCGCGACGAGATCATCGCCTACGGCAAGCAGATCAACACGCCGATGAGGGTGCGCCACACGCTTGGGGCACCGAATCACTCGGGCAACTTCGTGGTGGCCAACTCTTGGCCGCTTTCGTCCTGGGGTCGCATCGGGGTGATGGGGGCGCTGGTTTATGATCGGCGCTTCGAGCGGCGCGTCGACGCCAAGCTGCGGACGTACGGGTTGGCGACCGACGGCGAGGAGAGCGGCCTCCGCGTGCTGAACGACCTGAGCCTCGAGCGCGGCGTCGACAAGGTGAGCTGGGGCGGCTTGGCCGGGGTGACGCTGGAGGTCGGTGAGGACCACCAGGTCACGCTCACGGGTCTCCACACACGGGCCGCCGACATCGAGGCCAGTCGCCTGAGTGGTCGGCACGAGGAGCGCGCCGCGAGCCTCACGGAGACCCGGCTGTCGTTTGTGTCTCGCGCGCTGACCTTCGGCGAAATTTCCGGGAAACACAGGATCAAGGCGCTCGAGGGCCTGGAGCTCGACTACGGCGTGGGCGTCGCGCGTGCCACGCGCGACGAGCCCGACACACGTGGCACCACCTACCAATACGACGGAACGCTCGGCGTGTTCGCGTTCGAGGACGACAGCACCAGCGGTTCGCACTTCTATTCGGAGCAGGGTGAGACCACCTACGCGGGCATGTTGGGGCTCACGCAGCCGGTGACGCTCGGAGGGCTCACGCAGAAGGTCAAGCTGGGCGGAGCGATCAACGTGCGCGAGCGCGAGTTCCTGGCGCGGCGCTTCCGCTTTCGACCGGATCGCGACGACGCTCCAGACGGCTTCGACACCTGCACGGGCCCGGACCTCGCGCTCGACTGTCAAGACAAGCTGTTCAGCGACGAGAACATCGACCAGGGCTTCCTCGAGCTCGAGGAGAACACGCGAGACAACGACGGCTACCGTGCCGGGCTCTCGGTGTTCGCTGGCTACTTCATGGTGGACGGGTCGCTGACCAAGGAGCTTCGCTATGTGCTCGGCCAGCGGCTCGAGGCTTCGCAGCAATTCATCACCCCCTTTGATCCCGTCAATCCAGAGCTGCCCACCGAGACCAAAGAGCTCAACCAGGCCGTGCTGCTCCCGGCGGCCTCTCTGATTTACAGCCCCATCTCCAGGGCGAACCTGCGCTTCTCTGTCACGCGCACGGTGGCGCGGCCGCAGCTCCGCGAGCTCGCGCCCTTCTCCTACGTCGACTACTTCGGCGGCCGTGAGGTGCGCGGCAACCCGGACCTGACCAACACCACCATCGTCAACGCAGACACTCGCTTCGAGTATTTCCCCACTTCGCGCGAGGTGTTGGCGGTGAGCGCCTTCTACAAGCGCTTCGAGGATCCAATCGAGCAAGTGATTCGTGCCAGCACGGGCACGAGCGGCGTGGTGACCTTCGACAACGCGCTGGGCGGGAATTTGTACGGCGTCGAGATCGAGGCGCGGAAGTCGTTCGACTTCATCAGCGCCGCGCTTCGGCCGCTGACGTTGATCACCAACCTGACGCTCGCCCACTCGCGCGTCGACCTCGACCCCGTGGAGGCGATCCAATTGACGAGCCAGTCCCGCGCGCTCTCATTTCAGGCGCCCTACATCGTCAACGCCGCGCTCGACTTCGACGAGCCCGAGTGGGGGACCCGCGCTCGCGTGCTCTACAACGTGGTGGGTCCGCGACTCTCTCAGGTGGGCACCAATGGGGTCCCGGACGTGTTCGAGCTCGAACGCCACGTGCTGGACGTGAGCGTGGGGCAGCGGGTCGGCAAACACGTCGAGCTCCGCGCGGCGGCCTCGAACCTGGTCGACTCGCCGGTCAAGCGCGTGCACGACACGGAGCATGGCGAGACGGTGACAGAAGAGTATCGGCTCGGACGCACCTTCAGCCTGGGCGTGTCGCTCAACTATTGAGATCGGCGAGTGACGCACAATCGTCACCGAGATCGCGCGCCGTGTTCACTCGGCCATAGCAAAAGGTCGCCGTCACGAACGGAGGATACGATGAGCTTCAGCCGATGGACTGCACTGACTTCTTTGCTGGCAATGGTCGCCGCGTCGAGCGCGGCATGTGGAGACAGCGAGGGCACGGGTGGCGCAGGGGGCGATAGCAGCGGCGGGAACGGTACAGGCGGGAATGGCCCGTCCACCTCCCAAGACCTCGAGGGCGAGCTCGAGAGCATGACGCTGACGAAGGACACCAAGTGGGTGCTGAAGGGCGTGGTGTCAGTGCCCTCGGGGGTGACGCTGACGATCGAGCCAGGCACGTTGATCGTGGGCGACAAGGCCTCGCTCGGTACGCTCGTGGTGCAGCGTGGCGGCAAGATCATGGCCGAGGGCACGGCGGACGAGCCGATCGTGATGACCAGCGCGCTGCCCGCGGGCGAGCGTGAGGCGGGCGACTGGGGCGGTCTGGTGGTGCTCGGCAACGCGCCGATCAACGAGGCCGGCGGAGAGGCCGAGGTGGAGGGCTTCCAGGATCCCCAGCTCTACGGCGGCGACGACGCGGCGGACAGCAGCGGATCCATCAAGTATCTGCGCATCGAGTTCGGCGGTATCGAGATCGCGCCGGACAACGAGATCAACGGGCTCACGCTCGCGGGCGTGGGCAGCGGCACGAAGATCGACTTCGTCCAGGTGAAGAACACGCTCGACGACTGCTTCGAGTTCTTCGGTGGCACGGTCAACGCGTCGCACCTGGTCTGCTACCGCAACGGCGACGACGGCTTCGACTTCGACCAAGGGTACGTGGGCAACCTGCAGTTCCTGTTCTTGCAGCAGGACCCGAGCGGCGCGGACGACGCCAACGGCTTCGAGGCGGACAACGACTCGGACGACCCGGCGGTGACGCCGGTCACCAACCCGACGATCTCCAACGTGACCCTGTGCGGACAGAACGGCGACCAGGCCAAGCAGCAGTACGGCTTCCTGTTCCGTCGCGGGTTCAACGCCACCATCAACAACGCGCTGGTCGTGGGCTTCGAGGCCGGTGTGGACTTCCGCGACGTGCCACCCACGGAGGTGACGCTCACGGACTCGATCTTCACCGACAGCTCGGTCGAGACCATCGCCTACGTCGAGGACCAGCCCGAGACCGACGACGGCAACCCGGACGAGGACGACGACGGCGGCTTCGACGAGATCGCCTGGTTCGAGGCTGGGGCTGGCAACGGCGTGGAAGGCCCGGACATGGCCGGCTGCTTCAGCGAGACGCCCGCGCCGCAGCCTGCCGCTGCGATCCCCGGTGGCACCCCTGTAGCAGCGGACAAGTCGGCCACGTTCATCGGCGCGTTCGCAGACGCGGACGACGATTGGATGGACGGCTGGACCAACTTCGCCAACAACTGACCGCTGACACCAGAGTTTTCCGCACACACGGCGGGCGCTTCAAGCGCTCGCCGTTTGCGTTTGGTGGGTCGCAGCCGGCGCGACAAACGCTGGTATGGTGAAGCTGTGGCGTCAGCGGAAGCGCGATCGCGCAGCGATGGAGGTGGGAGTCTGGGGTTTGCCTACATTTCCCCTGAGGTCCCTGTTACACGCCCTGGATCAACCATGTTACACGCCGCAAATGCGGCCTTTGGCTGGAGATTTTTGCTCGTGGTGTCGGCGCTGCTTGGCTGCACCCGCGAGTCGTCCCCGGGCTCCTCAGCCAGCGCTTCAGCCCCCGTTTCGGCCTCGACTTCAGCCGCTTCCAGCACGTCCGCGAGCGCCGCTGCCAGCGTCAGCGCGGAGCCGGCAGTCGAAGGCGGACGTGGCGACGGTTCGGGGGGAGGCGAAAAAGCCAAGCGATTTGGCGAACCTTTCGCCTATGTGGATGGCAAGGCCGTGGGCGTCATGCGCTACAACGAGCTGCCGCTGTCGCTGAAGGCGCACGATCACACCTTGCTCGATGGCCGAAAAGTACCGCGATATCGGGTGGCTGAGTACCTCGAAGCGGTGGGGGTGAAGCTCGCCGATCTGAAGCAGCTGCACCTCGTCGGCGGGCGCAATCGGACCGCTGTCGTCTCCGGCGCCGAGATTCGCAAGCATGTGAAAGATCTAACGTTCTCGTTCACGCGCGAGAACGCCGGCAAGGCACGCATCCATTGGCCTGGCAGCGGCATCGAGGTCGAGAGCCGAACGACCATCGACGTGGTGGTGGCGATGATCGCGTACGTGGAGCTCGAGCCACCGCGTTTCGAGCTGAAAACGCGCAAGTTTTTGGCTGCGGACGGGACTCCGATCAAAGGCATTCCCTTCGCGAAACCAGAAGAATCCCTGCGCGGAACCAGGGTCTATCGCGACGGCAAGCTGCTCGGCTCGGTCAAGCGCAAGCGCCTCCCAGACTCCACGCTCTCGCCCCGGTACGACGTCACGAAGCCGCGCTTCTCGCTGGATTCGTACTTCTCCTGGGTGGGGATCAAACCCGAGCAAGTCAGCGCGCTCGCCGTGTTCCAGGGCGATCGTGTGGTCGCTCGAATGTCCGCCAAAGAGTGGGAAAAACTGCGCAAAGAAGCCGAGTTTTCGATCGCTCCGGGCAGCGAGGGGCGCATCATCCTGCACCTTCCGAAAGCGGGCGGAGAGACCTCACAAGCAGCGAGCGCGCTGATGGTGTTCGAGCGCGCGCCGGTGCCGAAGCGGATCGGCACCGCTCCGATCGAGCCGGATGAGGATGGATCCACCGTCGACCAGGTGCCCGCTGAAGAAACTGCGCAATAGCCCGGGGATCGGCGCAGTCGGTGCGCTGGCATGATGGGTGCAATGTGCCCTGTCGTAGCGGCATCGCAGACCAGGGAGCAGACAGATGAACCGACGCAACGTTCGCCGTACATCGACCATCCTCGCGGGCCTCGGGCTCGCCGTCCTCGGAGTCTCGAATGCCTCCGCCGTGCCGGTGGCCACCCAGTTGCTGGCCAACGGCTTGGACTCGGGCCCGCAAGAAGAATACGGCGGGCCGGGCAACGAGCAGTCCACCGTCGCCCACGTGACCGTCGGCAGCGACACGTACGTGGTCACGATCTTCATGTCCTCCAAGGTCAGCGAGGAGGACGGGCCTTGGCAGTGCAAGTGCAGCTCGATGAAGCTGTCGCCCGGCGGCTCTCCGGAGCTCGTCGCGGACCAGGTCCAGCTGACCAACAACAACAACGATCGCCCCTGCAACCACCCGATGGCGGTGGGTGATGGCCAGCGCATCTTCTGGACCTACGGCACCAACAACAACAGCACCAACACCCGCACCTACGTGACCGCCGTCGATCACATGTGCAACACGGTGATGGACGAGCTGCGCATCAGCAACGACGACAACAACAACGAGGGCGCGCCGACGCTCGACAACAACGGCGGCGGCTACATCACCGCCGGCTACCTGAGCACCGGCGAGAACGATCGCTCTGTCGCCGTGGGCCTGCGCACGATCGACCTCGGTGGTGGCCAAGTGGACGCGGAGATCATGTACCGCAAGACGGTCGTGACCCCCTCCAACATCGGTCGCCCGACGATCGTGGCCGAGAGCCAGGAGTACTCGTTGTTCTGCGCCAGCAAGGGCAACAACCGTCCCCCCGAGGAGGGCGTGCAGTGCGCTCGGCTCGACGCGATGACCGGCGACATCATGTACAAGCAGATCATCGCGGCCTCGCAGCCCAGCGAGAAGATCTACATGAACCAGCCGACGCTCGTGCGGATGGACAACGGCTACTACGCGCTGCACGTGCTGGAGTCGAGCGGCGAGGGCAAGACCAACAACAAGAAGGGCTCGAACATCTCGCACGACTACATCATCGCGCCGGGCACCGACTCCTTCACCATCGCCTCCCACGAGGTGGCGCTGGGCAACTACCCCACTCACTCCACCGTCTGCGCCGGTGAGTACGGCACCGAAGGCAAGCGTCACTTCGGGTCGTTCGGCGCGGCCATCACCGGCAACAGCGCGCCGATGGTGCAGTTCTTCGGCTACGAGTCGGGTGCCATCAAGGCAGACGCCTCGCACAACACTTGGGTTGCTGGCTGGTACGCCGACTCGGGCAAGCTCGCCAACCTGTACGGCGCCAACCCCAACACGCAAGGTCGCGACTTCTTGCGCTGCATCGGCGACGTGCCCAACCCGGGCTACGGCCAGCCGAACGGCTTCTTGCCCAGCGTGAAGACCTTCTTCGTGGTGCCCCACGCTGGCCGCATCCCCGGCGAAGAGAAGAACTCGCAGTGGCTGAGCTTCATCCCCGGCGCGACGTCGCAGCCGGTGGAGGTCGACCCGCCCGCGGACGTGAAGGACATCGGACTCGGCCCGCAAGGCGAGGGACCGGTGGACTCACAGCCCCCCGGCCCCGGCGCGGAGCCGTCGGATCCTGGTGGTGGGGGCAAGGATGACCCGAGCGTGCTGCAGCCCACCAGCAGTGGTGGCTGCCAGGCGGCCGGGTCCAGCAGTGGTTCCAGCGGTCTCGCGCTCGCCGCGTTGGCCCTTGGCTTGGCAGTCGTCTCGCGTCGTCGGAAGGGAGCTTGATCATGGCCCGCTCGATCCTCTGGGTACTCGCATCGTCGATTGCTTCGGCAGCTCTGATCGCTTGCACCGGAGACACCATCAACCTCTTGCCGGATGACGGCGAGGACGGTGAGGGTGCGGGGGAGCAGGGCGGGAATGGCTCCGGCGCGGGCAGCTCCAACGGCGGCTCCACCGGCAACAGCAACCCGCAGGGCGGGGCTCACGACTTCTTCGTCGCCAGCGTCTTCCCTGCGATCACCACCGCGTGTGGAGAGTGCCACGCCGACCCGACCGCGGGCGCCCCCATCTTCATGGCGGCAGACGCGGAGGCTTCCTACACGGCCATCGTCGGGTTCTCTCCGTCGCTGATCGCGATCCCTGAGAACAGCAATCTCGTGCTGCAAGGCGAGCACACCGGTCCCGCGCTGGACACGACGCAGCGGCCGCTGGTCGAGCAGTGGCTGCAGATGGAAGCGGACGAGCGCGGCCTGGTCGGCGGCGGCGGCGAGCCCACCCCCACCGGCCCGACGCTGCAAGAGGCGCTGGCCATGTTCGGCGACTGCATGAGCTACGACGATTGGACCGCGACGGGGATGAACACCATCGCGGCTTCGCAGACGCAGTTCGGTTCATGCAATGGCTGCCACGCGCAAGGCGAGGCCGGCTACATCGCCAACCAGGCGAACGATCTCGACATGTTCGAGCAGAGCCGCAACTTCCCGTTCATCAAGAAGTACGTCTCGGGCACGGTGGACGAGAACGGCGCCTTCGCCGGCCTGGTGGCGTCGAACCGCGTGATCAACAAGGGCCTCGAGGCAGCCGAC
The DNA here is from genome assembly GCA_964641275.1 of uncultured Polyangiaceae bacterium. GTDB lineage: Bacteria > Myxococcota_A > Polyangia > Polyangiales > Polyangiaceae > Xiheicaenibacterium. The sequence continues at coordinate 32,024 of CAZXMG010000026.1, forward strand.
TGCAACCCGCAGATCGACAACTGCCACCCGGTCTACAGCCTCGCGCCGCAGAAGCAGGAAGCGGTCAACAACTTCGTCAACCTGACCCTGGACAAGTACGAGCTGGGTGGCTGCACGCCGCAACCCTGACCCTGAGAACCAGCACTAGACTGGAGGACCCATGAGGTCCGCTGACCCCCGCTTGCGTGTGCTGTTCGTTGCAGCCGTCGCAGGCGGGGCGTTTCTTTTGCGGGACCCGCGCTGGCTCGCCTTGCTCGCGGCCGTGAACATCGCGCTTGCGCTGGTGGTCGGCGTTCGCCCGAAGCAGGTGGGACGGCAGCTCTACAAGCTGCTCGGGCTGAGCGCCTTCCTGCTGCTCTCGTTCGTGCTGTTCGCGGAGGACCCCAGCACTGATCGATTCCGCCAAGTCGAGCTGTTCGGCCTGGGCTTCGAGCTCAACGTCGGGGGCCTCGCGGTCGGCGGCGCGATGGTGCTTCGCATCGTGGCCGTGGTGTTCTCGTCACACGTGGCTCGCGCCGGCGACGAGCGCGCGATCGCCAGTGGCTTGGGCAAGCTGGGCGCACCACCGCTCTTGTCGCTGTCCGTCGACGCCATCCTCTCTTTGCTCGGCGGGGGAGGCGGCGGAGGAGGAGGTGGTGGCGGTGGCGGTGGCGGTGGCGGTGGTGGCGGTGGTCGCGGGCGTGGGCGCGGAGGTGGTGGCGGTCAAGGTGGACCGGAGGAAGGTTTTTGGGCGGCGGTGAAGCGTATGTCCAGGGGCGATATCGGGCCGCTCAAGAGCCGCTTGGAGCGACAGATTCACCGCGCGGAAGAGCACGCTGCGCAAGAGCTCGGGCCCGAGCGGGCCTCGCTCGGACGCGAAGTGGGCGTGATCGCCGGCGTCTCGCTCACGATGTTGGGCATCCGCGCGGTGAAGATCCTTCCGTCGATCCCCTTCGCGCCGGGCCACAAGCTCGTGTTGCTCACGCCGCTCTACGTGATGGCCTCGCTGCTCACCAAGGGTCGTTGGGGCGCGACCTTCACCGGCTTGTCCATGGGCATCGTGTCGTTCCTGCTCGGGGACGGCAGGTACGGGGTGTTCGAGATCTTGAAGCACGTCGTGCCGGGTGTGCTTTGCGACCTCTGGGTGCCGCTGCTCGTCGCCTCTGGGCGCCGCCCGGGGAAGCTCGCCTGGGCGTTGGTGTGTGGCGTGATCGCGGCCGGCCGCTACGCGGCGATCGTTGCTGTCACGCTGCTGGCGCAACCCCCCGCCGTGGCCCTTGCCTTCTTGGTGCCCGGGTTGTCGGTGCACGTTGGGTTCGGACTCGCCGCTGGGCTCGTGGTACCAGCACTGATCCGCGCCTTCGATTCTCTGATCGTCGATCCCTCGCATTCACCCCCTCCGCTCGAAGAAGGAAAGGGCACGCCATGACCAAGCTCGTAGCTGACGACGGCCGCACTCACATCGTCTCCCCGCTCATGCGCGAGTCGTTGGTGGACCGCCGCGTGATCGGCAAAACCAAGAGCGAGCACGAGTACTCGATCTTGCCGGACGTGACGCTGGTGAGCCTCGGCGGTCATTCGATCTTCGATCGCGGAAAGGAGGCGATCTACCCGCTGGTGGAGACGATCGCGGCGCTTCGTGGCAAACACAAGATCGTCATCGGCGTGGGAGGCGGCACGCGCGTGCGCCACACGCTGAGCGTGGCGCTCGACCTGGGCCTACCCACGGGTGGCATCGCGCAGCTGGTGGGCGCCATGGAGGAGGCCAACGCCGTGTTCCTCAATGCGCTGCTCGCCAAACATGGATCGATCGTGATGCAACGCGAGCATTTCTGGGAGCTGCCGCTCTACTTGGAGAGCGGCATGTTGCCGATCGTGATCTCGATCCCGCCCTACCACTTCTGGGAGCCACCTCCGGAGGAGGGGCCGCTGCCGGCGCACGGCTCGGACTTCGGTGTGTTCATCCACGCCGAAGTGCTCGGCATGAAGCGCATCATCTTCGTCAAGGACGAGGACGGCATGTACGACCGGGACCCGAAGAAGTCGGCCGACGCCAAGCTGATCACCCGCACGACGTTGGCCGAGCTCAACGCCAACCTGCCGGAGGAGTCCGTGCTGGATCGCACGCTGTTCCGCGCGTGGCGAGACGCTCACCACGTGCAGCGCATCCAGATCGTGAACGGCCTCAAGCCGGATCAGCTGCGGCGAGCGCTCGAGGGTGAAGACGTGGGGACCGTGATCACGAAGGAGGTGGCCCGTGCTTGAGCGAAAGAGCCTCGACAGCGCGCTGAGCGGATCCACGCTGACGAGCTCGCGGCTCGACAGCTTCGACTACTCGCCCGAAGCGATGATGCCCGACGTGAAGGTGCTCAAGATCGGTGGGCAGTCCGTGCTCGATCGCGGTCGGGTCGCGGTGTTCCCGATCTTGGACGAGATCGTGCGCGCCAAGGACACCACGCAGATGTTGCTTTGCTGCGGTGGCGGCACGCGCGCGCGTCACATCTACTCGGTCGCGAGCGACCTCGAGCTGCCCACCGGCCTACTCGCAGCGCTCGGTGGCTACGTGCCGCGGCAGAACGCGCGCATGGTGCAGATGCTGCTCGCCAAACACGGCGGGATCTACATCATGCACGACGACTTCGAGAAGCTGCCGCTCTACTTCAAGCTGGGCTGCATCCCGATCCTGACCGGAATGCCGCCGTTCGGCTATTGGGAGAAGCCCAGCGCAGAGGGGCGCATCCCCCAGCATCGGACCGACGCGGGGGTGTTCTTGTCGGCCGAGGTGTTGGGCGTGAAGCGCGCCATCTTCATCAAAGACGAGGACGGCTTGTTCGAGGACGACCCGAAGAAGAACAAGTCGGCCAAGCTGATCCCGCGCATCAGCGCGTCGGAGCTCTTGGCGCGCGACCTGCCCGATCTCGCGGTCGAGCGCGTCGTGCTGGAGTACCTGACGCGGGCGCGGTTCTGCCACGAGCTCCAGATCATCAACGGGCTCGTGCCGGGCAACCTCACGCGCGCGTTGGCGGGCGAGGACGTGGGCTCGATCATCTACAAGGGCTGAAGCGCAGCGAGCGTCCCGGGCGCGACGGTTGCGCGACCCCCCGTCTCTCTGAGAGCATGCGCCCCTCGGAGGGCTCGATCATGCTCAAGGCTGGTGCGGTGGTGGCGGTGTGCGTCCTTTTGGCCGGTTGCGGGCCGTCGGAGCAGGGGCCCGCTCCGGGAGGCTCGGGGTCGGCGGCGAAGTCCGGGAGCGCCGCCAAGCCCGCGTCTGCGGCGCCGCCCAGCTCGGGTGCGCCTGCCGCGAGCTCCTCGGCGGCCGCTGCCGGCGACGACAAGCGCGGCAAGATGTCGAATTGCCCCGCTGCGGTCGAGAAGGCCAAGACCGAGATCAAGGACGTCGACAAAGGCGTCGAGGTCATCGTCACCGCCTCGGACAAGGCCGCCACCGACGAGATCAAGAGTCGTGCGAAGGGCGTCGTCGAGCACGCCAAAGCCGACGCCAAGGAGCAACAACACACCGGCAAGGGCGGCGGTGGTGGCTCGATGGGTCGTTGCCCGATCGTGATCGGCGGGACCGAGGTCACCGTCGCGGACGTCGAGGGCGGCACCAAGTTCACCGTCCTGGCCAAGGATCAGAAGGAGCTCGATTGGCTTCGGCGCGAGGCGAAGGAGCGCCTGGCGGCGATGGGCGGCGACGCAGCCAAGGGCGATCGCAAAATGTTGAACTGCGCCAGCGCGGTGAAAGGCGCCAAGACCAGCGTCAAGGAGGCTGGCGGCGCCATCGTCGTCACCGTGCTCGCGGGCGACAAGAAGGATGAGGCCGGCATCAAGGACATCCGCGAGCGGGCCAAGAAGAGCTCCGAGCTCAAGCACGATGGCTCCAACAAGGAGAAGCACGACGGCGGCGGCGGCGGCACCGGCGATGGTCGGTGCCCGCACGTGCTCGAGTCCTCACCCGCCACGGTCAAAGAGGTGGACGGCGGCGCGGAGATCACGCTCAAGCCGGCCAAGGGCGCCGACTTGAAGAAGCTCGTGCAAGAGGCACAAGATCGCGCCAAGCGTTTCGACTGAGACCTTCGCGACCCGAACCGACGAAGGACGGTCCGCCTGCCAGCGCAAGCGGACCGTCTTCGTTCGTGGCCTCAGGCGTCTGCAGCGCCCTTCTTGCCTTTGCCTTTGCCCTTCATGCCGTGCTTCTTGCGCGCGTCCTTGCGCAGGTCCTTGGCCAGCTCGCGCACCCCCTTGGCCTCCTCTGCGGTGACCGTGCCGTCCTTGCCGGCTGCCTGCGCGGCGGCGCGCACCTTGGTGGCGCCGGCATCGAAGTCCGCCATGATCGCCTTGCGCTTGTCCGCAGGGACGTTGGCCTCGTCGAGGCGCTCGCCGAGCCGCTCCTTGCTCTTGGTGATCCGCTTCTCGACCAGCTCGGCAAACTTCGCGGCCGTCATCGGGAAGTGCTTGGCCTTGTCTCCCTTTTCGCCTTTGGCCTTCTTGGCGACGCGCTCCGCGGGTGCGGGCGCACCCTCCGCTGCGAAGGCCGACAGCGGGGCGAGCATCGAGAGGCCAACGGTGACGAGCGCGATCTTCAGCCAATTGCGAGACATTGCGGTTCTCCTTGAACGTTGCGAGCGATTCGCTCACGAGATCGCTCATTGCACTTGGGATGCCAGCCGGATTCGGCCACAAATCCCGAAAATGCTGGGTGATTTGGCTGCGGATCCGCGGCCGCACCTCGTCGCAGGTGCGGGCCCGGAGCCGCACCCGGCTGCCGAGAATTTCGCGGCGGTGGCGTGGCGGCGTACGGTGCGCTGCGCAAATGGCCCGCTTCTGGCTCTTGCTTCTGCTGGCGTTCGCGACGCTCGGGTGTCGTGATCTGCGCCGCCCGAAGAAGCGAGACGTCGATCAGGGCTACACGCCGTCGCGTTTGGTGGATGGCGCGAGATACCTGGGTGCGCGCCGGGACGCAGAGCCGCCCCCGCCCCGAGCCGATGGCCGTGTCTACGCCAAGGCTCGCTTCGTGTGGATCCGCAAGCGGCCCGACCTCGACAGCGAATGGATCGGCTACATCACCTTGGGGCAATCGCTCGCGCGGCGAGCCGATCCGCGCGGCGAGCTGAACGGCCCGGGATCGGTGTGCGCTACGTGGGTGGCGGTGGAGCCCAAGGGTTGGGTCTGCGTGGGCCGCGACGCGACCACGGATCCCACCGATGCGATGGTGCAGCGCCTCGAGCAGTTTGCGCCCAACACCAGCTCGCCGTGGCCGTTCGACTACGCGCGCTCACTCGAGACCCCGCGCTACCGCGGGCTGCCGAGCGAGCGAGACCAGAGCGCCAAGGAGGGTCCGCTCAAGCCGCTGCTGGCCAAGATCGAGCGCGTACGCAGCGCGCCCGACGCCGCATCGAAGAAGCGCGCCGACCCGCGCCTGGCCGCGCTCGATCTCTCGCTCTCCGGTGGGGTGGCCCCGCCCTTCTTTGCTCCCCCGCACACGGTGATGGAGAGCGATGACAACATCCCGTTCGGTTCGACCATCGCCTACGTGGACGAGTTCGACCACGACGGGCGCGCCTGGCTCCTGTCTTGGGATCACGGCGTGATCCCCCGCATGCGCGTGACCAAGTATCCACGCTCGGAGCTGCATGGGGTGGCGCTGGACGACGCCGTGAAGCTGCCCTTGGCCTTCGTGCGCAAGACCGGCGCGGTGGCGTTCAAGCGCGCCGCGGGCGGCGCCATCTTGCCGACGGAGGAGCGCCTGGCGCCTCGCGTCGCGCTGGCGTTGGGGAAGGGGCGCGCGAGCTTCGAGGGCCGCGCCCTCGTCGAGGTGGGCCAAGACGGGAGCTACGCACGCGAGGACGACCTCGTGATCGTGGCGCCCAAGGCGGAGCCCCCCCGACACCTAGCCAAGACAGGACGACGCACATGGGTCGAGGTGAGCACCGTCGGTGGTTGGCTGGTGGCGTTCGAGGGCGAGCGAGCGGTGTACGCGACGCTCATCTCGGCAGGCCGCGCCGCGCTCGGTCCGGACGGCAAGATGGTGCCGGCCTCCTCCACCCCCGAGGGCACCTACACCGTGCACAGCAAGCTCAAGACGGCCACGATGCGCTCCGAGAACCGGCCCAACCAGAGCCACGCCGAGGTGATGTACACCCAGGTGTTCTTCGAGGACTACGCCTTGCACGGCGCGTACTGGCACGACGAGTTCGGCGATCGCAAGAGCGCCGGCTGCGTCAACCTGTCGCCCATCGACGCGCGCTGGCTGTTCGAGTGGTCCGAGCCCAAGGTGCCCGCGGAGTGGCACGTGAAGAAGACCGAGCCGGGTGAAGCCGCGACGATGGTCGTCCTCCACCGCTGATGGTTCAGTCCAGGTAGCGCGAGGTGGCGCTGAGCTGCTTCAGCGAATCGACCGCGGGGAAGCCCAGCTTCGGACCGCCGCACGCCATCTCGAAGACGCGCATCGCCTCCGCGGCCTCCTTCGAGCTGAGCTGGGGGACGACGCGTCGCAGCAGCGCGGCGTCGAGCTTGGTCTCGGAGCTGGCGCCGGGCTCAGTGGCGGACCAGCCGTGGCGAGAGGAGCGCACCGCGAGCTTGGTGTCGACCCCTGCTGCGCGCCACGACCAACTGCCGGCGCAGTCCACTCCGGAGTCGCGCTCGCGCGGGCGGCTGCCGGTCAGATCGAGGTCCATGCGCTCCCACGTGCCGCGCACGGGCTCGTAGCTGGCTCTGCTCTCGTAGTCCACCGGACCGCAGCCGGTTGCGAGCAGCAACCCAGACATCGTCGCGAGCAGTCGGCAGGGCACCTCCTGCGTACGGGGCGCTGCCGAGGATCTCCCTCAGGTCGCGACGGCGCTCGGCCCAGCCTTGGGCGCGCGCGCCTTGGCGGTCGGCAGTTGCCCCTCGACGACGCGCTTGGGCGCGAGGTGCAGATCCCACACCAAGCCGAGCTTGCTCATGACCCAGAGCGTGTAGAAGGTGGTGTCGATCTCCCACCAGAAGAAGCCCTGGTTCGCCGCGCGCTGGTAGTAGTGGTGGTTGTTGTGCCAGCCCTCGCCGCTGGTGATCAGCGCGAGCCAGAAGCTGTTGCGCGAGTCGTCCGTGGTGGCGTAGCGGCGCGCTCCCCACAAGTGCGTCAGCGAGTTGATGGTGAAGGTGCCGTGCCACAAGAGCGTGGTCGAGACGAACATGCCCCAGTAGAGGGCATGCCAGCCCCCGACCAGGAACAGGCCCACTCCCAACGCCACCGGTGGCACCAAGAAGTACTTGTTGAGCCAGACGAGCTCTGGATACTGAGCGAGATCGCGCACCTTGTCATAGTCGGTGTCATCGTTCTTGCTCGTGAGGATCCAGCCGACGTGCGCGTACCAGAAGCCGCGCTGCTTGGCGGAGTGGATGTCGAGCTCTTGATCCGAGTGCTTGTGGTGGTGCCGGTGGTGCGCGGCCCACCAGAGGGCGCCCTTCTGCGCGCTGCTCTGCGCCAAGAACGCCAACAGAAACTGCATGACCCGGCTGGTCTTGAACGTGCGGTGCGAGAAGTAGCGGTGGTAGCCGCCGGTGACCCCGAACATGCGAACGGCGTACAGCGCGAGCGCCAGGCCGAGCCCCGACCAGGAGAAGCCGAGCACGAACAGGCCCCCGATGGCGAGGAGGTGAACGATGAAGAAGGGGATGGCCCCCAGCCAATGGATGCGTTCTTGGGAGGCGTCGTGGGTCACCCACCCAGCGTAGAAGCTCGAATGTCAGGGACGTGTCAGCTCTCCGCCACAGGTTCGTCCGAGAAGAACTGACGCACTGCGCGAGCGACGGCGGCGGGCGCGGTCCAGTGCATCATGTGCCCCGCGTCTGGCAGCTCGATCACGCTGAGCTGTCGGATGTGCGCGAGCCGCTCGGCCTCGTCCGGCGGGTGATAGCCGAGCGGGCCGCCGTGCAAGAAGAGCGTGGGGCAGCTGATGGCGCGCAGGAACGAGGCGAACACCTCGGGGCTGAACGGGGTGGGCGAGGTGGTGCGATGCAGGGGATCCCAAGCCCAGCTGAGCTTGCCATCTGTGCTCTCCCGCGTGAGTCGGGCGGCGCGGCTGCGGAGGACGTCGCGATCGACACGCGGGTGCGTCGCGGCGAGGCGATCGAGCGCCTCTTCCGGGGACGCGAGCGTGCGCGGTGTGCGATCGACGCGGCGCAGATCGCTGAGCCACTTGCGCACGCGCTCCACCGCGAGGTCGGCCGGATCCGCCATGGGCCCGAGGCCCTCCATGATGACGAGGCGCGTGACCAGATCGGGCCGCGCTCCTGCGAACAAGCTCGCGACGCCGCCGCCCATGCTGTGGCCCACCACGCCCAGCCACGGCGCCGCCAGCGACTCGACGATGCCGACCAGGTCGGCCACGTAGTCGGGGAAGTGGTAGTAGCCGCCCTCGGGCACCCGGGCGCTCTCGCCGAAGCCGCGGAAGTCGGGGGCCACCACGCGAAAGCCAAAGTGGACGAGCTCGTTCGCGACCAGGTCCCACGTCGCGGCAGCGTCCAAGAAACCGTGCAGCAAGAGCACCGTCTTCTGCGGCGCAGCGGCGCCTTCTGGCTCGAAGTGATGCACCGCATGATCGAGGCCGTTGGACCGGACCCGCTCGACACGCTCGACAACCGCTTGCGCCATGGGCCTGTCATCGCAAGGGCGGGGGCCCGCAGCAAGGACAAGGGTCGCCGGCAAGTCCGCCCGAAGGGCGGCCAAACGAAGTCGAGGGTCGAGACCCCACGAGCGCCGTCGTCGCGGTGTTCGTTGCGACCTCCTCTTGCGAGCGTGAGCGAGGGTCGTGGTGAACACCACGGAGTCCTGCGAAGTGAACTAGGGACGCCCGAGCGCCACGTTTCTGGTACCTTGCCGCCACTGTGTACCCCGACTTCTCAGCGCCCACCGTCGACAAGGTCTACGTGGAGGAGCGCGCGCAAGCGCTCGGCAAACGCAGCATCAAGAAGGCGGCCAAGGTCGCCGGGCTGAAGCTGACCATCTCGATGATCGATCTCACCACGCTCGAGGGCAAAGACACCGCGGGCAAGGTGGAGATGATGTGCCAGAAGGCACGTTGGCCACACGAGCGAGAGGGCACGCCGTCGTGCGCGGCGGTGTGCGTGTACCCCAACCTGGTACCGGTCGCCAAGCGCGCGCTCGAGGGCTCCACCGTCAAGGTCGCGAGCGTAGCCACCGCGTTCCCGAGCGGGCTCAGCCCGCTGTCCGTCAAGCTCGACGACACTCGTCGCGCGGTCGAGCTGGGCGCCGACGAGATCGACATGGTGATCGATCGCGGCGCCATGTTGTCCGGCCAGTTCGGCAAGGTGTTCGACGAGATCGTGGCGATCAAAGACGCGTGTGGTCCTGCCCACCTGAAGGTCATCTTGGAGACCGGGGAGCTCGGCACTTATGACGTCGTGCGCAAGGCAAGCCAGATCGCCATGCTCGCGGGCGCCGACTTCATCAAGACCTCCACGGGGAAGGTCCAGCCCGCCGCGACGCCGCCGGTCACGCTGGTGATGCTGGAGGCGATCCGCGATTTCTACTACGCGACCGGCAAACGCATCGGCATGAAGCCAGCTGGCGGCATCCGTACGGCGAAGCAGGCACTGCACTACCTGTGCATGGTCAAAGAGACGCTCGGCGACGAGTGGCTCACGGCAGACATGTTCCGGTTCGGTGCGTCGGTGCTCTTGAACGACGTGCTGATGCAGCTGGAGAAAGAGCGCACCGGCGCCTACCAAGGCCAGGACTACTTCAGCAAAGACTGACGGCCTCAGCCAGGCTCGATCGCGAGGTCGGCGGCGTAGACCGACAGGCCGTAGCCCCGAAACGACGCCTCGACCAGCGCGATGGGCCACGCGAACGCCGGATCGTCCAGCTCACACAGCTCGCTCACGACGCTCAGCGCTCGGGCCAAGAACAGGCGGAAGGCGCGATCGAACGCGACCACGCTCATCGGTCGCGCGCTCTTCGGGTGCACCAGTTGGTGGCCGAACAGCAGCGCGCGCAGGTAAAAACGCTCCGCGGCTGCGTGCCGTGCCGGACGCGCGACGAGCTCGTCACCCATGGCCGTGGCGAGCTCGGCGGCGCTGGCGAGCGCTGTGGCGGTGGTGCGCACGAGGTCCTTGGCGCTGCGGAACGTCTCTCCCGCGAAGCGATCCAGGTGCGGCTTCAGCGCGAGCAACGCGGGCGCGAAGACCGCGGGGTCGATCGCGGATCGCTCGGCCCATGCGCGTCGCTGGGCTGCCTCCGAGAGGCCATCGAGCTCGAGGCTCCTGGACAGGGTCAAGAGCGCTCCGAGCCCATCGTCGATCGCGGTCGCGCGCAGGGCGTCCGACCACACGGCGACCTCTCGTCGCGGGACCCGCGAGCGAGACGACACCCATATTTCTTCGGGCAAGGACTCGACGTGGTAGGCCGGGTCGAGCCCGCCACGCTCCGCGATCGCCGCGTCGAGCAGCGGCTCCCCCGCAGCCTCCTGGGCCACGCCGCTCTGGAACACGCAACCGCACTCGAGCCACGGGCCGACGCGCAGCGCGCTGCCATCCGACACGAAGCGCGCCGGGTACGTGCGGCAGCCCAGCGGCTTTTGCTGCGCGCCCGCGGCGTGGTGGATGCCGCAGCGGTCGCTCTCCGCCGCGAGGTAGGCGCAGCGCCCGTCGACCAACGTGACCGCCATGAGCGAGCGATCGTGGCCTGTCATCGGCAAGAACACGCGCGATTCGTCGCGGCCTCCGTCCAGGACCTCGGGCGCGTGCGCGCGTGCGCGCGCGGCGTCGAGCGGCGTGAACGCGATCGACGGATAGAAGCGGCAGCAGGTCCCTCGGCCGTCGCACGAGAGCAGAAAGTCAGGCAGTTGCCGGACGGGCAGCGACGTGTCGCTCGCCGCGTCGGGGACGCCGTCGCTCGGAGGTGCGCTCGCTGGGGGCTCGGTGTTCAAGATCAGTCCGGCTTGCTCGAGCTCGACCATCAGCTCGTCGAGCTCGGCGCGCGACACCCTGAGGCCGAGGGAGCTCGCGAGCGCCAGCAGTCCCTCGGCGTCGCGGGTGCCGTCCATCCCGCCGAGCACGGCCCACGTGCGCTCACTGACGCGGTGGTGCGTCAAGCGCTCGGTGTCGTGGAGCACCACCAAACGTGCGCCGTCGATCACGTGCCGGCGAGGGAGCACGTGGCCCAGCAGGCGTGGCCGCGGCGCGCTCACGCCCACCTCGGCACCCGCTCGCAGACCTCGGGGAAGCCGTGTCGCGCGGTCAAGTCTCGGAGCTCGGCGCGCGCGCCGAGCCAGCGCAGATCCTCCAGCGACTCCTCGAGGGGTACGTCCGTGCGGAGCGTGGCCAGTTGCTTGAAAAGGCGCGCGTCGTCGGCGCGTGCGGCCAACGTCTCGGCCAGCCGCTCCCGTCCACGGATGCCGCTCGGCCAGCTGGCCGGATCGAGCGGAATGCGCTCCAGCGCACCGAAGTGGGTGACCAACGTGGCCGCGGTCTTCTTGCCGAAGCCAGGCAGACCCGGGTAACCGTCCGAGGTGTCGCCCACCAGCGCGAGGTAGTCTGGAATCCCGCTTGGAGGCACGCCGAACTTGGTGACGACCGCGGCCTCGTCGAGCGTGGCTTTGCCCTTGCGGTCGACCAGCACCACGTGCTCGCCCTGGACGCACTGCGCGAGGTCCTTGTCGATCGTGCACACGTGCACGCGTCGCGCATCCTTGGCGAAACGCGCGGCGCCCGCGGCGAGCGCGTCGTCCGCCTCGAACTCGACCATCGGCCAGACCACGAGGCCCAGCGCTCGCATCAGATCCTCGGCCAAGTGGAACTGCGAGGAGAGCTCGACGGGCAGCCCTTCGCCGGTCTTGTAGCCGGGGTACAGCCGGTTTCGGAACGACTCGATCACATGATCCGTCGCGCAAGCGACGTGGGTGGCGCCCTCGTTCCGGATCAAGAACAGCAGCGTCGAGATCAGTCCGCGCACGGCCCCCACCTCTCGGCCCTCTGGCGAGGTCTTGGGGGGCGCGCCGAAGTACGCCCGAAACAGCTCGTACGTGGCATCGACCAGGTGCACGTCGGGGCGGAGATCGGTCATGTCTTGCGCCTGCGGAGGTGGGGCACGGGGCGCCGGATCGACTTGGCCTGCACCGTGGCCCGCTTGGTCTTGGCATCCTTGCGGGCAAAGCCGCGAGCCGTCGCGAGCAGCGCCTCTGGGTACGCCGAACGCAACACCACGCTCAGCCGCTTGAGCGCCTCGGCGAGCGCCGAGCGCTTGCGCCACACCAGCGCGATGGTTCGGCTTGGGGCGGGCTCGAGGAAACGTTTGAGCTTGAGGTCTGCGCGGCGTGCCTCCGTGGGAAGGCTCAGCTCGGGCAAGAGCGTGACGCCGGCGCCGGCCGCGACCATCTGCACCAGCGTGGACAAGCTCGTGGCTCGAAACTCGAGCTCGTGTGCGCTCTGCGCCTGACAGAACGCCAGCGCCTGCTCGCGAAAGCAGTGCCCTTCGTCGAGCAGGAGCACGTCCGCGCCGCGCAGCTCCGAGGCCGACGCCGGAGGGGATTTTTTGGATAGCGGGTGGGAGGGGGAGAAGGCCAGGACGAAGCGGTCCTTGCCGAGCACGGCGTGCTCCACGTCGCCGAGGTCGGCCTCGAGCGCGAGCAACGCGGCGTCGAGCGCGCCGGCCTCCAGGTCGCGCACCAACGAGGCGGTTTTGTCCTCGACCCAGGCGACCGTCAGCAGCGGAAACTCGGTGCGCACACGCGGCGCGATCACTGGCAGCAGGTACGGCGAGATCGTGGGGATGACGCCGATGCGCAACGTGCCAGAGAGCGGATCCCCGATGCGCTCGGCCGCGCGCACGAGATCGTCGACCTCGAGCAGGATGGCGCGCGCTCGCTCGACCAGCTCTCGGCCCGCGGAGGTGAGCAGCACGCGCCGCCGGTCCCGCTCGAACAGCCGCACCTTCAACGCCTCCTCGACCAGCGCCACCTGCGCGCTCAGCGACGGCTGCGACACGGCGCAGCGCTCGGCGGCGCGCCGAAACGACAGCGCCTCGGCCACGGCGACCACGTACTGGAGCTGTCTCAAAGAGAAGGCGTGGGGGGGGAACCGCACGATAGCGAGAAGCTATCACGAGATGCCGAGACGGGGCTTCTGGCTCAGAGCCGAGCCAAGTGGAGGTCGATCAGGTGCCGCGCGATGCTGAGCGGAGGGGGCAGGCCTGGCAGGGCATCGACGTCGAACCAGGCGGCCTCTTCGAGCTCCGTCGCGTCCATCACGATCTCGCCCCCAGCGTAGCGAGCCGTGAAGCCGACCATCAGCTGCGAGGGAAACGGCCACGGTTGGCTCGCGACGTAGCGCACGTCGGTGACGCTCAAGCCGGTCTCCTCCATCACTTCGCGCGAGACGCAGGCCTCGAGCGACTCGCCGGGCTCGAGGAAGCCGGCGACCAGTCCGTACACGCCCTTGGGAAAGTGTGGCGCGCGGGTGAGCACCACCCGCCGCTCGTCGTGGATGAGCACGATCGCGCACGGCGCGATCGTCGGGTAGCGCACGGCAGCGCAGCGGCCGCAGCGCAGGGCGCGCTCCTTGGGGCTGACCTCGAGCTCCTGCCCGCAGGCGCCGCAGAACCGGTGGGTCGCGCGGAAGTGCGCCAACTGCGACGCGAGCGCGGCGATGGCGAGCGCCTTCAGCTCGAGCGAGCCGAACAGCTTGCGGATCGGGCGCGCTGCGAGGCCTTCGGGGACGGGCCCCTGCGCCAGGGCCGCAAAGCAGGCGATGCCGTCGAGCGTGCCCACCGGGGTGACGCGATCGAACGTGACGTTCGCGTCACTCAGCCGCGCGAGGGTGAGGGGAGCCGGGTCGTTGGGGGCGACCAGCAGCATTCCGTCCAAGAACGCGAACACGACGTCCGCGGGCAGCGGCTCCTGCCGGCCGAACGCGGCCTCGCTGGAGAGCGAGGTCGCAGCACGAAAACCCGCGATCGGGTCGGCGAACAAGAAGCTCATGCGGCGGCTGGTGCTTACCACGCGCGAGGGGTGGGTGCCCGCGGCGAAAGAACTTAGCGTGCGAGGGCGGAGAGAGCGGCTATAAGAGCGACCGATGGCTCCCCCGGCCGGCGCCCGCGACCGCATGCCCGTGAGCTCGATGGATGACCTCCTCGAGCCGTTGGTGTCGGCTTGTAAGCCGCGCAGTGAGCACCGCATCGGCGCGGAGGGCGAGAAGTTCGGCGTGACGGAGCGCACGCTCAAGCCGATGGGCTACGAAGGCCCGCGCGGCGTGCTCGCGGTGATGGAGGAGCTGGTCGCGAGCCACGGCTGGCGGCGCGAAGCGGGCGATGGCCCGCTGCTCGCCCTCGAGAAGCAGGGCGCATCGGTGACGTTGGAGCCCGGTGCGCAGCTGGAGCTGTCCGGCGCTCCGCACGCCGACGTACATTTGATCGCGGCCGAGTTCGCGGAGCACGCGCGCGAGCTCGCGGCGGTGTCCGATGCGCTCGCGCCCAGCCTGGACGGCGAGCGCATCGCTTGGCTCGGGATGGGCTTCCACCCGTTCGCCGCGCAGAGCGAGCTGTCCTGGGTGCCCAAACCTCGCTACGGCATCATGCGCAGGTACTTGCCGGCGCGTGGCGCGAATGGGCTCGACATGATGCGTCGCACCGCGACGGTGCAGGCCAACTACGACTTCGAGAACGAAGAGCACGCCATGCGCTGCCTGCGAGTAGGGCTGCGGCTCGCCCCGTTCTTCACGGCTCTGTTCGCGAACTCCCCGTTCTTGGAGGGCCGCGCCTTCGGCGGCAAGAGCTACCGCGCCAAGGTGTGGCTCGACGTGGAGCCGGACCGGCAGGGGCTGGTGCCGAGCGTGCTCTCCGAGGGCAGCCGCTTCGTCGACTACGTCGAGTGGGCGCTCGACGCGCCGATGTTCCTGCTGCTCAGGGAGGGCGTCGTGATCGAGAACACCGGTCAGTCTTTCCGCAGCTTCATGAAGTACGGATTCGGGAGTGAACGCGCGACCTACGGCGATTGGGTCACCCACCTGAACTCGATGTTCCCCGAGGTGCGGCTGAAGCGCACGCTCGAGGTGCGCGGTGGCGACTCGCTGCCGACCGCTTTGGTCCCGGCTCCAAGCGCCTTGTTCGCAGGGATCTTCTACGACGAGACGGCGCTCGGGCAGGCCGATCGCCTGTGCGAGTCCTTCTCGCACGAGGAGCTCTGCGCCCTCCGCGAGCAAGTTTGGCGGCTCGGGTTGGGCGCTCCGTTCCGCGGCCGGCCGTCGGGAGAGGTCGCACAAGCCATGATCGACATCGCGCGGGGGGGCCTGTCCCGCCGCGCGAAGCTGAAGGACGGCGTCGACGAGTCGGTGTTCTTGGCCGACGTATCGCGCGCCGCGGAGAAGTTGCGCAGCCCTGCCGACGACCTCCTCGATCGGGCGTCTGGCTCGGCCGGACGGGCCGAGATCGCGCAAGCTTCGCTCGAGATTTGCCGACTCTGAGCTTTTGGGTGGATCCTGTCGCCTGGGATGGTCAATCCTTGCGCCCGAGGCTCGGTCTTCCTCCCGTCAAGCGCGTCACTTGCCCGTCCGTTCGATAGGTCCGCTAGACTGACCCCACTCGCTGGGTCGAGTGTTCGTCTCTTGAAAGCTCCCTGAGTTTGGAAACGCTCGCGAACTGGATACACCGTCGCGGTCCCATCGCGCCCCGAGATGCCGTGGGTTGGGCCGTGCGTTTGGCGCGGCACCTCGAAGCCCTGCATCTGCACGGAGTGGCCCACGGCAACGTGTCGCCAGCGTGCGTCATGATCGAGAACCAAAGCCCGCTCAGCCGGGGCCTCGTCGCGGACGTTCGGCGCACTGCCGAGATGATCCAGTACCACTCGCCCGAGAGATTTCGCAGCGGTCAGCTCTCTCCTCAAGATGACGCTTGGGGGCTCGCCGGCACGCTGTTCACGATGTTGACCACGGCGCGACCGTTCGGAGAGCTGCGGCCCGAGATCGAGGCGCGGATCTATCAAGGTGTGCCCCCGCTCGGCGCCTATGGCATCGCCGACGATCAGCTCTACGCCATCATCGCCGCGGCGCTGTCGCCCGATCCGACGCGCCGGACCCCGAACGTGATGACGTTCCGGCTGCACTTGGAGCACTGGGCCAACGATCCGCGCGTGCGCGAGCTGCCCCCGCTCGAGGACGAAGAAGGCGCCGAGGACGATCAGGCGGCGACCGCCATGGTGGCGATGGAGGCGATGGTGATGGAGGAGCCGAGCACGAGCCGGCCCGGATCGCTCGCCAGCCTGCCCGACTCGCAGGTGTTCGCGCCGCCCTCGTTCCAACCTTCCTCCAACCCGCAGTCGGGCGCTGGTGCGCCGCCACCGCGACCGTCGCGGCCCCAGGCGCCCCCGCCGATCGCCGCTGGCCCGCTGGGCGAGCAAGACGCCACCGTGATGCGCGAGCTGCCCGCTCACATCATCGCGATGGCGGCGCGTGCGGCGTCGGGGTCGAATCCTCCGCCTCCGGACGCGGCTCCCCCCGAGCCTGAAGACGAGCCGGATTTCGGCCAGGCGACGAAGATCGCGCACGGTCCTGACATTCAAACGCTGCTCGCACAGCAGCAGCAGCAGCAGCAGCAGCAGCCACCTCCGCAGCCGGCGCAGCCACCGCGACCGCCCCCGCCGGCCGCCGGCGCGCCGCCGACGCCTCGGGGTGTCCCGCGCGCGTTCAAGCAAACCCAACTCGGTGTGCAAGCACCGGCCGGCGTGCCGCCGGCCCCGCCCATGGCGCCACCGCGCGCGGGGTTCGCCGCTCCAGCTGCTCCAGCACCTGACCAGGACGACGTTCGCACGCGGATGCACGACGTCGGGGAGTACCCGTTCCCGGCCGGTGGGGGCCCATCGCCCGCCCCGCCCGTGGTGGCAGCCCCTGACGACGATGACGACGGCGGCCGCACGGTCATGCGCGAGTCCCCGGCGCTCAGCCCGGAAATGTTCCAGCAGCCCAGCCCGCAGGCGCAGTGGAAGCCAGCGCCGCCGCCGGTGCAGGCGCGCGCGTTCGGAGTCGGCCACACCGACCGCCCGCCTGCGCAGGCGGCCCCTCTCCCCAACCCGCCCGCGCCCGATGCTGGCGGTGGCGTGTCCGCGCTGATCCAGGAGACGCTGCAGAACATGGGCCCGGCGAACGCTGGGCCTCCGCCAGGATTCCCGCCGCCGGGAGCGCAGAGTGGGTTCGAGCCGACCGGTGGGTTGCCTCCAACGCCAGGTCCGTTCCAGCCCACCTCCGGCCCGTTCCAGCCGGTGGGCTTCCCGCCCCCTGGCCCTGGACCGGACCCGATTCCTGGCGGGTTCGATTTGCACGCGGGGATCGGTCCAGCACCGGGGCCGATGGGGGGTCAGATGCTCGACGCGCCCAGCATGGACGCGCCTCCGCCGGGCATGGAGCTCGCGCCCGGCGGCTACCCCGCCGCGCCGCCTCCGCCCGTGAAGGCCAAGGGTGGCTCGAAGGCGGGGCTGATCATCGTCTGCCTGTTGGTGTTGGTGCTCGCTGCCGCGCTCACCTTCTTGGCGCTCAAGTTCCGCACGCAGCTGGGCTTTCCCCCGCCGACTGCGCCGACCGCGCCGGCAGAGACGCCGCCCGCCGAGCCAGCGCCTTAACGTACGCGATCGAAACGTTGCACGACGGCATCGAAGCCGCCGAGATCGATCTTCTGGTCGAGCACCTGGACGAGCCCCAACGAGCTGGCGACGCGAGCGGTGGACATGGGGTGAGGTGACACGAGCACGACGCGACCGCGCGGCTCGAGCGCGCGCGCCGCTGTGCGCAGCACCTCGCCGATCAAGCTGGCGACATCCTGATCGCGCAGAACTCGGCGACCCAGCGGAGGGTTGGTGATCATCGCGTCGATGCCTGCGAGGCGTGCGTCGCGGGCGTCTTCGTGCCGCAGCTCGACGCGCTCCGCGCCGGCTGCGGCCAGGTTCTTGGCGGCCACCTCCAGCGCCGTCTGGTCGATGTCCGAGCCGATGAGCTGGCCGTAGCGACCGGCCAGCGAGCGCTCACACAGCTCGAGCCCGCTGCCCACGAACGGGTCCCACACCACGTCCCGGGGCCGCACCTCGGCGACTCGCACGAGCGCAGCCGCGATCGTGGGGTGGCTCGAAGCGGGCACGTCCCCGAGTCGGTAGCCGAAACGGTCGTCGGGCAGGTCAGGGACCAGGTCCACGCGGATCACGGCTGCTTCGATGCGTGCATGCACGTGCCACTGGCTCGAACGCGGATCGTTGACCAGCTGGTCGTCGCGCTGGTGCACCGCGTGAGCGATGCGGCGGACCAGCGCTCGTTGCTTGCCCGTGCCCGCCAGATCGAGGCGGAACGTGGTGGTGGGGCCGCCGAACGCGCGCATCAAGCTGCGCGCTCGCGGGGAGCACAAGAGTTGGCTCACTTGCTCGGCGTCGTCGGCGCCAGCGTCGCGGGCCGAAGAGAAGGTGAAGCCCAGCGTGTGGGTCGTGCGCACCTCGCAGAGCGGGCGAATGTCGCCGCTCCAGTCGAGCTCGATGCGCTCCGCCTCGACGTGAGCTCGCTCTGCAGGGGCCCCCAGCCGCTCCGTGAGCTCGGCCAGGACGATCTGCCCGAGCCCGCGGCGCAGACCGAAGAACACCCGGGCTCGCTGCGGCAACGAGCGGGGGCGCGAGAGCGGCAGCAGCGCGTGCTCGCGCGCCGCCAGCCGCTCGGCGATGAGCTTGGTCTGCTCTGCCCGCGGGCCGCGCGCCGGGCTGCCCTCGAGCAGCGCTCGGCCTCGCGCGCTGCCGCAGCGAACCAACGCGGCCACCAACACGTCGCGTTCGCGATCCGAGGTGGCCCGGCCATGCGCCGCGAGCAGGGCTTGTTCGAAGCCTGCGTCGCCCAGCTTGCCGAGCGCATTCGCCGCGGCCACGCGCGCGGTCTCGGCCTCAGCACCCAAGCTGTCGGCGAACAGCTCGCCGAGCAACGCGTCTTCTGCCAGCCCGATGCGCTTCGACAAGGCGCGGAGCAGCGCGCGCTTTCGGCCTGGCTCGATCTCGCCGAGGGCGACTCGAGCTCTCGCCGCCACGCTCGACTGCACGCGGCCGAGCGCTCGTTCGGCCGCCTGCGCGAGCTGCTCGTCGTCGCCGACGATGTGGGCGAACAGCGCGGGAGCGTCCCGTTCGCTCGGCGTGAAGCCAGGATCGGCCAGCTTGGACACGAGGTCTTCGGGCGAGCGAGGCCGGGCCACGGCGTGAGACCTTACTGGTAGTCTCGAGGGCGTGGAAGACGAGGTGCTCGAGCTGATGCCGCACACAGCCTCTGCGGCGGCCGCGCTGGCAGCGGGGCTCCTGGCGCTCTCGCAGGGCCGCAAGGTGGCCGTGGCGACGGTGCTGGATCGGCAGGGCTCGGCGCCAGCCACCCCGGGACAGAAGCTGGTGCTGTGTGAGCGCTCGTTGGCGGAGCCGGCTCGAGCGGTGGGGACGGTGGGCGGCGGGGCGATCGAGCGTGCGGTGCTGCTCGCAATGTCCCAAGCGCTGCGTACGCCAAGCCATCGCGCGCGGGTTCAGACCTACCGGCTGGGACCGAGCCTGGGCATGTGTTGTGGCGGGTCTGCGGAGGTGTTGATCGAGGTGATGGTGCCGCGCGCCCCCGTGCTGATCGTCGGGGCCGGTCACGTGGGGTCGTGCACCGCCAGGCTGCTGGCCGAGCTCGACTTCGCGGTGGTGCTGGTGGATGCCCGCGAGCGAGTCGCGCTCGCGGCAGAGGCCGTCGTGGGCGTGACCTTCGTGCGCGCGGACCACGACGATCCCGAGGTGCTCGCGGCGCTGGGCGGTCCTGCCGCGCTGAGCTCTGCGCTGGTCATGACCCACGATCACCAGCTCGACCAGCGCGCCATCGAGTGGGCGCTGCGCGCGGGGTTTGGCTTCGTCGGGGGCGTGGGGAGCCGCGCCAAGGCCGAGCGCACGGCCCAGCGCTTGCTCGCCCGAGGGCTCTTGGCGGCCGAGGTGGCGCGGGTGCGCATGCCGCTTGGAACGGCGATCGGCGCTCGGCGACCGATGGAGATCGCGGTCGCGATCGCGGGGGAGATGGTGGCGCTGAGAGCCCAACAGGAGGGGCTGGTGAGAGCTCACGGCCAGGCCCCGCTCGAGCAGCAGGGCTCGCCGTTGCCCGCCCTGCCCATGCTGGAAAGCGCCGTCGACGCTCACAAGAACAGCGCGACGCGCTAGAACAGAGACTAGAGTCGCCTCGTGGGAAGCCTTCGAGACAGTCCGGTGGTGCCGTACGTTGCCGTGATCGCGGCCGCGGGGATTGGCCAGCGAATGGGGGGGCCCAAGGCGCTGTTGGCGGTGCGCTGGGGCGACAACTCGGGCGAGCTGCCGCTCGCGATTGCGCACGCACGGGCGCACCTCGACGGGGGGGGGCAGCGCGTGGTTCTCGTCACCCGACCCGAGGTCGCGCGCGTGCTCTCTCGCTTCGCCCAGCGTGGTCTCGACATCGTGGTCTCCACCGCCAGAGAGGAGCTGGGACCGGCAGGCTCGATCCGCACGGCGCTCGAGCTGATCGACCCCGCCCCCGATACTTGGCTGATGATCGAGCCCGTCGACATGCCGCCTTCGAGCGCCGCCATCCGACGAGAGCTGCTCCGGGCGACGGAGCAGGATCCGCCGCCCCATGCAGTACGGCCGGTGTTCGAGGGCAAGCGCGGGCACCCGGTGCTGGTGCGCGCCAGAGACCTCGCGCCCATGCGCGCCGACGATCCACCCACGCTGCGCGAGCTGCTCCACGCATTGGCCGAAGCCGGCCAGGTGGCAGACGTCGACGTGGTCGACCGGCGCGCCGTCACCGGATTCGACGCGCCAGAGGACGTCGTGGCTTTCTACGGCGAAGGCGCGCGTTTCTTCGAGGAAGACGAGCCGACATACACCTGACGATGAGCGAGCCTCCACCATGGCGGACCCGCGCACGCTCGTGCCGCGCCTCTTCTTGGCGGTGGTCCGGCCATTTCGGCAGTTCTTTCGCCTGCAGGCGGCGGGCGGCATCACGCTGGTGCTCAACACCGTCTTGGCGTTGTGGTGGGCCAATTCACGGTTCGCCGAGTCGTACCAGGATCTGCTGCACACGACCGTCAACCTCTCCTTCGCTCACTACGGGCTCGCCTGGCCGCTCCACCACTTCACCAACGACGCGCTGATGAGCGTGTTCTTTCTGGTGGTGGGGATGGAGATCAAGCGCGAGCTCCTGGTCGGGGAGCTGCGGACGGTGCGTAGGGCGCTGCTCCCCGCGCTGGCGGCCTTGGGCGGCATGCTGGTGCCGGCCGCGATCCACTTCGCCTTCAACCGAGGGACGCCCGCCCAGCCGGGGTGGGGCATTCCCATGGCGACCGACATCGCCTTCGCGCTCGGGTGCTTGGCGCTGGTTTCGAGCCGCGTGCCCTCGTCTCTGGTGGTGTTTCTGATGGCGCTCGCCATCTTCGACGACCTCGGAGCGATCGTGGTGATCGCCCTGTTCTACGGCTCGGGCGTCAAGCTCGGTGCGCTCGCCCTCGCGCTGGGCATCACGCTCGTCTTGGTGGCCATGCTCAAGCTGGGCGTGACGCGCGTGTGGCCCTACGTCGTGCTGGGCATTCCGCTGTGGGTGGCGACGCTCGAGTCGGGCATCCACGCCACGATCGCCGGTGTGGTGCTCGGCCTGTGCATCCCCGCGCGGTCGGCGCGCCGGCCGAGCGAGGTGCTGGCCGAGCTCGAGCGAGCTGTCACGCGGCTGCGTCGCAGCAAGGAGAGCGAGCTCGACGCGAGCGGACCGTTGGCGGCGCTCGAGCGTCATCTGGAGTCGATGCAGCCGCCGCTCGACCGCATGGTGCACGGGCTTCACCCGTGGGTCGCGTTCGGCATCGTGCCGGTGTTCGTGATCTGCAACGCGGGTGTGCAGCTGAGCGGAGATCTCGGCGCGATCGCGTTCTCGTCGCCGGCGCTGGGCGTGGCGCTCGGTCTCTTGGTCGGCAAGACGGTCGGTGTGTTCGGCGTCACCTGGCTCGCCGTGCGCACCGGCCTGGCCCCCAAGCCCACAGGCGCCAGCTTTCAGCAGATCTTTGGCGTGAGCATTTTGGCCGGTATCGGCTTCACGATGTCCATCTTCGTGGCGACGTTGGCCTACCCGGGCCAAGACGAGCTGTTGAGCTCCGCCAAGGTCGGCATCTTCGCGGGCTCGTTGCTGAGCGTCATGCTTGGCCTGTCGGTTCTGATCTGGGTTGGCAAGAGGACGCTGGCCCATCAGCAAGCGGAGCCTGAGGATGACCTGGCGGTCGATCTCAGCGTCCCGCAGTTCGCGGAAGGGTTCCTGGTGGAGCCGTGGGTCGCACGCGGAGATCTCGTGGGCAAGACGCTGGCGCAAGCCGAGCTCCGCTCGCGATTGGGGTTGAGCGTGCTCGGCGTTCACCCCGGTGGGCGTGGCTCCGTCGTCGACCGAGGCCTCCTGCCGGTGGGGCCCGACTACGTGATCGCGCAAGGGGACACGCTGCTCTTGGTGGGGGCGAGAGAGGCCGTCGAGCGGCTCGTGAAGGCGAGCGCTCACGGGTCGGACCCGAGCCTGGTAGATTGAGCGCTGCGTGTCCGAAGACCCGTTGCTCCAGCCTGGCAGTGTGATCGCCGGCAAGTACGTCGTCGAGCGCAAGCTCGGTGCGGGCGGAATGGGCGTGGTGCTCGCCGTGCGCCACCGCGATCTCGGTGAGCTCTACGCGCTGAAGCTGATGCAGCCCGTGGCCGCGCAGAGCGCCGCCGCGCGCGAGCGCTTCGCGCGCGAGGCCAAGTCGGCGGCGAAGCTCAAGAGCGACCACGTCGCTCGCGCGATCGACTTCGGCTTCCTCCCCGATGACGGCCCCCCGTACATGGTGCTGGAGCTGCTCTCCGGGGAGAACATGGCAGAGCGCTTGGCGCGGCTCGGCCCGCTCGAGCCGCTCACCATCGCCAAGCTGATGCTGCAGGCCTGCGACGCCCTGCGCGAGGCGCACAGCGAGGGCATCGTGCACCGCGATCTGAAGCCCTCCAACCTGTTCTTGACCCAGCGGCCGAACGGCAGCGAGAGCCTGAAGGTGCTCGACTTCGGCATCGCCAAGACTGGCGCGGCGGAAGCAGGGGCGCTGACCAAGACCTCGACCACCATGGGCTCGCCGTTCTACATGTCGCCAGAGCAGATGCGCTCGGCCAAGAGCGCGGACCCGCGCAGCGACATCTGGTCGCTGGGGGTGACGATGTTCGAGCTCGCGACCGGCCGCGTCCCGTTCTTCGGCGAGTCGGTGACCGAGGTGGCGATCATGGTGATCGAGTGCGCGGTGCCGCGCCCGAGCGAGCACCGACCCGATCTGCACGCCGGCTTCGAGCAGATCGTGATGCGCTGTCTGGAGAAGAAGCCGGAGCGTCGCTACGCACACATCGACGAGCTGGCGCTCGCGTTGGCCGCCTTCGTGGGGGTGGAATGGAGCGTTCAGCAGGGCGCGAGGTCGACGACCGGCGGCGCTCGACCCGCGGATCCTGCCTTTGCACAGACGGAGCGCGATGCGGCGACCCCCATGTCTGCGCCTGACGCAACGGTCCCGGCCGGCCCCGCGCTCACCATGCTCCGTGCGGAGTCGCGAGACGAGGAAAGTAGCGCCCCGCTCGTCGCGACCGACGCAGGGGTGGCTGCTGGCCGCGCTGCGCCCGAGCTCGCGCGTACGGCGAGCCGGGGGAGCTCACGTCGATGGGTGGGGCTCGCGGGCGCAGGTGTCGCGGCCGTCGCAGCGCTGAGCGTATGGGGGCTCAGCAGTAAACCGGCCGCGCCAGATGCAAGTCTCGAGCGCGCGACCGAGGCGGTCGAGCGCGCCGGCGCCGAGGTCGTCGAAGAGACGCACGAGCTCCTGGACGACGTGAAGCGCAAGGCCCCATTCTTCTCGGGAGCCGGCTCCGCGGCGGCCGCGAGCTCGGGGACTGCGCTGCCCAACGACTCGTGGCGCCAGGCTGTGGACGCTGTGGTTCGGCAACACAAGAAGGCGACGCAAGGTTGTTACGACCTGGCGCGAAAGAGCGTGCCGGGGCTGAAGGGCAAGGTCACCCTGCGCCTCACGGTGCGCACGGACGGGACGCCTCGCGACGTCGCCGCGTATGGCGACGGATTTCCGGAGGCCGTGAAGACCTGCTTCGTCGGGGTGTTCTCGCAGATGGTGTTCCCCAAGCCCGACGGTGGCAACGAGGTGTCGCTGGTCTACCCCCTCGATTTTGCGGCTGATCCGAGCGGTCCCAAGGCAGCCGCGGCCAGCCCGGGCGGCTACACCAGCAAACCAGGCCCCCTTCCCAAACAAAAGAAGGAGCCCGCGGTGCAGGTGCAGCAATCCTACGAGGCCCCTCCGAGGCCTCAATGACTGGCGGCTCGACCTGGGCGGGCTGCTACGCTGTTGTCGCCGAATGAGCGACAAGCAGGCGACCTGCGAGAGTTGCGCCGCGTTCACGCGCGTGAGCGAGCACCCCACTTTGGGCAAGGTGGGGGAGTGCGCGCTCGAGGTGTTTCGGCCGCCGCTCCGCGCAGGCTCGACCTGCACGCGCCACCGTCCCAAGGGCGCGACGAGCGCGGTGGCCCGTCCGCGCGCGGCGGGCGAGCCTCGTCGCGGCTCGGGGAGCGCGCGATCCAGCCAGTCCTCCACCCTCGGCTCGGGCTCCCAAGACACGGCGATCACACGCGCCAGAGACCTACCCTCGGAGATCGACATCGACATGGACATCGAAGAATTCCGCCGCGTGCTACGCGAGGTCCTCTCGGACGAGCTCGGCATCAGCCAGCCAGAGCTCTTGCCGCGATGGCAAGGGGGCGAGGTGATCCTGAAGCCTGGCAAAGAAGGCACGCAAGAGAAGCGCATCCCCATCGACAACCTGTTCCACAAGGTGGTGATGATCCGCGACCGCCTGCGGTTGCTCGAGGCCAAGGTGAACGCGCATGCTGGCTTGAGCGCCGAGGACAAGCTCCAGCTGCAGAGCTACATCACCGGATGCTACGGCTCGCTCACCACCTTCAACGCGCTGTTCGCGAACAAATCCGACCAGTTCGTCGGCGCGAAAGACGACTGAGCCTTAAGGCCTCGGCCGCGAGATCCGCACGCCAGTGAGGAGACCCTCATGGCGCAAAGCGGTTTGGACATCGAGATCAGCGGTCCGCTATCCAAGAACGGCGCCGCCCGCGCGGCTCCCAAGAAGGGCGACATCGTGGACGGGCGCTTCTCGTTGGTGCGAGAGATCGCCCGCGGCGGCATGGGGGTGGTGTTCGAGGCGCGCCACTGCTTCACGGGGCGCGTCCTGGCCCTCAAGTTCGTGCCTCCCGAGCTGACCGGTGCTGAGCTCGGCAAACGTCGGTTGCTGCAAGAGGCCGAGAATCTGGGCGCCCTGCGCCACCCCAACATCGTGGAGCTCCACGATGCTGGCGTGGCCAAGGAGGTTGGGCCCTACCTGGCCATGGAGAAGCTCGAGGGCCGCACCCTGGACGGGATCCTCGCCGCGCGGCGTACGCTGGGCCTCACCGACACGCTTCACATCGCGCGAGCCATCATCGGGGCGCTCACTCACGCGCACCAGCAGCGCATCGTGCACCGCGACATCAAGCCCGCGAACATCTTCGTGCAATCGCCCAAGGCTGGTAGCGAGAGCGTCAAGCTGATCGATTTCGGCATCGCCGGCCAGGTCCGCGCCGAACAAGAGATCGTGCGCGACCGCATCACGCAAGCCGGGGATCTGCTGGGCACGCTCGACTACGTGGCCCCCGAGCAGCTGGCGCAGGCAGATCTGGCGGACCCGCGCAGCGACCAATACTCGCTGGCCGTGGTGTTGTTCGAGTGTCTGTCGGGGGCCGCGCCCTCGATCTCGGACCGCATGGGGGGGCCCGCGAGGCTCCCGGACCTGGCCCAGACCGCTGCCGCGCCAGGCCCCGAGGTGATTGCGGCGATCCTGAAGGCGATGTCCCCGCGCGTGGAGGACCGGTTCGCCAGCATCGAGGAGTTCGGAGTCGCCCTGTACGGCAAGAGCGCAGCGGCTCCCGTCGCGATCGTCCAGAAGCCCGTGGCCGGTGTGACGCCAGGCAGCCCCGAGACGGGGGTCTCGCGCCGCCGTCACCGGCGAGCGCCGTACATCGCCCCGTGCCGCGTGGTGCGCGAGAACGGTAGCTACATCGACGGTCGAAGCGAGGACATCAGTGAAGGCGGGCTCCTGGTCGTGCTTCCGCAGTCCTTGCGCGGCGCCAGCGTCGACGTCTCTGCCGCGCTCTCGGCCCAAGGGGCCGTCGAGTCGGTGCGCGTGCGGTTCGCTTTGCCGACCACCGGGCTGGTCGTGACCGTTCCCGGACTGGTGCGCTGGCTCAAAGACGGCAAGGGCCGCGCGGCGCTGGGGATCGAGTTCGATGCACCCCCCGAGGAGGTGCGGGTCTCCATCGGCACCTACGTCAAGCTCGTCGGCGTCGCCGCCTGAGTGGACAGATCACAGCGCGCCGTGCAGGCCGCCGTCGAGGGTCTGCCGCACCTTGGCTGCGAGCTCTTGCGTGGTGAACGGCTTCATCAACACCGGCAAGTCGCGCACACGCGCGCCGAGCTCGCTGCGATCATAGCCGGTCACCAGGAGCCCCCGCGACGTAGCGCTGCTCTCGAGCAGGTCGGCTAGCAGGGCGACGCCATCTCCATCCGGCAGCACGACGTCGCTCACGATCAGATCGATGTGATCGCTCTTGGCTACGTTCCGAGCGTCGGCGCTGCGCCGCGCCTCGAGCACGCGATAGCCCAGGGAGCCGAGCACCCGTGACATGGCCACGCGCACGGGGCGCTCGTCTTCGACGATCAGGATCGTCTCGGGGGTGCTCGACGCAGTGATCAACGAGCGAGCGCGGTGAAGCTGCCTGGTCGACTTGGCGAAGCGGAGCTCGAGGCCCGCAACGAACGGCTCCGCGGAGCCGTTTCCAGCCCCCAGCACGCGGTGAATCTCGCCCCCAGCGAACGACATCAGCTCTCGCAACCCATGCACGCGCTCGAGCTCGAGCGGAGCGCCAGCCCCCACGATTTTGACGGCGACGTGTTTGTCCAAGGACTCTACCGAGACGGTGAGCAACCGGTCCTGCGCGGCGGGCTGAAGGATGGTGAGCGCCTCGAGCACCGCCTGTTCGAACAGCGCGGGGTCGCAGAACGCCGTGATGGCAGCAGCCTCCTCGCGGCCGGAGCCTTTGAGCGCGAGCTCCGTCCGCTCGCCGAGCATCCGCCTCGCGAGCGGCTCGAGCCTGCGCAGGAGCTCGCTGGTGTCCAGCGACTCCGGCTGGCCGATCGCGCGCTTCTGAAAGGTCGTGAGACCGCGCGTCATCGCGGCCGCGCGGATCGCCGCGCGGTGGATCTCCTCGAGGTCCGCCCGGCGCGGATCTTCCTCTGGGGTCTCCTGGCACAGCAGATCCGCGAAGCTCTGGATGATCGAGAAGGCGTTGTTGAGGTCGTGGACCACGCCCCGGGACAGCTGGCTCACCGTCTCCGATCTCTGCGCCGCGATCAGCTTGCGCTCCAGCTCCATCCGCGCGGATTGATCCTCCTGGATCAGGCTCGACAAAAAGCCCACCGCGGTGTGGGTCGAGGCGCTGCTGGTGCGCACCGTTCGCTCGACTCCCGCCGCGTCCGTCACGACGCTGGTGCCGGCCGGCAAGAGTGAGCTGCGCGAGCCCTCGTCCTGATCGTTGGTCTCGGCGGCGCACAGACCGCGGCTGCGACCCCAAACGGCCTCGAACAGCTTGGTGCCGCCGGCGTCGGTCACGACCGCCCCGAGGGGCAACGCGTTCTCCAGGGCGGCCAACACGCCACGGCTCTGCGCCGCTGCGCGCGCGTTGGCGACCGCCGCCAGCAACGTGGCGGGGAGGCTATCGCAAGCGACGGCGTCAGCGCCCCGAGCCAGCCAACGCGACAACGAGTCGGCTGTCACGTCGCGCGTGATCAGCACCACGGGGGCCCGCCCAGTCGCGAGCTCCAGCAGGCGCAGCGTGCTCGCGTCGGTCTGGGCCACGATGATGATGGCCAGCGCACCAGCGTCGCCCAACACGCTCGCGAGTCGCTCGACATCGTGCGCGACCGTCACTACGCGAGCGCCCAGCGCGGTCGCCAGACTCCCGGCCCCGTTGACCTCTCCCACCACGACGATCGCGGGCGACTCGTAAGTCATGCCAATCCCAAATCCGAACTTTCCTACTCAACCGCGCCGCGCGTCAACGGTGGACGAGCCATCCCTCATGATCGAGCGGGCTCTGCCAGCGCTGGCGCGCGGCGGAACGCAGCTCCTTCGCGGCGAGCGCTGAAGGTGGTGGCCAACGCCCGGATATCGCTTCCCTTCTTTTGTCGGCGCGCGCGCAACTAGCGGACGGGTTAGACTGTCCCGGACTCACGCATGAATGTCCTTCTCGCTGACGATGATCCTCAATTGCTGGCGTCGCTGCAGCGCGTGTTCGAGCGCCGGGGGCACGAGGTAGACTCCTGCGGCACCGCAGCAGAAGCGCTGTCGCTCCTCGACAAGAGGACGTTTTCGCTGTTGGTGCTCGACTGGGGGTTGCCCGATGCGGACGGGGTGGAGGTGGTGCGCCAGATCCGCGAGCGCGGACGCAAGCTCCCGATCCTGATGCTGACGGGGCGCGACACCTCCGACGATCTCGTGCGGGCGCTGGACGCAGGTGCAGACGATTTCATCACCAAGTCGGACGCACGTGTGGACGTGCTCTTGGCGCGGTCCGAGGCGCTCCTGCGGCGAGCACAGTACCCGGCGGCGCCGCGCAGGATCGAGGCAGGCGCGATCGTCGTGGACGAGGGAACGCGGCGCGTGACGGTCGACGGCGAGGACGTCGACCTCGCCCCGAGCGAGCTGAAGTGTCTCGCGATCCTGGCAGCCCAAATGGGCAAGGTCATCAGCCGGGCCGAGCTCATCGCCGGCTGCTGGGGGGAGGGCGTCGAGGTCAGCGACAACGCGCTCGAGTCGGTTGTCAAGCGCTTGCGCAAGCGACTGGGCTCTCACGCCGACCGTTTGCAGTCCGTGCGGCTGCGAGGCTACGTGCTCGTGGGGCCGTCGGGTTAGTCTCTGCCCGGCCATCCGATGCGGACACGAGCTTGATGGGGACACAGGGTTTCGATCAACGCGCTCAGGAGAGAGCCAGCTCGCTCATCGGCCAAGTGATCGATGGCCGGTACAAGATCGATCGCATCCTGGCGATGGGCGGCATGGGCACGGTCTACCTGGCGCGCCACCTCAAGCTGCGCAAGCGCGTGGCGCTCAAGGTGCTTCACCCGGGCACCGAGGACCACCCTGAGCTGTTCCTGCGCTTCGAGCGCGAGGCGCTCGCGGGTGCTCAGGTCAGCCACCCGCACGTCGCGGCGGCGACCGACTTCGGCGAGCTCTCGGATGGCACTCGGTTCTTGGTGCTCGAGTACGTGCGTGGCGTCACGCTGCGCGCGGTGCTGGATCGAGAAGCGCCTCTGGCGGTCGACCGGGCAGGCAAGATCGTGCGCCAGATCGCGGTCGCGTTGGGCGAGATCCATGCGCGCGGCATCGTCCACCGCGATCTCAAGCCGCGCAACGTGATGCTGGCTGAGGGCGACTTCGTCAAGCTCGTGGATTTCGGTCTGGCGCGCATCGATGGGCGTCGCATCTCGACGCTGTCGTCCGACGAAATCACGGACGAGGAGCGCTTGACCGGCGGAGGGACGATCTTCGGGACGATCGAGTATCTGGCGCCCGAAGCTGCCTTCGGCATGGATCTGGTGGACAGCCGCGCGGATCTCTACGCCTTGGGCGTGATGTTCTACGAGATGCTCGCGGGGAAGCACCCGTTCGAGGCGCGGACGGAGGCCGAGCTGTTCGCCAAGCAGCGGCTCAAGCCTCCTCCTCCGATCGCGGAACGAGCCCCTGGGACCAGCGTCGACCCGCTGGTCGAAGGCATCGTGATGAAGCTGCTCGAGAAGGACTTCGACGAGCGCTACCAGGCGGCAAACGAGCTGATCGCAGCGATCGATGGTGCCATCCCAGAGGCCCGCGTGGTGCCGGCCGAGCCTGCGCCACCCACCAGCGAGGCGCTGTTCAAGAGCGGTGATCACGCCGCGCTTCGCTCCTCGTTTCCGCCGCCTCTTCCGACCAGCACGGGCGCCAAGGCGAGCGACCAGCCGCCCGCGCGGCAGCCGAGCGCCGACGACCCTCCCAACACCTTGCGCTCCCGCCCGCCGCACACGCCTGCGAGCTCCGCGCCGCCCGGGAAGTCGAGCAGCGCCCCGCCGCGGAAGGAGAGCAGCAGGCCGCCGCCCGCCCTGAGCTCCGCTCCCCCGCCGCGCGCTTCCGCCGCCGCGTCGCGTTCCCGGGCGCCCAGCGCGGCCGGGTCGAGCGCGGTGCTTTGGGTGGGGCTTGGCGTGGTGCTCGCGGTGGGCGGCTACCTGCTCTTCATGTCGTCGAGCGCGGGGCCCGCTGCTCCTCCGACTCAGGCTTCCACGCCCGCACCGCCGGCCACCATGGCGACCGCCACAGCGAGCTTTTCGGCGCCGAGCCAGACATCGTCAGCGGTTCCGCCAGCTCCTTCCTCTTCTGCGATCATGCCTTCGTCCGCGCCGAGCGCGGTCAAGAGCCCGCCGGTCACCAGCTCGGGGCCAGTGGCAGAGGCGGATGTGAGCGCGTTGCGTGCGGCGCTCAAGGCCAACCAAACTGACGCGGCTCGGACCCAAGCGGTGTCGCTGCTGCAGTCCAACGGCGGCGCGCTGGAGAACGAGGCGGTGCGCAAGTTGGTCCGCAAGCTGCTGGTGACGCTCGTACAAGAGAAGCACCCCGCGGCCGCGGAGACGTTCGAGCTGGTCGGCTCGTCACAGGGCTCCCGCGGCCCGGATCTGCTGTACGACCTGCTCGAGGGCAGCGGGCGCGCGGCCTGGGCGGACTTGGCCGCGTCGACGTTGGCGAAGCCCGCGGTCGTCGCGCACAGCTCGCTCGCCATGTCGCTCGCGCTCAAGCTGCGTACGTTGCCGTGCGACGACAAGTTGGCGTTGGTCGATCAAGCGGTGGAGAGCGGCGACGAGCGCGCGGTGGTCGCCATGCAGATCGTGGTGCGCGGGTGCGTGCGTGACACGCGCCGCGTGGACGGCGCCATCCGTCGCCTCAAGGACCGGCTGCAGAAGGGCTGAGGCGGGATCAGCCGCGGAGCTTGCGTGCCAGCTCGCGTACGCATGCCTTGGCCACGTGCAGGCGATACTCGCCAGTCGAACGCACGTCGTCGATCGGGCGAATGTCGCCGTCGACGGCCTTGTCGATGGCGTCGTCGTCGATGCGGTCCAGCGCCGTCGATAGGAATAGCTCGCGAGTGCGCGCGAGCAGCGCCGTGGTGGGGCCGACCGAGGCCATGCCGAGGCCGCAGCGCACCACCTGCGGGCCTTCGCGCTCCGCGATCGCCGCCAACGCGACCTTGCTGATGGCCTGTGCCTTGCGTGTCCCGACCTTGCGCCAGATCCAGGTGGCGCTCGGCTTGGGCAAGACGATCTCCACGGCGACGATGACCTCGTCGTCGGCGCGCGTGGTTTGCTTGTAGCCGGTGGCGTACTCGGGGAACGGGATGCGCCGCTGGTGATCGGCGTTCTCTACGACGATCACCGCGTCGAGCGCCGCGAGCGCCGCGACGCCGTCCGCGGCAGGAGAAGCTGTCGCGAGGTTGCCTCCGAACGTCCCGCGGGCCTGGATCTGGACGGCCCCGACGTCGGCAGCCATGCGCGCGATGATGGGGGCATGCTCCAACACCAACGGGTGACGCCGCATCTCCCAGAAGGTCGTGGCTGCTCCAATGCGCAACAGGCCTGGGCTCGGGAGCGAGATGCCGCGGAGCTCGGGCAAACGCGACACGTCGATCACGGCGGGCTCGCTGCCCGCGCCGAACGGCTTGCGCATCTCCTGCTCCACCATCCAATCGGTGCCGCCCGCCAAGAGGACTACGGTGCGGCCCTCCGCATGGAGGTCGCGCACGCGCCGGCACAGCGCCCGGAGGTCTGCCACGCGTGAAAGCTGCAGGTGGGCGAGATCGGCGACGGTCATCGTGCGCCTCCTTGGCGCATGATCTCGGCAGCTCGGCGCACGCTCTCGACGATGCGCTCGTAACCCGTGCAGCGGCAGAGGTTGCCGGCGAGCGCCTCGCGAATCTGCTCGTCGTTGGGCGAGCTGTTGCGGCGAAGCAGCGCCTCGGCCGAGATCAACATTCCGGGAGTGCAGATGCCACACTGGGCTCCGCCCTCGGTGACGAACGTGCGTTGCACGGGCGTGAGATGTTCTGCGTCCCCCAGGCCTTCGACGGTGACCACCTCGCGGCCGTCGCACTGGCCGATGACGACCAAGCAAGCGTTGACCGGCTCGCCATCGAGCAAGACGGTGCAGGTGCCGCACTCGCCCTCGCCGCAGCCTTCTTTGGTGCCCGTCAACGAGAGCTCTTCGCGGAGCACGTCGAGCAGGCGTCGCATGGGCTGGGCCTCGAACGTGCGCCTCGCACCGTTGAGCGTGAGCGTGATGTTCATGACTGGCTCGACCCCTCTCGTTCGATCGACGGCACCACTGGAGCGGAGAGGCTGCGCCCCAAGCTCGCCGCGAACAGACGCTCCGGCGTGAGCGGAAGATGCGTCACGGCGAGGCCGGTGGCCTGCTCGACGGCCGCGGCGATCGCCGGCGCGCCGCCGTCCATCGGCAGCTCGCCGATGCCCTTCGCTCCGCCGCCCGGCCCCATCACGAAGGGGCACTCGACCAGCTCGGTCTCGAACGGCGGCGCGTCGAGAGCCGTCGGGATGATGTAGTTGGTGATGCGCGGGTTCTTGATCAGGCCGTCCCTCCACACCACGTCCTCGCACAGCGCCCAGCCGATCGCCTGCAGCGTGCCGCCCTCGAGCTGCCCCTTGCACATCACGGGGTGGATCGCTTTCCCCACGTCGCCCGCGATGTGAAAGCGCTTCACCTCGGTTTCGAACGTGTCGAGGTCGACTTCGACCTCGGCTACGTCGCACATCCAACCGAAGCACGGGTACGCGTCACCCTTGTACGTCTTGTCGTCCCAGTTGATCCACGCGGGTGGCTCGTACTGCTTGAGGATGGAGACGGGGCCACGCTCGAGCAGCCGGTCGGCGGCCTCCGCGAACGTGCCCCCGCCCCGCGCCCGCTCGGCCTCGACCAAGGCGGCGACCTCTCTGCTTGCCGACTCGACGATCGAGCCCACCACCATGACCGTGCGCGACGCGACGGTCGGGCCCGAGTCGGGCACCACGTTCGTGCTTGGCACCGCGAAGTCCACCTGATCCATCGTCACTCCGGCGGCGTCTGCTGCGATCTGGCGGAACACCGTCTCGGTGCCTTGGCCGATGTCGGTCGATCCGGTGCGGATGTTGAGCCGCCCGCCAGCGGTGACGTCGACGGCGACCTTGCCCTTGAGCATGCGCTCGCCTGACCCAGTGAAGCCCGCGCCATGCATGAACACGCTCGCGCCGATGCCCAAGCGCTTGCGCTCGCCGCGCGCGCTTCTCGCGGCGTTCTCAGCGTCGATCTCGCGTCGCCGCTCCGCGTAGCGCGACGCTGCGGTGGCTTTGTCGAAACACTCGACGCCGGCCACGCTGGAGCGAAGCACCTGGCCGGTCGCGGTGGTGTCTCCCTCGACCAGCAGGTTCTTGCGCTTGAGCGCCATCGGGTCCATGCCCATCCTCGCTGCCAAGGCGTCCATGTGGCGCTCGATCGCCCAGATGGTCTGCGGCGCGCCGAAGCCTCGGAACGCGCCGTTGGGTGGGGTGTTGGTCGCCACCGCGACGCCCTCGATGTGGGCGTTCGGCCAGCGGTACGCGCCGGCGGCGTGCAAGACCCCACGTGAGAGCACCACCGGACTGAGCGTCACGTAGGCGCCAGCATCCATCACCACCCGCATCTTGAGCACGCGCAGGGTGCCGTCGGCGTCGCAGCCGGTGCTGATCTCGCACCAGCAAGGGTGGCGCTTGGTGGTGGCCTCGATGTCCTCGGTGCGGTCGTAGATCATGCGCACCGGCCGGCCCGCCTTCTTGGCGAGCAAGGCTGCGTGGAGCGCGATCACCGAGGGGTACTCTTCTTTGCCGCCGAAGCCTCCTCCCGTCACGGCTTGGGAGACCCAGATCTGTTCCGGCTTGAGGTCGAGGGCCTTCACGAAGGCTTTGTGCACGTAGTACGGGCATTGGATGCTGCCGAACGCGTGGACGCCATCGTCCTCCCACCACGCGATCACGCCCTGCGGCTCGATGTAGAGCTGCTCCTGATGGTGTGTCGAGTAGCTGCCGTGGTGCACGATGGCAGAGCTCGCGAGCGCGGCGTCCACGTCGGAATCACCCTTCGTGATGAGGTAGCGCTTCATCACGTTGCTGTTCGGCTCGCCGAAGCCATCTGGCGAGGACCAGACCACGTGCTCGCCGGCCAGCGAGCGCGGCATGTCCAGAACTGCCGGCAGCGGCTCGATGTCGAGAGTGACCGCCAGCTTGGCGCGCATGAGCTTGGCCTTGTCCGCGCAGGCGAGCAGGACCACCGGCTCGTACGCGTGGTTCACCAGCTTGGTAGCCAAGACCGGCTGGTCTTCGGCGATCATCGCGACCAGGTTGTGCGGCACGTCGCCACCCTGCACCGCCGTCACGTCCGACCAGTCGAAGCTCGGATCGAAGCGCACCGAGCGGATCCTGCCGCGGGCGACGGGGCTGCGAACGGTGGCGCCGTAGAGCTCGTCCTTGCGCTTGGGCAAGTCGTCCACGTAGCGAGCCGTGCCCACCACCTTGGCGACGCCATCGGCGCGAGGAACGTTGGTCCCGACCACCCGCTGAGCTCTCGTGTCTGACATATGCCCTGAACCGGCGCCAGTTTGGCGCGAGCCCGAGGGTAAGCGCTCGCGCTCGTCGCGCGAATCACAAAACTCGCTCTGGCGCGGTCAGCGCGCGGCGACCCGGGCGCTCGGGCTCAGGCGCCGGCACGCAGGCTCGTGCCCGGCGACGCAGGACTTGACGAACAGCGTGATCGCAGCTTGGTTGTGCGCTGGACTCGCCTCGTCGACCTCGCGCAGATCCCCCAGGGCATAACAAGCCTCGGCGTTCCCTGCGGCGCAGCCGCGGTCCAACATGCGGTCGGCCTTCTCCAGGTCGCGGGGCACACCCGCGCCGCGCCGGAGCCTCTCTCCCATCGCAGCGCAGCCGCTGGGCTCTCCGAGCTCGCAGGCCAGGAATAGCCGCTCGTGTGCAAGCGCGAGGTCGCCTGCCCCTTGGGCGCTCGCGATCTCGAGCTTGGCCAGGTTGACGCAGCCGCGCTGGTTCTTGGCCGAACACGCCTTGGCATAGAGGCCGCGCGCTTGCCGTGCGTCCTGGGGGCGGCCGACGCCCGTCTCGAACACCACTCCGAGCGCGCTGCACGCAGCGGCGTCGCCGGTCTTGCAGCCGAGCTCGAACTCGTTCGCCGCCGTCTTCGCCGTCGCGGCGTCGGCCCCGCGGCGCAGCGCCTCCTCGACGCAGCCCTGTTGGTCGTAGCCTGCGCCGACCCCGGCGAACATCGAGGCCCCACAGCCCGAGAGTGCCCCGCCCGAGAGGGCGAGGGCGAACAGCGCGCCCACGTGCGACAGCGTCTTCATGGAATGCTCCCGACTTCCCGCGCGTGCGCGGGGCAAGCTCCTCGCCGCAGGTCATGGCGAAGATGGTGGTTCGGCGGCCCTTCAAACCGTGGGCCCGCGTCGGCGGGCCGGTAGGTCAATGGCTTTGCGCCCGCACCTTTCGAATGCGGTTGCCCTTGTCGTTTCGACCTGGGAGGCGGCCGTGCACCGACCGCGTCGTGACTGGGTACGGCCCGCTCGAGCGCGGACTTTAGGGGCGGTGAGAACTTCCTTCCTCATGGCCCGTCTGTCGGGGCGTGACCCACCTACATCTCTCCCGCCGTGCGCTGCTCTCCGCCGTCCTCCCTTTGCTCGTTGGTGCTTGTGCCGAGACGCTCGACCAACCCTCGCCGCCAGGCGGGGTGACACCTCCCGCCCCGCCTGATCCGCTGGCGGAGAGCTCGCCGACCGTCGACGCCAGCGCCGAGGAGGTGCAGGCCTACGCTCGCAGCAGCAACGCGTTCGGTCTCGAGCTCTATCGAAGGCTGAGCAGCGAGACTCCCGGAAACCTGGTCATGTCGCCCCTCAGCGTGGCGATCGCCTTGGCGATGACCTATGGCGGAGCGCGCGGCCAAACCGCGGCGGAGATGAAGAAGACGCTGGCGCTCACGCCCGAGCTGGAGGCCACACAGCGCGCCTCTGGCCGGCTGCTCGCGCAGCTGACCGCGCCCACGAAGGACGGCAAGCTCCGCATCGCCAATCGCTTGTTCGGCGAACAGACCATGGCGTTTCACCAGCCCTTCGTGGACGCGACTCGCGCCGCGTATGGTGCTCCGCTCGCGACAGTCGACTTCAAGGGCTCCGCGGAGCGGACGCGGAGGGACATCAACGCTTGGGTGGAGCGCCAGACCGAGAAGCTGATCAAAGACCTGATCACCGAGGGCGGGGTGGACTCTTCGACTCGCTTGGTGTTGGTGAACGCCATCTACTTCCTCATGGACTGGGCCGTGGCGTTCGACCAGGGCGAGACGATGCAGCTCGCGTTCAAGCGCGCGGCCGACGCAGTGTCGGTACCGACCATGACCGCGATGCGGCCTGTCCCCTACGGCGAGGTCGACGAGGCGCAGGTGATCGAGCTCCCGTACAAGGGCAACCAATTGGCGATGGTGTTCGTGCTGCCCAAAGCGGTCGACGGGCTGGCGGCGCTCGAGCGATCCATGACGAGCGCTCGGGTGGACGCTCTGGTCAAGTCACTGGAGCCA
The DNA here is from genome assembly GCA_964641275.1 of uncultured Polyangiaceae bacterium. Lineage (GTDB taxonomy): Bacteria > Myxococcota_A > Polyangia > Polyangiales > Polyangiaceae > Xiheicaenibacterium. Next base: position 68,815 of record CAZXMG010000026.1, read on the forward strand.
CAGTCGACGAGCATCCTCCTCCCCAAGTTCAAGATCGAGCCGGCGGCCTCGAGCAAGCTACGAGAGCCACTCTCGGCGATGGGCCTTTCGCGCGCGTTCAGCCCCGACGCCGACTTCTCGGGCATGAGCGAGACGGCGCTCCAGGTCAGCGAAGTGTTCCACAAGGGTTTCATCCGCGTGGACGAGCAGGGCACGGAAGCTGCCGCGGCGACGGCGGTCACGATGAAGGAGTCGGCGGCGCCGGTCGCCGCGCGCACGTTCCGCGCGGACCACCCCTTCCTGTACATGCTCCGAGATCGCAAGAGCGGCGCCGTCCTGTTCATGGGCAAGGTGACCGACCCATCGCTCACGAGCTGAGTCGGCAGGGTCATCGCGACGATCGCGTGCGCACCGTGCAAGTCTTCGCGTCGATCAACGCGTGGCCCGTGGGGCCGTGGAACTGGTACACGCTGAGCCCGAGCTGCGGGTTGAAGATCAGCGACGCGAACGCGTCGGGTGCGTTCTTGAACTCCGTCCCGAGCGCCACGTCGTAGGCGCGCTTGAACGTGCACGACGCATCACGGGTCACGAGCTGCAATCCTTGCGTGGCGTCGGCACGAGTCGCGCCGAGCTCCGTCGCGGATGCGCGCACCAGCACCATCGAGCTGATCGAGCGATAGGTCAGCACCACCATCGCGTCCTGGTTGCCGAGGTCCAGTCGGCCGCCGCCGAGCGCCTTCATCACCGTCAGGTTGGCCAGCTGCGCGGAGGGATCGACCGACCTGGCCAGCCCATCGGCCGCGCTCACCAGCTGCTCGAGCTCGACCTCTCTCGGGTTCTTGGGAGCGAAGGCCACGCAGCTGGTGCCCATCGCACAAGGCCCTCGCAGGGGAGGGGTCTTGGGTGGCGGGGCGACCGGCTTCGCGTCCGGCAGCGGCTCTTCATCGCTCTCCTCGGCGTCCTCTGCTTCTTCCGAGTCGCGGCTCTGGAGCCAGATCGTCTTCGAGGCGACGAGCGAGCCGGCGGCGATCAGCAGGCCGGCTCCAACCAGCCAGGGCCAACGGGCGCGCCGCTCCAGCTTGTCGACCAGCGCCATCGTGTCCAAGCGCGGCGCGCTGGTTGGCGCGGAGGCGGCTTGCCGGTGCGGTGCGGTCGGGTGGTGCGCGGCGCTAGCCGCGCTGAAGGCGGTCGCCGCGCCCGCGGGAGCCGGGCCTCGCAGGGCCAGCAATACGTCGAGCACTGCGCGGGCGCTCTTGGGCCGCGCGCCCGGCCGCTTGTCCAGGAGTCCGAGCAGCAGCTGTTCGAGCTCGGCTGGAATCTCTCGCCGCACGACGTCTGGCAGTGGGGGAGGCGGGGACTCGCACTGAGCGCGCAGCAACGCCAAAAGCGAGGGCGAGTCGAACGGCGGGTGCCCGGCCACCATTTCATAGAGGACCAGCCCGAGCGCATAGAGGTCGACCGACGGGGTGATGGCGCCGCCGTTGATCTGCTCCGGGCTCATGTACTGCACGGTTCCTACCGTCTGCGTCGTGCGCGTGCGCGCCGCGTCCTCGGACAGCACCTTGGCGATGCCGAAGTCCATCACCTTCACACCACCATGGGCGAGCAACATCAGGTTCTCGGGCTTGAGATCCCGGTGGACGATCGCCGGCGCAGACTCGTGAGCGGCCACGAGGGCGGCCGCCACGGCAGAAGCCACGACCAGGGCCCGCTGCCAGGGCAAGCGTCCGCTTCGCGACAGCTCCTCGCGCAGGTTGTGGCCCTCGCAAAGCTCGAGCACCATCACCAACTTGCCCTCGATCTCCGCGCTGGAAAGGCTGCGGACGATGTTCGGGTGCGACAGACCCGCGGTGACGCGCATCTCGGTGAAGAAGCGCTCCCGCGCACCTTCGCTGCGGCTCAGGTTGGTGTGCAACACCTTCAGCGCGACGCGCCGACCGCTCGACTGCTCGAGCGCCTCGTACACGATGCCCATCCCCCCCTCGCCGATCACCCGCAGGATCGCGAAGTCCCCCAGCCGCTCGAGCTTGCGGCTATCTGGCGAGAGCGAGAGCTCCACGCCTGCAGCATACTCGCGGCCAGGAGCTCGCGAGGCCTCGTCGAAGCGACCTCATTGTGGCACGTCCGTGCAGCCGTCCGAGCCATCTGCGAGGTTGTTGTCCTCGTGGCACTCGTTGTTGCCACCCCTGGCGGGAGGCTGGTCACAGGCGTAGCCGCCGTTGTCGACGCAGGCACGAACGCTCACCGTCGCAGGCTCGACCGGGGGCGCGGGCATGTTGCACGTCACCTGCTGGCACTGGCCGGGGTTGAGTGGGCTCGACGTCGCGACTGGCGCGTTGGTGCAGGGGATCTCCAGCATCGTCGCGTTGTCCCAGAACGTCACGATCGTGCCCGCACCGACCTGCAGCGCCCCTGCGTTGCACACGGTCGCCACCAGCCCGAGCGTTGCAGGACAGGTCGACTTGTCGAACGACAGCGCGACGGTGAGATCGGGCGCTGCGAACTGATCGAAGTCGGGGAGGTTCTGCCGGAAGTTGTTCATCAGGCCAGACGGGCTCGCGTCGGTGGGCTCGAGCCAGTTGGGCGGCTCGTTCGCGGGGATCGCGCCCAGCTCCGAGGTGTTGGTCACGTGGTAGGCGTGCTGGTTCCACACGCGACGCGTCGGCACCCAGGAGTCGGCGGCGTCAGCGTACACGCGAATGCCCTGCGTCGTTCCGCCGGAAGCGTTCTCGATGAACACGATCTCCGCGTTGCCATCGTTGTCCACGTCCGCGATCACCGGCATCTCCAGGCGCGTGTGCGAGTGGTTGGCGATCTGCGTCAGCACGGCGCCGGTGGTGCCATCGAAAATGCGGAAGAAGTCTTCGTCGTTGTAGACGACCTCGGCGCGGCCATCGCCGTCGAAGTCGAACACGCTCGAGCCCGTGACGCGGGAGCTGCAGTCGGCGTTGGGCACCTTCCAGCGGATGCCCGGGTCCGAGCATTGGGCCGGCAGGGGGCTGGCCAGGCACTCCAGATCCGCCACCACGTAGAAATCGGCACCGGCGACGCCGACCTCTGCCACGCCGTCGCCGTCGAAGTCGGCCACCGTGGGGGGACCACCTTCGTTGCGCGCGCAGTCGTCGATCGGGATGGTCACCGTGATCGGCGTGTTGGTGACGGCATCGAGCATGGGGCTGCCGTCGTGGTTCACGAAGTACAGCACGCCCGCGCGCGTGATCAGCACCTCGCCCTCGTCGTCCGTGTCGAAGTTGCCGGTGGCAGTGAAGCCATCACACGGAAAGCCCGAGGCCTGGCAGTTGCCACTCGTGATCGGCGTGCCCAGGAAGTCGAACGTCCAGAGCGCCGTCCCGCTCGCGTCGTAGGCGGTGGCGCCCGCGAGGACGTTGAGCTCCCCGTCCAGGTCGATGTCGCCCGTGGCGCTGACCGGGCCCATGAAGCCGTTGGTGCCCGTGCCCGCGGTGCCGGCCCACGCGAGCGAGCCGTCCTCGCCGTTCAGCACCACGCGACCCTGGATGACCTCGGGGCTCCCGTCCCCGTCGAGATCTGCGATCGACGGGGTGGTGCCGGCGAGGTGGTCGAGCGACGCAGAGCTCGGGTGTGCGGGTTGGTACCACTTGACGGTGCCGTCGCGCTCGAAGGCGATCGTGCCGCCCAGGCGCACCGTCGCCACCAGGTCGACGCTGCCGTCGGCGTCGATGTCTCCTGCGGCGAGGCCGCCGGAGTTGTCGAGCCAGACGCCAGCGATGCCGAGGTCGGCCTGGATCTCGTTCGCTCCGACCGAGAAGTGCTCGGTCATGGTGCCGTCGGCGTTGCAGCCACCGGAGAGCACGCGCAAGACTCCTTGCGAGTTGCAGCAGCTCTCTTCTTGCAGCCGATACGAGACGAACGCGATGTCGGGGATGTCGTCCAGGCCCACCACGTTGTCGCCGTTGTCGTCGGTCAGGTTGATCACCACCGGCGTCATGACCACGTCGTTGTAGTTGGCGTAGGGCGAGGCGGCGGAGGGGCCGTTCCAAGCGCAGTCGAGGCCGGGGGCAAAGGTGCCGGGGGAGGGCACGAAGAAACAGCCGTCGTCGCCGCCTCCGCTGCCGATGATGCCGCCTTGACCGTCTCCTCCTGCGCCCGTGCCGGTGGTGAAGACCTGACCTGCGCCGCTGCCACCGGCGCCACCCTGCGCGGTGCCGCTCGTCTCACCTCCCTTGCCGCCGGCGTCCTCGAGCTCTCCCTCGCAGCTGCAGCCGGACAAGGCGATGGTCAGCGAGAAGCAGCCGAGCAGGTGGGCGGTGGCACGCATCACCCCAGCGTAGCCGCTGGCAGGGTCATGAGGCGATGCTGGAAGCGAGCACGACGTCCGCTGCGCGCCGCATGATGCCAGGCTCGGGATCTTCCCCCATCCACAGCCGGTAGGCGGCTTCGGCCTGCCGAACGAGCATGCCCAAGCCCGAGTGCGCCACCAGCCCGTGCTCGCGGGCGCGCCGCAAGAACGGTGTTTCGGCGGGCCGATACACCAGGTCGTACGCCACCGCTGTCTTGGGCATTCGTTCGAAGGGCACCATGTGGCCGAGCGTCTCGCCGTCGGGGCCGTGCAACATGCCGGCGCTCGTGGCTTGCACTACCAGGTCGGCCTGCTCGGCCAGCTCTGCCCACTGCAGCCGCATGGCGAGAGACAACTTCGTGGTTTCGATCGTCCGCTCCTCGCTCGGCCAGACCGACACCAGCCCGCCCAGCGCCCGCACGCGTCGCGCGCTCTCTGCAGAGAACGTCGCTTCGGTGTCGCCCCAGGAGCGGGTGGTGACGCCCACCACGGCGAAGCGCAGCCGCTTGCACGCGACGATCGCCGCCGCCGCGCCACCGCCCGCGCCGAGGATGGCGACGCGAGAGCGGCCAGGCACCAACTCACCGAGCTCTGCTTCGAGCGCGCTGACGTCGGTGTTGTGAGCCACGACCTTCTCGCGCTCGTCGACGACGAGCAGGTTCGCCGCCCCGACGGCTTTGGCCGACTCGTCGACCTCGTCGACGTGCTCCAACACCGCACGCTTGTACGGCAGCGTCACGTTGGCGCCATCGTGCAGTCCGTCCTTCAGCAGGCGGATGGCGCGGCCCAGGTCTTCGGGACGCTGGACGTCCACCGGGGTGTACACATGGGGGAACCCGCCGGCTCGAAAGGCCGCGGTGAACATCGGGGCCGAGGCGGAGTGGCGCACCGGGTGGCCCAACAGGACGAAGCTCTTTCTTCTCACGGGGGCGTCGCCGCGAGCATAGCGCGCCATCGGGCGAGCACGAGCATCATGTGCGCGTGATCAGCAGGTACAGCAGGATCACCAGCGAGAGCGCGGTGAGCGCTGACACCAGGACGAGCAGGCGATCGTCGCGCGGCGCTCGTTCGCGCCGCACCGTCGGCAGGTTCCAGCGTGCGCGCTCATCGGCCGAGAGCGGCTCCACCATGCGGGTGGTGACGGTGAACCCAGCGGTGCCACCAGCGGCGGCAGCGGTCGTGCTCGGTGGGAACGGTTGGGGGGCGAGCTGGCCAGGGTCTGCGCCGCGCATCGACTGGCTGGTCAGGCGCGCATGCTCCGGCAGCTCCAGGCGAAGGCGCTCGGTGGGGGCCTCGTCGGTGGTCTCGCGGATCTCGAGCGGCATGGTGATCTGTGGCGACGACGCGGTGTGGCTCACGCCTGTGACCTCGATCAACCCGTCCGCGTCGATGGCGGTGGTGGTCTCGTCCAGCTCCGGTCGGAGCGGCGAGCGAAAGGCCTGCTTGAGCGTGGACTCCTCCGGTACGAAGTCGAAGACCGTGGCGAGCGATCCGCGCCCGCCCGCGACACGGGCCATGGCCTCGGCGAGCTCGCTCACCGTGGCGTAACGATCTTCTCGGTAGAAGGCGAGCGCTTTGGAGAAGAAGTACTCGAGCTCGCGCGCCTTCGGCAGCGACGGATCGATGTACGCACGCTCCCCCTTCAGGATCTTCTCGGTGATCTCGATGGGCGTATCGCCGCCGAAAGGTAGCTCGCCGGTGGCTAGCCGAAAGGCCACGACCGCGAGCGCCCAGGTGTCGACGCGATGATCGATCACCTCCCCGCGAAGCTGCTCGGGGCTGATGTAGTACGGCGAGCCGAGCACGGTGTTGGTGGCGGTCAGCTGCTGGCCAGCGCTGATTTTCGCGATGCCGAAGTCCAAAATCTTGGCCGACACGTCGCGACCCGAGCGCACCAGGAAGATGTTCCCCGGCTTGATGTCGCGGTGCACGATCGAGAGCGCGTGCGCCTCGGTCAGTCCCTTGGCGACTTGGTCGACGAGCGCCGCGATCTCGCTCAGCTGCCACTTGGGGTAGAGCTGCAGGAGATCCAGCAGATCCGTGCCCTGCAGCAGCTCCATCACGATGAACGGCCGGTCGCCGTCGGCGCCGTAATCGAGCATGGTCACGACGTGCGGGCTCTTCAGCAAGGAGACCGCGCGCGCCTCCTGCTCGAAGCGTTTGCGCAGATCGCTGCGACCCTCGCCCGCGTAGTTCATGAACTTGACCGCTACGGGCACTCCGAGCTCGAGATGCTGCGCCATCCAGATCTCGGCCATGCCTCCGTCCGCGAGGTGGCGCGTGAGCTGGTAACGGTTGCCAATGACTCGCCCGGCGCTCAACCCCGCGAGCTTCGCCGCGCGCCGCGCGCGGGTCAACGAGCCCGTTGGGTGGCGGCCTGCCGCGCGGACTCGCGGGCGTCCCCAGTTTTTCTTGTCGCGGTGTCTCGTCGCGACCCTCGCTGACGCTCGCGAGTGGAGGCCGCGAAGAGACGCCGCGACACGGGGACTCGTCTGGTCTCGCCCCCTGATATCGTCTGGCCGCCCTTCGGGCGGACTAGAGCAGGCGGAGGTTCCGCTTGGCGCGGGTCTCGGCGAGCTCGATCAGGTGGGACGCCTCGGCGTCCGGGATGCCGATGTACCGCGCCAGGTCCACCACGAATGCCTTCTCCTTCGGGTTCTGTTCCCCGTCGATGAAGGTGAGCAGCACCGCGTGCTGGACCAACGTCCGCAGATCGTCCGCCGACAGCTCGTCGAGCGGCACGTCGTCGAGCGTGCGTTTGGTCTCGGCGTAGGCCCGCATCTCCTTGGCTTGCGTCTCGTTCGCGTCGAAGGCGATGAGCAAAGCGTCGACCATCTCGCGCTCCGACTCACCGTAGTCGCCGTCTGCCCAGGCAACGCTCACCAGCGACTTCAGGATCGCGACGTTCTCGGCGTGCATGGCCGGCTATGATCCGGGTTCGCCGCGCGATGTCAAGGCGCGGTGTCGACGCTCGTCGCGGTCAGCTGCTCCAGCCAGGGCGGCAGGTAGTGTCCGAGCAGCCCCGCCAGCACCAGACCGAGCGCCACCAGGGCGACTGTGGTGGGGCGCAGCGCGGCGCGATCCGGAAGGGTGGCGAGCACTTCTTCGCGTTGCGACTCTCGCATGCGGAAAAGCTCCACTCGCGGTGGTCTGGCCGTGAGCTTGCGCAGCTCGGCCGCCGACGGCGGGGGGGGTGTGGGGTCCAATCCCGCCAGGCGCTTCAGCGAGGCGCGAGTGGACTGCATGGTCTCGGGCGTGACCAAGCTCGAGACGCCGAAGCGCGCCAAGAGGTCGTCCACGTCGCTGCGAGCGCAGCTGACGTCGGCAGACATCAGGCGAGCTCGGTCGCGCTCGCGCGCGGGGGCCGGCGCCACGGGGGCGTCGATCGTGGTGGCCGCTTCGTCGAGCAGCTCCAGCACCTCTTGGCGCGGCTCCGGCTCGACCTCGCGCGGCGCGGGGCTCACCGGCACCGGAGAGGCGCTGAACTGCACGTCGATCGACTCCTCCAGCGCCAGTTTGGCCGGCGCGGCGGGCGCGCGCACAACCGGCACCTCCATCGGATCGAGGTGGACGTTCGGGCTCGGTCGGCGAGATCTGCGACGCTTGAGCTTGCCGCCTTCTTTGGCGCGAAACGCCTCTCTCGCGAGGCGCGCCAGCGCGCGTCGGGCTGCCGCGCGATTCACCGGCACGAGCGCCGCCTCCAGCTCGCGGATCACCGCCTCCACCCCCACGTCGCTCTCGTGACGAGGCCGCGCTGCCGCGAACAGGGCAGGCGCCGAGCCGATGGAGCAAGCCAACAGCCGCGCCAGCATGTCTCGGACCGTTCGTGCAGATTCCGCTGGGGACACCACCTGCGCGCCGCGCGCGACGGCGACGCTGCCCTCGGTGGTCAGCGTGACCATCTCGTCGTCGAGCCTGAAGGGCAGGCGCGCGCTCGCGTCAGCGATCGCCAGCGCCAGGTAACCGGACGTTTCGGGCACGAGCGAGGCCGCGCGCAATGACGCCGCAGCGAGCACCTCTTGGAGCGAGACCGACGACACGTCCATGGCTAGGCCGGCGATACCGGCCCGCGCTGCCGTGGGCCAACAAACTCGCGGCGCCCGAGCTGCCCTGGGGAGACAGCGCCGACGTTTCTCGCCCGGCGGAGGCCGCAGCTTCGGTTACCATGCGGCCGGATGGCCCACTGCCAAGTCTGCGGGAGTGAAGTCCCGTGGCATGCGGGACTGCCGCCGGGTGCCCCGGCGGCGGTGTGCCCGCGTTGTGGCACGCCATGGGGCGAGGCCTCGCCGTCCCGCCGCGCCCAGGCCACGCTGCTCGGAGGCATCAGCGTGCCCGGCGCCGTGCCCACGCGACCGCAAGCGGCCCAGCGTACGTTGATGGGGATCGCGAAGCCGTTCGGGGACGTGCCCGCCACACATCGGTCTCCCGGCGAGGAGCAGAACGTGACGCGCACCCAGCTCGCCGGCACGCCCCTCTCGGCCGCCGCGGCGCCGCGCCACAGCGACGACACGCGACCAGGCTTCGACCCTCTGGCCGATCCCGCCAACGCGGCCACCATCGTGGACGTGCCTGTGTTCGAAACCCATGGGCTGAGCGGCACCATGCGCATGCAGCCCGTTCCGGCGCCACCTTCGGGCGCGCCGCCCAGCCGCTCCGGGGGGACGCTGCTCGGCGTGGCGCGGCCCGGCATCGCGCCGCTGCGCCCGGGCGTCTCGAAGACCCCGATCGAGGAGCCTGCTCCGCCCAGCTACCGCCCGCTCGAGGAGCTCGGGGCCACGCAGCAGGTGCCGCCGGTGATGCGCCGGCGCGCGGAGCCTGCGGTGAAGGTCGAGGGCAACCACCCGCTCGGCAAGCGCCGCTTCGACAAGGCGATCCGCGTCGACGGGCCCAAGCGGGAGAAGAGGCCCGCCAAGTCCGAGAAGCGGGCGTGGTGGCTGCTGGCGCTGGCGCCCGTGCTGGTGGTGCTGGCGATCGTGACGGTGGTGCTGTGGCCGAGCGCTCCGCCGCTCACGGCGCAGGTCCGTTCGGGGGAGGGCGGCCTCGAGGTGCTCGACGTGACCTGCGAGAGCTGCCCCGACGGGACCACGCTGACGGTGCGGGACGCGGAGGGGAAGGTGGCCGGCGGCCGCGCCTCGCTGCCGCTCGAGCTCAAGATCGGGGACACGCCGCTCAAGGTGAAGATCGATCGCCCCGGCTCTGGTCGCGACGAGACGGTCTCGTTGCCCGTGCGCGTGGCCTATCGCATTCGTCCGGACCTCACCACGCTCGAGGCGGACCGCCCGAGCCTACAGATTGTGATCGAGGCCATGCCGGGCGCGACCGTCTCACTGGACGGCGAAGACGTGCCCTTGCGAGATGGGCGCGCGATCAAGACGGTCGACGTCAGTCGTGACGTGACCGGGCCGTCGGCGGACGTGAGCGCGCAGCTATCGCGCCGGATCGACTTCACGGTCAAGCCTCCGGACGGGCCGGAGGAAAAGGGCGCGGTCGCGGTGTCCGTGCCGTTGCTCCCGCTCACGATCGACGCGCCGGGACGCGCCATCGTGACCGAGAAGGCCACGTTCTTGCTCTCGGGCAAGACCTCGCCAGGCGCCGAGATCTCGGTGGCGGGGCGCAGCTTGGGCGTGCAGAAGGACGGGTACTTCTCCCAGACGATGAACGTATCCAGCGTGGGCGCGACGGAGATCGAGGTGCGCGCCAAGACCCCGGGGCGGGCGCCACGTCTGGTGCGCGTGGCGGTGGAGCGGGTGACCAGCCTCGAGGCGGCCGCCGACGCCTTCGCGAAACGAGGTCCGCTCGGCTACAGCCAGGTGGCCAAGGCGATCGAGGAAGCGGTCGGCAAGCCCGTGCAGCTCACGGGAGAGGTGTTGGAGCTGCGCGAGGAGAACGGCATCAACGTGATCATCCTGAGCGCCGAGGCCGAAGGCTGCGCCAAGCCGCCCGCCGCGGGCTGCGTCGTGCGCCTGGTGCAGGGGCGCACCGATCTCGAGCTGGAGAGGGGCTCGAGACTGCGCGCGTTCGGCGTGGTCAACGGGCCGGTGCCTCATCAGGGGCGCACCACGTTCGACGTCGACGTCGCGTTTGCGATCCCGGACAAGCGCAACAAGGACGGGAGCAAATGAGCGACGGCGAGCCTGGAGACGCGCGCGCCCGAGACCTGGAGGCTCAGCCAGAGCCTGCCATGGGCCTCCGCTACTGCCAGCGCTGCGGCGAGCCAGCGCGTGCGCTCGAGCAGGGAGTGTGCTCGCGTTGCCGCTCCCTGGTGGCAGCCAAGACCTTGCCGCAGGGGATGCTGTCCGCAGAGATCGACCGGCTGGCCATCTCGTCGGCCGTGGCCGAAGGCGCAGAGCTGGCGCAGCTGCGCGTCGATCCGCTGATCGGCATGGTGGTCGCGGAGCGCTACCGCATCGTCGACGCGCTCGGTCGCGGCGGCATGGGCATCGTCTACAAGGTGGAGCACACGCGCATCGGCAAGCTGCTGGCGATGAAGCTCCTTGCGGGCGAGCTGTCGCGCAACCAAGAGGTCGTGCGTCGCTTCAAGACCGAGGCGCTCACCGCCTCGCGACTGTCCTCACCCAACACGGTGCAGGTGTTCGACTACGGCGCCTCGGACGGGCTCACCTACCTGGTGATGGAGCTGGTCAGCGGCGACGATCTGGGCCGCGTGCTCAAGCTGGTGGGCGCGCTGCCGCCCACCCGCATCGGCCGCATCGTGGTGCAGATCGCGAGCTCGCTGGCCGAGGCCCATGCCGCCGGCATCGTCCACCGGGACATCAAGCCGGAGAACGTCATGATCGTCCGCGGTCGTGACGGCAGCGACATCGCCAAGGTGCTCGACTTCGGGCTCGCCAAGCTGCGTGAGGGCTCGGAGCTGTCCGAGCTGACGAGTCAGGGCGCGATCGTAGGCACACCCTATTTCATGTCGCCCGAGCAGATCCGCGGCGAGATGGTGGACCCGCGCAGTGACATCTACTCGCTCGGAGCGCTGATGTACCGGGCGCTCACCGGCGTGTATCCGTTCAATGGCCCCTCGCCCATGAGCGTGTTCGCCAAACACTTGACCGAGCCCGCCGTCCCCCCGCACGAAATTCTGACCTCCGTGCCTCGAGGCATGAGCGACATCGTGCTGCGCGCGCTGCGCAAAGACCCGGCCGAGCGGTTCCAGCGCATCGAAGACCTGCAGGCGGCGGTGGTGAACGAGCTGTCCGAGCTCGGGACCAGCGGCATCGAGACGCTGCTCGACTCGGGCGCACTGCGCACCTTGGCCAAACCCGTGCCAGCCGCCGAGGCCGCCCACGTGCCCGCGTTGGCCACCCGCGACGAGCTCGATGCCTACGAGCGCAAGCTGCGTCGCACGCGGATCGGCGTCACGCTGCTCGCTGCCGTCGTCCCGCTCGCCGCGCTCGGCGCGGGCGCGCACTACCTGCTCCGAGAGCGGCCTGCGAGCTTCCAGGGCCAGGAGCAGGAGCCCAACAACACCGTGGCCGAGGCGAACTCGATCCCCTACGGCGCGCAGATCCACGCGATGCTCGGCAAGCGCGCGACGGCGACGGACGGCGACCTCGACTTCTTCACCGTCGAGGTGCCCGAGCGTGACGGGCCTTCGTCGTTGATGCTCGCGACCTTGCCCAACATCCCGCAGTGCATCCAGATCTTCCACAAGGGGCAGAGCGTGCCGAGCGCTCAGTTCTGCCCCGGTCGAGCGGGTCTGGATCTCGAGATCCCCGCGCTGAAGCTGCGCCCCGGCCCGTACGTGGTGGCCGTGATTCAAGACATGGATCGTTACGGCGACAGCCGCGCACAACACGTCTACGAAAACGTTTCGGATCAGTACGTGCTTTCGCTCGGCCCCGCGGAGCAAGACCCAAGCTTCGAGTCCGAGCCCAACGACGACGGCAACAGCGCCGATGCGCTCGCGCTCGACCAGACCTTGCGCGGCACGCTCGGCTGGGTGCACGACGTCGATGTGATCTGCCCCAAGCTCGCGAGCCCGGGCTTCTTTCGCTTCCGCATCGACGATGACGCGCGCGAGGGCGGTGCGGTGCTCTCCGCCACCTTGCTCGTCGGCGGCTCCGAGGCGCGCACCGTGCGCGTGCACAGCGATCGGCAACGCAAAGCCACGTCGACGGACGCGCCCACGCCGTTCACCGGCTTCACGTTCCAAGGCAGCTCGCCCCCCTGCCTGCAGCTGCGGGCCGCGGTCGGGCCCAACGCGGTCGCCTCCGCCGATCCGGTTCCGCGCGGCAGCCGCGCGCAGTACCGCGTGACGCTGGAGGTGGTGCCGTGAGGCAGGCGCGCTGGTGCGCAGGCTTGCTCTCGCTGCTGCTCTCCGGCCCGGCGGGCGCGGAGTCGATCGATCCCTCGCTGCCGTCGGTGGTCGTGATCGGCCCCCACAGCTCCCCTGCGCCGATGGCTCGGCTCGATGCGGCGCGCACGAACCGCTCTCGCTTCCCGCTTCCCTCCCGCCCCGTGGAGAAGAGCAAGAAGACCCTGGGCCCGCTCGCGCACCCGCCGATCGTCGGCAAAAACGGCGACCTCTGGGTGGCGCTGACCAGCCCGGAGCTCGTGCGTTTGGGCGCCGACGGTCAGGAGCTGTCGCGCGTCCGGGTTGGCGCGGCGCCCGCCATGCGGGAGCCGGTGCTCCTGCCCAACGGTGGGGTTGCCGTGATCACAGGAGCCCCCGCGGTGACCTTCGTGTCCGCCTCCGGCAAGGTCGAAGCGACGGTGCTGCTGCCGCGGGCTTCGTTCGCGCTGCAGTCGCTCGGCGGCGTGGCCGAGGGTTGGGTCTCGATTTTGGCCAACGCGGACGGCTCGGTGGTGGTGGTCGCGAGCCGGGCGCTGCTCTCGCTCGACGCGAGTGGCCGGGTGGGGCTGCGGGCCACGCTCCCGGAGCGCATCATCTCGGATCCGATCCCGCACGACGGCGGCTACCTGGTGCTGGGGGAAGGAGGCGGTGTGTATCGGGTGGCGCCGCCGGCCGAGCCGCGCAAGCTGGGCACGCTCTCGGGGGCGTTGCCGGGCACGGCCCTGCTCGTAGATGCACGGACGTTGCTCGTGCAGGCCGCACCCAACCGCGTGCTCTCGCTCGACCTCAAGAGCGGCGCCACCGCTACCCGGGTGGGCGACACGCTGTTCTCGTCGCTCGACACGCCGCTCGCGTGGGGCAGCGACGGCACGCTGTGGGCCACCACCTTGGAGGGGTTCTTGGTGGGCTTCGATCGCGCGGGCGCCGAGCTCTCCCGCACCCCGCTCGATCGCCACGCCACGCCGCCGGGGCTATTCAGCGCGCCGCGCTCGCCGTTCGCGCCGCCCGGGAGCTTCAGCTTGGCGTCGCGCCTGGGTCCGATCGTCGACGGCGAGGGCCGCGTCGCCTTCGCGAGACAGCAGGGCCGCGTCGGCGTGCGTGACCAGGACGGGCGCTTGAGCTTCGGTGCGGAGCGCGGCTGCACCACGCCGTTGGCGCTGATTCCGCTGGGCAACCAGCAGCTCCTGCTCGCGTGCCGTGAGGGCACGCTGATCACGTTCGGGCAGGCCGACGCGACCGAGTGAGCCTGCGCTACTTGAGCTCGCCGCTCTTGGCCTTCTGGCACCACATGTTGATCTCGCGCTCGATGATCTCGAGCGCCTTGCTGCGGAAGGGGCGGAGCAGGAAGGGCACGTCGAGGTCCATGGCGATCTCGCGCTCGCGCACCTCGACCTTGCCCGACAGGCTGATGCCTTTGACCGTGAAGGTCACGCTGGCGTGGTAGTCCCCGGTCCACTGGGCCTTGGGTTGGTAGGTCGCGTACTTCTGCGCGTAGGTGTCGAACGCCAGCGAGGTTGCCTTGCGGGCCAGCTCCCGGCCGACGTCGTGGGAAACGCGGTGCTCCATGGGGGTCTCTTTTCACGCCGGGCTCCCCGAGGCAAGCGGTCGTCTGGCCGAGATGTGGGCCACCGGCGCGACCTTCGGACATAGTCCCGCGCATGCGACCCTGGATCGGCACGAAAGGCAGCTTGGCCTTGCTCTGGCTCGTGGCTGGCTGCAGTCAGCACGACGCCCCCATCGCCGAGTCACCGCGCGTTCAGGCGGCGGCACGCGCCACGGCAGCCGCCGTCGCGGAGCAGCAAGGGGAGGCAGCGCCGCAAGTAGCGCCCTCCGCCGCGAAGCCCTCCACCAAAGAGAGCGGTCCGCGCATCGGCGCCTTGGGGCCTCACACTTGGATCTGGAAGAAGCCGGAGCGCAAGGGCCTCGCCATCGGCAAGATGCGCATCGGTACGAGCGCCAAGCTCCGCTCCCCCGACCCGCTCGATGGGCCGGGCTGCAAGGGCAAGTGGTACGCGATCGAGCCACGTGGCTACGTGTGTGACGACGACACTGCCACGCTCGATCTGAACGACCCGTACTACAGGGCGCTGGCGCACTCCGCGCCGCTCGATGGCGAGTGGCCATACCGCTACGCGCACGCCAACGGCACACCCATGTACAGCCGCGTGCCCACGCCCGAGGAGTGGGCCAAGGCAGAGCGCGACTACGGTCCGGTCAACACCTGGAAGCCGCTCGGCAAGTGGGCGATCGGCCACGAGGAGAACATCGTCGACGAGCCGATCAAGGCAACTGACGAGGTGCCGTACTTCTTGAAGGGCGGCAAGCGCACTGCGCCGGGCGGCAACTTCAACACGCAGGTGCTGGTGTGGAAGAAGATGCCAGCTGGCTCGATGCTCGCGTACTCCAAGGCGTTCGAGATGCACGGGCGCGTGTGGCTGCTCACGCCGGACACCATGGTGGTGCCGGCCGACCGGGTCAGCCACATGAAGCAGTCCACGTTTCGCGGGGTACACTTCGACGAGAGCGACATGTCGCTGCCGTTCGCTTGGAACCGCGCGAAGGTCGCGTTGCCCAAGTACGAGCGGCGCGACGATGGCAGCTTCGCTGCCACGAAGGAGACCATCGCGCCCAAGACACCCGTCGAGATCGGCGGCGCCGAGGTGACGAAGGACGGCATGGTGTTCTATGAGCTTCGCCGCGAGCCAGGGAAGTTCATCGGCAAGAAGGCTGACCCCGCGAAGCAACTGGACGTGGACGTGACCATCACGCGCGCCGCGTCGAAGTTGCCGCAGACGATCGAGGCCGACGAAAAGTGGCTCGAAGTGAAGATCATTCCGGGCACCATGACGGCCTACGTCGGTCTCAAACCGGTGATGACGACGCTGTACTCTCCCGGCAAGGGTGGCCCGCCGGTGCCGGGTTACAAGTTCCCGGAGGACCACTCCAAGTACGCCACGACGGCGACGGGCCACTTTCCGCTGGAGTGGAAGGAGCGGGTCGCGACCATGTCGAACGAGAAGGGCGAGCCCAAGGTGCTGTGGTTCACGGACGTGCCGCACCAGCAGTACTTGAAGGCGCCGCTGGCCTTGCACGTCACCTACTGGCACGAGGACTTCGGCAAGCGAAAGAGCGCCGAGTGCCTGAACGTGTCGCCGCTCGATGGACTCTGGTTGTTCAATTGGACGCTGCCTCACCTGCCCGAAGGTTGGAACGCCGTCGGCGCGGGTCAGGGCAACGGCGAGAGCACCAAGGTCATCGTCACCGCCAACTAGATATCGCCGCAGTTGCGGCGCGGCGCTGACTGGGGCTAGGATTTCTGTGGCTTTCGCGGAGGTTCCTTTGCTCAGTCGATCGAGATGGCGCGCGTGGATCGCGGTCGGGATCGCGTGTGTCGCGCTCGCTTGCGGCGACGACACCAACCCGTCTGGCGGCTCTGGCCAAGGGGGCTCCGGCGGCGCCACCACCACCGCCGGCGGCGGGGGCCAGGGTGCTGGGGGCATGGCCGCTGGCGGTGCTCCCAGCGGCGGCGGCGGTGCGGGCGCTGGGCCCGTTGGCGGCGGCGGTGCGGGCGGCGGTCCGCCGGCCGATCCAGGGCCCCCGGGCAACGCGCTCGTGAGCGCGGGCGATCGCGTGTCGAGCCCGAGCTACACGCTGGTCTTCACCATGGGCCAGTCGACCCAGAACCAGACGAAGATGACGTCTCAGAACTATCGCCTGCACGGCGGCTTGATCGGCTCGACGGGGAACCTGCCATGAACTTGAAGCAAATGATTCGTTCCGCACTGGTGCTGTCTGCGGGCCTGATCGCGCTCGGCGTGGCGGAAGAGGCGCGCGCCGATGTGCCCGCGCTGCTGAACCATCAGGGTCGCCTGTACGACAGCAGCAATCAGCCGGTGAACGGCCCGATCGATCTCGAGTTCTCGATCTACGCGGACGCGAGCGACGTAGCGCCCGTGTGGACGGAGGTGCACAGCGTCACGTTCGAGGACGGCTACTACTCGCTCACCTTGGGCTCCCTTTCGCCGCTCACCAACGTGCTCACGGGGGACGAAATGTTCCTCGGCATCACCGTCGGCAGCGATCCCGAGATGACGCCCCGCACGCCGATCGACAGTGTGCCCTACGCCATGATCTCCACCAACGCCGTCGGCGACATCACGCCCAACAGCGTGGTGGTTGGTGGCACCACCGTGATCGACGAGAACGGTCAGTGGGTGGGCGATCCCACCGGCCTCGTCGGTCCGCAAGGTCCGCAGGGCCCGCAAGGTGCTCAGGGCCCGATGGGCGCAACTGGCGCGACCGGAGCGACCGGCCCGACCGGCGCGACCGGTCCGGCCGGCGCCACAGGTCCGCAAGGGCCGGCCGGCCCGCAAGGCGTGCAGGGGCCGCAAGGCCTGACGGGCGCGACCGGCCCGCAAGGTCCCGCGGGCCCGACGGGCGCGACGGGTGCGACGGGCGCGACGGGCGCCACGGGCGCGACGGGCGCGACGGGCGCCACCGGTCCACAGGGTCCCGCGGGCCCGACGGGTGCGACGGGTGCGACGGGCGCCACGGGGCCGTCCGGCGTCGTCGTCTCCACGACCACGTCGGGGTACGCCACCGGCGCCTCGGGCGCGACGCCGATCCCCTCCAGCTACACGATGCTCGGCCCGGCGGCTTCGGTCACGGTGGCCGCCAACCAGAAGGTGTTCATCTCGGCATCCGCCGCGCTGGGCGGAACGGCAGCGCACGGCGGGTTGGATATCGCACTCTGTTACAACCAGGGGGGGCCCGTGACGGTCGACCCCTTCGGGAGCATCTTCGGTCTGAACGACAGCGGGGCCTCGCGCAGCGTCTACGCGTTGTCGGGTGTGCTCACGTTGCCAGCTGGCGTGTACAACGTCGGCATGTGCGGCCGCGCCAGCGCCACGACCTGGAACAGCAACGAGTACGTGTATGTCACCGCGATGGTGGTCGTGAACTGACCGCTCAGCGGGGCTGGCGACGTCACGCATGAACGACGAGCCCGCCCGGGCCACCTCGACCACACCGCTCGCCATCGCGATCGTGGTGGCGGGTGGGATGATCGGGCTGGGCCTCTACCTCGGGCTGCGCTCGGCGGGTGATCGCCCCGAGCTGGGCTCCGCTCTTGCCGCCAGCAACGCCCCCGCGGTGGCGCCTCCCTCCGTCGAGACCGCCCTGGTTGAGGCCGCTCCAGTCGCGCCCTTGGAGGTCGCTTCGGCGTCGAGCTCGGCCCATCGCTCGAGAGACGTGGCGCTCGAGGCGACCGCTGCGCTCGACCGCCAGCGAAAAGCCATCGTGGCGGCGTGTGTCTTGCCCGCGCTGGCGCAGCAGCCGGAGCCGCCCACGGTGAAGCTCACGTTCAACTTCACGTTCGGTGAGGACGGCAAGCAGCTCGGTCGCGGTGTCGCCGAAGATCGCGCGACGAGCCGCCCCGAGGTCACACGCTGTGTGGTCGATCGCCTGAACCCCATCTCCGTCTCTCCGCCGGGGCAGCGCTTTCGTGTCGACGTGCCCTGGACGCTTCCCTGAGGCCGCTTCCGAAGTAACATTCCCGGGATGGCGCTCGAGCCGAAGGCTTCGCTTCGTGTGCAAGCGCTGGAGAAGCGCCTGGCCAACCACCCAAACGGTGCCCGCTTGTTCGAGTATGCCAACGCGCTCGACGGCTGGATCCACGAGTGGGCGAAGTATGCGGCGCGTAGAGACCTGAAGGAAGACGAGCGCGTGCGCGCGCTCGGCATGCTGGCCTCCATGCGGCGCGACTTCAACGCGTTGCTGGCCGAGGTCGATGCCTTCGCTCCTGAGGCACCCTCGCGCGCGAGCCACTTCGGCACTGCGCTCGATCAGCTCGGCGAAGCCGAGCGGGCCGCGCTCGCGCAGATCTTGGGCGTGCCGTACTCGCACCAATACCGCGCGCTGTTCGAGGTCAAGGCGGCCGAGTACCTCGAGCAAGACGAGCTCTGGAACAGCATCACCGAGCAGGGCGGCTTCGTGCCCGCCAGCCAGATGGCCGAGGACGCCGTCACGAGCGCGGTGGTGCTCACGTACTCGGGCTCGCTGCTGCTCGTCTCCGCCCCTACCGAGAAGCGCAACTTCCGCCGCAAGTACGTGTACCAGAGCATCTACGCGGGCCAGCTCCCTACCGAGGGATCGCTCGGGTTGCTGTCGCCCATTCGCGTGAATCGACCCGTGGCGGGCACCCGCATCAAGACCTCCCCCGTACGCAAGCTGCGCGTGTCCCAGAGCGGCGCTCCGGGGTGGGATCAACATCGCGAGACGTTCATCAAGCTGCACCGCACGCTCAACGGCGTATCCACTCCGCATGCCATGGCGTCGCCCGAAGTGCCGCAGGCGGCGCCGAGCCAACCGCGAGCCGCGGGGGCGTCCACATGGGTCGACGGCACGCCGCAAGTCGCGGCCAACGCGCGTCCCGAGAACCCGGGCGAGGTGCCGAGCAGCGGTCGGAGCAAGCCGCCACGCAAGCTGGGCTCGGGGGACAAGATCCCGAGCGTGTTCGTGCAGGTGCTCCACAACGAGCGGCAGCGCGACCAGGTCAAGAAGCTCGAGGACACCGCGCGCGCCGAGCTGCGTACGCTGCTCGCGCGCCTGATCGACACCGCCGGGGAGCGAGACCACACGCTGGAGGCAGAGATCATCGGGCAGGTGATGTATCTGCAACGGCTCGGGGTCGAGAAGGGAGAGCTCGCGCTCGCGCCTCAAGATCTCGCGCGGCTCGAGACCGAGAACAACGACCTGTGCAGCTCGATGCCGGGCGGGCTGTCGCTGGGCAAGGTGGGGCAGCCCACGCAGCCCATTCCTGGGGCCAACTTGGGCGCCCAGACCATCGTGCGCGGCGCTCCGGTCGCGGTCTTGAGCAAGGACTCCAGCCTGTTCGCGGTGCTTGGCAACTGCCGCAGCTACGTGAGGCGCGGGTGACGGCGCCGCTCCCGCTCTCGGCCATCCCTTCGCTCGGGAGCGCGTTCGACCAGCTCCGCCTGATGCGCAACGACCGCATCGGCGGCTTGCTCCGCTTCAACGAAGAGCTGAAGGACGTGGGGCGCTTCGGCTTCGTGTTCGGCGACGTGGTGCTCGCCAACTCACCCGAGCTGGTTCACGAGGTGTTGGTCAGCAAGGCCAAGGCGTTCGAGAAGTCGCCCATCTTGCGCGGCGCGCTGTACCCGCTCGCGGGCCAAGGATTGTTCACCAGCGAGGGCGAGTTGTGGCGCAAGCAGCGCAAGCTGATGGCTCCGATGTTCCAGCACGCCGCGATTCAGCCTTTCGCGGCGGACATGACGCGCGCCGCCGAGCGCTGCGCGCGGGGCCTCGCCGACGGTGCCGTGGTGGACATGGCGCGCGAGATGACGCGCGTGACCATGGCCATCGCCGGCAGCACCTTGTTCGACGCCGACCTGTTCGACGATGCAGACGAGCTGGGCGCCGCGCTCACCACCGCCCTCGACTGGGCCGGCACCCAATCGAGCAGCGTCACCCTGATCGCCCAGGCGCGTGCTGCCATCGGGCTCGGCCTCCTGGCGGATCACTCTCCCCCCAAGATCGCGGCGCAGCTGCGCGCGTGGTCGGAGCGGGCGATGCAGCCCATCATGTGGCCGACCGAACGCAACCGCGAGCTCGAGCGCGCCATCGCGTTGCTCGACGCGCGCGTGGCTCTGCTGATCGAGGCGCGCAGGCAGGGAGAGAGCAAGCGAGACCTGCTGAGCTTGTTGCTCCACGCGCGCGACGACGAGGCGGGAGCGATGAGCGACAAGCAGGTGCGCGACGAGGTGCTCACGTTGTTCGTGGCCGGTCACGAGACCACCGCGGCTGCGCTCACCTGGGGTCTGATGTTGCTCGGGCAACATCCGGAGGTGATGGCTGCGCTGCGCAGCGAGGTCGACGCGCTCGGCCGCGTGCCGAGCTTCGACGACCTGCCCAGGCTGCCGCTCTCACTGCGTGTGTTCAAGGAGTCGATGCGGCTCTACCCGCCCGTGTACATGTTCGGTCGTGTCGCGGTCACCGACGTGGAGGTGGATCGCTACATGTTTCCCAAGGGCACGGTGGTGCTCGTGAGCCCGTTCGCCTTGCACCGTCGGGCGGACATCTGGCCCGACCCGGCACGCTTCGATCCCGACCGCTTCTTGCCGCAAGAGGAGGCCAAGCGTCACAAGAACGCGTTCATCCCCTTCAGCGCCGGACCGCGCACTTGCATCGGCAACCACTTCGCATTGATGGAGGGCCCATTGGTGTTGTCCACCTTGCTCCACTACGCCGACTTCGAGCTGTGCGACCCGCGCGGCGCCGAACCGGACCCGCAGGCGACCTTGCGCCCCAAAGGTGGCCTCCCCATGCGCGTGCGGCGTCGCGAGGGCAGCGCTCGCCAGAGCGACTGAGGCGACGGCGCAGCCGCCAACCCCAAGCTCCAGTGATTTCGATCGTTCCTAGCACCCCCAACGCGGGGCCGAGGGGAGTGAGCGGAACCTTCCGCGGGCGCGACTTCTGCCACTCAGGGCGGCAGCTCCTCCAGCCACTCGCCGGCGATGCAGCTCGCGCTGAAGCCGCAGCCCTCCTCGCCGCCATCGAACGACACCTGGCAGGACTCACCCTCTTGTGCGGCAGCGCACCCGCACAAGGCGTCCGCCACCGCGTCGCTCAGGTCAGGGCAGCCCGTCAGCGTCGGGCAGCTGCCGACCGCGACCGTGTCGGCGCAGAAGCCTTGCGGCGCCGCGCCCCCCTGCGCCGCGCCACCGCCCCCTGCGTTGGAGCCCCCTGCGCTCGAGCCCCCTGCGCTCGCGCCCCCTGCGCTCGCGCCACCGGTCGGCGAGCCACCCGTGGGGGAGTCATCGCCGCAACCAACCGCCAACGTGGTGCCGAGCGCCAAGACGAGCCATTTCATCGTGGGAGTCTAGCTCACAACTCGGCCTGGCTGCTGGGATGCTCGCTGCGTGAACCAGCGGTGCGCCCGTTCTCGGGCGACGTGACCCTGCGCTGCTAGCGCGCCGTCAGTCTTGGCGGCGCTCGGGGGCGGGGGCCGGCTGGCCGAATCGGCGAGACCTGCGGACGTGCTCGGCGATCGCGCGGAAGCGCTGCTTGGTGGCCTCGGGCACGACGGGTGCGGGGCGGGGAGGGCTGCGGCCGGGCGCGGGCGCCAGCACCGCGTGGTCGACCAGCACCTCCGATTCCCCCACCACGATCAACAAGCAGACCCCGCGCAGCGACGGCTCGACTGCGCCCTCCAGCTGGCAGTAGCCGAGCTCGTCCGGAGCGGCCGCAGGCTGGAGTTGATTGAGGACGTCGTAGGGGTACGCGCACTGCACGGCATACGCCTCGGCCGCAGCGGCGCACGCGCTTGGGCCAGCGTCGCCATGCAGCGGCTTGACCCACACCGAAGCGTGATGCGCCTGCCTGTCCGGGGCCGCGGTGCCCTGGCCCAAGAGCGCTTCCCCCGCGGCCATCCGCGCGCACAGCAGCCCGCTCTTGCACAGCCCTCCGGTCTCCACCGTGAGCGCGCGAGGCCCTTGCTGACCGAACGCGACGAAGCCGTACTGGCCGATGGCGCCATCGGTGACGGACAGCTCGAAGTCGCCGTCCGCGAGCAGGTTGTCTGGCGGTGCGCCGAGCGGGTTGCGCACGTACACCTCGCGCACCCGCTCTGCGGAGACCGTTCCGGTCGGGGCAGGCGGCGACGCGGAGGGCTGGGGGAGCGGGTCGATCACCTCGTCCGTGCAGGCGCACAGGAGCAAAAGCGAGCACCACCCGAGCGCGCGCTCGCTCATGGCTTCAACTCCTGGCGGACCCACGCGAGCGCGGCCTCATGCAGCGTGTCCACGCCGCTCATGAGGTCACTCTGCTTGGGCAGGAGCACGAAGTCGGGGATCACGCCGTGACCGATCAGGCCTTCGCCGCTTTGGTCGACCGTCTCTCCCGACGCCAGCTGGAACGAGAGGGTGGCTCCGATCTGGAACTGGATGAACGTCGAGAACGCACCTGCGGTCGGTCCCGGACCGAACAGCTTCACCTTGGGCGCGCCTTGCATGCCAAAGGGCAGGTAGTCCGAAGCCGAGCCGTCACGCTGGAGGATCAGCGCCACGGGCAGGTCGGGGTCATGGTCCGGTGAGCCCACCTGGAAGCCCGCGTCGAAGCGGGCTCGCTCGAACGC
This sequence comes from uncultured Polyangiaceae bacterium, assembly GCA_964641275.1. GTDB lineage: Bacteria > Myxococcota_A > Polyangia > Polyangiales > Polyangiaceae > Xiheicaenibacterium. The sequence continues at coordinate 91,570 of CAZXMG010000026.1, forward strand.
CGCCAAGCCTTCGCTGCTGTCGGCGGGGCCGTCCCAGCCAGCGATTTCGATCGGCATCAGCGTGACCGCAAGGGTGTCGCTCGGCCGCACCAGCTGGGTGAGGTACTCCGCCGCGTCCAGCGTTCCGCCGTCGCCAGCTCGGTGATCCAAGATCACGCCCCTGGCGCTGCTCTTCCAGAGCGCGCTGGCGCTCAGAATCGTGCTGTTGACCACGCTGTCCGGGTCGCCGCCTCCGTTCAGCGTGTCCCACACCATGGCGTAGATCGCCTCTTCGGGGGTGGTCCCGATCACGGAGCCTTGAAGCATCGCGAGGCCGAGGTCGTGAGTCTCGCGGAGCTCGTCGGGAACGTCGATGTGGTAGCCGGGGCGGTTGTCGCAGGTCACGGTGGCGCCGCCACCCGTGACAGGCAAAGCGTCGAGGTCGAGCGTCTCGACCGAGTCGGCGCAGGTGCCATTCGAGCCGTCGCAGCGCAGCACGGAGATGGTGCGTGCGTACCGCGCGATCTTGCCTCCCCGGTGGAAGGATCCGCCGAGGTCCTCCACGAAATCCGCGAACGACGCGTCGTCGCACGCGACCTGATAGCCCCAATCCAGCGCGATCTGCTCTCGCGCCCAAGCGATGGGGTGTTTGCCATCGACAGCGATCAGTCGATCGCCCGGAGACAAACCGAGGTTGTCCTCCGTTCCGACATGCGACACGAGCACGTCGCTGTACTGCGGGTGTTTGGGGAAGAGGGAATGCGAGACGTCCGCGTCGCCCTCGATGAAGCAGACGTTGAGGCGCCGTTTGGCGGAGCCGAGGGTGATGGGCCCGGAGACGCGGGTGTGCCAATCGTGAAGCTCGCGACCTGCTCGGGCGAAGCCGTTCCAGAATTGCCACGCGGTCTCTGCGCTGCGCATGCCCTCGACCGACGCCAGCGCAATCGGCAGATCTTGCAGTCGCGTCTTGCGACCGCCGAAGAAGATGTCGAGCTTGTGCCAGAGCGAGTCGACCACTTGATCGCGGACGAGAGGATGCGGCAGCGGCGGGACCGCGAGGTCTCCGAGACGACAAGCTCCGCCCATACAGACCGCGTCGGGGCCGCACACCGCGTCGAGCGCGCCGGAACAAGCGGGCGTCTCGCGATAGGTTCCGCTGGGCACGACCTCGGCCGCGTCGATGTCGACGCCTTCGATCGACGCGAAGTCGTTCAAGCGAACGTAGACGATCGGACCGGCGGTGCCGTCGATGGGGAGGTCGTTGCTCTCGAGCTCGATCCAGCCATCGCTGGTGGCGCGCCCGGTCGGGCCCATGTACGCGATGAGCGACTCCCGGGCTGGATCTGCAGGGTAGACGACGATCAGGCGCGCGTCGGCGCTGCCGTGTCGAATCCAAAGTCGTGCACGGTAGGATCCCTGGGCCTCGGGCACGGGCAGCGAGAAGCGCTCCGGGCAGTCGAGTGGCGTCCGCAAGCGCAAGAACGAGCTGCCATCGAGCGCGTCGGGGGCGTCGGCGACCAGTTGGTAGCTCTCGGCCAAGCACTCGACGTCGACGTCGTCTGGCAGGTAGCGCTCGGGCAGCTCGTCGAAGGTCTCGAACCAGATCGCGTCTGCCGCGGGGACGTACACGCCACGCTCGTCGAAATCGCCGCCCAGCGCGCTGTCTGCCCCAGCGGCGCTCGCGAGCACACAGAGCCACCGCAGCGAGCGCGCGAGCCACGACCACTCCCCGCGGCGGGACCGAGCTCGCATCACGAGGCGTGAGGGTTCAATGGATCGGCTCCGGCTTCCGGCGAGCTGCGCCGATCAGGCGTCACCATCAGGGCTGCTCAGGGCCGCGCGGCACGCGTCCATGATCTCGCGTGCCATCGCGCGGCTGCCGACCGCCCGCGCCAGAGAGAGGCCGCCCACGCAGGTTGCCAGGAACGCGATCGCGCGCGCGCGCGATGTGGCAGGGTCGCCACCGATGCGACTGGCGATGCCTTGGATGATCTTGTCGAGCGAGGTGCCCATCTGCGTGCGCAGCTCTGGCTCGCTGCGAGCCACCTCCGCCGCCAGCGCTGGCGCGGCGCAACCTTCACCTACGTGATCGAGCTGATACTCGGAGAGATAGCGCGCGGCGGTGCGCTTGCGCCAAGGCTGGCCCTGCGCGCCGTCGTTGCCCAGCCAGAGCGACGCGGCGCGCTCGAAGGCGAAGTCGATCGCTTCGCGCGCGAGCGCGGTCTTGTCGCGAAAGTGCGCGTAGAAGCCACCGCGCGTGAGGCCCGCCGCTTCCATCACGTCGTCGACGCTGGCCCCGGCGATGCCACGCTCTCGCATCAGCCGCGATGCCTCGGCCACGATCTTGGTGTGGCTCCGTTCCCAGCGCGAAGGCTGAGTCCGCTCTTGGGCTCCGCTCCTGGGCGAACCTGACATGAGGACAGGTTACACCAGAATCGACGAGGCGCCCGATTCTGCCGCGACAACTTTGTGGCGTCCGCTCGGGAACACCGATGGTTTGCCGGGGTCTGACGTGGCTGGTCCTTTGCCGAGAGGTCGAGCATGTCGGAGCTTTCAACGGGTGAGGACGCGCACCCCGGGCGGTTGACGTCCATCATGCGCAGCGTCGACGCGAATGCCGTCCACGCGTTGCGGGTGGCGCTGGTGATCGACGGTCGTGTCGTCGAGGAGCAGACGTTCGCGGAGCCCACGCGCGTCACGGTGGGGCCGCTCGAGAGCGACACGTTCGTCGTGTCCCCGGCGGTTTGCTCCGCGAGTCTCGTGCTGTTCGAGCCGAACAAGACCGAGCTCGTGCTGTGCGTCACGCGGCACGCGGCAGGGCGGGTGGCGACGGGCGCGCGGACGCTGACGTCGGAGGAGTGGCGCGATCACGGGCTGCGCTTACCGGTGAGGCCCGGCCTGAAGGGGCGCCTCGAGTGGGGCCGTCTGTCGGCCCTGTTCAGCTACGGGCCTGTGGCACCAAGGGTGGCGATTGCGCAGGCCTCTCTTCCGCTCGAGCGGAGCCTGGCCATCGACTGGCCCACGACCGTGGTGGCGGCGGCCTCGTTCCTGTTCCATTTCGGCGCGCTCGCGTCGATCTACTCGGACTGGGCCGATCCGCCCCAGGACGAGGGGCTCACCATTCAAAGGCTGGTCGAGTCCGTGCGCGCGTTGCCGAACGCCCCGGAGCTCGAGGAGAAGCAGGACGTTGCCCTGACCGAGACGGCGGCGACTGCCGTCTCCACTGCAGAGCCCAGCGCCAAGAGCGCAGAGAGCCCACGTGCCGCGCCGTTGAGCGGTCAGCGACCGCGTGGGGGTGAGCCTCGCCGCATGAGTGACGCGGAGGCGGGGGGGCTCTCGGCGGAGCTCGCCGCGATGAATCCGAAGATGCTCGCGGTCTTGAGCGCACAAGGCACCTCCACCGATGCCGTGCTCGACGGCAACAACTTGCCGGCGTCGATGTTCGATCGGCCACGCGAGGGCGCAGCGTCGCGAGGGCCTGGGCAGCTCGACTTCGGCGAATCTGCGGGGCCCGTGGGCACCTCGGATCTCGCAAAGCTCGGGAACGACGGACGCGGCGATCCCGCTCCACGACCCGGTGTGGCCGATCCGAAGCTGCCGAAGCCCGATGCGCCGAGGAGGCCCGACGTGCCAGCGCCGCCCACGGGTCCCGAAGAGATCCCCGGGCTCGCCAAGGTCATCGGCGGTCTGCAAGGCGGATTCCGGCGCTGCTACCAGGCGGGACTGGATCGAGAGAGCCCAGACATGGCTGGTGGCGTGCGCGTGACCGTGAAGATCGGCCCCAACGGAGATGTGATGTCGACCTCGGCTGCCCCCAGCGGCAACCTTTCTTCGTCGGTGGTCGCCTGTATGGTCGGCAAGATCCGAGGCGCCCAGTTTCCGAAGACGCCGAGCGGCGCCCCTGCGGTGTTCGTGGTGCCGATCAGCATGAAGCGTCAGTGAGCTCGGGCCCCGATCACGAGCTCGGCTGCGCCAGCGGCTCGAGCACCTCGCGAATGAACAACGGAGGCGGTGTGACGTGCAGCGTCCCCTCGGAGACGCCGCAGGGGATCTGCACCAACTCGCCGCGCCGCACCCAGAACACCTGATCCGAGATCGAGCCCGGCCCGCGGCGATACGCCTCTTCGGCCAAGCTCACGAGCGCGTTCACCGCGTAGATGACGCGATTGTCCTCGATCAAGTGGTAGAAGAAGACGTGGCGCGCGGGCACCGCGACCAGCGCGCCGTAGGGGTGACCCTCCGGGATCACGTCGCGCGACAGCAAGAGCGCGTGCGACGCCGTGTAATACGAGGCGCCTTCGACCACGGTGATGGGCACCTCTTCGGGGCCGCGGATCACCTGCCGGTCGGGGGGCTCTTCTGCCGCCAGGTTGGCGAGGGCGATGTCGAACAGCTCCTCGTCGCTCTTGCCCCACGGATCTGCCTCGGCGCGTGAGACGCTGCGCATCGCGCTGGGGAGATCGAACACCAGCGACACCGCGATGCCGACACCGACCAGGCGCGAGACGTGGGCCTCGACGGTGTCGTCGTAGAGGCGGGGCCGCAGCAACTGGCGCACGGCTTCGAAGTCGTGGAGCTTGCTGCGCAGCGCTGCATCTTCGTGGGCGCTGTCGAACACCAGATCGAAGTGTGTGGCCACGGCTTGGGGCCACTCGGCGCGCGGGATGCGATCGCAGACCTGAGCCAAGTTGGAGAGCCCCAGCGTCTGCACCCCGTCCGGCAGCTCGACCTCAATCGCGTCCTCGAGCATGCGGTACGCCACGCCCCGGGCGCGGATGTCGGCCTCGACGAGCGTGAGCAACATCTGCCCGCCCGCCTCGCCGAGAAACGGAGCCCACGCAGGCGAGCGAGTCATGACGAAACCGCGATAGCGTACGCCGATTGGCCTGTCGAGCCCGTCATCGGGTCAGCTGAGGTCGATCACGACCGGGGCGTGGTCGCTGGGGATGCGCCCTTCGCGCTTCTTGCGGAAGTCGCGCTCGATGGAAGCCTCGCGCACGCGCGAGCAGAGATCGCGCGAACCGAGCACGAAGTCGATGCGCAGCCCTTGCTTCTTGTGGAACGCGCCAGCGCGGTAATCCCACCAGCTGAAGACCTGCTCGTGCGGGTGCCGCACGCGGAACAAGTCGTGGTAGCCCAATGCGAGCAAACGCTCGAAGCGGCTGCGCTCGTCGTCGGTGTGGAAGATGTGGCCGCGGTGCCGGGGGCCGTCCCAGCTGTCGAGATCGGCGGGGCACAGGTTGAAGTCGCCGGCGATGATGGTGGGCGCGGCCGCGTCCAGCGAGCCGCGCGTGTGAGCGACCAGCGCGTCCAGCCAGGCCAGCTTGGATCTGAAGTCGGGGTGGCTCACGCTCTTGCCATTGGGCACGTACACGCTGGTCAACGACAGGCCCAACGCCTGCACGGTGACCAGACGCGCGCCCTGCGCCTCTTGGCCGGGCAGCCCGCGATGCACGAGGACCGGGCTCGGATCGCTGGCCGTCTTGACCAGCACCGCGACGCCGTTCCATTGCGCTTGGCCGAACGTGAGCGCGGCGTAGCCCGCGTCCGCGAACGCTTTCGTTGGAAAGGCGCCGTCTTCGACCTTCAGCTCCTGGATGCACAGCGCGTCTGGCGCGTGTGTGGCCAGAAAGTCGAGCACGAAGTCGAGCCGCGCCAGGATCGAGTTCACGTTCCAGCTGACGATCCGCATCGCGTGCGGAGATTACTCGAACGAGAGCCGATAGACGCCAGCGTTGGCGCGAATGCCGGAGAACAGGTTGCGGCTGGGCTGGTCTTCGCCGTCGTCGCGAAAGCGGTAGCTCGGCGGGTCGTCGTCCGTCTGCTCGAGCGCGGCGAAGTCCACGTTCTGGAACCAGCCTGCCGGATCGATGCGCAGCGCCAAGGTGCCGCCGTCCTCCGGGCGCAGATCCACCTCGATCGGGGTCACGATGCGCTGCTTGCAGATCGGCTTCGCGCCCGGCAACGCCGGATCCGGAGGTGGCACTTTGCGGTTCTCGCTGATCGTGATGTTGCCCTCGAAGGGGTACTCCTCGGCGCCGCGCCTGGCCACACCGCGGACGCGGGCGATCAGCGTGGGGTCGTTCGCGGCGTCGATCGGTCCGCCGCTGAGCCAGACCTCTGCCGTGCGAGCCCGCTCGCTCGTGCCGAACCCGCGGGCGGGGAAGGGCTGCGGGGAGGGATCGAGCACGTCGACGTCGCGACCCTCGGTCACTTCGGCGACGTAGGTGCCGCTCAGATAGCAGCTGGTGTCGGAAGCGACCGAGGTGGGCACGCTGCGGTTCAGGTAGACGCCACCGACGTGGAGCATGGCTTGCTCGAGCTCCACCTCGAAGCCGCGGTCCGTCTCGAACACGTAGGGCTCGCCTGCGGTCAGGCCCTCCGGCCCGGCCGCGTAGGCCTCGAAGTCGACCAGCTCCCCCCCCGTGCTGCCCACGCAGCTCTGCGCGGCGCCCAGCAGCAACAGGACCGCAGCCGCGGTGTGCAACACGCGCGCGCGAATCACGGCTCACCCCCCAGCGTCCCGCTGAGCGAGCCGAAGAACGCGATCGGCTGGCCTGCGGCGAAGTGGCGCGCGGGCACCAGCGTCGTGCCGTTGTCGGGCTCGAAGTCCGAGACATAGTTGAACTCGGCCTGGCGGTACTCCAAGTCCAGCAGGTTCTGTCCGCTGATCTCGAGATCCAAGAAGCGCCAGCGCAGCCCGGTCGAGGCGTCGAGCGTGAAGATCACGTCGCTGCGTTGACCATAGGGCAGGGCGCGTTGACCTACGAAGCTCGCGCCCAGGCCGACCCTGCCCGCCACCTTGGACCCGGCCAGATCGAACAGCGGTCCGAACAGCGCGCCGTCGTGCCTCACCACCACGTCCGGCACGTAGGGCACCAAAAGCCCCGTGTCGTCGAAGCGAGAGCGGACCAGGCTGACGCTCGCGCTCGTGTCGAAGAAGTCGCCGATGGCGCGCAGCGATCCGGACCAGCCTCCGCGTGTGGTGCCTTCCGCGAGGGTGGCGCGTCCCTCGCTTTCGTTGAAGATCTGATCGCGGTCGACGTGGGTGCCGAAGAAGACGGACTGCGCGGTCAGCGTCGCGTGCTCGAAGCTCTTGCCGAAGGTCACGCCCACTTCGCCGGCGTCGACGCTCGCGAATGGTGTGGCCACACCTTGGCTCACATAGCTCGGGTCCACGCTACGCACGCCCTGGCCATACGCCGCCGAGAAGCTGAAGCCGCCGAACGGCCCTGCGATCACGGAGACGCGTGGCAGCGGCTTGATCGAGGCTGTGGTCGAGTGTTGGTTGGGCTCGCGGTGCTCGCCGAAGCGCGTCTCCGAGAGGCAGCTCGCGTCGCCCGGGGGGGCATCGTCGTCGGGGCGCGAGACGTCCTTCACCGCGCAGTGGTCTTGCACGTCGAAGGCGAACAAGTCCACCCGCACGCCGCCGCGGATCACCAACCATTTCTGGAGCCGCGCAGCGAGGTCGGCATAGAGGCCGATGTCCGCGAGTTTGGAGCCCAAGTCGACCTCGGTCTTGTAAGGGTCCTGGGTGGCGGCTCCGATGCGCTGCGACAGCGCGGAGACCAGGTCTCCGCGCGCGAACAGCCCCAGCTCGACCTCCTGCTTGAGCCCCAGCACGTCGAAGCTGTGCCGACCGTAACCCCGAAATCCGACAGTGCCGGAGGTCATGCTCAGATCGATCAAGTCGCCGCGTTGTGCGTGAGGCTCCTGCCGTGCGAGCTGTGTGTCGAGCAAGAAGCCCGTGAAGTTCTCGCGCAGGCCGAGCTGGCGATAGATGCCGAACGCCTGGAGCGCGTAGATCGTGTCGCCCTGGCGGGTCTCGAAGTCGGTGCTCAGGTGGAACCTGCCGCCGCTCCCACCTTGGCGCGGGTCGTTGGTGTCGAAGAAGCCCCTGCGCCCCGAGCTGACGTCGCTCTCGCGCAGCAGTCCAGCGCTGCCGTACTCGTTGGCGTAGGCGGCCGTCGCCAGGCGAAAGCTGGTGTCACTGCCGATCTTGCCCTCGTACTGCCCCATGGCGCGGGCGCGCCAAGCCTGGCGGTTCTGGCCGAAGCCGTCGCTGCGAAAGATCTCCGCCGCCGCGAAGGTGCGCTCAGACTGGCCCTCCGGGCCCCACGAGAGCAGCAGCCGCGCCGTGTTCCAAGAGCCGTACGTGGCCTTGGCCGTCATCCCCCGCTGTGCCAGACCGAGCTCGTACTCCGCGCTGCCGGCGACCGCGTAGTTGCCCTGGCGAGGATCGAATGGCCCCTCCAGCACGCGCAAGCGCAACACCAGCTCGGGGATGATGAAGTTCAGATCCGCGAAGCCGTTGCCGTGATAGTTGCCGCTCTCGTTGATGGGCACGCCGCCGACGCTGAGCTCGATGTCTTGCCCCTCCCGGGCGTCGAACCCGCGCAAGTACACACGCTCCGCGTGACCTTCTCCGCCGCCGTCTTTGAGCAGGAAGACGCTCGGGGCGAGCTTGAGCAGCTCGGCCGCGCTCTTGCGCGGCACGGCCCCGAGCTCGCCCACCTCGATGCGGTGATCGCCCGCGCCGCGGCTCGGCGCTGGCTTCTTCCCGATGATCTCCACGTGCTCCTCGAGGTGCGCGTGGGGAGGCGGCTCGAAATGGAACGGGAGGTGGAACTTGCTCGTCACCGCGACGCCATTGCGCTTCGCCGGGCTGAACACGAAGCGCTTGGCGGCTGCGAGCGCCTCGGCGTCGAAGTCTGCGCCGCCGCTCACCAACACGCGCGCCTTGCTCACGAGCCCCTGGGTGTCGATCTCGACCTCGACCTCGACGTCGAGCTCGGGCAACGCGTCGCCGTGGCCGTGATCCTTGCCCAGCCGCGCGGCGGGGTAGGTGACCTCGCTCGCCTCGAGCACCGTGGCCGGCACCAGCTGGCCCGCCGCTGCCTTGACCTCCTCCGGAGCAGGGTGAGGCTCGTCCGCCCAGGCCAGCGCCGCGTGCGCGAGCAGCGACGCGACGATGACAGGGCCCAGGAGCGAGGTCCGCACCCCCTGCTCCTACGGCACCCCGAGTCCTGATGCAATCTGATTGCATCAAGCTGGCTGGCGCTCCGCTTTGGGGTACGAAACCCCCGGACCATGGAGTAGGGTCCGCCGCGCCGAGGTCGGGGATGCGAGTCGTAGTGCTGTTGATCGGGGCGCTTCAGTTGTTGGGTTGCGGGGAAGAGGGGCCTCTCGAGCTCGGAGTGGCTGGCGCTGCGCTGGCTCCTGATCCAGCCGCCCTGACCGTGCTGTTGCCGTGGGGCAGCGCGGTGACGCAGCGGGCGCCCCAGCCCGAGTTCGCGGGCGACGGTCCGAGCGGCATCGCGTTGACGGACGACGGTGGCGTGTTGATCGTCGATCGACTGGGGGGCCGGGTGCTCCGCGTCGACCAGGATGGCGCGCGAGCGCTGTTCGCCGTGGACGAGCACTTCGAGCAGATCGCGGTCGGACCGAGCGGCAAGGTCGCGCTGTACAGCCCGCTCCTGTCCCTGGTTCGCGTGATCGACGAGCGCGGCGGCTTGCTGGGTGAGCTCACGCTCCCGCGCGCGATATCGCACGTGTCTCGGCTCTCGTTCGGGGCCTCGAGCACGGTGCTGGTCGACACCGCGTTCCAGGAGCGCTTCGACTTGGGCAGCATCCACGCCCCGCGGAGCGAAGCGGAGATCATGCGCAGCAAGCTCGAGCTGGGGCTCGTGACGCTGGTGTCTTCCGCAGGCGAAGGCTCGCTCGTGTCCCGAGGCGCTGGGCCCGACGGCCGCACGCACGAACGCTCGCGCATCTCGCTGGGCGCTGACCTGGCCCAAGCAGAGCTCGCGTGGTCCTCGGCGACGCGCGCGTTGGTGCTGGTGTCGAGCATCGAGCAGCCGGGGGCGGCCATCGTCGTGCGGCGGAGCGCGCTCCTGATCGACCTCGAAGCGGGCACCGTGCTCGGGCAGACCGACCTGCCCGCGCGCGGCACGTTCTCGGTGCGCGAGTCGATCGCGGTGGGCGGTGGCGAGCCGGCGCTCGCATACATGTTGCCCGAGGCCGCGGGCCTGCGCGTGGTGAAGCTGCCACTCGCGTCGCTCGAGCATCGAGGTGCGCGATGAGCCGGCACACGCTGCGCAGCGCGTTGCTGCTCGCGTTGCTCGCCGGCGCGGTGAGCGGTGCTGGCACGGCGCAGGCGATCGACCGCGGCGAGGTGATCGCGCGCGCCAAGGCGTTCGCGCTCCACCCGTGGACGGCCACCAACGCCAACATGAGCGCGACCTGTTCGCCCAGCTACGAAAGCGACTACGTCGTGGGCGACTTCGTCGGCCTGCCGTACGACTGGGGCGGGTACATGTCCTTGTTCCAGTTCGACCAGCGGATCGCGATGGGACAGGGCGCCGGCTCGTACCCGGAGGACGGCATCCTCGACTGCACGGCCGGCCTCGACTGCTCGGGCTTCGTCAGCCAAGCGTGGCAGACCGGGCACTACACGACGAGCAGCCTGGATCAAATCTCGGCAGCCATCTCGCAGGCGGAGATGTTGCCGGGCGACGTGGTCAACGACGCTGGCTTCCACGTGGCGATGTTGCATCAGGTGCTGGGCAATGGCGCGCCGGTGTTCGTCGAGGCCGTGGGCTACAACGTGCACTACAACGCGACGGGCGGCTGGGCCTACGCCAGCGGCTTCACGCCGCGGCGGTTCCAGTCGATCACCGGCACCAACGCCTCCGAGCCGCTGGGCACACCCGAGAACCCCATCCCGGTGTCGAGCCTGCCCTATTCGGACAGCCGCAACACCGCGCAGTCGGGCAGCGATCTGTTGGACGGCTGCGGCGTGGCGCCCGCCACCAACGAGTCGGGCCGCGAGTACGTGTACGAAGTGGTCATCACGCAGCCCGGCCAGCTCACCGCCAGCGTCGCTGACGACGCCGGCGTGGACATCGACGTGCACGTGTACACCTCGACCAACACCAGTGACTGCTTCGCGCGCCACGACACCAGCGTGACCGTGCCCGTCGATTGCGGGACCTACCTGGTCGTGGCGGACACGTTCAAGGGCGCCAGCGGGGAGTACCCGGGAGCGTACACGCTGTCTCTCTCGCTCGCCCCATCGGGCGGTGCATGTGGCAGCGGGCCGCCGTCCTACCAGCCGGAGGGAGAGCTCGGGGACGCGTGTGGCTACCCCGGGAACGAGAACCTCCCGTTCTGCAACCCGAACCTCGGCTCCGAAGTGTGCCTGTACGGGTCGGACAGCTCGTTCTGCTCCAAGCCCTGCGCGACCGGCGCAGACTGCGGCGCGATCGCGGGCGGCTGCTGCGGAGACATCGGCGGGGGCGAGCTCTACTGCCTCACGAGCGAGTTCTGCAACGGCGAGCCACCCCCGGAAGAAGAGGAGCCTCCGACCGGCGGCGATCCGCCACAAGAGGAGCTGCCCACCAGCGCGGCCTCGGGCGGCACGGGTGGCGCTGGGGGCGCGGGCGGGGCGAGCGGTGCAGGAGCAGGCGCACCCGGCGAAGGTGGCGGCCACACCAGCGGCGACGCGCAGGATGACGAGGGCGGCGGTTGCTCTGCGGCGCGGCGAGGCAACGCGCCTGGCGCGGGGTGGCTGCTCGCGCTGGGGCTCCTGGCTCGTCGTCGGCGCCCTCGCGGCGCGAAGTGACGCGCTCGTTGCCGGTGGCGAGCCCGCAGGCCAAGCGGCGCTTGCCGCTGGCCGAGGCAGCGCGCCCGAGCGATCTCGCGGCCCGGCCGATCTACGCGGTGTGGGAGACCACGCTGCGCTGTGATCTCGCTTGCGTGCACTGTGGATCACGCGCGTTCCGCGCGCGCCCCGACGAGCTCGACACGCCCGAGGCGCTCGGTTTGGTCGAGCAGATGGCAGAGCTCGGGGTGCGCGAAGTGTCGCTGATCGGTGGCGAGGCTTACCTGCGCGACGACTGGCTCGAAATCATCCACGCCATCCGCGAACGAGGCATGATCGCGAGCCTCACGACGGGTGGTCTGGGGCTGACCGAGGACATGGCCCGACGGGCGCGCGCCGCTGGGTTGACCGCCGCGAGCGTGTCGATCGACGGGCTCGAGCCCGTGCACGATGCGGTTCGCGCGGTGGAGGGCAGCTACCGCGCGGCGCTACGCGCGCTCGAGGCGCTCTCGCAAGCGGGCGTGCGCATCACCGCCAACACGCAGCTCCATCGCGCCAACCTGCCGACGCTCGAGGAGCTGTTCGAGATCTTGGCCGACCGCGGCATCAAGGGCTGGCAGGTGCAAATCACGGTGGCGATGGGGCGCGCGGCAGAGCTTCCGCAGCTGTTGCTCGAGCCGTTCCAGATGCTCGAGCTCATGCCGCTGCTGGCGCACCTGAAGCTCCGCGCCGACGAGCGCGGCATCCTGTTCTGGCCAGGTAACAACGTGGGCTACTTCGGGCCGCACGAGCACACGCTACGCGGGCACCAGCCGCTGGGGCACTCGAGCTCCTGCGCGGCGGGCCGCTTCACGCTGGGTATCGAGTCGAACGGCGACATCAAGGGTTGCCCGTCGCTGCCCACCAGCGAGTACGTGGGCGGCAACGTGCGCGAGCACTCGCTGCGCGACATCTGGCAGCGATCGAGCGCGCTGGGCTTCACCCGTGAGCGCACCACCAGCGAGCTTTGGGGCTTCTGCCAGACTTGCTACTACGCCGAGCACTGCAAGGCGGGTTGCTCCTGGACGGCGCACAGCCTGTTCGGGAAGCGCGGCAACAACCCGTTCTGCCACCACCGCGCCCTCGAGCTGCTCGCGCAGGGGCTTCGTGAGCGCGTGCGCCCGCTGGAGCTGCCGCCGGGCGAGCCGTTCGACCACGGCAGCTTCGAGCTGTGTGTGGAGCCTTGGCCCGAAAGCGAGCTCGCGGCCGCGCAGGCGATCGTGAAGGGCGACCGCGGACTCTTGCCGAACAGCCCTTCGCTGATCGAGCTGCCTTCGTTGACGGCGCCCAGGCGCAAGGCGCCGGCGTCTGGGGCGTGACTCGTGGACGTTTTGGTGGCTCCGCTCGAGCACGGTGGCACAGCGCGCTTCGCGTTTCGTGCGCCGCCCGACTCCGTCGGCACGGCGCTCTTGATCGCAGGGCTGAACGCGCGCGTGCTCGAAGACGAGCTGTTCGAGGCGCTCACGGGCGCGTTGCTCGCACGGCGCGTGGCCGTGTTGCGCTGCGAGTGGGCGGGGCCGGAGGCAAAGCGCAGCCTGACCTCCGACGTCGAGGCGATGATTTCCGCGCTCGATCGATCGGGCGCGGCAACCTCGCCGCGCTGCGTGTTCGGGCACAGCTTGGGCGCGCTCACGGCTGCGCTCGTGTGTGGTGCCACGAAGACCACGGGCCTCGTGGTGGTGGGTGCCGCGGCCAGCAGGTGGGCCGACGCGTTGGGCCACGCCGCCCAGCGCCAGCTCCCGTGGCTCGGTCTCGGCGCGGCCGATCTGGAGCGCGAGGTGAGCGCAGCCCGCGCGCTCTACTTGCGAACGATCCGCGACGGAGCCTCGCTCGATGGGGGCGAGTTGTTCGGCGCTCCGCTCTCGTACCTGCGCTCGATCGACGCGGTCGAGCCCGCCCTCGCCTTCGCGCGCGTCGGGGCGCCAGTGCTCGCGCTGCAAGGGCAATGGGACTTGGCCGTGGCCGCGGGCGACCACGAGCGCATCGCCGGCTTCAGCGCTCATCCGAAGTCTCGTGCGCGCACGTTGGCCGGCGTCGATCACTACTTGCGCGGGCACGCCTCCGAGGCTGCATCCGCGGGAGCGCGCGGCAAGGGATCGCTCGACCCGTCGGCGATCGAAGCGATCACCGACGCACTCCGGGCTTTCCTTGTGACCGAGATGGACGGATGATTCTGCTTCGCAGGAGGCCCTAGATGCCCAAGCTCGTTCTGTGTTCCGGCTGCGCCCGTCACATCAAGTCCGATGAGCTCTGCCCGTTTTGTGGCAGCGGAGCTGCGGCTGGTCCCGAGCGCGCCGCCGCCACCCCGGCAGCGGGCGCGCGCAGGGCTGCGCTCTTGGCTGTGAGCGCGGCGCTCGCCAGCAGCGCGTTCGTGGCGTGTGGCGACGACTCCCCCACGGGCGGCGGCGGTTCGAACGCTGGCGGGGAAGCGCAGGGCGGCCAGGGCGGCGACGCCACTGGTGGCGGGGGCGACAACGCGGGTGGGGGAGGCGGAGACGGCGGGACAGGCGGCACCGGAGGCATGGGTGGCGCGGGCGGAGATGGTGGGATGGGTGGCATGATCGCTCCGCCGTATGGCGCGCCCCCGGTCTGAGCTGCCTTCGATCCTCTCCTGAATTGCTGTAGAACCTTTCGGTGCCTCGCAAGAAGCGGCCTCACGTGGCCACGCCGGACGAGGTCTCCATCGCGCGGGATGGAGACTTCGCGATCATTCGCTACGCGGACGAGTCGATCGAGACTACGCAGTACCGAATCGGTGCGGATCGTCTCACGCGCATGACCGACGAGGACATCCTCACGCTCTTCAATGCGGGGCTCGCCACCTCGCACGAAGACGCCGCGCGTTCGAGGCGCGACATGTCGGCGCTGCTCGCGGGCGGGAGCACGCTCACCGCCACCGTCGACGCCTACCCCGCCGCGCCGAACCAGCCCTTCATCAACGTGGGCGGCCGGCTGTACACGGCCATGGAGCTCGCGCACCTGCTCGGCGGCCACCTGGGCTGGGAAGTGAAGATCGAGCTGCGCTCGCCGCGCGACTCCATCATCGGCTGAGGCCCGCAAAGCAGAGCGCCCCGCGCTCTCTCGAGCAGCGGGGCGTCCAGGCGATCACGGAGACTGGTCAGGCGCGGCGGCGGCGACGGGTGGCCAGAAGCGCCAGTCCTGCCAGACCCGCGAGGGCGCCAAAGCCAGACCTCATCTGGGTGGGCGCCGCGGAGCAGCCGCTCGCATCCAGGCTGGCGCTGGCCTCGACCTCGAACTCGAGCTCGATCTCGAAGTTGTTGAGCAGGTACTCGCCGCAGGCGGGGAAGTCGGACACGGCCAAGAACTGCCCGTCACAGAACAGCGCTCCCTCGGGGGCGTCGCACTGCACCTCACAGCCGCCCTTCAGCTCTGCGGAGCAGCTCAGGTTGCAGTCGAAGTTGGCCTCGGCCTCGCAGCTCGCGTCACAGGACGCCGAGCATTTGGCGGAGCAGTCCACGCTGCCCGCGTCGGCGGAGCAGCTCGCGTCGCACTCGCTGTCGCACTGCGCGTTGCAGTAGCTGATGCATTCGTCGTCGCCCGAGTCGCAGGAAGCTGCGACGTTCGCCTGGCAGGTCGTGGTGCAGTTGGCGCTGCACTCGAACGAGGGCGGGTCGACATCGCACGCGGCTTCGCAGTCGGCGCTACAGCCACCGGTGCAGCTCGCCGAAATCGAGGCGTTGCACTCGCCGTCGCAGGCAGCCACGAAGCTGAGCGGCTCACACTTGGCCTTGCAGCCTCCCGAGAACTCGAAGTGGCACTCGCCGATGGCGGAGAGCTCGATGTTGCCGCACGGGTTCGTGGCGGCTTGGGCGGTGCCGGCCACGGCGAAGGTGACGGCGAGGGCGGCGGCGGACAGCAAAGAATGACGGACGAGGCTCATGTTGTGGGCTCCTTTGGGTCGAGCAGAAGCAGGGTAACTCAGAAGCGGGCGCCGGGAGAACAAAGGCAGGTTTGCGGCGCGAAGGTGGCGGAGGGCCGCATGGTTGGACGCTGCGCGCCCCAGTGATACGCCCTGGCCAGCACGAATCTGTCATGTTTTGTTGCCCGGAGCTGGGTCCGTCGGGCCGGCTGGAACTCAGGCTTGACTTGGGAGGGCTGCTGAGTAATCTCCGCGTCCCGCTTGGCGACGGACCAAATCCGGTCTCCGACTGAGCGATTCGTAGCCCATGCCCACCATCAATCAGCTCATTCGTCAGGGGCGCGAGGCCAGCGTCTGGAAGACCGCCTCGCCCGCTCTCAAGTCTTGCCCGCAGCGTCGCGGAGTGTGCGTGCGTGTGTACACCACCACGCCCAAGAAGCCGAACTCGGCGCTCCGCAAGGTCTGCCGCGTGCGCCTCACCAACCAGATGGAAGTCACCAGCTACATCCCCGGTGAGGGTCACAACCTGCAGGAGCACTCGGTGGTGCTGATCCGCGGCGGCCGCGTGAAGGACCTGCCCGGCGT
>CAZXMG010000027.1:0-107150 GCA_964641275.1 uncultured Polyangiaceae bacterium
AGCGAGCGTCGCCGGGTCCCCCAACGTGGGCGCGCAGTGGCTCTGCAGATCGCGGTTGCCCACCACGATCAGCGCGCGCCGGTTGAAGCGCGCCGACTCGATCGGCGTGAGCGCAGCGAGCGCGGTGTACGCGCCGGTCATCGCGCCATCCAGGTAGAGCATCGGGTCGTCGGCGAGCAGCGTGCCTGGGTCGCCCAGCGCGTCGGCGATCGGCTGGCGCACGTTCTCCACGTCGTCGAAGCCAAAGCCCGGCGTCTCGAACGCACCGTTGGTGCAGCTCTGATCGTCGGCCGGCAAGAACGACAGCGCGAGCCGCGTGCGCGCGGAGACCGGGTTGCGCAGCGGCACACCGACCGCGAACTCGAGGCCATCCGGCCCGTACAGGTCTTCCATGCTGAGCGAGCGGTCGAGCAGCACGTACAGCGCGCTCTCGCTCGGTACGAGCGGGTCGCCCACGGTGCACAGCGGCTCGGACGCGCTCGAGACCGGCGCGCGCAAGCCCGCCTGAATGTCGGCCAAGTCGTCATCGCAGATGGGCTGCAGCGCGCGTTTGGCCGCGCAGCCGGGGGCGGCGAACACACCCAGGATCTTGCCCGCTTGGTAGTTCGACTCGCACAGGTTCTCGGCCAGTCGGAACGTGAGCGGATCGTTCTCGTCGGGGAAGACAAAGCCCTCCTTGTCGTCCAGGTCGAGGATCTCGGTGCCCATCGAGTGGTACACGATCTCCACGTTCAAGCTGCCAGCGGCTACCTGCGGTGGATCGGTGTCAGGCGGCACGGGGTAGCGGAACGTGCACGTGTCCGGGTCGATCAACACGGCCGGTTGTGCGAGCCCGGGCGCGAGGCAGACGCTCGGGTCGAAGCAGGTGTTGGTGTTGCCGAAGATGAGCGAGTCCGAGTAATCGACCACCTGATCGTCGGCCAGGTCCATCGGCTCGCATTTGCCACCGAGGCAGGTCTCGTCGTCGGCGCAGAACACACCGGTGCAGCTCTCGCGCAGCGGCATCGGCATGAACAGGATGCGTTCGTCCTGGTACGCCATGCGACGCCGGCGCAGCACCGCCACGCCGGCTTCGTCCTCCACGCTGTCGAAGCTGCACAGCTCCCAGAACGCCTCTGCCTGACCGAGCTGCCGGAACCCCAGCACCGTCACCGTCACCGGCTCGAGCACCTCGCCGTCACGCGCCTCCTGGGGCACCAGGCCGAGCGTGCTGGGCAGAGTCACGTTGCCGTCCGTGAGCGAGTAGAGCTCGCAGTTGAGCGGCGTTCCGCCATAACGCACGAACACCACCACCGCCTCGAGGTCTTTGCTGATCTGGATCTGCGTGGTGACGCCAGTCACGATCTCGGTGGGCTCGTTGGTGCACGAGCTGACGACCGCCCCCGCGCTCGAAAGCACCAAGGTCGCAGACAAGATCGAGAGTCGGGATCGGCGCATGGGGGACCTACTCAAAAGCGAAAGAAGGTTTCGACGACGCCGGGTTGGAAGGTCCCCGTGACCTGGGTGCCCTCGGCGGGCTTGAACACGAAGTAGGCGGTGGTGGCGGCGCCTGCGGTGACGAGCGCGCCGGTGACGGCCCAGTAGATCCACGCGTTGCTGCGATCGGCTTCCAGCGTCACGTCGAGCACGCGCTCCTGGTCGGCGACCAGCGCAACCTCTTGCGTGCGCGTCTTGTAGCCGTCCTTGCTGATCGAGAGGCTGTGACCACCGGCGGGCAAGAGGCCCTCCCAGGTGCCGGTGCCCTTGAGCTGACCGTCGATGCGGATCGCGGCGTCCGCGTGGCCGGTGCGGATGCGGATCTTCCCCTCCTTCACGTCGGAGACCATGTTCAGGGTGATGCGCAGCGGCTGCTGGAACACGACCTCGCTGGTCTGACGCGCGGTCACGTACTTGTCGCGGCGCGCCTCGAAGGTGTGGCGGCCGGTGGGCACCTCGCCCTCGAACGGAGCTGGCCCCATCTCGATGCCGTCGATGAAGATGGTCGCTCCCTCCGCGCCCTTCACCGTGATCTTGGCGGGAGCGGTCTTCTCAGCCGGCACCATGTTCAGCGTGAGCTTGGTGGGCACGCCGCGGCTCACCTCGATCGTGCGCTCCACACGGGCGAAGCCCTCCTTCTCCAACACCAGCTTGTTGGGCCCCACGTCGATCGGCAGTGCCTTGTCGAACGGGGTCTTGCCGATCTCGACGTCCTTGATGAACAGCTTGGCCCCGGTCTGGTTGGAGGACAGCTCGAGCGTGGTGACGAACTGCTTCACCGTCTCGAGCGCACCTTTGGCGCGATCGATCTCGGCTTTGGGCAGCTTGTCGCCCGCGGCGAGCTGCTGCTCCCACGCGTCCGCCGCGCGCGCGTAGTACTTGCGCTCCTTCCAGCAGACCCCGATGTTGTAGAGCACGCGCGGGTTCTTCGACTCGGCGTAGATGCGCCGGTACTCGACCAGCGCGGCCTCGAAGTTGGCGTCGTCGAACAGCTCGCCCGCGGCGTCCCAGTTGGCGCGCAGCTTCTCGGGCAGCTCCTCGCGGATCTTGGTCTGCGCGTCTGCCCGGGATGGCGAGAGCGCGCCCCACGCCAGCGCGAAGCTGAGCGCAAGGGCCAGAGTGGACAACCAACGGCGCAGCGTCGAGGTCATGTCAGTCGCGTCCGATGTTCTTCAAGAGGGGGCGTGAGCTCGCGGAGGCCGAAGGGGCGGGAGCACCGCTCGGCCGCGAGACGACGGTAGCAGACCCAGCGGTTTCCGAGCCATGTGGGACGGACTGGGTCGGCGCTGGGGTGGGCGTGGGCGTCGCGTCAGCGCCCGCGCTCGCGGGTGGCGCACCCACCTGCTGAATCACGACCGTCTTCTCGGCCGTGGGCGCGGGCTGCTGCGAAACCTTGCCCAGCGCCCAAGCGGCGGCGGCCACGGCGCCCACCGCCACGATCGCGATCGCGAACGCGAACGGCGCGCCGCCGCGCTTCGACTCGGGGATGCTGCGCCGGTCGCGCTCCACACCCTGCGCGGTGTTGGCGACGGTCTCCGGCGGGGCGGCCTGCGGCACCGCGGGAGGCGCCTGGCTCATCGGGCCCTTCTGCACCGTGGCGGACAGCGCCCCAGGAGAGCCCGTCATCATCACCGTCCCGCTCACACCCCCTGGCGCGATGCTCACGGGGCCAGCAGCCGGGGTCGACAGCGAGGGTGGCGGCCGCGTCTTGCCGGTGCGTTGCACCGTCTTCAGCAGGCGGCTGACCACGTGGTCGCTGCGCTGATCGCTGAAGTGCGACAGCGCCTCGGCCATCTCCTCCGCGCTCTGGAAGCGATCCTTGGGGGCCTTCGAGAGACCTTTGAGAATCACGTCGCCCAAACCAGGCGGCGCATCGGGGCGGTGCGTCTCGATCGGCTTGGGCTCCTCCGTCGCCAGCATGGAGAACAGCTCCATCAACGTGCCGGACATGGGCACGAACGGCGTCACGCCACACACGAGCTCGTACAGGATCACCGAGACGGAGTAGAGGTCGGTGCGCGCGTCCACGTCCTTGGGGCTGCGCGCTTGCTCCAGCGACATGTACAGCGGCGTGCCCAACGCCGAGTTGGCCTGCGTCAGCTCGAGCTCCCCCGTCCCCTCGGGCTTCACCTTGCTGATGCCGAAGTCCACGATCTTGATGAAGTCGGGCTCGCCGTCTTTGCGCACGATGAAGCAGTTCGCGGGCTTCATGTCGCGATGCACGATGCCCACTCGGTGCGCGGCCTGAAGACCCCGCAGGATCTGGAGCACGAAGTGCACCGCCCGCGTGATGTCGGGCAGCCACGGCTGCCCTTCGCGCCGCATCAGGTTGTAGAGATCCTCGCCGTCGAGCATCTCCATCACCATGTAGGGCTGGCCGTTCGGCATGCGGCTGACGTCGAACACCTTCACCACGTGCTCGTTGTCGATCTTGCTGGCCGCCACGCCCTCGTTCAGGAAGCGCTCGATCACGTCGCGCTGACCCAGCACCGAGGGGCTCACGAACTTCAGCGCCACGGGCACCCGCCGCAGCAGGTGCTGCGCAGAGAACACGGCGCCCATCGCGCCGGCGCCCAAGAGCTTCTTGATCTCGTACTTGTCTTCCAGCACCTCGCCCACGCGTGGGTAGGCGTCGATGGTGGTGTCGTCGATCTCGGACATGCGTGGCTCGCCAGGATGGTACCACGCCGCAGGTGATGGCCAGCGACAACCCCGCGAGTCACCGCCCGCGCGAACAGGGCTTTCGTTGCGGGCCCGCACCTGCTGGTCTACGGAACGTCCATGGGGGTCGACGCAGACTTCTCGGGTGGGCCGACCCTGGCGGTGATGGCGACGACCATCGCCGACGTCCCCACGACGCGCTCGAGCACCGCGCCCGGGTCGAGCCGGGGCCTGCTCGCCGGGACGACGCTCGCGGGCCGCTACGACGTCATCGACCTGCTCGGCGAGGGCGGCATGGGCGAGGTATACCGTGCACGCGACCGCGAGCTCGACGAGCTCGTCGCCTTGAAGCTTCTGCGCCCAGACGTGGCGGAGCTCCCCGCCTGGCTCGACCGCTTTCGAAACGAGGTGCGCCTCGCCCGCCGGGTGACCCATCGCAACGTGGCCCGCACCTTCGAGCTCGGAGAGGCGGGTGGGACCCGGTTCTTGACCATGGAGCTGGTGGAGGGGGAGTCGGTCGGGAGCGTGCTGGGACGCCGGGGGGCGCTGGACGTCCCCACCGCGGCCCGCATCGGCCTCGGTGTGGCCGACGCGCTCGCCGCAGCGCACGCCGTCGGGGTCGTCCACCGCGACGTCAAACCCGACAACGTCATGGTCGGACGCGATGGCCGCGTAGTCGTGACCGACTTCGGGATCGCCCACGAGGCGCGCGACGAGGAGGGCGCGCGCACGTTCGCCGGGACACCGGCCTACATGGCGCCAGAGCAAGCCGCCGGCGAGCCCGCGACGCCGCTCTCGGACCTCTACGCGCTCGGCGTGACGCTGTTCGAGATGGTGACGGGCTCGCTCCCGTTCTCCGCGGGCTCACCCGTCGCGCTGCTCGCCGCCCGTTTGCTCGAGGACCCGCCCGACGTGCGCGAGCGAGCGCCGGGCGTCTCACCCGCGTTCGCCGAGATCGTCAAGAAGGCGATGTCGAAGGAGCCCGCTCTCCGC
Source organism: uncultured Polyangiaceae bacterium (assembly GCA_964641275.1). Lineage (GTDB taxonomy): Bacteria > Myxococcota_A > Polyangia > Polyangiales > Polyangiaceae > Xiheicaenibacterium. The sequence goes on from CAZXMG010000027.1 coordinate 5,131, forward strand.
TACGCGTCGGCCGAGGCGCTCGCGGCGTCGCTGTCGGCGCTGACCGTGAGCAGCGGGGAGGTCCGTCCGATCGAGCTCCAAGTGCCCTCGCTGCCCGCCGGCGCGTTCCGCACCGTGGTGGTGTTGCCGTTCGCCGAACCACTGAGCTCGACGTACCTGACGGAGGCGCTGTTCGACCGGGTCACCCAGATCCTCGGGCGCGTGCCGCGGCTCCGTGTTCTGCCGAGGGCCTTCGTCGACCTGACGATGGTCGAGACGGAGGAGGACACGGATGTCGGGGATTTGACCGTCTCTGGCGTGCGCGCCGGGCAGGGCGAGGGCGAGACCGCGATCTTCGGGCTCGACGCGAGGGGGCGGACGCGGTTTCGGTTCGAGCTCACCGTCGGGCCGGCGCGCGTCGACGCCGTCGCCGAGACCGTCGCGCGGGCGATCGCGGCAGCGCTCGACCTCGACTCCCCCGCCGACGCCACGACGCTCTCCGAGCACGACGCGACGGTGCTCGATCTCGTGCTGCGCGCGCGGCACAAGTACCACCTGCCCCACGCGGAAGATCTGCAGGAGGCCGTGCAGCTCTACGAGCAAGCGCTCGTGCTCGCCCCGAACGACGCGCGCGTGCTCGCCGGGTTCGCCATGGCGCAGGCCAGGAGCCTGTTCTATCAATCGCGCTCGGGCGCCACGCTCGACCGCGCGGAGACCGCGGCGCGGCGCGCCATCGAGCTGGCGCCGGAGCTCGCAGAGGCCCAGCTCGCGAGGGGACAGCTCGCGCTGCACAGGGGGGAGCCCATCTTGGCCGCGAGCCGGTTCCGCACCGCGCTCGCGCTCGCCCCTCAGCGCGCGGACACGCACGAGTGGACGGGGCGCCTTCTGCTCGAGACAGGCCACCTCCGCGACGGGCTCCCGCGCGTGCGAATGGCCATGCGGATCGATGCCCGCGTCATCACGCTCCAATGGGAGGTCGCCCGCGCCTGGGCCTTGATCGGCGAGTGGGACCGTTTCGACGCCATCGTCGCCGAGATTCGTCGGCGCTCGCCCGGCTCCATCGGCCGCTTCGCCGGGCGCGTCCGCCACGCGGCCTGGAGAGACGACAGGACCGAGCTCGAGGCGCTCGAGCTGGAGTTCGCCACTTCGCCCGAGACGGCCATCTTCGATCAACGGCTGTCGCGTGCGCTGCTCGACGTCTACCTCTTCGGGCGCTACGCCGAGGTTCGCTCGACACTCGCCGACGCGTGCGGCGCGAAGAGCTCGCCCAGCCTGCGCCGCGTGACCTTCACCACCCAGCTGTTCGCCGAAGCGGCCGCCTTCGCCGGCGACGTCCCGACCGCGCTCGGCCAGATCGAGCGAGCCGACGCCGCCGGCCTCATCGACCTGCATTGGGTGGATCTCTGCCCGCTGTTCGGGCGGATCCGCAGCGAGCCTCGGTTCATCGCGGTCCGTGCGCGCATCGCCCGGCGGGCCGAGGACGTGGTCGCGGCGCTGTACGGCTCTTGATCGCGCCGTTCAATCCCGAACCGGGCAGCCGGCGCCGGGGCAGCCCGGCTCGCCTCGAGCGTTCGTCTCGCAAATCAGGGAACACTGCTGCCACGAGATGGGGGCGCTGCCAGCCGGGCAGGGGTTGTGACACTCCTTGCCATTCACCGTGATGCCCGGCTCGCCCCACAGATTGATGCAACCCTGCCCCCGACGCTGCGGGCGATCGTGCGGCTTGTCAGTGACCAGGCCGCGCGCTCAGAACGACGCCGCGAGGCGCCCCATCTCGCCCGCGCGATAGCGACGATAGGCATCCTCGATCTGGGTCTCGTCGGACATGGCAAAGGGGCCACGGAAGAGCACGCGTTCGCCGAGCGGCGCACCTGCGAGCAGCAGGAAGCTCAGCCCCGACGCGCCGGACGCGAAGCGCACGACCCCCGTCGCTCGCTCGAACGCGAGCGCACGCGCGCGACCGAACGCGGCGCCGTCCCCCGCCTCACCAGCCCCATCCCAGCCGATGGCGAGCACCGTGTGGTCAGCGCCAGCGTCGAGCTGCAGCGTGGCGCCAGGCCGCAGGCGGACATCGAGCAGGGTGATGGGCGGCAGCGGCTCGATGATGCTGGCGACCTCGCCAAAGCGGCCGGTGAGGACGCGCACCTCGATCCCATCGCCCGGCGAGGCGATGGGGACTCGATCGGCGTCGACGTGGAGCGCACGTGGCTCGCTGAGTTTGCGCGTTGCTGGCAAGTTGACGAACAGCTGGAGCCCATGTGAGTCCACGCCCGCGTTCTCCGGCACCTCTTCGTGCATCATGCCGGCGCCAGCCAGCGTCCAGTGGAGCGTGCCCGGGCCAATGATGGAGCGATCGCCTAGGCTGTCGCGGTTCACGAACGCCCCTTCCGAGTCGGGGAACATCCAGGTGACCGCCGAGAACCCTGCGTGCGGGTGGGGTGGAAAGGTCGGCTGCGACATGTGGAAGTCGTCCGCGTTGAGGAACGGGTCGAGGGGGACGCCGAGCGCGCTCAGGCTCGCGCTGGTGAAGCCTGAGCCGTGCCGGCGCTGCTGAAGAGCCGTGCTTGCGATGACTTGGCGTACGTTCATGGTCAGCCCCTTGCGACATGCGGGGAGCGGGGCAGCGCCCGCCACAACGGCGCTCAAGAAGGCGCGTCTGCCGGTGACCGCTCCGCGGTGCATGCCCTCGAGTATGGCGACGAGGAGGCGCGGACAATGGCGCCATCGCCGAACACACCGTCAATTCGGAGATGACAATCAAGACGAGCGGCAGTGCGCGGTGGCACTGCGAAGCGCGGCCCAAGCCACGACGGCAGCGCTCAGCGCGCGCGGCGAGCCATGCGGTAGTGCGCCACACCCCACTCGCTACCTCGCGCGTACCCAAACAGCTCCGCCACAGCCATGTTGACCATTCGCCAGCGCCGGAGCCAGCGCGCCGCTGAACAGCGACTCGTCGCCGCGGCGAAAGTAGCAGCACGAGTACTTGGCGCGCGGCCCGAGGTGGGCCCGAAAGAAGCTCGCAGGGAGCTCATAGTGCTACTCGTTGGCCCTAGGCGCCTCGACCGCGATGGGCGCGGCTCGCAGGTTCCGAATGAACCCCCGAAGCGCCTGCTCGCGAAGCTCTGCCGAACGAAACGCCGGCTCTCGCAGGCGCGCCCGATGACCTGACGCATCCCCAGCCGCACGAGCGAGTCTGGCAGCCGGCCACTCTCACACAGGTCGATCGCGGATTGAACGAGCGACTTCATCGACGGCCTTCACCGTCGCGCGCTGGAGCTGAGCGCGTTCAAGGCAGGACCTTGCCCTCGATCTTGACGGTGCCCTCACCCACGTCGGTGGTCTGCGACACGATCAAGATGGCGAGCCCGAGCGCCGCAACGCTCCCTGCCGCCACCCAGAACCAGGGGCTCTCAAAAAAAGGTGTGGGCGCCTCGGGCACCGGGTCCTTGCCGATGGGAGCGGCCAAGCTGCGGACGGGCCCGGGGCGTTCGCCGCCGGGCGCCTTGGGCGTGGGCGCTTCGCGCAATGAGAGATCGAGGGCCTGCGCGACGTCAGCCCACGCCACGGGCGCGCCATCGGCGCCGGGAGCCAGATCGAACGAGAGGGGGTCGGCCTCCTTGGCGCCGCGACGCACGACGCGGACCAGCGTGCCGCGCTCGCCTTTGGACACCAGCACGACGGCCTCGCTGGGCAGCTCGCTGCCGAGCGCCGTGAGCACCGCCTGGGTGGCGGCGTTGTCGATGCGATCGTGGAGGCTGGCGCGCAGCTCGGCCAGCTTCTGCCCAGCTTGGGCGGAGCTGTCGGTGGAGCACAGCGCCTTGGCGGCGGACTCGTCGATGGCGGGCCGCAAGCTGGGCTTGGCGTACACGGCGCGCGCGAGCTCGCGGCAGTCCTTGGCGCGCTCCTCGTCACTGCCGATCAGCACCACGGCGGCGCCGGACGCAGCGGCGCTCGCCGCGGGAGAGGCCGTCGGCGACACCTGTTGCGCGCCCAGGCTCGACGGCGCGAACGCCGCGAGCGAGACGAGAGCCAAGCACCACCTGCGCCTCATGCGCCCAGCGACCGCTCGAACACGCGGTAGGTCTTGTACACGTAGCCGCCCATCAGCTTGATGGCGACGTTGATGGGCGCGTTGTCCTCCACCGTCCAGCTGAGCTCGCCCGTCTTCATGCCGAGCAGGTGGCCAGAGCGGTTCATCGACACGTACAGATACGCGGACAGCCCGGCGTACTTTCGCACGTTGCGGTACTTCTTCTTGATCCCGAGGATGTACAAGCGGCCGCTCTGGGGCCCCTTGATCTTGAGGCGATAGAGCAGCTTGGTCAGCTGCGCGGGGCCCAGCTTCCCGCCGAGGTCGCCGATCATCTCGTTCACGTTGGGCAGCGCCAGCGCGACGGCGGCGGGCTCACCGTCGATCGAGACGATGCGCGTGATCTCGGGCATCAGGATGAGCTTGAGATCCTTGGCCGCCTTCTCCAGCTCGGGGCGCGTGGCCGGCACGAAACCCCAGTTGTCGCTCCAGGCGTCGTTGAAGATGTCCATGATGATGCCGAGCTCGGCGCCGACGTCGTCCGGGTTCATCGTGCGGACGGTCACCTCGGGCAGCGCCGCGATCTCGTCGTGCGCCTTCTGAGCCCGCACCGGCACCTCCCCCACGTGGTAGCGCCAGGCGTAGAAGTCCTTCAGCTTGGTGAGCCCAGCTTGCTCGATCAGCGCCGCCTGGTAGCGGCGGTGGTGGGCCATCATGATGACTGGGGGGTAGTCGAAGCCATCCACCAGGCAGCCCAGCTCGTCGTTGATGTTCAGGCTGAACGGTCCACGGATGGACCGCATGCCGCGCGCCTTGAGCCAGCGCGCCGCCTCGTCGATCAGCGCGGCGGCGACCGCCGGATCGTCGACGGTGTCCAGGTAGCCGAAGAAGCCGGCGCCGTCGTCGTGGCAGCGCAGGTGCTCGTGGTCGATCTGCGCGGTGATACGCCCGACCGGGACACCGCCCGAATAGGCCACCCACGCGGTGCCCTCCGCGTGCTGGAAGAACGGGTTCTTCTTGGGATCGAGCTTGTCGCTGATCTCCATGTCCAGGGGGCGCACGTAGCTCGGATCGCCTTGGTAGATGCGATCGACCACGTCCAAGAAGTCGCGCAGGCGGCGTTTGTCGCTGCCAAGCTCCAAGATTTCGACCGGCCTGCGAGTCGGATCAGAACGCATTTCCAGGCTCATCTGCCGGGCGGGAGTAGCGGCGTGACCGGGCGACGGCAAGTGCGGTCGCGATCCTGCCGCGGCGGGCCCGTGCTATGGCCCCAGCCTCTATGAGCGAGGAGACGTTGATCCCCCGAGCTCCGGCGCATCCGTCGGTGGCGCTGCCCGCCTTTGCCGAGCCGCTGTTTCGCGGGCGCCGCGTTGCGGTCCTCGGGGACGCCACCACCTCGCTCGGGCCGCTCCTGATCGCGCGCGGGGCGCGCGTCGTCCACGTGTACGACCCGGACGCGGGGCGCGTCGCCATCGCCGCTGCCGCCCGCGCTGGCGCCGATCGCGGCGAGCTTCCGGTCGTCTCGCTGTACGCCGACGATCTGGGCGTGCGCGACGGCGTGTACGAGGTCGTCGTGGTGCCAGACCTGTCCTTGTTCGAGGAGCAGGAGTCGGTCATCAAGCAGTGCCGGCGACTGCTCGGACACGCGGGGGTGGCGCTGGTGGTCTCGCCCAACCCAGACGCCGGTCGCTTCTTGCTGCCACCGTCGCACAACTTGCACCGCGCGCTCGGCTACTACGAGCTGTTCGACTCCGTGTCGCTGCAGTTTCCCGAGGTGAAGATGTTGGGCCAGGCTCCCTTCGTCGGCTACGCCTTGGTCGACTTCGCGGAGCCCGAGCCCGAGGTGTCGGTCGACACCTCCATGGTCGAGGAGCCGGAGACCCCCGAGTGGTACATCGCGGTGGCCAGCGACCGAGCGCAGTCGGTCGAGGCGTTCGCGCTGATCGAGATCGCGCTGGCAGAGGTGGGGCGGCTGGCGCTCTCCGAGCCCATCACGTTGCCTCCGCTCAAGCCCACGGGGCCCACCGAGACAGAGGTGATGCTGACCGAGGCGCAAGCTCGCATCTCGGTGCTGCTCACGGAGAACGACTCGCTGCGCGAGCAAATCAAGGGCCATACCAAGGCGGAGCGCGCGTTCGAGCAGGCCAGCATGCGCGCCGTGGAGCTCGAGCAACGCTCGGGCGAGACCGAGCAGAGGCTGTCGCGCGCCGCCTCCGAGCTCGAGCAAGAGCGCGCCCACTCCGCCGAGCTGATCGCGGATGTGGCGCGCTTGGGTGCGGCGCTCGAGGCCGCCCAGCGCGCCGCAGAGCTTCGCGGTCGAGAACAGGCCGCGCTGCAAGCCGAGGCCGAGAGCCGCGAGCTCGAGGCCCACAAACGACGCATCGCCGAGCTCGAGGCGACCATCGCCTCGCTCGATCCGCCCACGCTGCGCTCCAAGGAGATGCAAGCTCAGCGCATCTTGGCCCTCGAGAACGAGAAGTCGGCCCTGGAGCAGCGCGAGCGCGCGCTCTCGGCACGCGTCGATGGGCTCACCGCCGCCAACGCCGCGCTCACGGCTCGCACCGAGCAGCTCACTGCCCAGCACGAGACCCTGATGGCTGAGCGCGACGCGCTCGCCGTCGAGCTCGCGACGGAGCGAGCCGCCGCACGAGAGCGCGAGGCGCAGGCCGCCAGCGCGGCCCCGAGCGACGAGCAAGCGGCCGAGGCGCGAGCGCAAGCCGAGCAAATCGAGGCGCTGGAGCAAGAGATCGCGCGGCTCGAGGGCGCACTGCGCGAACGAGGTCGCGATCTGGCCAAGCTCGCCCGTGACTTGCGGGAGACCGAGCGCGTCGGGCGCGAGCTCTTGTTCGATCTCGAGGTGGCGCGTCGCACACCAGGCCCCGGGCCGGGCGGCGGCGGCGGCGCGGGCCCGAGCGAGACCAGCGAGCGCCTCGCGCGCGCCGAGGCCGACTTGCTCTCCGCCAACTGGAACATCGCGCGCTTGGAGCGGGAGCTCGACGACGCCCGCCCGAGCACCGGCACGGCCCGCGACGCGAACCGCGACATGGCCCTGGCGCTGGCCGCGGCACAGCGTGAGATCGCCGTGCTGCGCGCCGGTGCGCTCGACGCCCCCGCCCAAGCGGTGACGACGACCGCGCGTGCGACCAAGGTGGGTGTGGACGGCGACGCGTCATGAACGGCTCGGCGCGCCGCCTCCGACGCGCGCTCTTGCCGCTCCTGTTCGCGGTCTCGTTGGGCTCGGTCGGCTGCGCCAACACCGTGCGCCCCGCTGAAGATCCGGTGATCGCCGCGCGACGCGCGGGCGCCGACTCTCGCGACGGCGAGGTGGTCGGCCGTTGGCTGATGTCGGAGCTGATCACGCCGGGGGGCAGCCGCGAGCAAGCGGGCTTGGCGCGTCTTCGGCTCGACAGCGTGGCCAAGGACCAGCGCGGGGTGTACGCGTCGATCGCGCGTGGGCTGGACGACGAGGCCCACGGCGCGCTGCGGCGCGCCGCGGCGGCCTACCTGGCCGCGCTCGAGAGCGCGCGCGACTCCGACTCGGATCAGGCCGAGCTCTTGGCCTGGTTCGCGTCGAGCCGGCTGTTGCTCTTGCGGGGCAACGTCGCCGACCTTTGGTCCACCGCCAAGGCGCCGGTCGAGTCGTTGATCGCAGAGCCCGGGCGCATCGGTTGGCGCGCGCGCGGCGACCTCGTCCGCTTCTGGATGTTCGACACGCGTGACAGCAGCGCCGGCCAGCGCCGCGAGCGCGAGAAGGAGGCGGAGCGACTCCTCGGCTGCTTCTCGCGCGGGCGGTTCGCCGGGCCGTTCGGGCGCGCTGCGCCGCTCGACATCGTCACCACCTTCCCTGCCGAGGCGCCTGGCGCCTGGCAGCAAGTGTTCGCCAAGGATCCGGCCCGGCTCGACGCGCCCGAAGTGCAGCTGGGCGAGACAGGCAGCTCGGTGTGCACGTTGCGCGCGGTGCGGCCGAGCGGCGAGGGCGTCCACTACGTGGAGGCGTTCTTCAGCTTGGACAGCAGCGCGGAGGTGCTGCTCTCGGTCAAGCCGGCGCTCTCGGTGCGCGTCGACGACGTCGAGGTGCAGAAGCGTGACCCGCGCGCGTTCGGCACCTGGGCCACGAGCGCGGTGCACCTGCGGCTCGCGGCGGGCAACCACCGCGTCGTGGCGCGCTTGGCCGAGCCCGAGGCGATGATCACCCTGCTCGATCGCGCGGGTAGGCCCATCCCGTTCAAGCAGCCAGAGACGAGCGCCGTCACGGTCGGCCTCACGCCGCCCAAGGTGCTCGCAGATCCCCACGTCCTCTCGCCCTGGGTTCGCGCCGCCGTGAGCCCGCGGCTGTCGCCGCCTGGCGCACCAGCGCCAGCCGACCCAGCCGCCACCGACGATCCCGTGCTCCGCTTCCTGGCGTCACAGGTGGCTCACGCCGATGGGCTCGACGACCTGGCCACGGTGCTGATCGAGCCGCTGGTCAAAGAGCCGTCGCGCGCCACCCCGATCGCGCTTTCGGAGGCGGCGCTGTACATCGAGGGCGACCCGGTGTTCGCCGCCAACGACGCGCGCGACTTGGCGCTCGACTACCGCAAACGTGCGGTCGAGAAGGACGCGCGCATGTGGTACCCGCAGGTCTGGATCGCGCTCGATTCGGCGCAGAAGCAGGGCGAAAAGGAGCAGCTCGCGCCCCTCGCTCAGCTCGCGCTCGACTTCCCCGAGGTGCCGGCCGTAGGTCGCGCGCTGGCAGGCCTCTACGGCAAGCTTGGCTACCGCGCGGAGCAGAAGCGCACGATCGTGGACTTGTCGCGCCGCTTCCCGAGCGACGTGGAGCTCTTGCGCTCGTTGGTCGCGGTGATGGACGAGGAGGGCAACCGCGCCGAGGCGGACAAGGTCGCCGCCAAGATCGCCACGATCGATCCTTCGTCGACGATCGAGATCGAGCGGCTGGTGCAGCGTGGTGACCTGGCCGGCGCGGCCAAACGCGTCGAGGCGCGGGCGTCGGGAGCCGTGGGCCAAGAGAAACGCGAGGCGCTGCGCCGCATCGGTGACCTGCTGCTGCGCGCGGGGCAACGCAAAGAGACGTTGGCGGCCCTGGAGCAGGCCTTGGCCGAGGAGCCGGGCAGCGCGCGTTTGACCTTGGAGCTGGCGGACGGGCGTCTGGCCACGGGCGACCACGCGGCGTTGCGCCGCGCGTTGGCCGACTCGCTCGCGCGCGGCCGCGAGACCGCGGAGCTGCGCGACGCGATCGAGGTGGTGGATGGCGTGAGCGAGCTCGAGCCGTTCCGCATGAACGGCAAAGCCGTGGTGGCCGAGTACGAGAAGAGTGGCGCGGCCAAAGCCGGCCTCTCCAACAAGAAGGGCGGGACGGCCGCGCGCGTGCTCGACTACGCCACCGTCTGGGTCCACAAGGACGGCAGCGCGCGCATGCTCGAGCACGAGATCCTGCACATGCAGTCGATCGAGGCGATCGCCGAGCACGCCGAGCAGAAGCTGCCGCGCGGCAAGCTGCTGCACATTCGGACGATCAAGCCCAACGGCGAGGTGTTCGAGCCGGAGATCGTGGCCAAGAAGCCCACCGCGACCATGCCGCACCTGGAGCTCGGCGACTACATCGAGACCGAAACGCTGTACGACTTGCCGGCGCAGAATGCGGGCCAGACGTTCGTGTCCCCGCGCTGGTTCTTCCGCGAGGAGAAGGTCGACTACCACCGCAGTGAGTTCGTGATCGTCGCGCCCAAAGAGCGCTCGCTGGACGTGGAGACCACCGGAGACGTGCCGCCCGCGGAGGTGACCCAGGCCGGCGCCTTCACCGTGCGGCGTTGGCGGGTCGACAAGAGCCCGGCGCTGCCCAACGAGCGCTTCGGCGCGCCCATCTCGGAGTTCTTGCCCAGCGTGCGCGCCGGCTGGGGCGTGTCGCAGGAGATCATGCTCACCGCGCTGCTGGACCGTTCGACGCGCCTGACGCCGGAGGATCCACGCCTGGTTCGCATCGCCAAGACGATCGCGACGCAGGGCGCCCGTCCCGACGAGCAAGAGGTCGAGCTCGCCAAAGTGAAGAAGGTGGAGCGCGCGCGCCGCATCTACCGCTGGGTGCTCGACAACGTGGAGCCCGCCCGCGAGTCGGATCCACGCAAGAGCGTCGTGGGCAAGGCGGGCAGCCGCCTCGAGGCGTTCATCTACTTGGCGCGTCTGGCAGGCATCGATGCGCGGCACGCCGTGGTGCGCGACCGCCTGCGCCCCCCTGCCTTGGGTCCAATCGCAGAGGCGGAGCAGTTCAGCGAGCTCGCCGTGGCCTTGCGCGACGACGACGGCACGGACGTGTGGACCCAGGTCGACGACAAGTACGCCCCCTTCGGCTACTTGCCGAGCTCCATGCGCGGCCAGCCCGCGGTGATTTTGCGGCCCGGCTTGCCGCGGCTCACCACCGGCACCGGCGGCCCTCCGGACGGCGTCAAACACGAGGGCACCGTCAAGTTGGCCTCGGACGGCTCGGGCAAGCTGTCGATCAAGCAGAGCTACTCGGGCCGCTTCGGCATCGTGCTGCGCGAACAAATCCAGAAGATCGCGGACGACGAGCGGCTCAAGAACGCGATCGAGTCCAAGCTGCTGCCGGACGGACTTCCTGGCGCGCGCGTGCTGTCTCTCGGGGTGAAGAACCTGGAGGATCTCGACGCGCCGCTGGTGCTCGAGCTCGAGCTCGAGGTGAGCGCGCTCGCGCGCAAGAGCGGCACCAGCCTGGTGATGGCGCCACCGTTCGCGTCCTCGGTCCGCCTGGCCAACCTGACCACGCTCGAGAAACGTGAGACGCCCCTGTTGCTCCCGCCCGCGCTGGCGCTCCGGCTCGAGGTGAAGCTCAGCGTCGAGCTACCCAAAGGCGCCAAGCTCGACGGCTCGCTCGACGGCAGCAAGGGCCAGAACGACGGTCGCAGCTTCCAGGTCAGCGACCGCCTCGAGGGCGACAAGCTGTTGCTCGACCGCGTGATCGACGTCCCCGCCGGGCGCGTCCAACCCGCGGACTACGCGGCATTCGTCGAGTTCGCTCGCGCCGCAGACGCCGCCGTGCACCGAGACCTGTCGATCCGCCTGCCATGAAGATCGAGACCTACCGCATGAACCTGGACGGCATCCGCTTCCGCGGACGCCACGGCGCCTCTCGTGCAGAGCGCGACTTGCCGCAAGACTTCTTGGCCTCGCTGCGCGTCGAGCTGCCCGTGTCTACGTTGCCCGAGAGCGACAGCTACAGGGACGTGTTCGACTACGGGCGGCTGGCCGAGATCGTGGTCGACGAAGGCACCAAGAAGAGCCACCGCCTGCTCGAGACGCTCGCCCGCCGCATGGTGGCGCGCATCTTGGCCGACTCGCCCGCGCAGAAGGTCACCGTGCGCATCAAGAAGTTCGGACCGCCCACGTCGGTGAGCGTGGACTCGGCGGCGATCGAGATCAGCGGCAGGCGAAACGGAGCATGACCTCGGGTCGGCTCGCCGCAATACTCTGCTGGTGCTCAGCGTGCGGTGCCGCCGATCCGGAGCCCGCCGCGGTGTCGGAGGCGGCGGCGTCGAGCGCGCCCTCCGCGCCGGCTAAAGCCCCTTCGCTGGCGCAGGCCGAAGTGGAAACGAGCCTGTCCGCCGCTGCGGCGCCGTCCGCCACCGCAGCTCCCGAGGAGAGCCCACCGCCCGGCTGGAAGGGCATCCCCCCAAGCCGCCCCAAGGGCTTCCCAGGCGTGCCGTTCAAGACGGTGCGCGGCTTCGCCTTCGACATGGCGGTCATCGCTCGCCCCGTCTGTGAGGGACCGCTCGATCCCGACGGCACCTTGTGCTCCACCGTGTCGCGACCGGGCGTGGAGCTCAGCGCCAAGCACGTGGATCGACTGCTCGCGATCCTCGGCCAACGCAGCAGCTACGGCGCTGGCTCCAGCTGCTTCCTTCCCCACCACGGCTTCGTCTTCTACGACGAGGCCGGCGCGCCCGTAGCAGAGGTCTCGGTCTGCTTCCTGTGCGACATGGCCATGGCGTCGCCGTGGATCCCCCAGGCCAAGAAGGTCGATGGGCGCATCGGCCTCAGCGAGAAGGGCAACGAGGCGCTGCGCGAGCTGTGCCGGGACGTCGGACTCCCCAAGTGCGACGCCAAGGTCCCCGAAGACTTCGATCCGAAGAAGCCATGAGAGCGCTCTCGTGGCTTCTCTTGATCGCCACTGCGTGTGAGCCGACCGCCCAGTCGCAATCGTCCCCCGCACCCGAGCGATCCACGGAGACGCGCTCCGATTCCACCAGGCTGGTCGCAGATGCGTCGGCGCTGTGTCGCGCTGCTGCGGAGGTGTGCGCCCGGGCCATGGTCACCCAGGACGCAGAGGGGATGCTCGCCTGCACGGCCGAAGAGGTCGTCACGGTCGCCGGAGGGCGGGACGCGTTCGTGCGTCTGGTGGACAAGGCAAAACAGGACATGGCTGCCGAAGGCGCCAGCATGGTCAGCGTGGTGCTTGCCTCGCCGAGCCAAATGCTCACGGAGGCAGGCGTGACGTACGCGATCGTGCCGCAGACGCTGACGATGAAGGTAGGCAACGAGCGCTTCCGGCAGCAGAGCTTCCTCTTGGGCCTGTCCCGCGATGCCGGCAAGACTTGGCGGTTTGCCGACGGCGTCGGAGTGAGGTCGAAGAATTCGTCGAAGGTCTTCCCCAACCTCCCTCAGGCGCTCGAGCTGCCACCTAAGGCGCAGCCGGAGCCGGTAACCGACTAAGCTAGCCCCATGCATCCGCTCCACGATGTGCCGCTGCCCGTCGAGTTCGAGGACACCTTCCCCGCGGTGATCGAGATCCCCGCTGGGTCCAAGCTCAAGTACGAGATCGACAAGGAGACCGGCCTGCTCAAGCTCGACCGGGTGCTCTATTCGGCCGTGCACTACCCCTGCAACTACGGCTTCATCCCGCGCACCCACGCCGACGACGGCGACGCGCTCGACGTGCTGGTGCTGATGAGCGAGGCCGTGATGCCGCTGACGATCGTGCGGGCGCGCGCGATCGGGGGCTTTCACATGCGCGACGACATGGGCGGCGACGACAAGATCATCGCGGTCGCGATCGACGACCCCGCGGTGGGCCACTACCAAGCCACCACCGAGCTGCCGCCGCACCTCCTCAAGGAGCTGCGCCGCTTTTTCCAGGATTACAAGTCGCTCGAAGACAAGTTCAGCGAAGTGGACGAGCTCTACAACCAAGCCCGCGCCATCAAGGTGATCCGCGAGTGCATCGCCGCCTACGATCGGCTGCACGCAAAGCCAGCCGCGACCTGACTCTCAGCCACTCGCGCGCGCGCCGATGGCGATCAGCGACTTGGCCAGCCCCAGCACGCGCTCCTCTCGGATCTCGGAGCCGGGGAACAGCGCACCCAGCTCCTGCGACGTGAGCAATCGCACCTCGCCCACCACGCGGCGCGCCGTCTCCAGATCCGGCGCGCGCGTGTGCCAGCCGAGGCGCGTTCGCGCAAGCAGCCGCGCGCGCAGCTCCAGCGGCCAGTACTGAAACCACGGCATCAAGAAGTGTGGCTCGATCGGAAAGCGCCGGTTCGGCGTCTGCACGAACCAGCGCTTGCCCACGCGCTGGATCTCGCTCGCGGCGCGCCGCTGATCGGCGAGCTCGCCCACGTGCTCGATCACCGAGTTGGAGAACACTACGTCGTACGCGCCGTCCTCGATCTCCATGGCGCGGGCGTCCCCGGCCACCACGCGCCGCCCAGCCACCGCTCGTCCTTCGGGCGCTGTCAGGTTCAAGATCGTGACGTCGAAATCTCGCGCGGCGTCGTCGGGGAGCGTGTCCCAGAACGCCGCCGTGCCGCCCACGTCGAGCACGCGTACCGGCCGAGGCAGCGGCGCGATCAGATCGAGGAACATCCGCAAGCGGCGCCTGCGCAGGCGCGCGGCGAGCGAGCCGGGGTCGCGGTGATCCGCCAGCTTGGCCCAGATCCCTGGCAAGCCCTTCGACATGCCCTCATGTAGCACGAGCACAGCTCGCACCTCAGGGCGCGCGCGCACCCCCCAACGACGCCAGCGCCTCGAACGTGCGCCGGAGCACGTGCTCCAAAGAGCGCCGCCCGCCGCCTCGCGCCCAGCGTGTCACTGCCACCTCCAGCGCACCGGCGATGGCGTCGGCCGCCACGTCTTGCTGCAGTGCATCTCCGAACGAGCCCGTCCTGGCGAAGAGCTGGGCCAGCGCGCGGGTCAGCGCGACGCGGTCGTCGCGGGCCGCGCGCAAGAGCTCTGGGACCGCGAGCATCAGCCGGGTGCGGCGCAGAATGCGCTGCTTGTCGCGCGCGAACACCCGTCCCACGGAGGCCGTCACCGCCGCCAAGACGGCGTCGAGCGGCGCCACGCTGGGCAGCCGGCTTTCGATCTCCTGGAGCAGCGCGGGGTCGTACTCGTCCCACAGGACCAGGCGCTCCTTGGTCTCGAAGTTGCGGTACACGGTGGCCGGCCCGACGCCAGCGGAGCGCGCGATCGCCTCCACGGTCACCGCTTCGAAGCCTCGAGCCTCGAACAGATCCAACGCTGCTGCCTGCACTCGCCGCATGGCCGCGAGGCGGCGCTCGATGCGGCCGTCCGTCGTCACCTTGACAATATGATAGTGACTCTCATATTTGTCGTCCATGGGTGATCGAGACCGCGCCGTCGACGACTTGGCCCGAGCGCTGCGCGCCGCAGAAGGCACCGTCGCCACGTCGCGCTGGGCGCGCCTCGTCGGCAGCGGCAAGGCAGGCGCTCGAATGGCTCGTGAGCTCTTGCTACGAGGCGAGCGGGCGGAGCTCGATCTGGCGCGTGTGGGCGCGCTGGTGCGAGATCTCGGCGAGCTCAAGGGCGTGGCCATGAAGGCCGGCCAGATCCTGGGCTACATCGACCCCAGCCTGGATCCGCAGCTTCGCGCGTGGTTGTCCGTGTTGCACACCTCGTCGCGCGCCACCGCCTGGGGGGACGTCCAGGCGGAGATCCAGGCGGCGCTGGGCGACCGGGCGGGTGAGCTGATCGCGGGGATGGAGCGCGAGCCCTTCGCCGTCGCGTCGATCGGTCAGGTCCACCGCGCCACGCTTCCCGACGGCACGCGCGCCGCCGTGAAGGTGCGCCACCCGGGCGTGGACATCGCGCTCGAGAACGACTTCAAGGGCGCTGGCCTGGGCAGCGCGTTCGCCTCCCTGTTCGTCCCCGGAGCGAGCGGCTCGGTGCGCAGCATGGTCGAGGAGTGTCGCGCCGCCATGCTCGAGGAGTGCGACTACCGACTCGAGGCCGAGCGGCAGTCGTGGTTCGCCGCCGTGTGGGCCAGCTCGCGCGACGTGATCGTGCCCCGCGTCATCGATCGCTACTCGGGGGCTACCGTGCTCTGTACCGAGCTGCGAACCGGCGAGAGCCTGGCTTCTTTCGTCGCAGCTCGGCCGCCGCAGGAGCAGCGAGATCGTGCGGCGCAGGCGCTGTTCGACTTCTATGTGGGCACGCTCTACCGCCATGGCGTGTTCCACGCCGACCCCCACCCCGGCAACTTCGCCTTCGCCAGCGGCCCTCGGCTCGTCATGTACGACTTCGGTTGCGTGCGCTCGTTCGACGCTTCCACCGTGCGGGAGCTGGTGCGGCTGTCCCGCGCGGTCCTTGGAGAGGACATGGGCGAGATGACTGCTGCCTTCGCCGCGCTCGGAGGGCCAGAGCTCGACCGCCAAGCCGACCGTGACAACTTGCGCGAGCTCTTGCGCGGCTTCTATGCGCCCATGCTCGAGCGCGGGCGTCGCCGCCTGGTGGTGCGCGCTTCGCTCGGCAGCGAGGAGCTGCTGCGCGACAAGCGCGCGCTCATGCGCCTGCGGTTGCCTGGCAAGCTGCTGTTCCTTCTCCGCTTGCGCTTTGGGCTGTACGCGGTGCTCTCCGAGCTCGGGGCCGAGCTCGACTGGGCCGCGCTCGAGGAGCGCGCCGCCGCGAGTCGGCGCAATGCTCAGGGCGAGTCACGCGTGACGCGGTAACAGAGCTGCACCAAGCCGCTGTCGAACGCACGCTGCCCCGTCAGCTCGAGCCGCACGTCGCGGCCGATCTTGGGGGCGAGCGGGGTGCCGCTGCCGAGCAACACAGGGATCACGGACAGCGTGAGATCGTCGATCAGCCCTGCCGCCAAGAACTGGGCGATCACCGCCCCGCCGTCCACGTACACGTGTTTGGCACCCTCGACGGACAGGGCCCCCAGCAAGGGTCCGGGGTCGCCAGCGTGGAACCGCTCCCCGTGACGCGACGCTGGCGCCTCGTGTGTCAGCACCACGCAGCGCTTGCCGGTGTAGGGCCAGGGCTCGAAGGCGGCCGCGGTCTCGTAGGTCTTGCGACCCATAATCAGGGTGTCGATCGCGCCAAAGAACTCTCTGAACCCGTAGTCTTCACCCGCCCGCTCGACCTGCGCGAGCCAGTCGATGGCGCCGTCCTCCCGAGCGATGAAGCCGTCCAAGCTGATGGCGCAGTACACGGAGCAACGCGGTCGCATACGCGAGGCGTAGCACGAGGACCGACGAGCTCGGGCAGAGCGACGTTCCGCCTCGCGGCCTCGACCGCGACCAGGCGACCGAAGGCATTGCGTTCGGGCAGTTCCGCAGGGAAGGTGCAGGCCATGTCACGCCCCCAAGTCCTCTATGTGGGTCTCGATCCGACGCTCGTCGACTTCCGCGCCCTGCCTGGGCTCGACGCCAAGACCATCCAGGAGGGGATCGATCTCGAGATGAAGCGGCTCGACGCGGCAGGCTACGCGGCCACGTGGCTCGCGGTCGACAAGGGCGAGACGGCGGAGGTGGTCCTCGGCGCGGAGCTCTCGGCGCGGCGCTACGACTGTGTGGCGATCGGCGCTGGGCTGCGCACCCATCCCGAGCTCTTCTTCTTGTTCGAGAAGCTCCTCAACGTGGTCCACGCCTGCGCCCCCACGGCGAAGCTCTGCTTCAACACGCGGCCTACCGACACGCTCGACGCCGTCCAGCGCTGGTTGCCGAAGGGGTGAAGGCACCGCGCTTCGGCGCCGCTGCCGACGAGGTCGTGCCGAACCATCGAGTGATGGAGGCTCAAGCCGGGATGGTCGAGCAGCCGAGCACGACCTCGATCTTGCCCGCATCGTCCGCCTGCACCGAGTCGCACGTGGACGGGCACAGGATGATGATGCTGGGGTTGGCAGGGTCGTCGTAGTACCAGCCGCCGCCCGTGCCGCAGCTGCCTTCACCGGCCACGTTGCCGAAGGTCTGCGCGGCGCCGCCGCCGGGGGTATACGACACGTTGACCAGCGTGGCGTCGAACGTACCGTTCTCGGGTGTGGGCACGCCGATCTCGCACGCGAGCTGCTCGCCGCGGATGGCCTGCAGCGCCTCGAGCAGCGCTTGTTGCGCGTTGCCGTTGCCCACCACGAAGCTCGAGCCGCCGCCGGCCGTGGCGATCTGCGCCATCTGCGCTTCGTTCGAGCCTTGCAGGCCGACCGTGTAGGTGGGCACCTCCGCGAGCAAGCCCGTCGCGGCGATGTTCGAGATCCCCGCGATGCTCTCGTCGCAGCCGTTGGGCTCGCCGTCGGTGACCAGGATCACCACCGCCTTGTGGCCCGGGTTCTGCGACAAGTAGTTGGTGCTGAACGCGATGCCGCCCTCGAGCGCCGCGGAGATGGGCGTACCTCCACCCGGGTCTTCGGCGTTGATGGCCGCAATCAGCGCCTGCTCCTGCGCGTCGGCCGGGGCCGGCTCGGCCGAGAGGGGGGCGACCGGTACGTTGGGCGTGGCGCACGCGTTCACGCTGCAGCTGCCGCCGTCGCACTGACCGTCGGGGAAGAAGCGCAGCGCGACCGAGAGGCCGTCGGCTGCGGGATCCGCGACGAACGCGCTGAGCGCGGCGGTGGCCTGGTTCCACTTGTCGTTGTCGTCCATCGAGCCGGATTTGTCGAAGGCGATGAACATGGTGAGCGGCGCCAGCTCGGCCTCGATCGCCTCCTTGGCGCACTCTTGCAGGCCGTTGCCGCCGCTGCCGTTGCCCACGCCGAAGCCGCCGCCCTCGCCGTCGTTGCCGCCGCTGCTCGAGCCGTTGCCGCTGCCGTCGTCACCGCCCGAGCCCATGGTCGAGCCGACGCCCGAGTCAGGCGCGCACGCCACCGACAACGCGCCGAGACCTGCCAACCAGCCAACCAGAGTGGTGCGGGCGAGGAAGTTCATGGGAGGGCACAGAGCAAGCCCTCTGCCAAACCACGCAGCGCAAAAAGCGCCGGAAAATTCAGCTGCACCTACAACGTCGCAGAGCGGCGGCCGATCCGGACCATGGGCACGCTGTGTCCCAGGGAGCGAGCGGGCCTATTCCTTGGCCTGTTCCTTCGCCCAGGAGTCGCGCAGCGTGACCGTGCGGTTGAACACCGGGCGGTCGCGCGTGCTCGATGCGTCCACGACGTAGTAGCCCAAGCGCTCGAACTGGAAGCTGGCGCCCGGCTCGGCGCTCTTGAGCGACGGCTCGGCCAACGCGGCCTCGCATCGCTCCAGGCTGTTCGGGTTGAGGTTCTTCTTGAAGTCCTCGCCCTCTTCGACGCGCGCGGGATCGGGCACCATGAACAGGCGGTCGTAGTTGTTCACCAGGCACGGCACACCTTCCGTGGCCGAGACCCAGTGGATGACGCCCTTCACTTTGCGCTGCTCCTTGCCTGGGTCGAGGCTGTCCGGGTCGTGGCTGCAGACCAGCTCGGTCACCTCGCCCGCGGCGTTCTGGATCACGCGCTCACACTTGATGATCGGCCCGTAACGCAGCCGCACCTCGCGGCCGGGCCCGAGGCGGAAGAATTTCTTGGGCGGGTCGAGCATGAAGTCCGCCTCGTCGACCACGATCTCGCGGGTGAGCGCGATCTTGCGCTGCCCCATCTCGGGCTTGTTGGGGTGGTAGGGCGCGTCGATCGCGCGCGTCTCCCCCGCGGGCCAGGTCTCGATCGTGATCTTGAGCGGCTTCTGCACCACCATCACGCGAGACGCCGTGCGGTCGAGCTCCTCGCGCACGCAGTGGTCCAAGAGCTCGATCTCCACGGTCTGCGCGTTCTTCGCCACGCCGACGCGATCACAGAAATCGCGCAGCGCAGCCGCGGGCACGCCGCGCCGGCGCATGCCAGCAAGCGTGGGCATACGCGGATCGTCCCAGCCGCTCACCACCTTGGTCTCGACCAGCTCCTTGAGCTTGCGCTTGCTGGTCATCAAGAAGGTGACCTCGAGCCGGGCGAACTCGATCTGCTGCGGCGGATCGACGAAGCCGAGCTCGCGCAGGCACCAGTCGTAGAGCGGGCGGTGATCCTCGAACTCGAGCGTGCAGATCGAGTGGGTGGTCTTCTCGATCGCGTCGCTCAGCGCGTGGGCGTAGTCGTACATCGGGTAGATGACCCACTTCGTCCCGGTCTTGGGGTGTGGGTCGCGCTTGATGCGGTAGAGCACCGGGTCGCGCAGGTTGAAGTTCGGCGACGCCATGTCGATCTTGGCGCGCAGCGTGCGGGAGCCATCCGGGAACTCGCCCGCGCGCATGCGGCGGAACAGGTCCAGGTTCTCGGCCACCGGGCGATCACGGAACGGGCTGTTCTTGCCCGCCTGCCCCGGCACGCCTCGGTAGTCGCGCATCTGGTCGGCGGTGAGCTCGCATACGAACGCCTTGCCCGCCTCGATCAGCCGCTCGGCGCAGGCGTAGATCTCCTCGAAATAGTCGGACGCAAAACGCAGATTCTCCCCCCAGGAGAAGCCCAGCCAGCGCACGTCCTCCTGGATCGAGCGGATGAACAGGTCGTCCTCAGTGGCTGGGTTGGTGTCGTCGAAGCGCAGGAAACACGGCCCCGAGAAGTCCTTGGCCAGCCCGAAGTTCAGGCAGATGCTCTTGGCGTGGCCCACGTGCAAGAAGCCGTTCGGCTCCGGCGGGAAGCGCGTCTGCACCCGGCCAGCTCGTTTGCCCTGCTCCCGGTCCTCCGCGACGATTTGGCGGATGAAGTCGTTCTTGACCGGGGGCTCGTTGGACATGGAGACCTTCCTAAGGCACCGGCTCCCAGGCGTGAAGATCACCCACAAAGGCCGGCCGTCAGTCCGTCCGACGTCGGGCGTCGGTGGGGTCTGACAGCGTGAAAGCGCTTGACGTACCCCGGTGAATGAGTACTTTTCGCCGCACCTCGGGCCTGTAGCTCAGTTGGGAGAGCGCTAGAATCGCACTCTAGAGGTCGTCGGTTCGATCCCGACTAGGTCCACCAGTAGTGACAGCCACTTGGCCGGTGACGGCGCGACGAGCCGCACGGCCGGTGCGACGCGACAGCCTGGGTCCGACGCGCAGCAGCGTGGCAGCCGGTAGCCCGCCTTGTATGCTGAGCGCGCATGGATCAGTGCCAATCGTGCGAAGGGTTCCTGCCGCACGCCGCGACCTCTTGCCCGCATTGCAGCGCAGCAGCACCTGCGCCACGGCGCCACGGGAGCAGCAGCTTGGCCGTGACCGCGATGGCCTCGATGACGTTCATGACGCTGGCGGCTTGTTACGGAGCGCCGGAGTGTGTCGATCGCAGGGACGTGGACAAGGACGGCTCGTTCGCCTGCGTGGACCAGCCGCGCATGAGCGAAGACTGCGACGACAGCGACCCGACGCGTCGACCGGGGTTCCCCGATCCTGAGGGCGACGGCATCGATCAAGACTGCGACGGGGTAGATGGGTCGAGCGCAGTGGTGAGCGCACGGCAGCGTGCCTCTGCAGGAGCGACAGCCTCTGGGTCGGGCGCATCGAGCGCGGCCTCAGCGACGCCGGAGGCGTCGGCGCCATCGCCCAGCGCAACGGGAGCGCGATCGTCCTCGAGCCCCCGCTAGAAGCCCCAATACCCGACGAGCCCAGCCGCGGCCAGGTGGGCGATCGCGAGGGCGTAGGCCACGGTGATGACCTGGTGGAGCGCGACACGTTGTTGCGCGTACCACCCCAGGTGTTGCTCGATGGTGCCCGGCACGACGCTGCCGGCTGTGCGGGTTCCGCGGTACGGACTGGCGCTCTCGTCGACGTCCAGGAGCACGACGGGGCCGGGCCAGCCGTGCTGGGGAGGCACGCGCAGCGTGTAGTGCTCCCCGAGAGACTCGATCACCCCGTCCGGGTGGCGCAAACCTGCCTGGCCCCGCATGACGCGGAGGAGCTTGCGACGGCGGAGCTCGGTGATCACCAAGGCCACCGCCGCCCCGACGAACGCGACGCCGGCCAAGAAGAGAAAGCCCCCAGGAGGCGCGACCTTGCCGCGGACGTTCGAGACGCGAGGATCAGCCGGTGCGCTGGCCGCCCCCTTCACGAAGCGCGCAAGCATGACGCAGGGCTCGCGCCGCTGCGAGGGCACGGTGCGGGTGTTCTCGCTCGGCGGGACGTGGCAGAGCTCCCACACGAGCTGCGCGCGATGGACGAGTCGGAGGCGCTCTCCTCCCCCCACCGGGAGCGTGGGCCGCGCTCCGACGCCATCGCCCAGGTCGACCTCGAGGCGGGCGATCTTCAGCGGCAGCGGGTGCGTGCGGCTGGCCGACACCGCGACCGCGCCATCGTCGAAAATGGGGATCGAGTCGCCGTCGACGGCGTCGAGCGCGGGCACGGTCATCTCCGCGTAGGGCTGAACAGCCGCGAGATCGTGGGGCGTAGGGAGCCGCGCGCTGGTCGCGACGAGGGGCACCGACAAAAGGCCCAGCGCCGCCACGATCCCGATCAGTCGGTGGTCAGGGCCTGGGGGAGCGTGGGCCCCAAGCGGCGTCGTCTGCGCCTCGAACCTGCGCTGCAGGCCCAGCGTCAGCCCAAAGGTGCTGGCCCCAATCGCCAAGAGAGCGAGCCCCGAGTAGAGCCGCGGGCGCTCACCCACCAGGTCGAGAACGAGCGGCGAGTCCGCCAAGCGCGCCATACAAGGGAGCAGGGCAGCGACGGCGACGAGGCTCCCCCAGGAGACCGCGCGAGCGGCGGAGAGCCCAGCGAGCTTCAGGACGGCGAGCGCCAGAAGCGCCGACAGCACGCCCAAGACGAGGAACAACAGGCTGCCGCCGCTGGACCCCGGGGACCGGGCGACGGAGTCGACGACGGAGAGCACCAGCACGCAGCTGAAGCTCCAGGCGAACGCCAGGACGATCTGTCGCGCCAACGCCGACGGGCCCACCTGCTGAGCGTAGCAAGAACCTCCCTCCGCGCTGGAGCTGACCCACTGAAAGAAAATGTGCGACAGCGCCGAGCACACGTCGTCTTCGCGAGTGAACCCCTCGAACGGAGACTTCCCATGCGTTACATCAAGTTCACGATCCTCGGTCTCGGTGCCCTCTCCTTCGTGCTCTCCATCTCGTACGGGGCGCTGAGCTTCGGAGGACAAGGCATCTTCCTACTCGTCTGCTGCGCGCTGCCGGCCTTGTTGGCTGCGTTCGGCACCTTCGTGAAGCCGACGATGCCACGCTGGGCCTCCCTGGTCAGCGCGCTCGGCTTCTTCCTGGTGGGCATGAAGACCTCAGGAGGGAGCTCGGATCTCCAGAACGTCATGCTGCTGGGCTTCCTCGGCCTGATCCTCAGCCTCGTGATCGCGATCCGGCCTGATCGCGTGGCCACCGCGGGCGCGCCAGCCGTTGGCGCACGCGTTTGAGCCGACCTCGCGCGCTCGTTTAAGCGCTTGCCCTCGCGGGCCCCATGGTCTCCCATCGGGGCCCACGGGGAGAACGCCATGGCCGACCTGTTCACGTTCAGCTCGAGCGCGCTGCCGGACGACGTCCGCGTCCTGAATTTTCGGTTGGTAGAGGCGATCAACGCGCCCTACGAGCTGTTGGTCCACTTCTTGGTCGGAACCGCCGACGACGTGGACCTGGCCGACGCGATCGGCGCGAAGGCGACGCTGGTGGCAGACCGCGGAGACGGCGGCGCGCACATGCAGTGGGGCGGGCTGCTCGCACACATCGAGCACCTGCACCAGGTGGAGAAGGGCGCGATCTTCGGGGCACTGGTGGTGCCCCCGCTCTGGTTCTTGCAACAGGGCGAGCACTCGCGGGTGTTCACCAAGCTGCCGCTGAACAAGTTCGTGACCAAGGTGCTGGAGGAGGCCGGCTTCACGAGCTCGGACTTCGAGCTGCGGCTCAACGCCGATCCGCCGGAGGAGGAGCACGTCTGCCAGTACCGCGAGAGCGATCTGGCCTTCATCCAGCGCTGGTTCGAGCGCGAGGGCCTGTTCTACTTCTTCGAGCAATCGGACGACGGACCCAAGATGGTCATCACCGATCGCACCCCCACGGAGTCGCTGCGCGACAAGCCCGTCCGCTACTTCCCGAGCTTCGGTGACGACGTCTCCAGCCAAGAGGCGATCCAGCGCTTCCGCGCGACGCGCGCGTCCACGCTGCGCGCGATTCGGCTGCGCGACTACGACTACATGAAGCCCACACTGGACGTGAAGGGCAAGGCCGACGCGTCGAGCAACGGCAGCATGGAGCTGCTCCGCTTCGGCGATCGCTTCTTCGCCCCCGGCGACGGCGACCGGCTGGCGAAGGTTCGCGCCGAGGCGCTGCTGGCGCGCGAGGAGCTGTACGTGGCGACCGGCACCGCCATGCTGCTGCGCGCGGGCTACGTGTTCGAGCTCGAGAGCCATCCGCGCGGGCCGCTCAACAAGAAGTACCTGGCGACGCGCCTCGAGCACGTGGGGGTGGAGTCGTCGATCGACGAGGAAGTAGCGAAGTTCTTGGGCGTGAACGCGCACGAGACCTACCGCGTGGAAATCCAGGCGGTGGACGCGGCGCTGCCGTATCGGGCACCTCTGACCACGCCCTGGCCGCGCATTTCCGGCCAAGAGGTGGCGCTGGTCGATGGGCCCGCCAACAGCGAGTACGCACAGCTCGACGACGCCGGACGCTACCTGGTGAAGTTCATGTTCGACGAGAACCGCTCGGACGACGGCAAGGCCTCCACGCGCGTGCGCATGATGCAGCCCCACGCCGGCACCCCCGAGGGCTTCCACTTCCCGCTGCGCAAGGGCACCGAGGTGGTCGTGATCTTCCTGGGCGGCGACCCGGATCGTCCGGTGATCGCAGGCGCGATCCCGAACGCGCTCACGCCCAGCCCCGTCACGGCGAAGAACCACACCCACAACATCGTCATCACGGGCGGCCGCAACCACATCGACATGGAGGACAAGGACGGCTCGCAGTACGTGAACATCTGCACGCCCAGCGAGAAGACCGAGATCCACATGGGCGCGCCGAAAGACTGGAAGGACATCGGCAAGAACGCCTCGACCGTGCGCGCCAACCTCGGTGAGCACACCGACGGCACCGGCGCGTTCAGCTTCGGCGGCGACTGGCGTATCAACGTCGGCGCCGAGAAGGAGGAGCACGTCGTCTCCAACGTGATCGAGGACTACGACGCCCAGGTGGACGAGACGTACAAAGGCCCCAAGAACGAGACGGTCACCAACAAGGTCACCGAAAAGTTCAACTCCGGCCACGAGACTGCGGTGAAGGGCCTGCGCAAGGTCACCATCACCGGCGCGATGGAGGAGAAGGTCACGGCCGGGCTGACGCAGACGATCAACACGGGTCGGACGCAGACCATCACGGGAGGAGACACGCAGACCATCAGCGGAGGTCGAACCCAGACCGTGAACGGCGCGCTGGTCTGTCACTGGACCACCAGCGCCGCGCTCGACGGCCCAGATCTGAGCATCGACTTCGGCAAGGTGCAGATCACTGGCAAGACCAACTTGGGCCTCAAGAGCGCCGACACCAAGTTCAACCTGGGCATTTGGGACGTGAAAGCCGGTGTCACCACCTGGAAGAACGGCGCCATCACGTGGGACGCGCCCAGCGCGTCGCTCACCATCCCCAACTGGGAGAACAAGTCGGCCAGCACGTGGCAGACGGGCGTCAACGCGCAGACCGCGTACGTGTTCACCATGGCCATCGCCGGCGTGGCCATCGCCATCGCCCCGGTGAACATCGGCATCGTCCCGGCGCTGAACGTGGCGCTCAAGGCCTTCTACCTCGAGAACAAGGGCATCAGCATCGCCACCAGCGGGATGAAGGCGCGCGTCTCCGGCCTCACCGCGTTCAGCTGACCTCGCCCGCCGCGCCATGAGAGCCGTCAAGCCCGTCCGCCTGTGCATGCTCACGCGCACGCTCGAGCTCGGGCGGCAGCCGCACCTGATCGTGTCGGTGATCGCGATGACCCCGTTCTCGGGGGAGCGGCAGGTGCTGGGCGAGATCCCGATGTGGAAGCTGTTCGAGGAGCGCGCGGGCGGCGTGATCGTGGACGAGTGCCACAGCAAGCCGGCGGGCGAGGTGTTGGTGTTCGGCAACTTCCACGCGCCGGGGGGTGCGCCAGTGCCGGTGTCGTTCGTGGGCGTCGACGTGACCCGAGGCGACAAGCAGCTGGTGTCGAAGAAGGTCGCGGTGATCGGCGATCGGTTCTGGTCGGCGAGCGTGCCGTCGAACCCCACGCCGCTCGGCACCTTGCCGATCGGCTGGCAGCACGCGTTCGGCGGCCCCAATTTCGCACAGAACCCGCTCGGCAAAGGCCTGAAGCCCGAGGGCGATGGGCCGTGGGCGTTGCCCAACCTCGAGGACCCGGAGCACCTGGTGAAGTCGCAGGGCGACAAGCCCAAGCCCGCCTGCTTCGGGCCGCTCGACCTGGGCTCGGTCGCCCGTCGTGAGCTCGCGGGCAACTACGGCGGAGACTACTTGACGACGCGCTTCCCCGGCCCCGCCGCCGACATGGATCCACGCTTCTTCCACATGGCGCCAGAAGACCAACGCATCACTGGCTTCTTTCAAGGCGGCGAGACCTTCACCGTGCACAACATGCACCCCGACAAGCCTTTGCTCCAGGGCAAGCTGACCTCGCTGCAGGGCCGCGCGTTCATCGAGCGCAAGCGCCCGAACGGCGAGGTGGTGTTCGAAGAAGTGCCGCTGCGGGCGGACACCGTCGTGCTGTTCCCCGAAGACGAGGCGATCGTGACCGTGTTTCGAGGCATGGTACCCGTCACCGAGGACGACTCCTCGGACGTGCTGGCGCTGGTCATCGCGGGCGAGGACGAGAGCCTGCCGCGCCCCGCCAGCCACTACCTGAGCGTGCTGCGCGCGCGCACCGACCGCGAACACCACGGCGCGCTCGTCTCGCTCAAGGACGAAGACTTGATGCCGCAGCGCGAGGCGGGCTGGGGCGCTGCGCGGATGCCCGAGGACGACATGATGCAGATGACCAAGATCGAGGGCATCATGGAGCGGCGGACGCGCAAACTGCTCGAACGCCAGCGCGAAGAGCAGCGCGCAGCGATCGCCGCGATGGGCCTCGATCCCGACGACCTGTTGCCTCCGCCGGACATGGAGGCGCCGCCGCCCCTAGACGATTTCGACGCGATGATCGCGTATGTGGACAAGCTCACCGCCAAGGCCGAGGCGGACCGGAAGAACGCCGAGGAGCGGGTCGCGAAGATCAGCGAACAAGCGCGCGCCTCCTTCGCCGCGGCGGGCATGGACTGGGACGCCGAAGTAGAGAAGGCGCTCAAGGCCAGCGCCGGCCCCCCAAAGTTCCGAGCAGAGCAGGAGCTCGAGCGCATGCGCGAGCAATGTCAGCTCGCCCGCAACGCCGACATGCCGTGGGAGGACGTCGAGGCGATGATCGCCGAGCCCGCCTACTTCGCCGCGCTCAAGCAGCAGGAGCAGCTCTTGCTCGACGGCTATCGCGCCGGGGCCGCATTCAAGCACAGCGCCGAGCGGCTCAGCAGCGAGGAGAGCCGCCCCTTGCGCGAGCAAGTGCTCGCGGCGCACGCGGCCAAGAAGAAGCTCGAGAACTTCGATCTCACCGGCGCCGACCTGTCGGGCCTCGACCTCTCCGGCGTGGAGCTGCCCGGCGCCTTGATGGAAGCGGCCGATCTGAGCGGGACGCGTCTCGACGGTGCAGACCTGACGCGCGCGGTGTTGGTGCGCGCCAAGCTCACGGGCGCCAGCCTGGTCGGCG
Organism: uncultured Polyangiaceae bacterium; assembly: GCA_964641275.1. Taxonomy (GTDB): domain Bacteria; phylum Myxococcota_A; class Polyangia; order Polyangiales; family Polyangiaceae; genus Xiheicaenibacterium. The sequence goes on from CAZXMG010000027.1 coordinate 32,078, forward strand.
CCAAGCTGGACGAGGCCTCGCTGGGCGACACCACGTTCGACGGCGTCGATCTGTCCAAGGCCACGCTGAGGAAGGCCTGGCTTGTGCGCGCGCGCCTGGAAGAGGCATCCTTGGTCGACGCCGACTTGGGCGAGGCGATCTGCTTCGAGGCGCGCTTCGGCAAGGTCGACCTGAGCGGCGCCAACCTCGAGGCGGTCGCGTTGCACAAAGCTGACCTGCGCGGCGGGCGCTTCGTGGGGACGCGCTTCAAGAAGACGCAGGTCATCGCGTGCGACTGGTCTGGCTGCGACCTCTCGCGCGCGCAGTTCGAGCGCAGCACCTGGGTGGGCTCACAGCTCGACGGCGCCGACCTGAGCGGGGCCGACATGAAGGAGACCGCGTGGGCCCAAGGGGTCTCCGCCAAGGGCGCCAATTTCTTCGAGGCCAACCTGGTGCGCTGCTCGCTGCGCGACAGCTCGCTGGTCGGCGCCAACTTCACGCGCGCCACTCTCTCGGTGTGCGACATGGGCAACGTCGACCTCACCGACGGCACCTTGTACGAGTGCGACGCGCGCGGCAGCATGTTCATTCGCGCCAACCTCACGCGCGTGAACGCGCGCGGTGGCAGCTTCATGGAAGCGATCCTGAAGAACAGCCAGCTCGCCGGCGCCGACTTCAGCAAGGCCAACCTGTTCCGAGCCATGCTGAGTCGCGCCCGCGGCGACGATCAGACCCGCTTCACCGGAGCCAACCTAGACTTCGTGCTGAAGGAGCCGCTGTACAAGGAGCCGCCACGTGGCTGAGGGCACACTCGAACAAGCGCGCGAGGAGCTGCTCTCTGCCGTACTCCGCGGTGAGCAGATCTCGGGCCTCGCGCTGCAAGGCATCGACCTGCGCGGAGCGGATCTGTCTGGCGCCACGATCGAGGCCTGCGACTTCAGCGGCGCGCGCCTGGACGGCGCGACCTTGCGCGAGTCGATCCTGCTGCAGTGTGGCTTCGACGGTGCCAACTTCGAGGGCGCCAACCTGCGGCAAACCACCCTGCACGAGTGCTCGCTGGGCCAGGCTCGACTCACCAGCGCGGATCTCACCGGGACGATGTTCGTGCGCTGCGCGCTCCCTGGCGCGGTGTTCGCTGGTGCTTCCCTACCGCTCACCTCGCTCGTCGAGTGCGATCTCAGCGGCGCGTCGTTCGAGGGGGCGAAGCTCGATCGCACGCAGATCATGCTGGCCACGCTGACCGGCGCGAGCTTCGCCGGCGCGACCTTGGACACGGTCAACCTGTATCGGGCCGACCTGACCAGCACCAAGCTGGACGGCGCGCGCTTCCACAAGGCCATCCTGGTGGAGGCAAAGTGCATGGAGCTGGTGCTGCCCGAGCTCCGCATGTGCCAGCTGATCGACTCGGACTGCCGAGGCGCCAACTTCTCGAACGGAGAGCTCGAGCGCGCCAACTTCAAGGGCGCCAACCTGGAGGGCGCCAAGCTCGACGGCGCCAAGGCCCACGGCGCGATGTTCGTCGAAGCCAACCTCGCCAGCGCGAGCTTCGTCGCGGCAGTCTTGTCGCAAGGCATGTTCATCGAGGCGAAGGCGCAGCGCGCCAACTTCAAGGATGCCGTGCTCGACCAGGCCCAGTTCGGGAAGGCCACGCTCGAGGGCGCGAACCTGACCGGCACGAACCTGACGTACGCCGATTTTTCGTACGCCGATCTGCGCGGCGCCGACCTCAGCGGGGCGCTCTTGTTCCGCGCCCGCTTCCACAAGACCCGGGAAGACGGCATGATCATCAAAGGTCGCGGCAGCGCGCTGGGGGACGACGAGCCCTTGGCCCGCGCCGAGGCCTGGCCTCGCGACGGCAAGTAGGAGCAGCCCATGACGACACGAGCCCCCGAACGAGCACACGCCAGCGCGGCCACGGATACGTCCCCCGTGGAGCTTTCACCTGTGCTGGCCGTGGGCACGGTGCTCTCGGCCGACGGGGAGAGCCCCGACACGACCGTGGTCGTGTCCGTGCAAGCGCGGGCGCGCGAAGCCAGGCGCGCAGCGAGCTGCTTGCTCGCGCCCTTGGTGGGGGACAGCGTGCTGGTCGCGCTCCACGGCGAGCGCGTGTTCGTGCTGTCGATCCTGGAGCGCACCCAGCCAGCCAAGAGCCAGCTCGAGCTCGGGGGCGGCGTGCGGCTCGAGGTCGAGGGCAAGGCGGTCGCGCTCTCGGGCGCCGACTCGCTCGAGCTCGCTGCCAAGGAGCGCATCGACGTGAGCACGCGCGATCTCCAGGTGCGCGCGGACAAGGCCGGTGCAGTAGTGAAGACCGTGGAGATCTTGGGCCGCGCGCTCGAGACCAGCTTCCATCACGTGAAGAGCTTCGCCAGCCAGGTGGACGCTTTGGCGGACACGTTCAGCGCGACCATGAAGCGCAGCCTGCGCGTGGTGTCGGACGTGGACATGACGCGCGCCCGAGTGATCGATACGCGCGCCGAGGGCACGCTCACCATGCACGCCGAAAACACCGCCGTCACCGCTCGGCAGGTGACCAAGATCGACTCGTCCCAAATCCAGATCGGGTGAGGTAGAGATGTTCGCCAACTCGCAGCTGATGGGCATCGACATAGGCTTCCCCGACGTGTGCATGACGCCGCCCGTCGCCGCGCCCATCCCCTATCCGAACATCGCCGCTGGGCCCATGGGCGTGCCGGCCGCCTACAACATCCTGATCGCGGTCGGCCCGGCGCACAACATGACCACGACGGTGGTCATGACCAACGGCGACAACGTGGGCGTGATGTTGGGCGTCGCGTCAGGCTTCGTGATGGGGCCGAGCCGCCACACCACCGCCGCGTTCACCGTGCTCATGGGCTGCATCCCCGCCACGCGCATGACCAGCATGGCGCTCGGCAACATCACCAACTCGATCCCTGGCGCGCGCATCGTGCCCTCGCAGCCCAAGGTGATTCTGCTCGCACCGTGAGCGCGCCGAGCGATCGCCCGCGCCTCTCGGATCGCGCTCTGCCGAGGCGTCATTTCATCGACGGAGTCGAGCGCATCGTCTTGCACGATGGCACGCGCGGCGTCGTCCACATTCTGCCGCCCGAGGCGTGGCGGATCGCGCAGCACCTGGACGGCACCAAGTCACCCGATCAAGTGGCAGAGCTCGCGCGCGGCGACGGTCCGCCACGCTTGGTCGAGACCGAGATCGTGATCCAGAAGCTCGCAGAGCTGGGCTTGATCGAGCAAGGGCCTGCCAGAGAGCGCCCTTTGTCGGGCATGTACGTGGAGACGAACCAGCGCGCGATCGAGCGGCCGTTCCTGCAGCTGCCCGGCTTTCGCCTCGCGTGCGACGGGCACGGCGAGTGTTGTGTGTTCTTCACCACCGTGGGCCTGAGCGGCTCGGACGCCGAGCGCGCGCGCAGCATCCCGCGCAGCCAGCGCAGCCTGCTCGCGCACCGCCCCGCGCATGAGGATCCGTGGATGCCCGTCACCGGCGCCTCACGCAACGACTGCTTCGCCATGAACCTGGTGGACGGCCGTTGTGTCGAGCTCGAGGAGGACCGGCGCTGCGGCTTGCAGCGGCGCGGGGGCGTGCGCGCCAAACCGACCGGCTGTCGCGTCCACCCCTTTGCGTTCGTGGATGACGGGGAGGTCATCCGCGTCTCGGTCGGCGCCGACTGCAGCTGCGTGTTTCGCAGCCTCGACCAGCTGGGCCCCGCGAGCGACGCCGTACCCTTCGACGACCTGAGCTGGGTCGGCGCCCACGTGGTGCGGACCTTGCCGGACGACTTGCCGCTGACCGCCCGCGTGAACGTGGCCCGGGCAGACCTCGCTGGCTGGACGCGCGAAGTGCGCCACACCCACATCGTCGATCCGATCGGCTTCTTGCTCGCGCACGCGGTGGCGTTCCGCGCGCGCGCGCGCGCCTCCGACGATCACCCGGACCATGCAGATCTGGAGCCGCACGCGCTGCTCATGCGCGACCTGGCAGGGTACGCAGGGGTCGCCGCCGAGGTCTCGCGTCGGGCCGATCAGTGGCGCAGCGCGAACGATCAGGCGCGCTACATTTACGGCCACGTGGCGCCTGCCGCCGCGCGCACGCTGGCGCCCGGGCGCGTGGCGGAGCTAGGCCAGCTCACCGACTACCTGGAGCACGAGCGGTTCTACGTGCGCGCGCTGCTCTACGGCCACCTGTTCAGCGCGCCCGCCGCGGACGCGCTCGTGCGCATGGCCGCGCGCCTGGTGATCGCGCGCGAGCTGTTCGCCACCGAGCGCAGCGAAGGGCCCTCGCGCTACCACCCCATCGCCATGACCGAGCTGGTGAACCGCACGCTTTCGGGCTGAGAGATTGTTGCAGCGCGATGCGGCGAGCGTAGCGCGGCACGCGCTAGCGAGCCCCAGACCTCAAGGACCCACGCAGAGGCCGCCGCCGCAGTCGTCGGTGCAGCTCCACCCGCCGGTGCTGGCGTCACACACGCACGAGCTCGGCACGCACACGCCGGACGTCATCGAGCACACCTGTTCGAGTGGACAGCCGGTCTCGAAGCAACCCCCAGGGTAGGGCTCGCTGCACCCAGTGGGATCGGGCACGCAGATGCCCCCGCCACAGTCGGCGGTGCAGCCCCAGCTGCCGGTCTTCACGTCGCAGTCGCACGCGGAAGGCAAGCAGCCCAAGTTGGTGTCACACACCTCCCCTTGGGCGCAGCCTTGGCTCGAGCAACCTGCGGGGTTGGGGCCGGAGCACGTGCCGCCGGCGGGCACGCAGATACCACCGCTGCAGTCGTTGCTGCACACCCACGAGCCAGCCTCGCAGAAGCAATCAGAGGGCGCGCAGCCTTGTGTAGTGTCGCAGAACGAGTCCGTGGGGCAGCCGTTGACCACGCAGCCCGCGGGGTTGGGTCCCTCGCAATCAGGCTCGACGCACGCGCAGATTTCGCAGCCGTCGGCGCCCTTCTGAAAACCTCCAGGACAGTCCAAGTTGCAGAGCACGGGCTCGCAGCCGCCCGGGGGAGGAGCGCACTCACACACGGCGCAGCCGTCCTCGTCGATCACGAAGCCGTGCTCGCAATAGAGGCGACAGCCCGGGTCGGAGCAGTCGGGATTGACCTGGACCTTGGCGGAGCACGAGGCGAGCAGGAGACCAAGCGCAAGGGAGCTGAAGCGATTCATGCCTCCATCATGCGCGCGCTCCCTGCCTCAGGGCAACGGCACGTGCAGCATGATGTTGCGATCCGTGACCAAGCCGCGGCCATCACCCTGCCAGCCCGAGGTGAAGTCCATGATCCCGAGCGCGCGGCCTTCTTCTGCCACTGGGTCGCCTTCGGTCTGGTAGTCGAACGCGACGGCACCGATGCCGAGGAAGCCGTTGTCCAAGTCCCAGATCTCGATCACCCGCAGCTGGTGCGGAAAATCTGCGAGCGCCGCGGTCTCCACCTCCCAATAGGGGGACCCGATCATCGGCTCGATCACCACCGCCTTGTGGTGGTGCGTGTGACCGGCGAGGTGCATGAGCAGGTTGGGGTAGCCGCCGAGCACCTCGCGCAGGTCGTCGGTGAGCACCGCATCGGGCTGCTCCTGTCCGCCGAAGCCGCCGCCATTGGTGAGCTGGCCGGACGAATGGTGCGAGGCCACGATCACGTACTTGGCCTCGGCCAGCGCGGCCTCGAGCTCGGGGATCAGAAAGTCGTCCACCTCTGCCTGGTGCAACAAACCGTCGGCGCTGCCCGACGGCGCCGCGGTGTCGAGCACGATCACGCGCACCGGCGTAGCGGGGATGTCGTAGCTGTAGAACGCGCGACCGCTGGCGACGGCGTCGGCAGTCACCCCGTGCCCGTCGCCGTCGGCCTGGACCAACGCGAGCACGCCTGCGCCATCGAGCGGGGCGCGTCGCTCGTCCGCGGGGATGTCACCCAGGATCACGGGGCCGCCGGGCTGCGACCAGTCGCGTGTGCCGACCGCGGCGTAGTCGTCCAGGTACTCGGCCTCCTTGGCGAGAGGCGGAAAGTTCCCCTGGTTGAGCACGTCGTGGTTGCCTGTCACCCACACCCACGGCACCGCGAGCCCCTCGGCGATGAAGGGATCTTTGGGATCGTTGTTCGCACCCGCGGTGGGATCGTCGTCCAAGCCGGAGTCGCAGTCGACGAAGTCGGAGCCGGACAAGATCTGGAGCACCCACTCGATCTCGTTCGTCTGCGCGTTGTCGGCGTTGTCTCCGCCGAGCACCACCACGTCGATCGGGCTCGTCTCGTGGATCTTGTTGATGGTGCGGACCGCGGCGTTCATGATCCGGCACTCATGGCCTTCTTGCGGGCGAAACGCGCCGCCGGTGAGGCCCATCGGGCTGTCCACGTTGACCACGCGTGCGGGGGACTCATCGTCGGCCAGCTGCGTGTCGGCGAAGTGCACGAAGCGCGAGAGCACCGTGGCGTTGGGGCCCGCGGCGGGAGCGGTGCTGTCGTCGAGCATGCGGCCCTGGATCGGCTCGCCCGGTCCGCGCTCGTACTCACCGTAGCCGCCGTCAATCAGCTCCGCCGCGTCCTCCGCCAAGCGTGGGTTCAAGATGCCCACCGGCTCCGGCGTGGTGCTGGGCACCAACGTCTCCTCGGTCGTGAGCGGGGCCTTGCTGAGCGGCGGCAGCGGCACCGGCTCGCCGGCCCCGGCACCTCCGCCCCCGCCTCCGCCCACCAGGCTCTCGTCGTCCGCACACGCGCTCATCACCAGCGCCAAGCTCAAGCAGCCAGACCAAGCCCAAGTTCGCATCGCCGAATGCTACCGCCGGGGGCGCCTCAGCGCACGGACACGAACGAGCTCTCGCGCTTGATGTCGAGGTGGAAGTGCGACTGGTGCGCGGCGTTGAAGCTGGGGGTGAGGATGGTGTGGAACAGTCCGGTGCGGCCCACGGCGCAGATCAGGTTGCGGAGCGTGATGGCGTCGGCCGTAGGCGCCTTCATCACCGCCGCAGGCCCGCACGGCACGTCTCCTATCTCGGCGCCCCACATCGAGGTCTCGAGCACTTTGCCGCTCGCGAGCGTCAGGTTGGTGAGGTCGATCGCGAGCCCGTAGGCGTGCTGGCTGGGCTTGCGGCGCCCCGCGAGCCTGGCGTTCTGGCGGTAGAAGTTGTCGATGCGCAGCGCCACCACCTCGTGTTTGCCGAGCAGCTTGGTGAGGTCGTCGAGGGCGAGCGCCAGGCGGCAGTCGAGCACACCGAACTTGGTCGGGGGCCCTGGCGCGACGACGCGCACGCCGTTCATCGGTCCGGTCACCCGCACCCCGTTGATTACGCCACGCACCGCCGTCTTCACCGGCGCCACGGGGAGGTCTCGCTTCTTGAGCTCGGCCTTGCAGCCCCGCACATCGAGCTCGGCGTACACCACCGCGCGTGAGGATTTGTCGAGCGACGCAAGCATCGCGTCACGAAACGTCATTGGCGGCAGGTCTTCGGTGGGAGCGATGCTGGGCGAGGCGGTGCTCGAAGGACTGAGCGGCACCGCGCTGGCCGAGGCGTCGGGAAGAACCTGCGTGGTTGCAGACAAAGTAGGCACCGGCACCCGCGCATGAGGGCGCGGAGGGTGCACCTCTGCGCAGGCGGCGAGCCCCGTCCACAGGGCTCCCAGGCCGAGGTGGGCGGCCAAGCGAGCGCACTTTCGCACTTGCCCCGCTCTTAGCGCATCCCCGCGCGACGGGCTCAGTCTTCGGCAACTCGCGGGCTGGTCCGCGGCCCAAGAAAAGGTGCTACGAGGCGGGCCATGGCTCTCCAAGACCTCATCCGCGTCGTGCTGCCCAAGGATGACCGCTTCTTCGACTTTCTGGAGTCGCAGGCCCAACTGGCGCACGAGTCGGCGGTGAGCTTGGCCGCGATCTTGGACGGCGACGTGCCGAAGGTGCGCGAGGCCGTGCACACGATCGAGAAGAAGGCCGACGGCGTCGCCCACGAGCTCGAGGACGCGCTGGCCAAGACCTTCGTGACGCCGATCGACCGCGAAGACATCCACAAGCTCTCGGTGATGCTCGATGACATCGCGGATCGCGCGTACGCCACCGCCAGCGCGTTCGATATGTTCTCGGTGTCGTCTCCGAGCGAGGCGACCAGCAAGCAGATCCAGCTGCTGGTCGAGGCCACCAAGGACCTGGCTGCGCTGTTGCCCTCATTGCGCAGCCACGACTGGGAGACCATCCGCGCCGGCGCGCGCAACATGAAGCGGCACGAGAAGACGGGTGACGAGATCTACCGCGCCGCCATGCGCGCGCTGTTCGCGCAGGCCGACATCGACGCCCGCACGCTGATTCGCGAGAAGGAGATCATCGAGCTGCTCGAGGACGCGATCGACATGTGCGAGGACGTGGCCGAGTACCTCGCCAACCTCGCGGTGAAACATGGCTGAGGGGCTGGCGCTGCTGATCGCCGTGATCGTGCTGGCGTTGGTGTTCGACTACATCAACGGCTTCCACGACGCGGCCAACGCCATCGCCACGGTGGTCTCCACCGGCGTGTTGCCGATCCGCACGGCGGTGTTGCTGGCGGGTGTGCTCAACTTCGTGGGCGCGATCGCGGGCACCGCGGTGGCCAAGACCATCGCGCAGGGCTTCGCCGATCCGGCCGACGTGACCCAAGCGGTGATGTTCTCCACATTGGTGGGTGCGTCGGTGTGGAACCTGATCACCTGGTGGTACGGCTTGCCCTCGAGCTCGTCGCACGCCCTGATCGGCGGCCTCACCGGCGCGGTGGTGGTGCACGCCGGCGCCGACAAGTTCAAGTGGATCACGCTGTACAAGAAGATCTTGATCCCCTTGGTCGTGAGCCCGGCGTTTGGGTTCGTGCTCGCGTTCGTGGTGATGGGCGTCACCATGTGGATCATCAAGGCGGTCAGCGCCCGGCCCAGCAGCGTGCACAGAGCCTCGCGCGTGATGCAGCTCTTCTCCGCCGGAGGGATGGCGCTGGCTCACGGCTCGAACGACGCGCAGAAGAGCATGGGCATCATGACGCTCTCGCTGGTCGCGTTCGTCAGCGCCAAAGGCACCGGCATCCTTCCGGCGTGGATGGAGCCCACAGACGCGGACCACGTGCCCACCTGGGTCATCTTCAGCTGCGCCGCAGCGATCGCGCTCGGCACCATGGCGGGCGGTCAGCGCATCATCAAGACGATGGGCACCAAGATCATCAAGATCAGCCCGCTCCAAGGCTTCGCCGCGGAGACCAGCGGCGCCGCGACGATCCTGGCCGCGTCGAGCTTCGGCATCCCGCTCTCCACCACCCACTGCATCAACGCCTGCATCATGGGCGTGGGCGCGGTGAAGCGACTCTCCGCGGTGCGCTGGGGCGTTGCCGGCAACATCGTCGGCGCGTGGGTGCTCACCATCCCCGCGGCGGCGGCCATCTCGGGCGTCACCATGTTCGTGTTCGGACTGTTCGAGTAGGAGACGCCGTGGCTGCCCGCTGGACCGACGCCGTCCGCAACCTGTTCGCGCAGGTGTGGCTCGGACTCGGCGCGGAGTGGGACGAGTGGCAACCGAGCATCGAGGTCCGCCACGCGGGCGAGGTGTTCGCGAGCCGGGTGGCGGCCTCGAACAAGGCGCAGCCTGACCTCGTGATCACGCTCGCCGAGCGCGACGTCGAAGCACTGTTCGCGGGTAGCGCCTGGCAGGTGCTGCAAGAAGCCGAGATGTCGGGCCGGATGAGCGCGCTGCGCTTGCTTCAGAAGGGCCTCGCCGCCGCGACCGGCAGGCCCGAGCCCCCAGATCCGCGCTTGATCAGCCCGGCCCGCGCCCGCCCCATCGCACAGGAGATCCGCACGCGCTGGTCGAGTCGCTTCGACGCGCGCGAGCTCGAGCGAGTGTCCGTCATGTTGCGCATGTGGTGTTTCGACGAGCCTGTACCGTTCACCCCCCATCGCCTGGCGGATCTGGTGATCCCCGGCGAGCCCGCGGCAGGCTGGCTCGACGAACGCGCCATCTCGCTCAGCGCGCTTGCGACCGCCGCGCGCGAGGCGCTGACGGAGGAGGCCCGCCCGCTGGCCCGCGGCGAGATCGAGCTGCCGCCCTACCATGACGATGCAGTCGTTTGGGGCGCGACGAAGGGCGTGACCTGGGGGCGCGGCACGCTCGTCGCGCGCGGCGTGGCTCGCGCGGAGCTCGATCGCTTCCCCGCGTGCAAGTCGCTGTTCGAGCACGCTCTGCCGCGGCATCGCCTGGTGAACCTCGCGTTCCTGTCGATGGCAGGCGGTCGCGAGATCCGCCGCCACTCGGACGGCTTCCCCACCTTCGCGAGCTGGCATTTCGGCCTGCACGTCCCCCCAGGCTGCACCATCGAGGTGGCCGGCGACGAGCGCGAGCACCAAGCGGGGCGCGCCCTCGCCTTCGACGATTCCTTCTGCCACAGCGCCGCGAACCGCAGCACGGAGGCGCGCATCCTGCTCTCCGCGTGGGTCATGCACCCTGCGCTCAGCGACCGTGAAGCAGAGGCGATGGCGATGGCGCTGCCGCTCATGCGCTGGGGCGACTGAATCCGCCCGCCGGGCGGCCAACGACCAGCGGACGCCACCGGCGAGCGCAGTATGGGGATGCGTCGTTTCGACATGAGCCATGTCGCTCGTCGCCGGGCGTGAGCCTCACACGGTGAGCTCGCGGAACAACACGCTCGCGGCGGGCTGCGCGATCGAGAGCGGAGGCTCTCCGAGCTCGCGCGGGCAACCCGGCGCGGCCAGCGCTGCCAGCAGGGAGTCGATCGCGTCCAAGCGCGCGCGACGCACGCGCGCACGGTCGCCCTCGTCCAGCTGGCTGAGCGCCCACGCGTGCAGGCGAGCAGACCACTCGGCGTGAGCAAGCTCGTCGTCGGCGAGGCTGGCGAAGAGGGCGCGCAGCTCCGGGCTCGGCGCGTGTTCGGCTTGATGACGGGCGCTGAGCGCGCCCCACGTCTCGCGCACGCAGCCCTCGACCGCATTCTCGAGCGCGATCTCCAGCACACCGCGCGGCGCGAGTGACTCGAAGGAGAGCGCCGCAAGGCCCTCCGGAGGCGCACCCAAGAGCGCCTCCACCAACCGCGCGTGACGGCGCTCGTCGCGGACGGCGGCGCTCGCGCCGGCGATCAGGTCCTGGGGCGCGCCCAGCGCGGACAGCTCGCGCGCGAGTCGCTCGAAGGCGATCGCGCTGGCGCTCTCCAGCCGATACATCGTGGCCAGCGCGGGCTCCCGCGCCGGCCCGAGGCTGAGTCCCTCCGTCAGGCGCCCACACGGACGGCCCGGCATCGTGACGTCGCAGGAGAGCTGCAGCGGATCGGTGGCCACGCGGCGGCAGTCGTTCACCTGCATCATGCCCTGCCCACACCATGCGACGCAGTCGACCTCGCACGTCGCGGGATCGGGGGCGGCAAGCGCGGCCGGGGCGCTCGTCGATGGCGACGGAGCGGACTGCGCTTGTGCTGGAGGCATCGGGGCTGCTGCGGGAGACACGCACATCTCCGCTCGGATCGGCATGACGTTTTGCGACCTGACCGGCGGGTTCCCGCCGCGCGAGCGGCAAGGATCGCGGTCCACGCCGAACGGACCTCCGGTGCAGGCGGCCGTCGTCCACAGCAGGACCTGTGCGACGACGGCTCCAACTCGATCCGACTGCTGCGCCATCGTCCGAGGATACGCGACCTCGAGGGGGTCGAGTGCCGCGCACAGTGCGCTGCTCACCGCGCGACGAAGCGCCCGACGATCTTCCAGGCGTGGTGCTCGTCGGTGAGCACCTCCCCGGTGTGAACGCCACAGAAGCGAGCCTGGCGTGTACGGGGGACCTCGCCGATCGCGCGCAGGTGAAGCAGCGCTCCACTCCCGCCGGACGCCTCGGACAGCTGGAGCGGCTCCGCATCGATCGGGGCCACGAGCGACCTCACGCCATCCGTCGCTGCGCGGGGGAGCTTGGTGGTGTCGGCGTCGAGACAGACCACTTGGCCTTGGTGCCTGGGCACCTCGCCGCGGGCGCGAAAGTCGACGCCGCGCGTCAGCTCTCGAGGCGCAGGGTGCTCCAGCAACCACCGCTCGAGCAGCTCGGCGCCCGGCGGGATACGCGTGGGCAGCGCGGCGAACGTGCGGTCGAGCCGCTCCATGCCCATCTTGGGGCGCAACAGCTCGAGGGCGCTTTCGAAGTCGGCGCTCCGCAACTCCTCTTCGAGCTTTGGGTCCCAGGTGGTCGCGCTCGCCGTCGACAGAGGCGGGGGCCACGGCAGAGGCGCGGACGCCGCGGGAGCCGGCGCCGAGACCGACGCGAGGGTCGTTGCGTTCGCGCTCGGTGAGCTGTCCGCAGGCGGCGGCTCGTTGCACGCGGGAGCGAGCGCCCAGACCGACAACCCCAACGCGCGTCTCATGTGTCGCTCCTGCAGCGCGGTCGATGGTAACACCGGCCGCGCCTTGCGAGGCGGTGCGAGCGAGAACCGTCGAGCAGATCCAGGCCATGCCGCGCCCGCCCATGCCCGACAGTCGGGACTGAAGTCGGCGTTGCCTCCACGCAGCGACTCGACGATCCGCAGCGACATGCGGCGTCGCGCCACGGCGGCGGCGACCTCACTCTTCGGCGGCTTCACGGCGAGCGACGTGCTTCGTTCGTGCCAGCGCTCGGGTGTAAGCTTCACCGCTTCACGCCGTTTCTCGACGCACTTCTCATGGATCGACAGGATCTCCTCGCCGCCTCGTCGTTGGCTTTGCTGCTCACCGCCTGCAGCGCCGCGCCTCCGGGCGGAGCGCAGGGCCCGGACGGCGAGGGAGAGAGGGGCACGGGTGGATCGCAGAACCCCGTCGTCCCCGTGAAGCGGGTCCCGCCGCGCGGCCGCGTCGTCGACAGCCCACCGACGTTTCTCGAGTCCTCCCCCGTGGTGGTGCGCCAGGAGCCGCTCGGGACGATCAACGGGCCGATGGTGCGCGTTCAGCTGGCGGCGGGCGAAGGCCCGACGCTCGCCGTGCTCGCCTCCAACGCGCACGATCCCGCGCGCCTCTTCTGGCTCACGATCACGGCGGGCGCAGCCGATCGATGGCAGGTCGCGAGCGGCCCCCAAGGTGAGCTGCTCGACGGGAAGATCCGCCTGCTGCAGCGGAAGAACAACGAGAGCTTTCCCCACAGCCACGCGGACAGTGACAACGTCCGTGCTCTGGAGGCGGTGGGCTGGGGCGCGCCTTCGCCGCTCACGCCGGAGCAGCACGAGACGCTCCTCGGCGAGACCTCCCAGCAGCCCGCCAACGGCCGCCGGATCTTCCAGCTGACCGGCGCATCCGGCACACGCCACGACTTCGGCTACGAAGGCAGCGCGCTGGTGTGGCGCTCGGGCCAAGCGAGCGAGACGCTGTGCGACTGCAACGTCGTTCGCGCGTTCGTCGACGCCACCGACGGGGCCCCGGTGTTGATCGTGGCGGAGGAGGTGGACACTGCGGTCTATCGTCGCCTCGGCGACCACTGGCAGCGCAGCGTGCTCGCGCACGCTCCGGCCCCGGTGGCGCCCCCCGAACAGTGCTCCGTGTCGAGCCCGGGCGACACCGAGACGAAGCTCTCCGCGTCGTGTTCGGCAGAGCAGACGAGGCTCCTCGCGGTCGACGGCGCCGCGCTCCCAAACGGAGGGGGCGCCCTCGTGTACGCGCTCGAGCGGAGCGTCGTCGAACAGCGCTGCATCGCGCGACTCTTCGCCTGCGATCCATCCGGTCCCACGAACACCTGCAGGGGGAACCTCCCGCAGTGGCGGTGCACGTCGGTCGTGCGTTCGCGCAGCGCTGAGCTGCTGCAGGCGAAGGTCACCGCCCTCGGCGTGGCGACGGCCTCGCTCGGCGGGCTCGTCACGCCGACGAAGCAGCCCGACCCGCTCCTCGGCGTCGCCCTCGCCATCCACGCCGACGCGGACGTGCTGCACGTCGCGCTCGCGAGCGCGCGGGTCGAGGGCCACCCGCTTCAGCTCGCGCATCTCGAGCTCGCGCCGAGCGGGGCGCGGCTCCCCGCGCGCGCGGTGTTCGAGCCGGCGCAGGCGCCCGGCGCAGCGCTCTCCGACGCGGTCTTGCTCGCCCGCGGCTTCACCGGCTTCGGTCTCGGCGTCTTCGACGGCGGCGAGCTCGAGCTCGCCAGCTCGTCCTATCGCGTCGTCAACGCCGACGGGCCGCGCTTCGTGTTCGAGGCCGAGGCGCGCTTCCCCGCGGGGTCCACGGGCCACGGCTTGCAGGTCTCGAACGACGTCGACATCGCCGAGCTGGCGGTCGACTCCGCCGGCGCAGCGCTCAGCGTCCAGCGCAGCCGCACGGAGCCAGTCGGGCCGCTGACCCACACCGACTTCCTCGGTCGGCAGGCCTTCGACGCTACCCAGCTGCACCGCTACCGCGTCGAGCTCGCCGGCAGCAACGTGACGTTCTCCGTGGACGGCAAGGCGCTCAGCGTGGCCACGCTGCGGGCGTCCTCGCCGAGCTTCCGGGTTCGGGTCGGCTGCGTCGGCGACTGCGACGCCGGCACGTCCCGTTCGGCGTGGCGGTCGCTCGGCGTCACGAAGCGCTAGCAGTGCGAGCGGCGCGCTCTGCACGCAGGGCGTGTGAGGAAGGAATGCTCAGCCTCGGCGGCGAGCGTTCCGACGACGTGAAGGACGAGGAGCTCGCGGCCGCCATCGTCGAGGCGCTCACCGACTCGAGCCACTGACGCGAACGTGAGGCCGCGAGCCTCGTGGCTCCTCGTGCAGAGGGACCAGCCTCGCCACACGCCAGCGGTCGACGCCTGCTTCTGCCACCATACGCGTCGCGCGCTTTCGGAGCGCGCATCGATGACCTCCTCCACCTGCGCTTGGGATCGTGGAGCAGGACCTCGCCGATCGCGCGCAGGTGAAGCAGCGCTCCACTCCCGCCGGACGCCTCGGACAGCTGGAGCGGCTCCGCATCGATCGGGGCCACGAGCGACCTCACGCCATCCGTCGCTGCGCGGGGAGCTTGGTGGTCGCGCTCGTCGTCGACAGAGGCGGGGGCCACGGCAGAGGCGCGGACGCGGCGGGAGCCGGCGCCGAGACCGACGCGAGGGTCGTTGCGTTCGCGCTCGGTGAGCTGTCCGCAGGCGGCGGCTCGTTGCACGCGGGAGCGAGCGCCCAGACCGACAACCCCAACGCGCGTCTCATGTGTCGCTCCTGCAGCGCGGTCGATGGTAACACCGGCCGCGCCTCGCGAGGCGGTGCGAGCGAGAACCGTCGACGACTCGCTCGAGCGCGCGTGGGGGAGCGTCCGCTGCTGTCAGGTCAGCTCGAAGTGCGGTCGCGACGCTTGCGCTTCGGCTTGGTCTCGCGTTGCGCCCACGGGTGCTCCTCGAGCCCCGCTTCCGCCCAGAGCGCGCACCAGGCGTCGTGGTGGAGCTCACCTTGCTTCAGACGCCCCACCTCTGCCGCCACGTCGATGGTGCGGTCGTCACGCACCATCAGCAGCGGCTCGCCTGGAGCGGAGCGCGCTTCGTAGCCGACGTCTGCCAAGGCCACCAGGAACGCATCGACGAAGATCCCCAGCGCGATCGCCTCGCCGAGCTCGGCCGGCAACTGGTCGAGCAGCTCGCCCACCTGCGGGTGGCGAGAGAGCAGCTGCGTCACCGTCGTGGGTTTCCACCGCACGTCGTCCAGGCTGCGATCGCGCAGCCACGAGAGGTAGGGGGCGAGCCGAGTGCGCCGCGCCTCCAGCAAGAGCGGTCCGGTCTGCTCCCACGCGAGCTCCTCGAGCGAGAAATCGGCGTGGAACTCCATCACCCGCCTCGCCACGGCCTCGGGCTCGACGAGCAGCGTCACCGCGGGCTGGTCATCCCCCCGAGGTGGGAGCAGCGGCTCGGAGCCGGGCAGGGCGCGCACTGCCTCGATGCGCGCCGAGAGCGGCGGGTGCGAATCGAACGGGTCGGCTTCACCGAGCTTGGCGGAGTCCTGATCGATCTCCCGCATCACGTCGCGGTGCTTCTCTGCAAAGTGGGCCAGCCCCGCGAAGAAGGGGGGCGCCACCCGCAGGCTCACGAGCGGGCCGATCTCGTGGTCGAGGTACGCGTCCGAGGCGGCCGCTGCGCTGCCGAGCTTCTCGAAGCCAGAGACGAGCGGACCGGCACCCACGAGCCGCGCGGCCAGCGCGTCTGCCGCGTACTCCTGTTGCCGGCTGACCGCCTGCGCTACTCGCATGTAGCCTAGCGCCATCCACTTGAACGGCGCCGCCACCGCCGTCAGCACGAGCCCGATCACTACCGAGTGCTCTCCCAGCGCGCGGGCCGTGTCGTACAGATTCGTCACCGTGCGACCCATGGCGGAGCGGGTGCGATAGACCCACGGGCCGAGCTTGGTGTCGCCACCGTCGAAGTGCCCGAACTCGTGGGCGATCACTGCACGCAGTTCGTCCGTGCTGAAGTGCGACAGGAGCGCCAGCCCGATACCCATCACGCGGCGACTGCCGATGCCCATCAAGCCGCCGCGCTCGGCCACGAAGGCGTTGCAGTCGAGCACCAAGTACACGTGGCTCGGCATCTTCTGCCGAGCCATCTCCGCCACCTTCCGGATCTCGGCGAACAGCCGCGGCTGCTCCCGCTCACTCACCTCTGGCCCAGGCGGCTCGAAGCGGTCGAAACGCGGAAGCACCGACCAGACGATGATCCCTGCTGCGATCAAGCTGGCAGCGGCGGCCAGGGCCACCGCCACCATCGCACGAACGTTGCGCACGTCGAGCAGGTGCTGGAACAGCGTGATGCCCAGCGTCCCGAGCCCGACGACTGTCGCCGCCGAGATGGCGAAGAAGAGCAAGAAGCAGACGACTGCGAACAGGGCTCTCACCCGGCCACCGCTACCACGCGTGAGACGCGGAGCCGACGGTGCCCGGCCGCGCGGACATCACTCTCTTCGCTCAGTACCAGCCGCTGCGTCTCCTGGCCGAAGGCTGCCCAGCCAGCGTCGATGCCCGCGCAGCGCCAGGCGCACCCGCCCGAGCTTGCTCCTCAGCCCGACGCGCTCGCCCACGCCGAGCCAATGCGCTCGTCACGCGGCCAGCGCCAGGCTTACTCCAGCTCAGGGACTTTCCACGGCACGAGTCGTCGAGGAGCGCGACCGCCAACTCGCGGTCGTTCTGGTATGGTTTCGCGCAAGGATGGTGAAGCTGGCGCAACGAGCGCGATTGGGCGCACGTGCGGCGACGGGGCTACTCCTCGCGTGCTCCCTGGGCGTCGTCACGCCAAGCTTGGCGCAGGAGGTCGAGCCGCCGTCCTCCACCGAGGACGACCGAGCGCGCGAGCTGTTCGTGCGCGGGGCGTCGTTGGCGAAGGCGAACCGCTGGCTCGAGGCCCTCGTGGCGTTCGATGAGTCGGGGCGGCTCTTGCCTCACGCGAAGACGAGCTTCAACGTCGGGTACTGCGCGCGGGCGCTCGGTCGTTTCACCCGTGCACGCGCCGCCTTTCGTGCGGCGCTGATGCAGCACGAGCAGGGCGCGAGCCTGACGGACGCGCAGGTCGAGGCGGCCAGGGAGTACCTGCGTGAGGCCGAGGAGCGCGTCGTCCGTGCCGCGATCACGCTCTCTCCGGAGGGCACGACCATGAAGGTGGACGGTGCGAGCCTGATGCGGGACGCGGAGGGATGGTGGAGCGCGTGGCCGCACGGCCCGCCGGCCGAAACGCCGCCGGAGGCTCCCGGCGAGCGCTTCGCGCTCCTGCTCGATCCGGGGCGGCACGTCCTCACCGCCACGTCCCCGAAAGGCAAGGTGCGCACGCTCGAGGTGAGCCCGGAGAGCGGCGAGCGGCCAAGCTACCGGATCGAGGTCCCTTCCTCCGACGAAGCAACAGCCTCCGCGGACGCCGCCCGAAGCGAGCTCGGCGATTCAAGGTCGCCAGCGACGCCCACAACCACGAGCAACGCGACGCAGGTCCGCACGGTCTTCGGCATCGTGCTCGGCGCGTCGGGGCTCACGTCCGGAGTCCTCGCCACCGCGTTCACCGTGCACGCCGCCGCGACCGCTGACGAAGCGCCGGAGGCCTGCCCGCGACGCACGGTCTGCCCGGACGATCGGGCGGCCATGCTGGCGTCGGAGGCCGACACCTTCGCCGACGGGGCCACGATCGCGTGGACGATCGCGGCCTCGGCAGCCGCGGGGGCGGTCCTCGTGCTCGTGCTGCGCGAGGACGTGACCGTGTCGACGGGCGCGGGGGCCTTCGTGGTGCGACACGCGTTCTAGCCCTTCGGTGCGTGACGACGGAGCAGCCGGTAGAGGTAGGCGCGGTCTACCCCGGCGGCCTCGGCGGCGCGGCCGACGTTGCCGCCGTGGTGCTCGACCAGGCGCGCGACGTACTCCCGCTCGAACGCTGCGATCGCGGCCCGCCGCGCGTTGGCGAAGGAGAGGCGGGGATCCGCGGAGGAAGCGAGCGGCTCGTTCGGGAGGTCGTCGGCGAGCGGGTGGGCGGCATCCTCGAAGACGAGGCAGCGCTCGAGGTGGTTGCGGAGCTCGCGGACGTTGCCGGGCCACGCCGCCGCGCGGAGCCGCGCCATGAGCTCGGGCGCGAACAACGCGGGGGTGCGACTCGGGTCTGCGCCGAGACTCCGGAGCAGCGCCGTCGCGATCGGCTCGACGTCGTCCGGTCGCTTGCGGAGCGGGGGGAGCGACAAGCGCACGACCGCGACGCGGTAGAAGAGATCCGTGCGGAAGCGCCCAGCATTGACCTCCTCTCGCAGGTCCCGATTCGACGCCGCGACGATCCGCACGTCGACAGGCTTGTAGACGTTGGTCCCGACGCGTTTGACCTCCCCCTCCTCGAGCACCCGGAGGAGCTTCGGCTGCAGCTCCAGCGGGAGCTCACCGATCTCGTCGAGAAACACCGTCCCGCCGCGCGCCGCTTCGAAGACGCCGGCACGGTCTTCGGTCGCGCCGGTGAAGGAGCCCTTGCGGTGACCGAAGAGCTCGCTCTCGAGCAGCTCGGCGGGCAGGGCGCCGCAGTCGACCGTGAGGAAGGGGGCGGCCTTGCGCGACGAGAGCGAGTGGATCGCCCGAGCTGCACCGCTTTTGCCCGTCCCGGTCTCGCCGTCGAGAAGCACGGTGACGTCGGAGGCCGCCGCCCGCTCTAGCAGCGCGAAGACGGCGCGCATCGCGTTCGAGCGGCCGACGAGCCCCACGAGCTCGGTGCGGTCCGAGAGCGCCATCGGCGACCAGCGCTCGAGCGGCGAGAAGCGGACCTGCGCGCGCCCGAGCGCGAGGACGCTCCCCACGCGCAAGAACGCGGCGAGCACGCGGACCCCGTCCACGATGGTGCCGTTGCGACTCGAGAGGTCGCGCACTGTCGCGACGCCGCTCCCAAGCTCGAGCTCGCAGTGAAAGCGCGAGACGGTCGGGTCTTCGAGGACCAGATCGTTGGTACGGTCCGATCCAATCGCACAGCGGGCGGACGCGAGCTCGATCGCGCGCCGCGCCGCCGCGGGCTCCAGAACCTCGAGTCGGTAGTGCCCCAGCGCGTCGAGCCGGGCTTGCCCCGCGTCGCCCCAGAGGAGCGTGGCGGAATCCTTGGTCGTGTCGCTCACTGCAGGTGGGAGCATAAGTGAGCTGGCGCCATCGGTGCGGCCCTTCGACGAGAGCCGTGGCCCTCAGCGCCGATCTGGGAAGAACAGCACGTGCGTCGACACCCCCGCGACGACCGGCACGCCGCGGAGCGTCGCGACGGGCGAGCCGCCTACGGCGACCTGGAGGTCGCGCAGCCCCGGGAGGACGTTGATGACGCCGGTTCCGGTGCTGATGCCGCTACAGGGCTCGCCTTCGTTGAGGTAGCAGGCGGCGGTCGCGCCGGCTTCGAAGCCACAGGCGGGCGAAGTGCAGGGCTCGTCGGCCGCGTCGAGGAGCGTGACCGTCGCGCAGACACCGTTCTCGAGCCTGCAGTCGAGCGCGAACAAGGAGACGCCGCCGAGCGTTGGGTCGACCGGGGGGACGGCGGGGTCGCAGGCGGCGACGCCGGAAACGGCGAGCTCGAGGCTCCGCACCACCGCAACGCCGAGGGTCGTCGGCCGCGTGATGGGCGCGCTGACCTTGAAGAGGTTGGGCTCGACCGCGGGGAGGTCTGGGGTCGCCGCGCGAGAGAGCCGCAGGTGCGAAACGAACCCTTCACCACTGGTTGAGGGGACCGACAGCTCGGCGACGCCGTCGTCGTCGGTGACGACGGTGAGCTCGTCGATCGGTGCGCAGCCCGTCAGGTCGCTCATGAACTGCTGGCACACCTCGACAGTCACGTTCGCGAGGGGCGCGTCGTCCTCGAACAGGGCGGTCGCGCGGACCGTGAGTGGGACCGACGCTCCCGTCGGGACCGGCGTCTCCGACCACGACCCCACGCACTCCCAGCTCGTGCCGACCCCGCAAGCGTCGTGGCAGTCCACGCGGGCGCAAAGCTCCCATGCGAGGTCCCAAACCTCCTCCGAGTCGGGCGGCAACGTGATCGGGGGGAGGTAGCGGGCGTTGCACTCGAGGATCGCCGCGGGGTCTTCGGCCGCGAGGGTGCACAGGGTGTAGCGCTCGCAGTCGGCCTCGGCGAGGCACGCCGAGCGCGCGTCGCGGCACTCGGGGGTGGCGAGCACACACGACGCGCAGGCCTCCCCTGGGTAGATAGCGGGCAGCTCCACCCCGACGCACTCGGTGAGGCACGCCGCGCGACGGCAGCCGTCGACCTCCCGGACGGCGCTCGCCTGGAGCGCCGCGCTATGCGTCGCGTCACACGCCGCGCGGCACGAGAAGTCGTCCGGGGCACAGCGCCCCTGACAGGCGATGAAGTCGACGCAGGCGTTGTCGAGGAAGCAGGCGTCGACCTGGGCGCCGCAGGCGCTCTCCATGCAGGCGGCGCATGGAGCCTCACGGAACACCGAGCCGGGGTAGGGCTCGACGCCGAGCACGGCGTCGCAGCTCACACTGCCGAGGAGGGTCAAGCCGCTGAGGACCGTCGTCTTCAATTGCTCTCGAGCGCGTCGTCGCAGAAGGCCGATGCGCCGGTGCGAGGGTATCGGAGCAAGCCGGCGAAGCACATCTCGTCGTAGGTGCTGAAGCCGAAGGCGACAGGCTCGCTCGACGTGTTCTCGTAGTCGCAGCGGACGCGGAGCTTGTCGCCCGCAAGGACCTCGTGCGCCGCGTCGAGGACGTCGTAGCGCTGCTGCTCGAAGTCGTAGGCCGCGTCGTGGAGGACCTCGGTCGAGCCGTCCATGCGCTCGATCGCGGCGTAGAGGTGGCGCCCGTGCGCGTGCATGTGCGGCATGAGCGCGACGACCCCGCCCGACTCGCGAAAGGTGCAGGTCCCCTCGACCGTCGCGACGGAGTTCGCCGCGATCTCGAACTGCGTCGGGCCGGCGAACACCGACTCGAGCTCCTCCTCGACCAGGGCCTCGGGCAGCTTGCGCGCGCGGATGCCGCTCGTGCCAGAGAGCGTGGCCCCGCTGGCGTTCACGAGGTGGAGGTTCAGCACCAATCTGGTCCCCGGCTCGATCACGATCGCGTTCCCCGCGGGGAGCTCGAGCCGATCGGTTCCGACGCCGGTGCCGAAAAGGAGCGAGTCCCCCACGTCGACTGCCGTGCACGGGACGAAGCCGTCCTCCCCCTCGTACTGGGACGCCACGCCCAGGAGCGTGTGGTGGGTCCCGGGAGGCGAGATCGCCTCGAGCGCGTCGAGGGTCAGCCGCTCCGACGTGGTGAGGTACACGCAGCGGTAGCCCTCGACGCCCGCGGCGAGCTCCCAGTCCCCGGCGATGAGCGTCTCGAAAGGGGCCTCGTGCTCGGGGGGCGCGCTGGCGTCGGAGCAGCCCAAGAGAGCGACCCCGAAGACGAGCGCGTGGGTGAAGCTCGGACGGTCGCGCAGCCTCATGGCCGCCCCTCACACGCGGCGTCCCCCACGCAGTCGGCGCAAGCGCAGCTCTCGCCGTAGGTGTCGCAGAATCGATCGAGGTTGCACGCCGCGCAGAAGGGCTCGTCGGCGCAGTCAGCGCAGGTGCATGGATCTTCGTCCGCGCAGACCCCGTCGACCTCGCACACGCCCTGACACGCAGGAACGGGCGCCGCCACGCAGTCCGGGCAGCTGCACACCTCGTAGCCCATGAAGCCCGCGTCGCACGTCCCGTCGTCGACGCAGCCGCAGCTGATGCACCCGCACGCGTCTGCGCACATCGGGCTCGTGCTCACGCAGGCGAGGACGTCGACCGCCGCCGCGTTCGTGTCGCAGCCTTCCCCTGCGGTGTCGTCGATGCAGGCCACGCAGAGCGGGTCCGCGAGGCACGCGACGGATGCAGCGCAGCACGCGCTCTCGACGCAATCGAGGCAGTGCGCCGAGAAGAACGAAGATGCGAGCGCGGCCTCACACGCCTGGCCGCCGCTGCCGCCGCCGCCGCTCGCCGATGCCCCACCCCCGGCACCTCCCGTGGAAGCTCCGCCCGGCCCCGCCCCACCCGTCGAGTCGCCGGAGTCGGAGCAGCCCGCGAGCCCAACACCTGCCACCCAGCCGACGACAACCACCACCCAGCTCGTCCTCATCAGCGGCGCCGGCTGCAACGCACGTGCCGGCATCTGCTACAACGCCGACGTCGGGCGAGACAAACCGACGCGAGCAACCGCCAGATGGCGGTGCCATTCATTTCGAGCTCTCGACGCATGACGGTGGCGGTCGGCAAGAACGGTGCCTGCGCGCTCTCGCTTTGGGCCCGATGTGAGGCCGCTCGCTGCCGCGCGCAACGAGTGCCTCCGGTCCGAGACACCCTGACGCGAGTCGACGCCGCGTGGAGCGCGCAGTAGGGCCCGCGATCGCCGACGCACGCGCTGTGGCCGGGAAGACCACTCCAGGCGCGCGCGTGTGGCCTCGGTGGCCACACGGGCATTGCACTCCGAAGTGTCGCGCCCGCGAGGGCAGGCCTAGGCACGCCCGTTGCCAAGCGTCGGCCATGAGAAGCACTCTCTTCCTGACGAGCACGCTGAGCCTCGGCTGCACCGCGGACCGCGTGGTCTCCATCGAGAGCGTGCCCGCGTACGTTCGTGGGGAGACCGTGCTGACCGTCGAGGGCTATCCGCTGCGGTGGGCCGACGGAGGCAAGCTCGCGCCAGCACCACACGAGGGGCGGTGCCTCACGGAAGTCGGCCAGGGAGAGGTGAGTCTCCGCGGGAAGCGCCGCCAGGTCGACGTGCTTCGGGACGAGGCCGGCAGGTCGTGCAGCCGACACGCTGTGCGCGCACCCGAGGCTGTGCTCACCGACGGAGAAACGCTGACCATCTTGGGCGACAGGGATGGCGTGCAGGTCACGACCAGCGGGGTCAGAGGTGTCGAGGTGATCGGTGCCGACAACGGAAGCGCCCCCTGGGCTCCCACGACGAGGATGAACTCCGCCCCCGTCCTGGTGGCTGGCTCTGTGATCGCCGGTCTTGGAGTGACCGGAATGGTCGCCAGCATGGTGGCTCGCAGCCAGCACCGTTCGAGCGGCTTCATGGACTTCTCCGGCTTCGGATACCTCATCGGGACGATCCTCAGCGCCCACGTCGCCGCGGCCGGCATCCCGATGATCGCGGTCGGCGCTGCCCCCGTCCGCGCGCCGGACTCGGACGTAGAGCGCGAGCGAGCCCAGTCCCCTGCACGCCCCACCTTCGAGCTCGGCGCGGGCAGTGCCTCGCTGCTCGTCGAGTTCTAGCGGGCGCCCTCCATGGGAGCTCCGCCGAGTCGCCGAAGTCGGAGCAGCCCGCGAGACACCGGTCACCCTGCCCACGACCACCGCGGCATTCGACGCGCAGTTCTCGCTCGACGTGTCGTCTAGGCACGCGACGCAGAGCGGGTCCTCCAGGCACGCCGCGGACGCCCGCAGCGCGCCGGCTCGATGCAGTCCAAACACAGTCCTCCGTCCGCCGCCCCTCGGCGCAGGGCGCCACCAAGCTCAGCTCGCGATCTTCAGCCATGAAAGGGTGTTGCCGATCGGCCGCTCATCCTCAGGGCGGGTCTTCGATGATGCCAACGTTGGGGGGCGGCGGCGAGATCACGTCGCTCGGAGGCGTGGCGCTCGTGGCTGCGCGCGCCGCCGTGGGCCTGCCGATCGGGCCCGGCGCGAACGACGGCGGGCTCGCACGCACGCTCGGCGACGGCGCCGCGGACCGCGCGGCGGCCTCGAGCTCAGCAGGAGCGTCGAGGCTCGGCTGCGGATCCTGCTTTGGCTCCGCCACGTCCTGCCCGTTGCCGAGATCGTCGGGCGCGAAGCCACCGCGCTCGCCGCGCGCGGCCTCGCCCGGGGTCGCCAGCGCGGTCATCACGAGCCAAGCGAGCCCCACAGAGGCCGTGGCGCCACCGACGAGGATCGCGGGGCGGAGCGTCGACGAACGCACAACGTAGGGCCGGGAAAGCACCTCGTGAACGCTGTCGATCGACGGGCGCTCGACGGGAGCGTGCGCGAGCATCTGCGCGAGGAGCTCTGCGAACGCACGCGGGAGTCCGCGCACCGAAGGGCGCATCGCGGCGACCGGCGCCTTCGCCGACGGGCGCGAGCCGGTGAGCAACTCCACCAGGATCACCCCGAGCGCCCAAACGTCCGCGGCTGGGCCGACCGCGGCGCCGGTCCACTGCTCGGGGGCCATGTACGCTGGCGTCCCCATCAAGTGCCCCGTGAGCGTCCGGACCTCGTCGTCGCTCGGGTCGAGGAGCTTGGCGATGCCGAAGTCCAAGATCTTGAGCGCGCTCCCCGGGGCTTCGCCCACCACGAACAGGTTCTCCGGCTTGAGGTCGCGGTGCACGACGCCCCGCGCGTGCGCGACGCGCAGCGCATCGACGACCGGAAGCATCAGCCGCAGGACTTCCTGCGCTGGCAGCGGGCCAACGAGCTCGAGATGCTCGCGCAGCGTCCGGCCTACCAGCCGCTCCATGAGGATCCCGGGCACCCCGCCGCCGACGTCGACCACGTCGACCACTCGGATGACGCTGGGATGATCCACGAGGCAGGCTGCCCGTGCCTCGTGCAGGAACCGCCTTCGATGTATGGGCGCCAGCCGATCCGCATCCATGATCTTGAGCGCCCACTGCGCCGTCGTCCGCGTGTTTCGGACCTTCCAGACCTCCCCCATCCCGCCTCGGCCGAGCCGGCCGAGGAGCTCGAGGTGACCCGCGACAACGTCTCCGACCGCGTGCGCCGCGGGTGCACGCGACGACTCGGGAGGCTCTGCAAGGGTCTCACGCTCCCGGCGCTCGGGCAGGTCGGCCCTGACGCGGGGCTCCGTCGCGTCGTGACCGTCCAGAACCCGGAGCACGTCGGCGGCGTCGGCCAACCGGCTCGCGACGTCGATCGCCCCCATGCGCTCGAGCACGTCGTCGAGGTCGGCGTCGACCGGCTCGGACCGGGACTGGCGTGCGGCTCGCACGATCGCCGCCAGCGCGAAGACGTCCGCGGCCGGGCCCACGCTCGCGTCCCCGTGCCGCTGCTCCGGCGCACGGAACAGGGTGGCTCGCTCATCCTCCCTCCGCGTGGCGGCGACGAGGACCAGCTCCCCGAGAACTTCCTCGAAGCGCGCAGGCTCGAGGGCACCGTCGTACTCGAAGCGGCGATGCAGCGGTGCGAGGAGCCGCGCCGCCTCACGCAGGAGGGACCGACTCGAGCGGTTCACGCCCCGGTCGCCGCCCGCGGCACCGCTCATCCCCTCGCCTTCGCCAAGAGCGCGCGGAGCCGCGCGACCTCCGCTGCGGAGGCCATGCGAGCGGCGCGCTCGCGCGCCTTTTTCACGCGCTCCGCCCCCGCCTCGGCGGGGAAGAGCACGTCGCCCCGACGGCCCTCGCCGAGGCGAATCCGGACGGCACCCCGCACACGGACCGACTTGAGCGGGCGGGCGGGCAACGTCATGCTCGGCAGTGTAGCTACGATGAGCGGCGGCGGCATCCGGTACCCTCGGCTCAGCGCTCCACTCACGCAGTCGCGCGGCGCGAAGCTTACGAGCAGCGCTCCGCCAACAGCCGCGCGAGCGCCAAGGCCTTGGGCTCCAGGCTGGCGATCTCGATCAGCTCGTCTTTGGTGTGAAAGCCTTTGCCTCTGGGTCCCAACCCATCGATCGAGGGAATGCCCAGCTGCGAGGTGGAGCTCGCGTCGGAGCCGCCTGCGATCAGCGCGGCCTCGGCCGAGCCCAACCCCACGGCGCGGGCGTGGGCGGCGTAGGCCTCGAACAGCGCGACGTTGGCGGGGCTGCGCTCGAGCGGCATTCGCGCAGGGCCACCGCTGAGCTCGATGCGTGCGCCTGGCACGCTGGCCTCCGCGTCGCGCGCAGCCTGGGTCAGCGCGGCGAACGTCGCCTCGCCATCGGCGAGCTTCACGAAGCGAAAGTCGAGCGCGCACTCGGCCCGGTCCGGCACCGTGTTCTTGGCCTCGCCGCCGGAGATCACGCCCACGTTCACCGTCACGCCGCGCTCGTAGTCGGTGAGCCGCTGCGCGCGGTCGATGAACGAGGCCAGCGCCCAAATGGCGTTGATGCCCTCTTTGTGTCCGTTGGCGGCGTGGGCGGCTTTGCCCACGGCGACGGCGCGCGCGCTGCCGGTGCCCTTGCGGCTGGTGATGATCTTGTCCTCGGCCCGGCCCGCCTCGAACACCAGCGCGGCGCTGGCGCCCGCGGCGTGCGCGTGGATCACGCCTTTGCCCTCGGGCGAGCCCACCTCCTCGTCGCCGACCAAGATCACGCGCACCTTGGCCTGATCCAACAGGCCGACCTCGCGCAGCGCGCGCAGCGCTTCGAGCATCACCACGATGCCGCCCTTCATGTCGAGCACGCCCGGTCCGCGCGCGATACCGCCTTCGAGCGAGAAGCCCTCGAAGGTGCCTTTCGGGAAGACCGTATCGTGGTGGCCGACGAGCAGCACCGCCCCCTGCGCAGAGGAAGAAGCGGCGGCTGTGGAGAGCACCAGGTGGTCGGCGAACTTGGTCGACGACAGGCGTTGCTGGACGAGACCGAGCTCGCCGGCGCTGGTGACCAACTGGTCGACGACCGCGTCTCCGCCCGCCTTGTCGGCCGTGTGCGAGCTCTGGCGCACGAGCTGCTCGATCCGCCCCAGCATCGCCGCTTGGCGCCCGGCGATCGCGCGCGCGAGCGCGTCGAAGGTGGCGTCACTCACGGGGCCGGCACCACTTCGACCACCTTCACCGGGTCGGGCACGGCCCCCGGGCCGAACGGGAAGGGCACGCTCTGGTTCTCGAGGTAGGCGGGCAAGAGGTTGTTGTAGAACTCGCTCTCGCGGTGCAGATCGTTCCCGCCGGGCAGCTGGTAGGTCATCTGCGGCCCTTCGGGCCGCGCCTCGACGACGAAGCGCACGCTCGCGCCGGAGCGGAAGCCGAGATCGCCGATGGCGTTCGTGCTGGTGAGCCAGACGTCGCGGGGGTTGGCGACGTTGACCGCGTACAAGCAGCCAGGCGCCGCGTAGGGGCCCTCGTTGTAGGTGGGCACGTTGAAGTTGTCGAAGATGCTGCGCAACGTGAGCGTGTGGTGACGGCCCCAGCGCCACTCGTTGGGCGTGCCCAAGCCGGCGAGTCCCGCGGCGGCGAGTGACAGGCCGCGCAACACGGTTTGGTCACGGGTCTCGATCGCGGGACTGGTGGAGACGTCGTCCCAGAGCAGGTCGCCAGACGCGATCACGCTCGGGTCCTTCAGCGCGCGCGCGACGAGGTGCAGCGCCCAGCGCTCGTTGGTGCGCTCCACCTGCGCGGCTGCGAAGTCATCCGCCAGCGCCGCGGTGCTGATCGCGTAGAGCGTGGCGTGGAACGCGGTGCAGCCGATGGCGTCTGCGCTCTCGGTGGCGTCCGCGACGTCGGGCGAGGCCACCGGGTCACTGCCGTCGACGCCGGTGGGGCAACGGAAGCTCCACGCGCCGAGCGCATCGACCAATGCCTGCTCCTCGGGGGTGAGCGTGGCCGTGGCCGCGATGCTCAGGATCACCGGCGTGAGCGCCTCGCCGTATAGCGAGAAGGTGTCGCCTTGGATGTCGGTGAGCGTGGTGACCGAGTGCTCGTTCCCGCCGGCGTCGAGCAGGTCCAAGATGCGGCGCTGGCGCGTGCCCTCGGCTTTGTCGTAGGCCTGCAGCGCGGCCTGCCCGTCGTTGAGCAGGTCGCCGTCGGCGCTCGCGCCGGTCATGTCTTGGTTGGCGGTCGCGATCGCGCCGTTCGGCGGGTTGAACAGCTGCGGGAGATCCTCGAACGGGACGGCCGCGCCCCACTCGGCGCTGCCATCGCCAGGCAAGGGCAGCCAAGGGGCTAGCGTGGCAGAGGCCCACGGGCGCGCCGGCACTTTGCTGTAAGGAAACCAGCCGATGTCGCCAGCCGTGTCGACGATCAGGAAGTTTTGGCTCACGCTGGAGGAGAACTCCACCGCGCCGCGCGCTTCGGTCACGCTGCCGGCCTTGGCCAGCGCGAAGAACGCGTCGAGATCTGTGCCGCCGTCGTGGCCGCGCCAGCGGATCGTCACGGCCGAGGTGGCATCCTCAGAGAGGATCGGTCCGTGGTGTGGCACCCAACGGAAGGTCTGCGTGACGGTGTCGCCGCTCTCCGCGTCCTCGAACGTCAGCTCCTTCTCGAGGATCGCGACGTCGTTGCCCTCGAAGGACACGCTGGCGCCACCGCCCGTGAGCGTCTCGACGTACACGTCGGCCAGGTCGTAGTAGGCCGTGGTCACGCCCCAGCCGATCGACTCGTTGTGGCCCACCATGATCGCGGGCAGGCCCGGGAACGTGCCGCCGGCCACGTGGTAGTCACCGTTGCCGTTGCTCTTGGCGTCGAGCTCCACGGCGAACCAGATGCTGGGGTTGGTGAGCGCGAGGTGGGGATCGTTGGCGAGGATGGCGTTGCCGTTGGCAGAGCGCGTGGGCCCGACCGCCCAGTTGTTGGAGCCGGTGTCGAGCTGCTTTCCGTACGCGCCGCTGCCGACTTTGGTGAGCCGGTCCAAAGCCTCGCGCAAGAGCGAGCGATGAGGGGCGAGGTGACTCGTGGACGGGAACGGGGCGCTCGCCGGCGGCCCGCCGGGGAAGAGGCCGCTAGGCGGCGGCAGCTCGGCAGCTGGCACCGTGAAGGCGTCGAACACCGGACGTGGCGAGAACAGGTCAGGGGCCAGCGCCGGATCGAGCTCGCCGATCTGTGCGCCCAGCGAGAGCTCGCCGCCGCTGTTGTTGGAGAGACTGTCGAGCACGTACAGGCCCACCGCGGCGGAGTCCTCGGGCTCCCACTCGCGGATGTTCTCCTTCACGATCAGCGCAAAGTCGTACTCCACCGTCAGCGTCGCGTCGTTCCGGGCCGCGCGCATGTCGGCGATCCAGGCGTTCACGCCGCGCGCATAAGCGTCCATGTGGCCGCGCACCAGCGGGCTCGCGTCGTCGTACAGCTTGCGCTCGAGCGGCTCCCCCTCGCGCGTGGAGAACCAGCGCCGATTCTCGAAGTCCTGCGCCAGCACCACGTCCCCAGCGCGCACCAGCTTGGCCAGTCGACCGCGCACCAGGTTGCGCACGAAGTCCATGAAGAAGAAGCGGTTCTGCGCGTGGAAGTAGCCCAGCGCGGCAAAGCAGTCGTTGTCCTCCGCGCAGGACAAGTGCAAGAAACCGCTGCTGTCATAGCTGGCCGTGATCGGCGCGCTCAGGCCCGGGATGCTGACGCCCTCCACGCCGCCGCCCGCGCCACCGCCGCCGCCGCCCCCCGCAGCCCCCGAGCCGCCCGCACCGACCACCGAGTCGTCACCGCACCCCACTGCCAGCGGCAGCACGCCCAAGACCCACGCCCAAGCTGGAAACACCCTCGACATGCGCCCAATGTCGCACGTCGGCCGGCCCTCGGCTCGGGCGTTTGTTGGGCGCCGCGCCATGCCACGCCGCGGTCTCGGTGGTATGAGGATGGGCCATGAAGCGGTTCAAAGCGGCGGTGTTGGGCGGCAGCGGCTACGGCGCGGCAGAGATGATGCGGCGCTTGTTGCTGCACCCCGAGGTCGAGCTCGTGCGGGTGGCGTCGATCGACTACGTGGGGGAGCCGCTCGGCAGCGCGCACCCGCATTTGGAGGGGCTCACGGACCTCAAGTTCGAGAACCTGACCCCGGCGGAGGCGGCCAAGGGCATGGACGTGGTGCTCCTGGGATTGCCACACAAAGTAAGCGCCGCCGCCGTGCCGCCCATCCTCGAGGCCGGCGCCAAGGTGGTCGACCTCTCGGGCGACTACCGGCTCAAGAACGTCTCGAGCTACGAGGCTGCCTACGGCGGCAAACACCCGCACCCGGACCTGTGCGCGCACGCGGTGTATGGGCTGCCCGAGCTGAACCGCGAGGCCATCCGCAAGGCCAAGCTGGTCGCCTCGCCAGGCTGCTTCGCAACCGCCATTCAGCTCGGGCTCATCCCCCTTGCGAAGAAGGGCTGGCTCAAGGGCGTGGTCGAGACGGTTGCCATCACCGGATCGAGCGGCAGCGGCGCAGCCCCGCAGGCCGGCACACATCACCCGGTGCGCGCCGTGAACCTGCGCACGTACAAGCCGCTCAAGCACCAGCACGTGCCCGAGATCCTCGAGTCGCTCGCGACGGTCGGCGGAGGCGGCATTCACCTGCACTTCGTGCCGGTCAGCGCGCCGCTGTCGCGCGGTATCTTCGCCACCAGCTTCGTCCGGGTGGACGCGGCCGTCAGCAAAGAGGCGGTGGCAGAGGCCTTCGCGAGCTCGTTCACCGGCGAGCCGTTCGTGCGATCGCCCAAGGGTCGCCTCCCGGAGGTGGTGGCGGTCAGCGGCTCCAACTACGCCGAGATCGGCTTCGAGCTCGGTCCGGTCGAGGACGGCGCGCGCACGCTCGCATGCTTCAGCGCGATCGACAACTTGATCAAGGGCGGCGCGGGCCAGGGCATCCAGAACATGAACCTGGTGCTGGGCTTGGACGAGAAGACCACGCTGGCCGACCCGGGCGGGTTTCCGTGAGCGGGCCTGTCGTCTTCAAGCTCGGCGGCGAGGTGATCGCCGGGGCCGACTTGCGGATCGTCGCGGGCGACATCGCGGCGATCCGGGCGCGCACGCCGGTGGTGCTGGTGCACGGCGGCGGCCCCCAAGCCACGAAGCTGCAGGAGAAGCTCGGCCAAAAGCCTCACAAGATCGCCGGCCGCCGCGTGACCGACGAGGCCACCCTCGAGGTCATGAAGATGGTCGTCGCCGGCGGCCTGAACATGGACTTGTGCGCAGCGCTGCTCGCCGCGGGCACCAGCCCGGTGGGGCTCCACGGCGCGAGCGCGCTCGCCATCGAGGCCGAGCGTCGCCCGCCGCGCGTGTATGAGGGAGCAGGGCCGGACCCGGTCGATCTCGGCCTGGTGGGCGACGTCAAGGGGGTCAACAAGGCGCTCCTCGCGTTGCTGCTCGAGGCAGGCCACACCCCGGTGCTCGCGTGCCTCGGCGCGTCGCGTCAAGGTCAGGTCTTCAACATCAACGCAGACATCGTGGCCACCAGGGTCGCGGTAGCCTTGTCTGCCAAGAGCCTGGTGCTGATCAGCGACGTCCGCGGCGTGCTCCGCGACGTGTCGGACCCTGACAGTAGAATCCAGCGCCTCACCGTGGCCGAGGGCCAGGCGCTCATCGCGTCGGGCGCAGTGAAGGAAGGGATGATCCCCAAGCTCACCGAGTCCTTTTCGGCGATCTCTGCGGGCGCCAAGCAGGTCCACATCGTCGGGAAGCTGACGCGCGGCGATCTTCAGCGCGAGGTCGAGGCGCCCGGCAGCGTCGGCACGGTGCTGGTTCCCTGACCCCAGGGAATAGGCCCTCCTGCTTCGTGCTTATGGCAAAGAGATGTCCACTGGCGACGTGTTCGCGCAGCTAGCCGACCTTGCCACCGTGGGCAACGTCGCCATCGCCGGAGGCCTGTTCGTCGGGTCCCTGCTGTTCAGCTTGGCCCTCAGCGCGCTGATCCTGGTGCGGCTCCCGGTCGACTACTTCGTGGTCGATCACCGGCCGCTCCCCCTGGCCGGCCACGCCTTCCCCCTGCGCATCGGAGCGCGCGTCGGCCTGAGCCTGCTCGGAGTGGCGTTGATCGCCGCCGGCATCCTCATGTCGCTGCCCGGCGTGCCGGGCCAAGGGCTGCTCACCATCCTGCTCGGCGTGATGCTCGCCGAGATCCCTGGAAAGCGGCGCCTCGAGCGAGCGCTGGTCCGCCGGCCGCTGATCCACGGCGCCATCAACCACCTGCGCGCCCGCTTTCAGAAGCCCCCGATCGTGGTCCCCGCGGCCAGCTGAGGCGCGCTCGCGCTTGCCGAGCACGAGCTGCGCGACGCCGAACGCCGCAGCCAGCGCGAAGCAGATCACCGCGCTCCACCACTGGCGCGGGATCAGCAGGGTCACGCCGGCCACCAGCATGATCATCACGAACGCTTTGCGCACTTGCGCGGGCGAGTCGCGATCGAGCTCCGCGATCGCGTCGTCACGTTCCGTCACCCGAGAGCCGTCCACCGCCTTCGAATCGTCCATCGCTCGGCCAAGTGAGCTAATACACTATCCGGCGCGCGCGGCGCGCGTGGCAGGAGCTTCCTTTGAGCGAGAAGCGCAGCAGCAAGACGCGGCACTTCATCCCTGGTCGCGACGACCCGCGAGAGTGGTGGACGATGGCCAAGAACTCTTGGCTCACGTTCGATCGACGCACGCTGGGGCTCACGCGCCTGCTGCTCGGCTTCTACCTGCTCTGCGACTTGCTGCGGCGCACGTTCGACTGGGAGGCGATGTACTCCGACAAGGGAGTGCTGCCTTCGTACTTCATCCTGCAGCGCCCGCAGTCGAACGGCTTCTCGCTGTGGCATGGCTTCGTGACCCCCGCCGAGCTGTGGCCGCTCTGGTTCGTCGTCTTTGCGACCTATTTCTGCTTGTTCATCGGCTACCGCACGCGGCTGATGCAGGTGCTGTCGCTGGTGTTCGTCACCAGCATGAACGGCCGCGTGCTCTTGATCGAGAACGGCGGCTACGTCGTCCAGAACCTGCTCCTGCTGTGGACCTGCTTCATGCCGCTCGGCGATCGCTTCAGCGTCGACGCGCTGCGCGCCTCGTTCCGCCGCAAGCGCGAGCGGACCGTCGACGAGCTCAACGACCGCAGCGGACTGATCGAAGAGCACCGCCTCAAGCCCTACGTGTCGCTGGTGGGCATCGCCGTGTGTCTGCAGCTGGCGGCGATCTACTACTTCAACGTGGTCCACAAGTTCGGGCCGGATTGGAAGCAGAATTTCACGGCCGTTCACTACGTCATGTACGTCGATCGCATGGTCACGCCCATCATCGGCGCCACGCGCGAGTTCGTGCCGCCCGTGGTGTGGAAGCTGATGACCATGACGGTCATCTCGGCCGAGGCGCTGATCCCGTTCTGTACGCTCTTGCCCCAACTGTCGATCTTCGGCTTCGACGTGAAGTTGTGGCTCAAGCGCTTCGGGCTCACCCTGATCAACTTCTTGCACATCGGCTTTGGCTCCACCTTCGTGCTGGGGCCGTTCGCCTGGGCGCTGTGCGTGTTCTCCGCCTTGCTGTTCAGCTACGAGGACTGGGAGGTCACGATCAAGGCGATGCGGCGCACGCACCGAGCCCGCCTCGTCGTGCTCGATCCGCGCTCCGGCGCAGCGCACCTGGCGGCGCGCCTGCTCGTGCGCCTGGATCGCTTCGGACTGCTCTCGTTCACGGCTGCAGAGGGTGACAAGGAGCGCGCCGCCCGCTTGGCGGTGCGAGGCCCCAACGGTGAGCTCTGGACCGGCGCCAGAGCGCTCGCCGAGATCATTGCGGCGCTGCCGATCGGGCCCGTCTTTGCGTGGATGCTGCGACTGCCGCCGCTGTCTTCAGCGTTGGACGCGATCATGCGCGCGTTGCCCGGCAAGGGCTCCCGCTGGCTGGGCCTGTCGCCGGCGCTCCCTCCGGCCCAGCCGCGGCCGAGCGCCTGGAGTACGCTGGGCTGGGTCACCAGGCCGATCAACGAGCTCGTGTGCGCGGTCGTGCTGCTCGCCGCGCTCAACCAAGCGATCGTGGAGCTGTGGTGCACGGGCAAGCGCTACCGCGCGCTCGTCGCCGACCTGAACCTCAAGGACCCGAGCCCCGACCCGGCGAAGGAACAGCGGCGACGGATCGGCAAGCGCATTCGCGATTTCGTGTCCGCGCTGACGGGGGAGCCTGATTGGCAGATCCCCGCACAACACGAGCACCTCGCCACCATCACGCACAAGATGCGGTTCCTCCAAGGCTGGTTCATGTTCAGCCCCAACCCGGTGAAGGACGACGGCATCATCGTGGTCGATGCGATCACCGTCGACGGCCGCCACGTCGATCCGTTCTGGGGTGAGCCGCCGAACTTCGACCTCGTGAACGCCAAGAGCTTTGGCTATAACCAAATCTGGAGCGATTACTTCAATCGCATCCAGACGGCTGGCAATCGCGCGTATCGCGACTCCATGGCCGACTACCTGCGGCGCTTGCCCGAGCGCACCGGCAACCCGAACGACAAGCTGGTGTCGGGCGAAGTGTATTGGGTGCACGACTTCAACCCACGCTTCAAGCAGACCAAGTCTTGGGGGCAGACGCAGACCTTGCTGTGCGCGTTCGGGGCGGAAGGGCCGTGCAAAGACCCGCCCAAGGACCCGCCCAAGAAGCCCGGCTCGTGAGCGTCGTCTCCGTCTGCTTCGTGTGCTTGGGCAACATCTGCCGCTCGCCCACCGCCGAGGGAGTCATGCGCGTGGCGATCGAGCGTGCGGGGCTGCTCGGCAGCGTGCGGATCGACAGCGCCGGCACCGACGCGTACCACGCGGGCGAGCTGCCCGACCCGCGATCGCGCGAGGCCGCCGAACGGCGTGGCGTTCGCTTGACGCACCGTGCCCGCCAGGTCGAGCCCGTCGACTTCGAGCGTTTCGACTACCTGCTGGCGATGGATCGCCACAACCTCGACGTTCTCACCGCGCGCGCGCCGGCATCGAGCAAGGCCACGCTGGCGCTGTTTCGATCCTTCGACCCGAGCGCGCACGAGCACGCCGAAGTGCCCGATCCCTATTATGGCGGCGCGCGCGGCTTCGAGGACGTGCTGGACATGACCGAGCGCGCGGCCGCCGGCCTGCTCGAACACTTGCAGCGCGTCCATCGCTTGCCATGATCGACCCCGGCGTCGCGCGCGCCGTGCAGATGGTGATGGGCCAGCCCATCGTCGCAGCTCGACCGCTCGGAGGCGGCAGCATCGCGCGAGCGTTCGCCGTCGACCTCGCCGACGGCCGTGCGTTGTTCCTGAAGACGCACCCCTCGCTCCCGCCGCGCGCCTTTCAGTGCGAGGCGACCGGCCTGCGCTGGCTGGGCGAAACACGCACCGTGCGCGTGCCCGAGGTGGTCGCGGTAGGCACCGAGGAGCCCTTCCTGTTGCTGGCGCGCGTCGAGATCGGCCAGCCCTCGCGCCAGGGAGACGAAGAGCTCGGGCGCGCGCTGGCGGCGCTCCACTGCCAGCACAGCGAGGTGTTCGGCGCAGTCGACGACAACTTCCTCGCTACGCTGCCCCAGACCAACGAGAGCAGCCTCGATTGGCCGAAGTTCTATCGAGAACGTCGCTTGCTGCCTCTGCTTCGCGCAGCCGAGCTCAGGGGTCTCGTCCCAGCGGCCCTTTCCCGGTCCTTCGACCGGCTGTGGAGCGTGCTGGCCGAGCGCGCGGGGCCTGCGGAGCCACCTTCGCGCTTGCACGGCGACCTCTGGGGCGGCAACCGCATCGCCGATGGCGAAGGTCGCTCGTGGTTGATCGATCCCGCCGTGTACGCTGGGCACCGCGAGATCGATCTGGCCATGATGCAGCTGTTCGGTGGCTTCTCGGCTCGCGTATTCGCCTCGTACGACGAGGCTTTTCCGCGCGCTGCCGAGCACTCCGAGCGCGTGCCGCTGTACCAACTCTACCCGCTGCTCGCGCACTTGGTGATGTTCGGACGGAGCTACCTTTCCGAGGTGGAGTCGGCCATCGACGCGGTGTTGTGACAGAGGCCGCCCGACGGGAGCCTGGCGGAAGGCCAGCTCCCCTGGCACGGGCCGTCGCGCGCGGGTGCCCCTCGCGGTGTACGCTCTCATCCACTTGAGCCCTTCGCTCGCAGCTGGGACCGTCTTCCACGAGCGCTACGTGGTCGAAGCCCTCGCCGGTCGCGGCGGGATGAGCGTGGTGTACCGTGCCTTGGATCGGCACACGGGCCGCACCGTGGCGCTGAAGATCTTCAAGGACAAGGACCACCACGCGGTCGAGCGCTTCACCCGCGAAGTGGAGCTGCTCGCGAATCTCGAGCACCCTGCCGTGGTCGAGCACATCGATCACGGTCTGGCCGACACCTCGCCTTACCTGGCGATGGAGTGGCTCGAGGGGGAGGACCTCTGCGCGCGGCTCGCGCGAGGGCCGCTCGACGTGGATGAGGTGATCACGTTGGCGACCCGTGTCGCCGAGGCGCTCACGCTCGCCCACGAACGCGGCATCGTTCATCGCGACGTGAAGCCCAGCAACATCTTCCTGCCCTCTGGGGAGATCGGGCAGGCCAAGATCCTGGATTTTGGCATCGCGAAGGTGCGCGGAGGGGCGCAGTTCACGCGCTTTGGCGAAGCGCTCGGAACGCCGGCGTACATGTCGCCCGAGCAAGCCAAGGGCGGCGGCGAGATCGACGCTCGCGCCGACGTGTTCGCGCTCGGCTGCGTGCTGTTCGAGTGCATCTCCGGCAAGCCGCCGTTCTGGGCGGACCACCCGCTGGCGGTGATGGCGAAGATCCTGATCGACGAGCCGCCCAAGCTCGACACGCTGCGCGGCGGCGTGCCCGGACCGCTGGTGGCGCTCGTCGAGCGCATGCTCAAGAAGGACCCCGCCGAGCGTCCGTCCGACGGTCGCGCCGTCGCCGAAGCCGTCCGCGCCATCGGCCACGCGCGCAAGCCGCCTCCCCCCGCGGACTCGGCGCCCTCGACGCCCACGCTCACGTCACGCGAGCAGAAGTTGCTCAGCGTGCTGTTCGTCGCGCGCATGTCGGAGCTCGAGGAGGCACGCGCCGACGCCTACCAGCCCACCATGTTCGTGGAGACCACCGCCGGGACGCTCGACGCCGTCTACGCCGAAGTGCTCAAGCATGGCGGCTGGGCCGAGCGGCTCGTGGACGGCTCGATCGTCGTGACTTTGCCCGGGCAGGGGCCGGTGCTCGAACAGGCTGCGCGCGCAGCGCGTTGCTCGCTCGCCGTGGCGCATGCGCTGCCACTGCACCCCATGGCGCTCGTCACGGGGCGCGCCGAGGTCGGCGGAGGCTTCCCGGTGGGCGCCGTGATCGATCGTGGGGTGGCGTTGCTCGCCCGCGGCGTCGCTCGCCTGTCGGAGGACCGACCGGTGACCGGCATCGCCATCGACGAAGTGACGGCGGGGCTGTTGGATCGCCGCTTCGAGATCGGAGAACGCGAGGGCGAGCTGGAGCTGGTGTCCGAGCGCGACGGCGGCGACGCCCCGCGCACGCTGCTCGGCAAGAGCCACAGCTTCGTCGGCCGCGACCGCGAGCTGAAGCGCCTGCTGCTTCTGTACGAGACCTGCGTCAGCGAGGAGCTCGCGCAGGCGGTGATCGTCACGGGCGAGCCCGGCGTGGGCAAGTCGCGCCTGGGCTGGGAGCTGATTCGCGCGGTGGAGAGCCGCCACCCGACGCCGACCATCATGCTGGGGCGCGCCGCCTCCCACCTCACCGATGTGCCGCTCTCGCTACTGAGCGGCGCGCTCTCGAGCCTGTTCGCGCTGCACAGCCACGAGAGCCTGGAGGTAGCGCAACACCGCGTGCGCGCGCGAGTTGGTCGCTACGTCCCCAAGGCCGACCGCGAGCGCGTCGCCGCGTTCATCGGCGAGCTGGTGGGAGTCCGCTTCGACGACGCAGCGCACCCGACGCTCGCAACCGCGCGGCGCGACCGGCTGAAGATGGGCGACCTGATTCGCACCGCCTGGGAGGAGCTGCTCGCGGCGGAGCTTCATGCCGGCCCCACACTCATCATGCTCGAGGACGTGCACGTGGCCGACAGCGCCAGCATGGCGCTGTTGGACAACACGCTGCGCCTGTTCGCAGACAAGCGCCTGCTCATCGTCGCGCTGGCCAGGCACGAGGTCGATCAGGCCTTCGGCTCGCTGTGGCGAGCGCGCCCGCTGGTCCGCTTCGAGCTGGGCCCGCTCAGCCGCTCCGCGGCCGAAGAGCTGGGCCGCGAGGTGCTGGGCGAGCGAGCGAGCGAGGAGGCCATCGCCCGCGTGGTGGACAAGGCCTCCGGCAATGCTTTCTACCTGGAGGAGCTGCTGCGCGCGGTCGCGACCGGCCGCGCCGAGCTGCCCGAGACCGTGCTCGCGATGGTGCAGGCGCGCCTCGACGCACTCGACGCCGAGGCGCGACGCGCCCTGCGCGCGGCCAGCATCTTGGGAGACTCTTGCTCGCTCGGTGCCATCAAGGCGCTGCTCCGCGATCGCGACGCCGCCAGCGTGACCGCGACGCTCGCTCAGTTGTGCGAGGCCGAGCTCCTGGCCTCGGCGAGCAACGGCAACACCAGCGGCGAGACGATGTTGTCCTTTCCCAACGCGTTGATCCGCGAGGCCGCGTACAGCACGCTGACGGAAGAGGACCGCAAGCTCGGTCACACGCTCGCCGCGGAGTGGCTCGCGGAAGAGCAGAAGAGCCGCGACGCCGCCATCATCGCCGACCACTTCGAGAAGGCAGGCGATGCGCGTCGAGCTGCAGCGTTCTGCGCGCGTGCTGCCGAGCTGGCGCTCGAGGCGCACGACTTCGCCAGCGCGATCGCGCGGGCAGAGCGCGGCGCGCAGGCTGGGGTCACCGGCCCGCTGCTCGGCCGCATCCAGCTGCTCTTGTCCGAAGCGCACCGGCAGCTCGGCAACAACGAGGCGATGCTCGACGCCGCTCGCCGGGCGATCGAGCTGCTTCCGCGACGCTCTCCGCCGTGGTGGGCCGCCATCGCCAACACGGTGCAGGCCGCGCTGCGGTTGGGCAGCCGCTCCACCGTGGACGACGTGGTCGCGGCGATCGGCCCAGCACCGTTCGGAGACCTGCCGGCGGGCGCGACGCGTGCCGCGCACTACCTGGGCGTGGGGGGGCGAGGCGAGATCGCCGAAGCGCTGCTCGGGCAAGCGATGGCAGACATCGGCGAGTTCGCGGCCGACCCCACCAAGTGGGCCTGGGGCTACCGCGCGCACTGCACGCGCGCCGTGTTCGCGGGCAACACAGGCACCGCGATCGAGCAGCTCGACTTGGCCATCCGCGCGTTCGAGGCGGCGGGCGATCTGCGCGAGGCCGCAACCGAGCGCGTGAACTTGGCCCTGATGCAGCTCGATCTGGGGCTGAACGACGAGGCCCGGGCGACCCTGCGCGGCTCGCTCGACGTCGCCGAGCGCTGGGGCCTTCGTCACCTGTCGGCGCTGGCGTCGATCGCGCTGAGCGTGGCCGAGGCCCGGCGGGGTTACTACTCGCTGGCGCGATCGCTGGCGCACACGGCGATCGCCTTCTTTCGCGAGCAGGGGGATCGCCGCATGGGCGGCTACGCACGGACCGCGCTCGCGCGGCTGTTGCTGCTCCAAGGCGAGCTGGATCAAGCACAAAAGGAGTGCGAAGCGGGGCAGGAGCTGCTCTCCAGCCTGCCGACGCTGCTGCCAGCCAATCAGGCGACACACGCGCAGGTGCTGCTCGCGCAGGGGCGTGCTGCCGACGCGTTGCACCTGGCCCGGTCTGCCATGGAGGCGCTCACCCGCGGCGTGAAGCTCGACGAGGGCGAGGCGCAAGTGCGGCTGGCCTTCGCCGAGGCGTTGATCGCCAACGGGCAACAAGACAAGGCGCTGGTGGGGTTGAGCGTGGCCTACGAGCGCCTCAGCACGCGCGCGTTGGCGATCAAGAACAGCGCGTGGCGCAAGGGCTTCTTGGAGTCGGTGCCGGAGAACCAGCGCACCATGGAGCTCTACCGCGAGCTCAACGCGATCGAGGACGCGATCACGCGAGCACGCAAAACTTGAGGTAGCGCCCCTCGGGGAAGGCGGCGGGGCTCGGGTGGTCGGGCGGAGGGCCGAACGCACCGTGCAGCGAGAGATCGCCGCGGCCGAGCGCCACGTCGTCCAACGTGGACAACAGCTCCTCCATGGTGACGTGGCTCGAGCAAGACGCCGCGCACAGCACACCTCCCGGAGCCAGCACTGCGGCGCACGCTCGGTGCAACTTCTGGTACGCGCCGAGCGCCTTCTTCTTGCTCTTCTCGTTGGGCGCGAAGCTAGGCGGGTCGCACACGACCAGGTCGAAGCGACGTCCGCGCTTGGCGGCCTCGTCCAAGAAGCTGAACGCATCGGCCGTCACGAACGAGTGCCGCCCGGGATCGATCCCGTTCTTGCGAAAGGAGCGCTGCGCAGTGGCGTGCGCGCGCGACGCGGAGTCCACGCTGGTCACCTCGGCCGCGCCACCCAGCGCGGCCGCCAACGAGAAGCCGCCGGTGTACGAAAAGAGGTTGAGCACGCGACTGCCGGGCGCGGTCAGCTCGCGCACGCGCCGGCGATTGTCGCGTTGGTCCAGAAACGCACCGGTCTTCTGACCGAAGGCCAGATCGACCTCCATCACCATCCCGTTCTCGCGCACGTCGACCACGTCGGGGGCGGCGACTCCGCAGAGCGCGCGCGTCTTCTTGGCGTTGGCTTCGCTGTCGACGCGCGCGAGCAGTGATCGCACGCCAAGCGGCTCGAGCGCCGAGAACAGCGGCTTTGCCAGCCGGTCGATCCAGGCAGCCATCGCGGCTCCATCGCTGCGCGCGACCGCAACCGAATCGTAGCGATCGATGACCAACCCCGGCACACGATCACCCTCGCCGTTCACCAAGCGATACGCGTTGGTGTCGGGTGGGGCGGAGCCCCCGAACAGCAGACGTCGCCGGGCCTCGAACGCGTGCGCCGCGCGCGCCACGATCGCTCGTTCGTCCAAGCGCACGCGTGTGTCGCGGTCGAAGATGCGCACCGCCAGCGGCGAGCTCGCGTCGAACAGGCCCACGCCCAAGGGCTCGCCGCGCCCGCCGTGCACGACCGCTACTGCGCCCGTCTCCTGCGTTCCACGGACGTTGCGGATGGCCTCGCGATACACCCAGGGGTGGCCTCGAACAATCGCCGCTTGGGCGCCCGCTTCGACCGTGACGATCACGGCCCAAGCGTTACCATGAAGCGCACTCGATGGTGTCCTTGCCTTGGCTCCCTTTGGCTTTGTTGCCAGCGCTCGCGGCGCTGGTCGCCTGCACCGGCTCGCACAACGACCTGGGCCAGACCGATGCGTCGTCATCGGGCACGGGTGGCGCCAGCGGGGGTTCGCCGCCGGTGGGCGCCGGTGGGCAGGGCGGCGGCCCCACGCCGGTCGAGCCAGATCTCCCGCCAGCTCTCACCGTGGTGAACGCGATCGTCGATCGGCCGGAGCTTTCGTTGTGCTTCTTGCGCTCGCCGAGCGACGCCTCGGATCCTGCCACCCCTTGGCCCAGCGGCAGCTTGCCCTACGCTTCGGCGCAGCCGATCGAGCTCCCCGGATCGATCGTCCCCA
Organism: uncultured Polyangiaceae bacterium; assembly: GCA_964641275.1. GTDB lineage: Bacteria > Myxococcota_A > Polyangia > Polyangiales > Polyangiaceae > Xiheicaenibacterium. The sequence continues at coordinate 73,499 of CAZXMG010000027.1, forward strand.
GCCAAACGGAGGTCGAGATCCTGGTGCTCACAGGCGGCCTCGGCGGTGTGGACGGCGAGAGCTGTCGCGCCATCGCCGATGACCCCGCGTCATTCCCTCAGCTCGAGCTGCTGTCGCTGGGGCTCGCGCCTGCCGACACCTTCACCAAGGGCCGGCATTTGCTGCTCGCCGTCACCGGCTGCTTCGGCGGGCTGTCCCATGACGGCGAAGCGCTCGAGGACATCTGCGGCGCGAGCTACAGTCCGACTTCACCCACCCCATCGGTCGTGTTCGCACCGCTGTCGCGGCTCACCGACCCGAGCGCGGTCGGCCTCCAGCTGGTGAACGCCACCGGCGCGGGGAGGTCCCTGGACTTCTTCCTCACGCCGAGCCTGGCGGGCGCGCTCGAGCTCTCGATCGTGACCGGGGTGGTGCCGGGCGCGGCCTCGCCCTTCCCGCCGAGCAACCTGCTGTCCAGCGTCGAGCTGGTGGGCCCCAGCGCCGCGGGGCTGCGCGCCACGGTGAGCGCCGTCGCGTCGCTGAGTCACGAGTCCCTGCTCGGCGACGCCATGACCGGCGGCGACGTCGACGCCACTGCCTTCAGCAACGGCAAGAACGTGGCCATCGTCGCGGTCGGCCCGTCACCCGGGTCGGCCAGCGGCGCCTGGTGGAATCCCTTCGCGTTCGTGGCGGTGGCCGCGACGCCTTGAGTCCGACCCCCACTGGATCGAGGGGACGCCGCGTCACCTGGGGACAAGCAGCTGGATCGACGTCGATCTAGGAGCCCACGCGGTGCTCGAAATGCGGGCCAAACGAGCTTGGTTCGCCCATGGCACGGCCGCTGCTTACATGTGGGACATGCGCCTCAGCTCCCTGCTTGCCGCGGCTTCTCTTCTGTTTGGCACGGCTCTCGGCTGCGCCCCCGACGGTGACTCGTTCGTCCCGTCTGGGGATGGCGGCAGCGGGGGAGGCATCGGGGCTGCGTGCACCCCGGGCAAGCAGACCCGCTGCGCGTGCCCCGGCGGTGCGGAGGATGGCATCCAGGTGTGCAACGACGAGGGCACGGGCTTCGGCGTTTGCGAGTGCCCGAGTGGCAACGGCGGCGGCCCCGGCGCTGGCGGCGGTGGTGGTAGCGCGGACGCCTGCGGCGACGCCGAGTGCGGTGATGGCGAGGACTGCCACACCTGCGAGGCGGACTGCGGCACCTGCGGACCGTGCACGCTGGGACCGAGCTGCGATGCCGCGCAGATCCCGCCGGCCACGCTGCAACATGCGCCGATGTTCGACATGACGCTCCAGCAGATGTCGAAGGAGATGATCCTGGCGCGCCTGGAGTCTCGCATCGCGCGCTCGGAGGTGGGGGCGCGCGTGGTGGTGGCCGCGCTCGGCGACGAGCGGGTGGGAGAGTCGGTTTTGGTGACCCGGCTGCGCGGCGCCCTCGCTGCGAGCCCCAAGCTGCGCGCCAGCATCGCGCGGGGACTCTCGCGCGCCGGCGCCGATCGCCTCGCCGGCCTCGGCGTACCGGAGCTCGAAGAGCCCCCGATGTTCGTGAAGGACATCAGCTACCCGGGCGGCACTCCCGAGTGCGGCTCGCCCTTGCTGCGCGTGCGCGTGGCGAAGATCGACGTGCACGAAGAGGACGACGATTTTGCGAACGACATCGTCTACTGCGCGCTCTCCAGCGAGACGATGATGGGCGCGGAGATCCGCGTCACTCCTCAGACTCCGAACCTGGACGAAGGAGACTCGTTCACCTACCCGATCGAGGCGGGTGTGTTCTGGGGCCAGGTCGAGCCCAAGGCGCCCGGCAGCAACATGCTGCTCACCTACGACTGCTTCGAGACGGACTCTTCGGACGGCTTCAGCAAGCTGCTGGGCTCCATCGGCGAAGCAGCAGATGCTCTCGGCGCTTACGCCGGTTCGTATGGCTGGGTCTTCGACGTGGTCGCCAACGTGGTCCCGATCGTTCAAGACGCGCTCGCCCTCGACGGCGACGATCACCTGTTCAACGCGCAGCAGACGATCGGCCTCGAGTCACAGATGGACCTCACCAACGGGCGCTTCTGGTCGGTGCGCCGCTCGGGCACCCACCTCAACAGCGACTGGGATTGGGAGCTGCGAGTCGAGGCTTGGGGCTGCGCCCAGTACGGCGGGGGCATGGTCACGCCCTGAGCGTGAAGACGGCGAGTTCGTGCTTGCGCTCACGGCAGCACGCGCTGGGCCTTGCGCGCTCCGCGTCGGGGCGAGACCATCGCCCACATGAACTTTTCTTACCTCACCCTTGCGGGGAGCCTCGCGCTGGCGGGCTGCTTCCCAGACGGGCCTGGCGAGAAGGGCGAGCTCGGCAACGATCGCTTCTTCTACGAGTGCGCCTTGCCCGCCGACGCCATGTGCGACGAGCAGATCGACACCGAGCTGCTCAGCATCCCTACCGTGGCGCTCGGCGCCACCTTCGCGCTGACCAGCGAGAACCTGGACACGGAGCCCTTCTCCCCCACCGATCGCCTGCGCGAAGTGCAGGTCTCGAGCGGCGCGGTCGCGTTCGTGGCGGAGCAAGAGGGCCAAGCGGTGGTGATCTCGCGCAGCGAGGCGGGCCAGGGCTCGGATCTCACTCACATCGTCGTGGTGCCTGCGACCTCGGTCGCGTTCTACCTGCGCGATACCGAGGGAGAATGGGCCGAGACGCCTGCCGTGGCGGTCGACTCCGGGGTCTTCTTCGAGCTCCGCGTCGCCCCGCGCGACGAAGACGACAACACGCTCGCTGGGGCCCTGCCTCTGGTTTGGACCGCCGAGCCCGAGGGCATCGTCACGCTGCCGCCCTCCACCGAGGACAACGTGCTGGGGTTGACGGCCATGGCCGGCGGTCAGGTCACGCTCACCGCAGAGCTCGGCGATCTCAGCGCGACGATCGTCGTGAACGTGACGGAGGTGCCATGAACCGCACCAGCTTTCCGCTGTTGGCCCTGCTCGGCGCGCTCAGCGTCGGATGCAGCGAAGAGATCGTGGCCGTCTCCGTCACCGCGCTCACCGAGCCTCCGCTCGGCCTCGAGGCCGCCTCCGACGGCATCGAGATGTTCGACGGGACCGGGGTCGGGCTGGAGATCCTCGCCTACACCGAGGACCCGGGCCCCGTCGGCGCGAACCAACAAACCTGCGACGGCGAGTGCGAGAGCCAGGTCGATCCCATCGACCCGGCGGCGGTCGACATCACCTTCTCCGGGGACGCCATCGACGTGTACCGCGTCGACGATGGCGTCTACATCGTCGCAGGCGTCGAGCCCGGTGAAGGTGTGCTCTACGTCACGAGCTCCGAGGCCGACGGCACCTTCGAGATCCCGGTGACCGTGGTGCCGCAGGAGTAGCCGTCACAAACACGACGGGCGCGGGCTCGGGCACGCGCCGTCGCGCGGGAGCGTGGCCGGGCAGCCGGCCAGCGATTCGAACTGGTTCTGCGAGCGGAAGTCGACGTTGCTGCCGTCGTAGCCGAGCACGAAGCCGTGCCCGCTGCCGTTTGCGATCACCGAGCTCGAAATGAACGCGCTCGGCGGAGGCTGCGTCATGATGACCGCTCCTTCGAACTGGTCGACGTCGCTGCAGGTGAGCAGCACGCAGCCACAGTCTGCGCCCGTGTGCTCGATCCGAACGTGCTCGAGCCGCGTCTCGGCGCGAACGATGCCGCCGAACCACAGGCCGACCCAGTCTCCGGGCGCAGGCGTCTCGGCCGAGGACATGAACACGATCGGCTGATCTTCAGTGCCGACCGCGATCAGCGCACCAGACGCAGGGAACTCGCCGGTGGTGTGCTCCACCTTGAAGGCGGTGGCTGGGTGCATCTTCACGGTCACGCCGGACTCGATGGTAAGCGTGGTCAACGTCTCGCCTTGGTCCCCGGCGCCGATCGTGAAGTGGTCGACGGTGCTGTCGCCGATGCGATAGGGCACGCCGAGCTCGCGCAGCGTGGCGTCCTCTTCCAGACGCTGGAGCGGGTTGATCAAGATCTCGTCGACGAGGTTGCCGGTGTAGCTACCGGTCGGGATGGTGCCGATCGCGTGCTCCGAGACCTCGACGGGGTACGGATTCTCTTCGTTGCCGGAACCGACGACCGTCAGGTCCTTCGAGCCTTCGGCGAAGCCGGCCAGGCGCTCCACGACCACCCCCGCGCCGAGCGAATCGGAGATCGTGACGGAGTCGACGAACAGATCACGCTTCGACGGGAAGTAGCCGTCGCCGCGCGCGATCAGGCTGGCGCCTGAGAGATCCACACCGCCGCCTCCGTCGATGGTCACGTGCGCGAGCCGGGCCTTGCCCGGGGCGTGCACGAAGACATGCCCCCACCGCGCGCCGTCGTGGCCCTCGAAGCGAATCGGGCGCTTGGCGGTGCCTTCCGCCACGAGCGAGCCGGTCGTCGGGGTGCCCGGGTAAGCGACGTTGAGCCCGTGTCCTTCCTTGAACTGGACCACCGCACACGGCTCGATCTCGAGCGTTCCGCCGTCGACCACGTCCACCGTCCACTCGACGATGTGGGGACTTCCTGCAGCGGTCCAGACCTCGTGCCCCGTGATGTCCTCATCGTGAATCGTCGGGCCCCCCGTGGGTGCCTCACACGCAGGCTCGACCGGCGGATCGTCGGGCGCGCTGCCCCCTCCGCCCTCCGACGTGTCGCCATCGCTGGAAGGGTCCTCCTCGCACCCAGCGGTCGAGCTGCCCAGCGCAGCGACGAGGAAGAGGAGGTAGGCGAGCGAGGTTCGGGAGTGAAACGTGCAAGACATGTGATGGTTCTCCAAGTGGCGTTGATCCGAGATGCGAGAGATCGAGTGCAAGCTCAGGCCGAGACACCGAGCTGCGACGTGAGGTGGCGCCAGTCGGCGGCGTCGAGCTGAGGACGGAACGACTCGAGGAGGCTCGCGAATGCTTCGCTCGGCATGGCGCTCTTGGCGCCGGTCAGCAGCGCCACGCGCACCTCGCGTCCGTTCGCGGGCACCATCACGCGGGTGAAGGCGAGCAGCTCGTCGGGACCGATGGAGGCCAGCACAGCCTCGTGGAGGCGGGCCAGCTCGTCGGTCGTGTACAGCGCTTCGAGCAGCGGCTCGGTGAGGGTCTCCTCCTCCAGCATGTGGACGAGGCTGTTCGCGACAAAGCGCGAAAATGTGAGGTAGAGGCGGCGACCGATCGCGGCCGCGCTGCCTGGTCGAGCTGCGCCGAGTTGTGCGATCAGCGAGCGAATCTCGTCGATCTCACGCTGGTGTTGGCGGTGCTCCTCGGCGAGACGCGCCGACGCGTCGGGCGCCTTCAGCTCGATGGCGGGGTGGATGTGGCGGTCCTCGTGCTCCACGTGCCGGGAGACGAGGTAGAGCACGCCGTCCAGATCATCCATCAGGCGTGCCCAGCCGGCGCCGTCCGTGAAATCCAGAGCGCCCACCCGATGGAGCAGCGAGGTGAGCGCCCAGCGGAGCCCTTTGTGGACGGGTCCGTACAGGTCGACCTTGGGAAGGCGAGGGCCGAGGTTGCGAAGGGTGGCGGGGGCGGTCTCGAGGCTCATGATTGGCTCCTTGTCGCGAACCTGTCGTTCGCGCAGAGAACCATGCGGCCGGGACGAAAAATCCGCTCTGAAATGGGCCTTATCTACTTCGTACGAGTTCCTTAATCGCGCCTCGAAGCGCCGATCTCAGCTGCCGTCGGACTCTTCGAGCACGATCTTGCAGCCAGCCTCGACGCGGAAGTGGCCTCGAGCGGTGGACGGCAGGCGAAGCTCCGGGCACTTGAGCTCGAGACGCTTGCGAAGCAGCACGAGGCGGCTCTCGAGGTTGTCGCGAAGCGCCGGAAGGCCAAGCCACGGATCGAGACGCAGCTCGCGGTTGGAGAACTCCGTTCGGCCAGTGTCCACGTGCGTGCGCAGCAGCTTCCACAGGATCCGGCCGGGCACGTTGCGGATGAGGTATTCGTCGTCCACGAACACGCAGTCATCGTTGCGAAAGAACCGGAATCGCTTGGTTGGCCCCGCCAGCTTCTCGCCCGACGCTCCCGGGGGCGTCGCGACCGGCCGCTCCTCCTTCGACCGCTCTCTGAGCAGCACGTTGTCGAGCCCGAAGGCGACCTGGTTGGCGATGATCTCGAGGAAGGTCTGATCCCAGTCGTCGAACCCGAGCTGCTGTCTGCTCTCCACGGCGAGCACACCTACCAGCCGATCGCCGATCACCAGCGGCAGGGCGAGGTGGCTCTGGGCGTTGGGCAGGCCAGCCAGCGGGATCTCGGGCCGCAGATCGCGGCGCGCGGCCGTCCCTTCGACGGTCGACCGGATGGCCCGGCCGTAACGCATCTCGTTCTCGACGCCGGAGACGCGGAGGATCTTGCGCTCGCGCGCCACCGTGCCGACGAGCCCATCACCGATCCGCACCTCCGCGCCGATGCCCGCGTCGCCGTAGCCGCGACTCGCCACGGTGAAGAGCTTCTCGCCGGTCTCGTCGGGCACGAGGAACATGGAGTGCTCGAAGCCGAGCGCCACCTCGAGGCTCTCGAGCACGGTGGTCAGCAGTGTCTCGAGGTCCGGTGCGCGGCACGCTTGCTGCGAGATCAGCTGCAACCCCCGGAGCTCCGAGCGCGGGCCCCCCGGATCGTCGGGCTCCACCAGCTCCGGCACGTCGATGAAGCCCTCGACCTTCTCGCAGGACTCCACCTCGTAAACATCCGCGGACAGCAGGCGGAAGATCCCCGCCATCCCCGTGTGCGAGGCGATCGCTTGGATGCGGATCGACATGGCGTCGAACAGCGGCCCGCTATCCTCGGCGTGGAGGAACCTCAGCTCGAGCCGGTAACACTCGAACGTCACCGGATCGAACAGCGACACGGTGGCGTACGGGTTCGCGAGGACGTTCTGCTTGGTCTTGTTGAAGAACTGGCAGGAGAGCGCGACGTGCCGATCGTCGATGTGGAACACCTGGCTGAGGTACGTCACGTTGGGCGTCCCGTCCGTCGCAGAGGTCGCAATCAGTGCCGGCACGACCCCCTGGAAGCAGCGTGGCGGCGGCCCACAGGTGGGCTTCACGTCAGCTGCTCCACGCGGCGTCCCGCGCCCGCACCTGGCGTCTGAAGGAACAGCTCGAGCGGCTCCACTTCGACCACGAGCCCCGGCCGCGTGCGGATCCGGCGGATGACCGAGCGAGGCAACCCAGCGAAGGCGAGTTGCTCCGCGAAGGCGACGAGGTAGCGGTCGCTCATCGCCTCGTCCTCCGCGGTCGCGGCGCGGATCGCAAGAGCCCTGCCCTTGATCTGCACGGAGTAGTGGTCGAGGACCCTGGAGAACGTGACGGCGACAGCGCCGTTGGCTTCGAGGTTCTTGCGCGTTCGGTCGGCGAGCTTGGCCTGGAGGTACACCGCCACGGTGCCCGCGCCGGGGCGCACCGAGGCGCCGAACGCCCTCAGGCCCTCAGGACGCAGCTGCTCGTCGCGGGAGCCGATCACCATCGACACACCGCTCTCGATCAGCTCGACATGCTCGCGTGAAAGGTGAAAGGACACGGGGCCCCGCCACTATACGCGCTCGGAACGACACTCAGCGCTTGTTGACGCGCTCCATGTACTTGCCGGTGGTGGTGTCGACCTTGACCCACTCGCCCTCGCTGACGAAGAGCGGCACGTTGATCACCGCGCCGGTGGAGAGCGTGGCCGGTTTGGACGCGCCGCTCGCGGTGTCGCCCTTGATGCCAGGCTCGCTCGCCGTGATCTGCAGCACGACCGACGACGGGATGCTGATGCCGATGGGCTGGCCGTTGAACAGCGTGACGTCGACGCTCATGCCGTCGCTCAGCCACTTGGCCTCGTCCTCCATCTTGTCGCCGGGGACGGTGATCTGCTCGCCAGAGGCCTCGTGCATGAACACGAAGTTGTCTCCCTCTGGGTAGATGTACTGCATCGTGCGATCCTCGACGTCGGCCTTCTCGATCTTCTCGCCGGACTTGTAGGTGCGCTCGAGCACCGCGCCGTCGACCAGGCTCTTGACCTTCACGCGGGTGAACGCCTGGCCCTTGCCGGGCTTGACGAACTGGAAGTCGACGACGACGAACGGCTTGCCGTCCACCATCATCTTCAGGCCTTTGCGGATCTCGCTCGTGTCCATCGGGAAACCTTTGGGCTCTGCCGGACGGACGCTTTCTTGGCCGCCGGGGCTCGGCCTCATTACCACACGGGAGGCGGGGCTCTGAGAGCCTTTTTCTCCCGCGCGGCCATGGATGACGCCGACGAAGAACTACGCGAAATAAAACGCGAAATCGTGGAGTCGAGGGGGTTGGTCATCAAGACCAACAACCTGACGAGCGCGCTCGCGGCGGAGCTTCGAACGATCACCAAGCGCCAGGCCAGCTTCGAGCGAGTGGCCTTTTTCAACTCGGGGTTCGCGTTCGTGGTGTTCGTCGCGGTGGTGATCGGCGTGGTGTACGTGGCCTGGAACGCCCGCGTCGACAGCCAGACCCGCGAGATGGACTCGCTGCGAGATCGAACCAAACGCGCCGAGGACGAGATCGAGGCCATGAAGAAGGCCAGCGTCGACCGCGCGCAAGCCGAGAACGCAGCCGCCGGCTTCTACGAGCTGGTGCGTGCCGGGCGACGCCGCGAGGTGATCGAGGGCTTCGACAAGGTGCGCGCGCTGACGCTCACCCGCTCCGAGCAGCTGTTCTTCTCCGACGCGGTCGAACGCGCCAAGAGCGAGCTGTCGATCGAGAGCTACCAAGCCGGGCTCGACCACGCGCGCAGCGGGCGCTTCAACGAGGCCGCCAAGGCGCTCGAGGAGTCGCTCGCGCTGTCCTCGTCGGGCTCGCAGTCGCCCTCGGCCAAGTTCGAGCTGGCGCGCGTCTATCGCAAGCTGAGCCGGCAGCGCGAGGCCATCCCGATCCTGTCCACGCTGAGCGAGTCGTCCCCGAACCCGGACATTCAAGACGACGCCAACATGCTGCTCGCCGAGTGCTTGATCGACATCCAGGCTTACAACGACGCCAAGTCCGCGCTGCGCTCGTTGATCCGGCGCTTCCCCGACAGTCCGCTGGTCAACGACGCGAAGATGGCCCTGGCCGACCTGAACCTGAAGCGCTGAGCAGCCGGCGTCCCTAGTTTTCTCGTCGCGGTGCTCATCACGACCCTCGCTGACGCTCGCAAGTGGAGGTCGTCACGATCACCGCGACAAGGCACCGATCTGGTCTCGCCCCCCGATATCGTTGGGCGCCCTTCGGGCGGACTAGCCGGCGTCATTTCTTGGGCTTGAGCACCACCACGCTCTCGCCAGACAAGCAGGCGATGCGGCTCGCGCCGTCATTGACCGCGCACGCGCGCAGACCTTGTGCGTCCGTGCCGCGCCAACGCTCGATGCCCTTGGGGGTGAGCAGGAGCACGCTCTTGCCCAGTGGGATCGCTGCGCTCTTCCCATCGGGCGAGCGCGAGAGCCCACGCCCGCCCGGCGCGGAAGGGTCGAGCTTGGCGCGTTCTGCGGAGAGCCCACGGTCGCCGAAGCTCAGCCGGAACAGCTCGCCACGCAGCGCGACCGTCGCGCCATCGCTCGAGATCGAGAGCGGCACCAGCTTGTGCATGGCCTTGTCGCACTTGTCCTTCAGCGTGGCCTTGGGCAGAAGCGCGAAGAGCAGGGGCAGCTCCAGCTCGACGCGGCTACCCTTGGCGGTGCCCGTGAGCCAGATGGAGATCGGCGCGCAGCGCGTGTCGACGCCGTGGAGCTCGACCTTGGCGTCGCCCTCTCCCCAAGAGAGGCTGCGCGACCACGGCAAGACCTCGGACTTCGACTCCTCCCCGGTCAGAGGATCGACACGCACGACGCCGTCCGCCGAGCTGACGAGCAGCGCGCCGGTCTCGTCGTAGGCCAACGGGGAGAGCACGCCACCACTCGCGGGCACCACGGTGAGCTTCTTGTCGACCACCGACTCGAAGCGCTTCACCTTCTTCACCAGGCTGGCATCGAGCTGCGTGCTGCGGCCACCGTCGAGCTTGAGGTGTGCGACCAGATCGAGCATCGCTGCCGCGCGCACCTCGTCCCCGCTGTTGAAGACAGCCAACGACACCGCGTGCACAGCATCGCCCACGAGCCGCGTGTTTTGACAGCGAGGCTCTCCCGCGCTGGAGCTCACGCGTCCGCCGCCGAGGTCGGCGCACAGCGCAGCGGCGAAGCGCAGCGCGTGCTCCGAGCGCGCGATGGTGTCGGGCTTCTTGGCCACCGCCTTGGCCAGCAATGCTTGCCCGGCCTTGCCCAGCGACGCCTCGGGCTCGGAGGGATCCCACGACAAACCTGCGGGCCGGTTCCATAGCACCAGCGAAGCGTCGACCCCCTCGAGCGGCGCGCCGTCGACCAGCGCGGCCACCTTGAGGACGAGATCTTCGCGGCCATCCGCGTCGCGATCTTCGGTGCGCGCGGCGAGCGCGACCGGTCCTTTGCTGCGGAAGGATGGCCCAGCGTCGACCTTGGGCTCGCCGCTTTGGGGGTCGAACCTCGCCACCGCGAGCCACTGCTCTCGGGCGCCCTCGCAGTCGGCGACCACGTCCGCGACGACCAACCCTTGCCCCACGCGGAGCAGCTTGGCATCTCGCGAGCAATGCTCGATGTCGAGCTCGGCCGGCAACTTGGCCAGGCTGCTCGTCTCGCCTTCATCGCCGCCACGGTAGAACGCGAGCTCGGGCCGCTTGCCCCCTGGCGCCTCGGTCCAAGCGAACAAGTCCTCGAGCGCGTCCTGGTCGGCCGAGAGCGGGAGGCCGAGCTTGAAGATGCGCCCCTTCTTGGACTTGGCAGCTCCCTGCGCGAGCGCGAACGTCTGGCCATCGCCCTTGGCCGGCTGCGCCGACACGATTTGGAAGCTGGGCGCGGGGGCGGGGACGTCAGCCGACGCAGACACCGGCGGCGCCGCGCTCACGGTGGCCGTCGCGGACATCGAGAACGGCACGTACGGATCGTGATCGCCGCACCCACTGATCAGCGACGCCGCCACACACGAGGCCGCGATTCGGGCAGAGGTCAGGGTAGACTCCAAGTTCGGTGAGCGTGATCAAAGCTCCGCTGGTCGAAGGCGTCGACTATTACATGGAAGGCGGCCGGCTCGTCTTCACGGCGGCGTACCACCTCGAGCGGGGCTACTGCTGCAATTCGAAGTGCCGACATTGCCCGTACCGGAACGCGCAAGACGACGGGGAGCTTTCCGTGTCGATCCGAAGCGTGCCGATCAAGCCGCGCTGAGACGCTGAATCTCAGCTCGTGCCACCGGCTCCTCGAGCGACTCCACCACCACTTCCGCGCCTGCATCCATCAGCGCCTGCGCGGAGAACTTGCCCGTCGCCACCGCCAAGCAGCGGGCCCCGACGGCGTGCGCAGCCGCCACGTCGCGGGGCGTGTCTCCTATCACCAGCGTGGGGGCCTGATCGCGAGACAGGCGCGACAACCCCCGATCTCTGGCGATGCCGATCAGCTCGTCGCGCGGCTCGGCGTCGCAGCCAAAGCCGCCGAACTCGAACGAGCTCCACAGCCCGGCGCGCTCGAGCTTCATCTGCGCGCCCGCCCGCACGTTGCCCGTGCCCAGACCGACCGCGAGCTCCAAGCTGCTGGCCAGCTCCACCAGCTCGGCGGCGCCAGGCAAGACGCGATAGCCGGTCGCTTTCGGCAGCTCTTCTGCCAGAATTTCCAGGTACGCACGGATCACCGCTTCGATCGCCGCGTCGCTCACCTCACGACCGACCGCGGTCAGACCGCTGCGCACGATCGCGCGATCGGTCATGCCGCCAAAGACGATGGCATCACACGCGTCGGCGCGCCCCACGACTCGACCGAAGGCCAGGCTCATCGAGCGCCGTCCCGCCCCCGCGCAGTCGACCAACGTTCCGTCGATGTCGAACAAGGCGATTCCCACCGCTTCGGGGTAGGCGCGGCGCGACCGGACGTCGACCCTGGACTCGCGTGCAGGCGAGCCGACCGCGTCACCTTTCGCCTGGCGCTCGGCCGAAGACGTGTGAAAGGTAAGGAATCCGGGGTAGAATAGGGGCGCCCGTACGACTTCGGCCGACGCCGGGTCGATGGCTGGTGCGGCATCAAAGGAACGGCACGCGATGGGTCAGGGCTTCGATTCGGATCGACCGCACAAAGGCCGAGAGAGCGTCTCGCGGCTCCCGCCCGTCGCGCCCCCTCCGCGCAAGGTGGGCGGCGGCGGTTCGATCCCGGAGATGAGCGTCTTCCGCGGCCTGGCCGGCTCGTCGTCGGCGCCTCAAGGCTCGTTCGGTCCGCTGCCCTCGGTGAGCGCGCCGCCGACGCGTCCAGGATCACAACCACACATCGTGCCGCCAGCGGCCGCGTCGCGACGATCACGCGAGGGCCTCGCCGACAGCATCACGCGCGTGAACGGCGCGCACCCCGCGCCTGACACGGTCAAACAAGCTTCCCCCTCGCTCGACGAACAAACCACGCCAGGAGTGATCGAAGAGGTCGAAGCGCTCGACTGGGACGAGGAAGAAGAGAGCACCCACGTCTTCCGCAGCGAGCACCCGCCGCCGGGTTACGGGCAACCTGCGCCGAGCTCGCGACCTCGCCACACCAACGGCGATGCCCGCGTGGCCACCGCGCGCGGGTTGGGCAACGCTCCCCCGGCGCCCGCACAGCCGTCGCGTCCCTACCAAGCGCAGCCGCCATCGATGCCGGGCTCGTTCTCGCCCGCAGCGCTCTCGGCGGCCCCGTCGACCGACACGTTGCGCCTCGACCAGCACGAGCCCTCGTCCTCGTCGCGCGTGGTCGAGGCTCGCGCCGTCTCCGCTTCGCCGGTGCGCATGACGCCGAGCGGGACGCCTCCGCCCATGTTCCCGCCGCCGCCGCCGATCCCCAGCATCACCCAGGCGCGGCCGATCGAGCAGTCTGCGCCCGGCATCAACCTGAACGCCGCCGCGGCCACGGACGAGGTCGTCCGCGATCAGCCTTTCGTCCGCCTGCCCTCTGGCAACCCGTACACAGCCACGGAGCTTGGCATCCGGAAGCCCTCGCTGCCGACCGGCTTCGGCTCCGTGGTGCAGCCGCTGCCGCAAGCCCCGAGCTCGGATCCCAAGAAGTGGCTGCTCGGCGCTGCAGGCGCGGCGGCGCTGCTGTCGATCGCCGGCCTGGCGGCTTTCCTCTTCACGCGCCGCCCAGGTGGGCTCCAGGTCGAGGTGCGTGACGCGAGCGGCGCGAGCGTCCCCAAGGCCGAGGTGTTCGTCGACGGCAAACGCGTGTGCGACGCGTCGCCGTGTGTGGTGCGAGATCTGGAGGTGGGTCGCCACATCGTCAGCGTCTCGACCCCGAACGACGACAGCCTCGAGCCGCAGAACGTCGAGGTAGTGGCTGGCCAGACGACGCCGGTGACGATGACGCTCAAGCCCTCGCTGGCGACGCTCGTGGCAGCGAGCGATCAGACCGGCCTGCGCATCAGCGTCGACGGCGTCGACAAGGGCCCGCTGCCTGCGCGTTTGGCAGACATCACGCCTGGCAAACACGACATCGTGATCAAAGGCGACCGCTACAAGTCGCTCGAGCGCAGCATCGAGGTCAAGGCTGGTGAGACGCTCGACCTCAACCTGCCGAAGCTGACCGTCACGCAGGGCCGCGCGACCATCAACGTGAAGACCGAGGGCGTGTCGATCGTGCTGGTGCGCAACGACGAGACCTCCAAGGCCAAGAAGCTCGAAGGGCCGTTCCCGCGCCTGGTCGACGTGAACACGGGCAGCGGTACGTGGAAGCTGGTGGCCAGCAAGAAAGGCCTGCCCGACTTCGTGGCAGTGCTCGACTTCTCGGATGGCGTCGCAGAGAAGGACATCACCGTCGAGATCAAAGACGACAAGGTGATCGACGTGGCGTCGTTGCCCGACCCCGGGCCGGCGCCCACGAGCCCGAGCACGCCGAGCACACCCACCAAGGGCCCGGCGCCCGACCGCCCCGCCGATCCCAAGCCGGCCGATCCGCCCGCCGAGACCGCGTCGGGCATGGGCACCCTCAACATCAACTCGATCCCCGCCTCGCGCGTGTTGCTCGATGGCCAACCGCTGGGGGAGACGCCGCGCACTGGCATTCAGGTCACCGCCGGCACACACACCGTCACGTTCATCCACCCTGAGCTGCCGAAGAAGTCGATCAGCGTGAAGGTTGGCGCGGGCGAGACCAAGACCGCAAGCGCCAAGCTGCGAACGGATTGAGCGACCTCACCCCCCACGCGCGCCCGCGCATCGCCCTGCTCGCGATCGGCGCCGCCTGGCTGCTGGGCCTGCGCGCCGCGCTGCTGGTGCTCGGGGGAATGTTGGGCTCCTCCGATCTCGCGCACGCCGCGATCGGCGCCCTGATCGTCGACCTCGCGGCAGGTCGCATCGGCATCGCGTGGGCGCTCGACGCGCTGACCGGCTCGGCGCTCACGCTGCGGGTCGTGCGCGCGGCGCTGATCTCGCTCGGGGTGGTCGGCGCGACGGTCGTGATCGCGAGCGTGGCGGGGCAGGTGTCGCTGCGCGCCGGCGTGCCCGACGCTGTCTCGCTGCTCTCGTTGGTTTCGCTCAGCGCTGCCGCCATCCGCGATGAGCTGCTCTACCGCGCCATCCCGTTCCACTTCGCCACGCGCGCGGGCATCACCCGCAGGTTCGTGCTGCCGTTCGCGGCGGCCATGTCGCTCACGCCGATACTGGCGAGCAACCCCTCGGTCGCGAGCGTCGCGCTCACATTCGCCTCAGGGTTGTTGTTCGGGAGCATCTACGCTCACGCGCAGGGCGCATGGGCTGCGATCGGCGCACACGCAGCGTGGTCCATCGCGATCGGGCCCATGCTCAAGGGCATGCCGCTCGAGGCCGTGTGGAAGCAAGGCGAGGTCAGCGAGGCCGCCAGCGCAGGCGGGCCCGCGGCCTGGATCGCCGCGCTCGTGACCACCGCCGCCGCGCTGTTCGTGGTTCCTCGCGTGTTCGTGATCGCGCCCCCCTCTGCGCCGCTCGAGCCTGCGCAAAGCTCGGGCAAGCCCAAGCACACACGCAAGGCCAAGCCGAGCGACTGAGCGCTCACGTCTTCGGCGCGCGCTCGCTCTCCGGCGCGAGCTTGTGGACGCCCTCGACCAGCTCCGGGACGGCCTTGAGGGTGTGAAGCAGCCCAAGCAAAGCGAGGCCGTGCGCGGCGTCGATTTGTACACCCAGCCCCTCTCCCATCAGCTCGCCGAGGGCCGCGACGATCGTCACGACCCCCGCGATCACGTTGACGATCGGATGATGGGCAAAGCGGTGCAGGGCGCGCAGCATCGCGCGGACTCTAGCGGATCATCGAGCGAGGGCGCTCACGCCGTGCCGAGAGCGCCTCGTTCGTCGCCTCGGTCGGCAGGCAGCGTGTGACCTCTTGCCGCTTATTGCGCGCCGGGCGTCGGCCCAGTCGCCTTGGGCGCGGCGGAGGTCGTGGGCTTCGGCGCCGGAGGTTTGGCCGTCGCCGTCGCCGTCGCGCTCGCCGTCGTGGTCGCGGCCGATCGCGGCGCCGTGGCCGACACCGGCGGCTTGGGCACTTTGATCACGGGCTTGGCGGAGCCCGCAGAGGGGCGGGCGCTGGCGGCCGACACACTGGCGCTTGCGCTGAGCGCCGACGCGCTTGCCGGGACGGTCGATGGCTCGCCGCTGCTCGCGGAGGCGCTCGGCGCTGCGCTGGCGGGAGCCTCTGCGCTGGCCACGGTCGCGCTGCCAGAGGCGCTCACCGACTGGGAGACCGCCGGCGCTTGCGGTGGCGCCGTCTCGGTGCCGATGCCCAGCACGACCGCGGCGGCGGCGCCGATGCCGAGCGCAGCCACGCCCACGCCCACCATCACCTTGCGGCCTTGGTTGCGCGCTTCCGTACGCGCCGCCTCGCGCGACGAGCCCATGACCGTCTGATGTGGGCTCGCGCCCATCGCGAGCGGAACGGGCGCAGCGCCGAGTGTCGGGGCGAGCGCCCCGGGCGGTGGCTCGGACACGGAGCTCTTGGCTTGCGCAGCGCCGGGCGACGACGGCATCGGCGGGGGCGGCTCATCGTCTCGTTTCGGCGGCTTCGCCGAGGTGAGTGGCGGCGGCGGCGTACTGGTGGGCGCGGTGGGCCTGAGCGCCGTCGACGCGGGCACTGCGACGCCGCTCGACTTCGCGAGCTCGTCCGAGAGCTCGCGGATCGACTCGAAGCGCGCGGTGGGATCTTTGGCCAGCGCGCGAAGGAACCACGCGTCGATGCCCTTCGGCAGGTCGGGCACCAGGGAGGTGGCAGGTGCGAACGTGCCGCGCTCGATGGCCATCGCCAACCCCGCGATGGTCTCGGAGTCGTAGGGCAGCGTGCCGGTCAACGCCAGGTACGCCACCACGCCGAGCGACCACATGTCTGCGGGCGGCCCGACGTCCTTGGCCTGGGTCATCTGCTCGGGCGCCATGAACACGGGCGTGCCGATCATCGAGCCGGTCTGGGTCACGCGCGTCCGGCCGATCTCCGCCATGCTCAGCTTGGCGATGCCGAAGTCGAGCAGCTTGATGAACACCTCGCCGCCCACGTCGGTGAGGAAGATGTTCGACGGCTTGATGTCGCGGTGGATGATGCCCAGGCTGTGAGCCTTGTCCAAGCCCTTGGCGGCTTGGCTCACCACGTGCGCCACCAGCTCGAACGACAGCTTGGGCTCGCGCTTGAGGCGCGTCTCGAGATCTTCACCCTCGAGCAGCTCCATCACGATGAAGGGCACGTCGTCTTCGGTGTGCCCGTGGTTGAAGACCTGCACCACGTGAGGGCTCTTGATGCGCGCCGCTGCGGTGGCCTCGCGCTCGAAGCGCGCCGCCGCCTCCTCGCTGTCGCCGAACTCGGACAGCACGAACTTCACGGCCACGCTGGTCTTGAGCGCGAGGTGCTCGCCCTCCCACACGCTGCCCATGCCGCCCTCGGCGATCTTCTTGACCAGCCGCACGCCGGGCACGACGAACTGCCCGGGCGCCATGGTGGCCCGGCCTTCGCTCTCGCTGTCTCTCCGGCGACGCCCGGCCATTCGGGTTGGACTCTAGCAGAGGGGGGCCCGGGCCCGTAGTTTGCCGGCGCACAGGCGCAAACGTGCGACTTCGAGGCAGTCTGCCAACTTGATCGACCGATCGGTAGCGAATCCCTTGACATGCGACCGATCGGTAGCAAATAGTCGTCCCATGACGCCGCTCGCTGCTCCGCTCCGACTCCCCTCTGGGCTCACCCTCCCCAACCGCATCGTCAAGGCGTCCATGAGCGAGGGACTCGCCTCGCGCGACGGCACCTCGAGCGAGCGGTTGGTGCGCCTGTACACGCGCTGGGCTCAGGGTGGAGCGGGGGCGTTGCTCAGCGGCAACGTGATGGTCGACGCGCGCTACCTCGAGCGCCCGGGCAACCTGGTGGTCGAGGGCGACGGCGGCAGCCCGCTCGCCGATCTCGCCAGCGCCATGAAGTCGAGCGGTGGCGCGGCCATCGCGCAGATCAGCCACCCTGGCAGGCAGACCAACCGCTTCGTGTCGACCGAGCCCCTCGCGCCGTCCGACGGCCCCGCGGTGAACATGTTGATGAGCTTCGCCCCGCCGCGCGCCATGACGGCAGGCGAGATCGAAGACGCGATCCGTCGCTTCGCGGACACCGCGCGCGCTCTGGATCACGCAGGCTTCGACGGCGTGGAGCTGCACGCGGCGCACGGCTACTTGATCAACCAGTTCTTGTCGCCGCTCACCAACCGCCGAGAGGACGCGTGGGGTGGCGATGCAGAACGCCGCGCTCGCTTCTTGCTCGAGGTGCTGACGGCCACGCGCGCCGCCACGCGCAGCGGCTTCACGGTGGGCGTCAAGCTCAACTCCGCGGACTTCCAGCGCGGCGGCTTCGACGAAGGGGCCGCGATCGACGTCGTGCGGCGGCTGGATCTCGCGGGTATCGACTTCCTCGAGATCTCGGGCGGCAACTACGAGTCGCCAGCGTTGTTCGGCGCGGGGGTCAAGGCCAGCACCCGTGCGCGCGAGGCCTACTTCCTGGAGTTCGCCGAAGCGCTGCGCGGCGTCACCAAGACTCCGCTGCTCGTCACCGGCGGCTTTCGCTCCGGCTCGGCCATGGCCAACGCGATCAAGAGCGGTGCCTGCGATCTGATCGGCCTGGCACGCCCACTGGCGCTGTTCCCCGACCTGCCGCGCGAGCTCACCACGCGAGAAGACGCGCGCGCCACCCTGCCGCCGCTGCGCGCCCCCAAGGCGGTGAGCGCCCTCGCCGATGCAGCCTTCTTCGCCGAGCAGATCAGGCGCATGGGCAACGGCCTCGAGCCTTCCAGCGAGGTGGGCCTGCTCAGCACCATTTCGCGCTACGTGGTCGGGGACATCGTGGCCGCCGCGCGCTTGCCCAAGGCGCGTAGCGCCCAGGCCCATCCGCTCTCCGAGGCGAGGAGCTGATCGACGTGGCAGCGTCGATCGAGCCCTCGACCACCAAACACGCGCGCCGCGCCAACGCTCGGGGCGTGACTACCCGCGAGCGTGTGCTCAGCGCGGCGGTCGAGCTCACCAGCGTGCTCGGCGTCGAGGGGCTGAGCCTGGGCCAGCTCGCAGACCACCTGGGCATGAGCAAGGCCGGGGTGCTCGGCCACTTCCCGACCAAGGACGCGCTCGTGCTGGCCACCATCGAGCGTGCGGGGCAGCTCTTCCTCGACGCAGTCGTCACGCCGGCGATGAGCGCGGCGCCCGGGCTGCCTCGCTTGCTCGCGCTGTCCGAGGCGTGGCTCAGCTATGCCGAGGGGACCGTGTTCGAGGGCGGCTGCTTCTTCGCAGCCGCCGCCGCCGAGCTCGACGGCCGGCCTGGCCCCGCGCGCGACGCCGTCGTGCTCGCGATGCGCGCCTGGCTCGAGCTCCTGGCCGGCGCCGTACGAGACGGAATCCGCGAGGGGCACCTGCGCGACGTCGACGCGGAGCAGCTCGCATTCGAGCTGCAATCATTCGAGCTCGGCGCCAACTGGGCTCGGCAGCTGTTCTCGGACGAGAACGCCATGCGTCGCGCGCGCATCGCCATCCGCGATCGGCTGCGCGCCGTCGCGACGCGCAAAGGCGCGCGCTGCTTCGAGGCGTGACCCCGAGTCAGCAGCCGCAGGCGGGCGTCTCCGACAACAGGGTCGACGCCAGCCCATGGTAGTAGGCGCTGAACTCACGGGGCGAGAGCGCGAGCAAGCAAGGGATGACCAGATCCTCTTCGTCGCGCAGGTGCTCGTGGAGCACCACGTCGTAGCGCCCCATCGTGGCGCGCCAGCTCGCCTCGTCGCCTGCCCGGAAGGACTTGCCCAGATCGGCTCCGAGCGCGTGCAGTGCCTCGTGCCCACGTTCGAGCGCCGCCGTCTTCACTCCGAAGCGGTGACGCAAGAACGGGTAGAGCTTGTGCTCCTCGTAGCGCTCGTGCGAGCGCATCGAACGCTGCCATTGCTCGAAGACCTGCTGCCCGCTGTCGAGCGACGGCGGAGGGTTTGCCACCAACGCCTTGCTCACACGACGGAAGCTTTGGTGCGAGCCGAGCAACAGCACTTGGCTGGGGTAGTGCGGGTGCTCGGCCCAACGCTCGCGGGGGATGGGCTCGAAGCAGCTCTGTGCGACGTCGTTCATGCGCGCCTCCAAGCCGGTGCATCATGTGCACGAGCGCCGCGAGATCAAGGGCATGAGGAGCGCGTTCTTAACCTAGGTTGCTGCTGGGCGGCTCACGACCTCCGTAGCCTCGGCGCATGGATGCTTCCGATCGCGCCACGGTCCTCCGCCACGCTTCACTCACCGCGTTCGCTCTTTTGTCTCTTGCGTGCACGCTGACGCTGCTGTCCGGGGTGAGTCAGCAGTGGTTCGAATGGACGCACCACCCCGAGAGCTACGCGGCCGCGCTTCGCCGCGACGGCGGCTGGCTGCGGGCCATCGTCGCGCTCGACGACTTGTTCATCGCGGCCTACGTGACCGCGACCGTCGCGCTCGCCACCACCCTCGCGCGCGGCCGCTGGCAGGTGTGGCACGTGCTGATCGCGCTGATCGGCGTGGCCGCGGGGGTGCTCGACCTGGAGGAGAACCATCACCTGCTCGCGCTCGCGCGCGTCGCGGATCAGGGTGTCGCGATCCCCGTCGAGGAGATCCTGCGTCGCTCCTCGTCGAGCCAGCTCAAGTGGCTGCTCGGGCACCTGACCTTCGTCTTCGTGGGCGTCTCGCTCCCAGGCCAGGGCAAGCTGGTACGGACGCTGCGGACCAGCTTGATCGCCTGGCAGCTGCCGATCGGCGCGCTCACTTGGGTCATCGAGATCTGGCCATGGCAATCGCTGCTCGTTTGGCTTCGTTATGGGTCGTTCTTGGCGGGCTTCGCGTCGATGGCCTGGCTCACCCGGAACGGCGCGGCGCTCTCGCGCGGGCCCGCGCCCGCGCCTGCTCCGTCCGAAGCCGCCGCAGCCGACTCAGGTGCACCGACGTGATGCCGAGATACGACGCCACGTGCCGCGCCGCGAGCTCGGCCTCGAGCCCCGGGTAGCGGCGCTGAAACGCTTCATAGCGAGCCGCCGCGTCGAGCCCGAGCAGCTCGTACTCACGCTCCGCCTTCGCGAGCAGCAGCGCCTGAGTCGCGCCGGTGGCGAAGCGGGCCCAGCTCGGGTGTGCGCGCGTCAAAGCCACGAGCTGGGCGTACGGCAGCGTCAGCACCCGAGACGGCTGCTCGGCCACGATCCAGGCGCGCGAGGGCTCTCCGGAGATCAAGTCTGCGAGCGAGCCCGAGAAGGCGCCGCTGGTGACGAACGCCTTCGTGCGCTCGGTGCCCTCGGCCAGCACGAAGTACTCGCGCAGGAGCCCACTCACCACGATCGCCACCTCTCGAGCGCGCTCTCCGGCTCGCAAGAAGTGCTCCCCTCTGCGCAGCGAACGCGCCTCCAACAACGAGCTCACGGCGGACAGCGCACGGGCCGACACGGGCGCGACCCGAAGCACTGCGCGGCGGAGCATCACCTCATCCGCAGGCTCGCGCGGCAGGGCTCGGCGAGCAGTGCTCCTCAATGCGGCGAGCCGTCTTTGCGCGTGAAGCGAACGCGCCCTGAGGCATCGCGCTGGTAGGCCAGATCGTCGTCGGGGTATTCGGCGGTGTCGCCATCGTCGCGGCTTCCGATCTCGAGGTACCGTGCCGGGGCGTTGCTGCGGTTTGCCAGCTGGTGGCCGTTCCTCGACCCCGCCGGGAATCCCGCGCACATGCCCGGCCCGATCCGCTGCTCGCCTTCGTCGGTCACGAGCGTCAGCTCGCCTTCGATCACGTACACCAGCTCGTCCTCGAGCGTGTGCCAATGCCGCATCGAGGACACCTTGCCCGGGGGCAGCGTCGTCAGGTTCACGCCGATCTTGGTGAGACCGAACGCGTCCCCGAGCGCGCGCTTCTCGCGCGGCAAGACCTGCGATCGGAACGGCTCTGGGTAGAGCGAGCCGGTGCGTGGCTCGAGCGTGGCGGGGTCGATGGCGGCTTTCCTGGACATGCAGAGAGGGGTAGCAAGGGCCGCCGCGGACCGCCACCCAGCCACTCACTCAGCGCGTGAACGCCTCGACGGGCCGGTACTCGGCGGCGCGATCGCCCATGTGACGCGCAAACCAGCGGTCGCGGCTGCGCCGCTGCGCACGATCAGCGACGTCGTCGAGCGCCGGGAAGGCCCGGCGCAACGTCTCGGCTGCGAAGATGAAGGGAAAGCGCGCGAGCGGGTGCAGCGCCCACAGCCCCGCAGGCGGCAGCCGGTTCTTGCGGTACGTCGAGGCGGGCAAGAAGAAGCGGGTCGTGCCGACGTGGAGGCGGTGCTCGATCCCTTGCCGCAGGCGCGCCCAGCGCGTGGCCCGTGGATCGGGGGCGAAGGCGTGCGCGTACGACTGGCACAGGCGCTGGCCGTCTTCGCCAGAGGTGCGCGCCGCCTTGAGCACCGCAACGAAGACCAGCTGAGCGGCCTCGCGCAGCGACGTGGGATAAAAGCTCGGCCGCACCCCCATCAGGTGCCCGACGTAGCGCCAAAAATGGAGCGTCGCCTCGATGTCGCGCAGCGACGGGCGAAACCCCATCGCCTGCATGGCCAGCCCGGGGATGAAGCTCCCGCCCATCAACGTGAGCAGCGCGTCGCCTTGATTGATGGGCACGCCCCACTGCCCGAGATTCCACTCCGGGTGCGAGAGCAGCCGCTTGCGAACGAACACATGCATCACGCGCACGCGCAGCGCCGAAGCGCGACCTTTCGCACCGCGCATGAGCCCACCCGGCTCCGACACCGCGATCCAGAACGCGGCCGTCTCCAAGAAGCGGCGGCGCGTCGAGCTCCCGGCGTAGGCGCCGGTCAGCGCGAGCGGTTTGGCCACGGAGCTCTCCGAGTAGCCCTGCAGGGTGATCGCGCCCGCGAACGTGAACACGTGGTGTCCATAGCGACGAAACACGCGCGCGCCGTGCTCCACGAGCGCCCAGTCGAGCCAGGCAGGGTCTTGGTCCAGGTCCGCGAACAGCGCCACGAGCGAGGGAGGGGCGGACTCGATCGAGGCCACACCGCCGGCCAGCGCTTGCTCCAACATCGCGCGCCCCTCGTCGGACCCTCGACCGAAGTACACCTCTTCGACGAAGGCCTCGGCCAGCGGATCAGCCTCGTAGTAAGCCGCCGCGAACCGACGCACGACCTCTTCCGGAGGCGCCAGGTCGAAGCCGAGCGCGGGCCGCGCAACGGCGCGCAGCGCGCGCACCCACGGCTGAGCGAGCTGGCTCCAATAGCGGAACTCTCCGGGAGCCTCGTTGCGCGCTGGTGCCTGTGTGCCCTCGACCATGCCGTCCCTCGTCCATCAATACTCGAAGCCGCTGCCGCCGATGAACTCCCGCAGCAGCGAGGTCGGCGGCACGTGCTCCGGGTGGATCGCGACGAAGCGGTCAATCAGGTGCCTGAGGCGCCAGGCGGTGGCGTAGGAGGGGTGCTGCCGCGGCACCTCCATCAGGTAGCGCTCGGCGTAGATCTTGAGCACGCTGACCTCGTACGCCAAGAACGTGTCGAACACTGCGTCCGCCTGAGGCAAGTGGGGGTAGATGTGCAAACGTTCGCCGCGCCTCACCGAAGGCCAGCGCTGGATGGTGCTGGCTGCGTCGAAGGAGCGCCCGTGGCGATCACGCACGATCCGGCGAAGCAACCTCACGTCGAGCGGAGACACGCTGCTCAAGCGATCGATCGCGAGCACCGTGGCAGGGTGCACGAAGATGCGGAACTGCGCCGCAGGGTGCACTGCGGCTCCGAGCAGGCGAGGGTTGAGCGCGTGGATGCCCTCGACCACCAGCACCGTGTCTTTGCCGATCGACAGCTCGTGCCCGCCGCGCTCCAGGCTCCTGCCGGTGGGGAAGTCGTAACGCGGCAGGGTCACCTTGTCGCCGGCCAACAGAGCTGCGACGTCGCGCTGCAGGCGGTCGAGCTGGAGCGCCTCGAGCGCCTCGAAGTCGTACTCACCCTTCTCGTCGCGCGGGGTATCCTCGCGATTGACGTAGTAGTCGTCGAGCGACAGGCCCACGGGCAACACGCCGTTGACCTCGAGCTGCACCGACAGGCGACGCAGGAACGTGGTCTTGCCGGACGAGGATGGCCCCGCCACACAGATCACGCGCAAGGAGTCCGTGCGCGCCGTGATCGTGTCCGCCAGCGCCGCGATGCGCTTCTCGTGGAAGCTCTCCGCCGGACGGATGACGCGCGAGACGTGGCCCGCGACACACAGCTCGTCGAGCGAGGCGAGATCGGTGACGCCCAAGCGGCCGAGCCACCGCTTGCCGGCGCGGGTCATCTCCGAGTCGTAACGAGGGGCGAGCACCTCCGCGGCGAGCTCCTCGGGCGCGGGGTGATCGAAGCGAAGAAATAGCCTGCCGGCGTCGCTCACGACCTGGACGCGCTTCAGATCGCTCGACTTGTGGAGGAGCGGCCCCGTGCGAATGGCGTACACCTGGCCGACGCTCATCAAGCCCACCGTCGACTCCCGCGACAGCCGGAGCACGCGGGCGCCGTCGGTCCAGCCCTGTTGCTCCAGCTGATCGGCTGCCTCCTCGGTCGACCACCACTCTTCGCGGAACTGCGCGCCGCGCTTGATCAACGCGAGCAGGCCAGCGTTCAGCTCGGAAGCCAGGGTGTCGCTCGCGTCCCCCGAGCTGGTCTCCACGATCTGATGGCCGCCGATCGTGCCGCCCAGCCGAAAAACTTCGCGTGGGTAGAGCTCGTGCGCGACCTCCAAGAACGCGAGGCCCGCACTGCGGCGGAGCACGTCTCGCCCCTCGAACATGGCGCTGGTCAGCGGCGCCACCTTGGACTCGGAGACCAGCGGCGTCTCGAGCGCCACCGGACGCTGATCCAGCATGGCCGCGACGACGGGGGCGCCTTCGTGTTGCGACGGCAGCACCGCTCCTACGGGCGTGCCCGGAGCGACCGCGTGCGCGGCACCCATCACCTGAACGACGATGCTGGTCCTTCGCGGCAGCGAGCGTTGACCCAACAACAGGCCCACGCTGTCGGTCGCGCGCACCAGCTGGTCACCCAAGCTTCCGATCACCTGCTGCAAGATCTTGAGGGCCAGCCGTGGATGATCGGCCGCCAGGTTGATCCACGAAGCGCGGCTCAGGCGTCCCAAGCGAACCGTCGTCTGGGCCCGAACGGTCGCAGCCCGCGGACGCAACCCGAGCAACCCGAGCTCACCGAAGTGATCGCTCGGTCCGAGCTCGCCCAGCTCGAGCGTGCCACGCAGGATCGACGCGCGCCCTTCCAACACGAAGAACATGCCGTCGGCGTCGTCTCCTTCGTGCACGACCTCGGTGCCCGCGGTCACCACCGATTGCGACAGCGCCGAAAGCAGCAGCCCCAGCTCCTCGCTCTGCACCGTCCTCAAGATTCGGCTCGCTCCCAGGATGCCGACGTCCGTGCCTCGCTCCGGCTTCGATTCGTTCATCTGCTCGCCTCGACGGCGCGAGTCGCCTCGCGCGTCCGCCATAGCCACTTGCGTAGCTCCTCGACCCAAAACACCAAGCTCGCGACCGCGCCAATCATCACCACTTGCGACAGATCCATGGGCACGGTGTGAAACAGGGCGTTCATCGGCGGCCAGAAGATGACCGCCACTTGAAGCAGGTTGCCGGCGACCAGCCCGCCCAGCAGGTACGGGTTCTTCACCAGCCCGAACGACAGCGCGCTCTGGGTGGCGGAGCGACACGACAGCACGTTGAACCACTCGCACACGGCCAAGACGGTGAACGCCTCGGTGCTGGCCTGCATCTGGGGCACGCCCGCGCGGATTCGGAACACGTACCAGCCGAGGGTCGAGACCACGATCGCGAGGGTCATCAGCCCGATGCGCTGGGCCATGGCGCGCGTGACGAGCGGTTCGTCCCTCGGCGACGGCGGCCTCTCGAGCTCGTTGCCCTCCGCTGGCTCGAGCACCAAGTTGACCGTGACCACCCCTTCGGTGACCAGGTTGTTCCAAAGGATCTGCACGGCCACGAACGGCGGCGGAAACCCGAGCACCATCGCCAGCGTCAGGACCGCCACCTCGGCCAGAGAGGTGCTGAGCAGCAGCAGCAACACCTTGCGCAGGTTGGCGTAGACCACGCGCCCCTCCTCGATCGCGGCGACGATGGTGGCGAAGTCGTCGTCGAGCACGACCACCTTCGAGGCTTGCTTGGCCACGTCGGTGCCGGTCGTGCCCATCGCCACTCCCACGTCGGCGCGAGCGATGGCGGGCGCGTCGTTGACGCCATCGCCCGTCATGGCCGCGACGTCGCCGTTCGCCTGCAGCGCAGTGACGATCCGCAGCTTGTCGGCCGGCTCGACACGCGAGAAGACCGACACCCGCGACACGGCCGCACGCAGCTCCGCGTCGCTCAAGCGGGCGAGCTCGGCGCCATCGAGCGCGTCGCTCTCACTGGAGACCAAGCCCAGCTCGCGCCCGATCGCCAGCGCCGTGCGCTTGTGATCGCCGGTGATCATGATCGGGCGGATGCCGGCCGTGCGGCAGCGCGCGACCGCGCTCTTCGCCCCTTCGCGGGGAGGGTCCAGCTCGCCGATCAGCCCGAGCAGGACCAGCTTGGTTCGTGCGCGCCCGATACCTTCGGAGGCGCGCTGGTCCGGCGCGAGCGCAAACGCCAGCACCCGCAGGCCCCGGCCTGTCATGTCATCGACGGCGTGCGCGAGCTGTGCTCGCCGCTCCGGACCGATCGGCGCGTCGAGTCCGCCTTCTCGCAGGTGAGTGACGAAGGGCAACACGGCCTCCGGCCCACCCTTCACGGCGAGGTAGGGGGTGCCGGCCCGCTCGTGCTCGGTGGCCATCCGCTTGTCGGCCGACGAGAACGGGATCTCTCCTGTTCGCGGCGCCGCCTGGCGAAGCGCGGCCGGGTCGAGCCCAGCCTTCCTGGCCAACACAACCAGCGCGCCTTCCGTGGGATCGCCGAGGACCCGGTGCACCCCGCCTTCGGACTCGACGAGCTCCGCGTCATTGCACAACACCGCGACCTCGAGCAGCGCAAACAGGTCCGACCCTGGCGCCGCGGTGATGACCTCACCCCCACGCGTCAACTTGCCGCGAGGTTCGTAGCCCACGCCCGCCACGTCGATCGCGTCGCCACCTGGCAACACCAGCCGCGTGGCGGTCATCTCGTTCTTGGTCAGCGTGCCCGTCTTGTCGCTACAGATCACGGTGATCGAGCCCAAGGTCTCCACCGCAGCCAAGCGCCTCACGATCGCGCGGCGCTTGGCCATGCGCTGCACGCCGACCGCTAGGGCGATGGTCATCGCGACCGGCAGACCTTCTGGCACCATGCCGACCACCTGACTGATGGCGATCATGGCGATCTCGCCGGCCGCGACTCCACGCCAGACCCCAATCGCAGAGACGAGCACGAAGATCGCTGCGGCGGCGAACAAGAGGGTGCGCCCGAAGCGCTCGATGCGAGTCTCCAGCGGCGTCTTGGGCTCCACGGCGCCGCCGGTGAGCTTGGCGATGTGGCCGACCTCGGTGGACGAGCCAGTGCTCGTGACCAGCGCACGCGCTCGCCCCGACACCAAGTTGGTGCCGGCGAAGATCATGTTGGTGCGGTCCGGGAGCCGTGACTCTGGTGGCAACGCTGGGGTCGTCTTCTCCACTGGGAGCGACTCCCCGGTCAGCGCAGCCTCGTCCGTCTCCGCACGCGCCGCCTCGATCACGCGGGCATCCGCGGGCACCGCGTCCCCGGCGCTGAGCGTGATCACGTCCCCTGGAACGAGCTCGATCGCAGGCAGGGCCGTCTCCTTGCCGTCGCGTCTCGCTCGCGCAGCCACTCCACTCAGCTTGCGCAACGCTTCGAGCGAGCGCTCGGCTCGGCCCTCCTGCACCGCCCCGATGACCGCGTTCACCACCACCACCACCGCGATCACGGCCGCGTCGGCGCGCTCCCCGAGCGCGAGCGCGATCAGCGCGGCACCGAGCAGCAAGTAGATGAGCGGGCTCTTGAACTGACCCAACAACACCCATGCGAGCGGTCGGCGCTTCTCCTGGGGCAGCGCGTTCGGCCCCACCCGCGCGAGGCGCCGCTCCGCCTCGACCTGACTCAGCCCGACGGCGAGGTCGACGTCGAGCTCACGGCTGAGCTCACTGGCATCGATCGCATGCGGAGTGCGGGGCACGTCCAAGACGGGCGCAGGGTAGCAATCCTTGCGCCGCCCGCCTGCTCGCGAATGCCCCCGTTGCCGGGCGTCTCTCCGCGGATCGTGCGCGCCGGACCAGCACAGGCGCATGACCTGCGCTTCCAACTCGCGTCAGACTCAGCTTCGTGGTGACGTGAGCGCCGCTGTCACTCGTCTTCGTCGTCCTCGCCGAACGGGTGACCCAGATCGTCGATCAGCCCGGTGCCACCCTCGATCGGGATGGCTCGCGCGAGCGCGACGCGCTCGATGATGACGGCCAGGTTGGTGTGCTCGGCGACGTCTGGCAGGAAAGCGTGGTGGCCGTTCCAGAGATCCAGGCGGATCTTCTTGAAGGCACCGGCAGGCTGCCGCTTTTGCTCGTGGCTCGCGCGTGGGATGGCCACGCGATCGATCTGCGCCCAGGCGAGGCGGCGGATGCGCGGCATCCCGAACGGCATCACCTCGCGTGTCTCGATGCCTTCGGGGCGGACTACGACGCCGGCGATCTGTTGGCGCAGCAGCGCAGCCAGGGCGCTCACGAAGATCGCCACCACCAAGAAGGTGGAGCTCACGACGCGGTTGCGATCGCCGAGCACCACGGCCTGATACAGCCAGGAGCCAGGCAGGTACGGCGCCGCGGCCACACCGAAGGCCATGGTGCAGGCGGTCGCAAAGTAGATGATCGACGGCACGCGGCTCGCGAACGGCAGAAGGAACGTGGCCTTCTCCGGGCGATACGTCATGTCGAACCCCGGCGGACGAGAGGCTCGGGCCATGGCTCAGGCTACCTCCTTCGAAGAGCAAGACGCTACAGGGGGCGGCCCTTACGAGGGGGGTCGAGTGGTCCCGCCCCTGGTGTCGTGGGCCGCCTTCGGGCGGGCTAGCCCGGCGCTGCGAGAGCCGACGAGCACGGGGTAGGACGCCGCACCCGGCGCACAGCTTGGGCCCCGGTCCGCCACAAGAAAAAAAACCCCCTCGCCGGGGGGGCGGCGAGGGGGCGGAAACGGGCTTTTGCGAGGGAGGACGCGCAGCCCAACGTCAGAATTGATCGCGGATTTGCCTCCGGATCTTGCCCAGCGCCTGCTCTTGGAGCTGGCGAATGCGCTCGCGAGACAGGTTGTACTTGTCACCGATCTCCTTGAGCGTGAGCTCGTCCTCGTCGTCCAGGCCGAAGCGCCAGCGCAGGATGCGGGCCTCGATCGGGGTCAGTGTGGTGAGCAGCCGGCGCACCTCGCTCGACCAGCTGTTGTCGGCCAGGTGGTCGAACGGGGACTTTTCGTCCTCGTCCTGGAGGAAGTCGATGAACTTGCGACCGTCCTCGTCGCCCACCGGGCGGTCGAGCGAGAACGGGGTCTCGGCGTAGAAGTCCTTCACCTTGTCGAGCTTCTCGAGGGGGACGCCAGTCTCCTTCTCGAGCTGTTCCAGGGTCGGCTCGGCGCCGGTTCGGGCGATGATCGACTGGGTGGCACGCGCGACGCGGTTGTAGGTGTCCAGCATGTGGACGGGGATGCGCACCGCACGCCCCTTGTCGGCCAAGGCGCGGCTGATGGCGTGACGAATCCACCAGGAGGCGTAGGTGGAGAAGCGGTAGCCGCGGGTGTGATCGAAGCGCTCGACCGCCTTCATCAAGCCGATGTTGCCCTCCTGGATCAGGTCGATCAGCGGGAGGCGGCCGCGGTTGTAGCGGCGCGCGATCGACACGACCAAGCGGAGGTTCGCCTTGACGAACCGGTTCTTCACGTCCAGCTGGCGCTGCCAGGTGGACTGCACGCGCTCGAGGTAGCGCTCGTACGCGGCGTCGAGCTCGACGTGGGCGCGGGGGCCCTCTCCCTCGAGATCTGCGCCGTCGTACGCGAAGTCGAGCTCAGCCACGAGCTCCTTGGCGATGAGCATGGCACGGGCCATCCACACCCGGTCGGAGTCGGGAAGTCGAACCGCCACCGCGAGCTCGGCCGAGAGCCGCGCCCACTCGCGCGATTGGTCGTTGGTGAGCTTGTTCTTCTGCTTCTTGGCTTGGCGAAGGAGGTGGCCGAGCTGTTCGATCTGCGGGGCCTGCACCTCTTCCGGCCCAGCCTTGGTCACGTCCTCCAGCAGGGCGTTGAGCACGAACTCGGCGGCGGGGAGGTGCGACAACAGCGCTACCCAGTGGGCGACCTCGACCGCCTCGACCTCGCGTGCGGTAGCGATCTCTGCCTCGTGGTCCATGACCGAGTGCACGGCCATTTCCCGGAAGTAGCGGGCCAGCATCGAGTCGCCCGGGCCATCTTCGTAGCTGCGCGCACTGACCGGCACCTCGGACGCGGGCATTTTGCCGTCGCTGTCGGGCAAATCGTCCAAGCCGATGGGGGTGGTGTTGTCGAGCAGCTCGGTGCGCGCTGGGCGGATCGCCGTCTGATCCAGCGCCTCGTCCTCCATGAGCGCAAACGGGTCCAGGTCGGACGAGACCGCCTCGTTGGCGGCGGGCGCGGCGCCTTTGGCCGCTGACGGAGCGCCGCTCTCGGAAATCAGCGTGGTGCCGACCGGAAATTCACGCGTCTCCTCGTCGAGGAAGTCGTTCTCCGGGGCGCTCTGCGCGAGCGCAGCGTTGCCGACAGCCATCGTCTCCACGGCGCGCGCCGTGGCCTTGCCGGTCTTCTGCAGGCCAGCGCGGAGGGGGGTCACAGCTCGGGTTTTGGTCTGCCTGGGCATCGCTACCTCTACGTGGGTCCGGGTCTGAAGTTCTCAGCCTCGAGACGCTCTGAAACCATGAACAACGGGAACTGCCGATACTTGGAGCTCAAGGGCGAACCACCGATGGGGCAGCCTCATTCCTCGAGGTGGAGCAATTGGGGAAGCTTCTTGGGTCTGGACTTCTCTTGGACGCAGCGTCGGGTGTTTTTCCTGACGGCCTGTGACGGTTAGTTCGATCTGGAGGCGGGTTCGTTTCGTAAAGAATTGTTTGCGCTTCGGTGGGATGCCCTCGAGCCGTGCTGGTGATCACGAGCAGTGGCCCGTTTCAAGCAACATGGGTGCCCGCCCGCTGCGCGCCAGGGGGGCCCGAGAAAAAAAGCCCGTGACGAACGCGCAACGCCGCCCACAAAGCCCAACAGTGTGCGGTCTTTGCGTCGCCCTCAGCAGTCTCGAGGTGGCTTGCGAGCATCACCTCCTCGTGCGTGTGGCCCCGCAAAACGTGACGTCAGCCAGACATCGGCGTCATGCACCCGCGCACGGCGTGAGGCAGAGTTGCAATTTCCACGGCGAGCTGCGCGCGCGCCAGCCCCGCCCTGCTGCTGCGGCCGTTCGCGCTCGGAGGCAGGAGCAGCGACCACCGGCTGAGGACACGCGCGAAGCGCTGAAAAATTAGAACTGCGCCAGGAACCGGGGGTCGTTCTCGAACAAGAGCCGGATGTTTGGGATCCCGTAGCGCAGCATGGCGATGCGATCGATGCCCATGCCGAACGCGAAGCCGGTGACCTTCTCGGGGTCGAGACCGGTGTGCTCGAACACCTTGGGGTGCACCATGCCGCAGCCGGCGATCTCCAGCCAACCGGTGCCCTTGCAGATGCGGCAGCTCGAGCGCGAGCCGTCGTCGGGGCGGCAGAACACACACCCCACATCCACCTCTGCGCCGGGCTCGACGAACGGGAAGTAGCTGGGCCGGAAGCGCACCGGCGTCCCGGGGCCGTACAACCGCTCGGCGAAGGCGGAGAGCACGCCGCGCAGCTCGGCCATGCTCACCTTCTCGTCCACGAGGAAGCCCTCGATCTGGTGGAACATGGGCGAGTGGGTCACGTCGTCGTCGCGCCGGTACACGGCGCCTGCGCTGACCACCGCACACGCGGGCCGCGCACCTTGCTTCACGCGTTCGGCGAGCGCGCTCATCTCGCGGATCTGGACGTTGCTGGTGTGGGTGCGGAGGAGCACCCCCGGCCCGAACCAGAAGCTGTCCTGCATGTCCGTCGCCGGGTGATCGGGCGGGAAGGCCAGCTTGGTGAAGTTGTTCTCTTCGAGCTCCACCTCGGGTCCGGACGCGATCTGAAACCCCAGATCACGAAAGATCAAAAGCAGGTCATCACGAACGGCGAGCACAGGATGGGGGTGGCCACGACCCAGCGAGAGCCGCCCCGGCAACGACAGATCGAAGGGACGGGCGTCCAGCTCGGCCTGCAGCGCGGCGCGACCCAGGGCGCGCAGGCGCGCCTCGAAGCCCGCCTCCACCTTGGCTTTGAACTCGTTCACCAGCGCGCCGGCCGCGGGCCGCTCGGCGGCAGGGACGTCGCGCATGAGGGCGAGCACCGCGGTGAGCTCTCCCTTCTTGCCGAGGAGCTTGGCCTGCTCCGCTCGCAGCTCGTGCTCGCTCGAAGCCGCCGCGAACGCGTCTTCGAAATGGTGACCGAGAGCGCCGAGGCGCTCTCGGATCCGGGAGACGGGGTCTTCGCTCATAGCTTCGGGGGTCCCCGCAGAGGGGTGGGCCCGCCGCGACTCGCCCGCGTCAGGCCATGGCGCTTCAGGCCTTCGCGAGACCGGTGAGCTTGACGACGGCCGAGAACCCGGCCGGGTCGGCGACGGCGAGGTCGCTGAGAATCTTACGATCGAGCGTGATGCTGGCCTTCTTGAGGCCGGCGACCAAACGCGAGTAGCTCACACCCTGGGTGCGGGCCGCGGCGTTGATGCGCACGATCCACAGACGGCGGAAATCGCGCTTCTTCAGCGCGCGGCTGACGTAGCCATACTCCCACGCGTGGCGCAGAACCTCGACCGCCTGGCGGAAGCGGTTCTTGCGGCCAAGGAAGTAGCCCTCGGTCTGACGGAGGACGCGGTTGCGACGACGACGAGCTTTGAAGCCTCTTTTGGCGCGACTCATGGTGCTCTCCTCCGCTCAGCCGTAGGGCAGCATCAACTTGACGCGCTTCTCCATGGTCTTGTCGACCATGTCGTTCTTGCGCAGGCGACGCAGGCGCTTCTTGCTCTTCTCCTGCATGCAGTGGTTGAGGCCGGCCTTGCTGCGGCGGACTCGACCGGTGCCGGTGATCTTGAACCGCTTCTTCGCGGCTCGATTCGACTTCATCTTGGGCATGACCTGCTCGCTTCGCTCTCCGAGGGCCGCTCACCACAGCGGTGAGCCGTTGCTTGGCCCCGGAAATGCGGGGGCAGCGCTTATGGTGGAGCGGGAGCGCCCTGTCAAGCACACGTCCGGGGAACGCGCCCAGGAGCGCCCCCCCATGACGGGGCCTCTGGGTTCTGGTAGCTAGCCCCCCAAGCCATGCCCAGGCGCGACGACCTTCGAAAGATCCTGATCATCGGATCCGGCCCCATCGTCATCGGCCAGGCCTGCGAGTTCGACTACTCGGGGACCCAGGGCGCCAAGGCGCTGCGCGAGGAGGGTTACGAGGTGGTGTTGGTCAACTCCAACCCGGCCACCATCATGACCGATCCGGAGCTGTCCCCGCGCACGTACGTGGAGCCGCTGGAGCCGCGCACCTTGGCGGCGATCCTGGAGCGCGAACGGCCCGACGGCATCCTGCCCACGTTGGGTGGGCAGACGGCGCTGAACCTGGCGCTCGCCCTGTTCGACGAGGGCACGCTGGAGCGGCTCGGCATCGAGTTGATCGGCGCGAGCCCCCCCGCCATCCGCAAGGCCGAGGATCGCCGCCTGTTCAAGCAGGCCATGGAGAAGATCGGCTTGTCCTGCGCGCGCAGCGGCTACGCCACCAACTTCGAGCAGGCTCTGCACATCGTCGAGCACGGCACGGCCGAGTCGGGCGGCGCCACCGGCTACCCCGTGATCGTGCGACCGAGCTTCACGCTGGGCGGCACCGGCGGCGGCATCGCCAAGGACCGCGCGGAGCTGGAGAAGGCGCTTCACTGGGCGCTGGATCAGAGCAAGGCCAGCGAGGTGCTGATCGAGGAGAGCATCCTCGGCTGGAAAGAGTTCGAGCTCGAGGTCATCCGCGACGCCGCAGACAACTTCATCGTCGTGTGCAGTATCGAGAACATCGATCCCATGGGCGTGCACACGGGCGACTCGATCACCGTCGCGCCGGCGATGACGCTGACCGACCGCGAGTACCAGC
>CAZXMG010000028.1:0-102972 GCA_964641275.1 uncultured Polyangiaceae bacterium
GTTGAGCGCCAGCAGGAACACGGCGCTCGACTCGCGCCCAGCAGCCGCGTCGGTCCAGGCCGCAACACCGGCGCCGAACTGGGCCAGATCGTGGGTGAAACGCGCTACGAGATGGGGCGCCGCGGGCGTCGGCTGACCGGCGCCGGCGGGGCCGGGGCCATCTCCCGAGCTCGCGCTTGCCAGTGCGGAGGGGCTCGAGGTCGGGCCGGAGGGCGCCGTGGTCGCGGCGGAGGAGCTCGCGGAGCTCTGCGGCGGGGCCGTGGCGTGGGTGGGCGTCGGCGGTGGTGCTGGCGGCGTCGGGGCAACGGTCGCGGTCGCTTGCGCTCGAGGGGCTGGGACCGAGTCGCCGGCCAGCGTGGTTTTGCTCGGATCTCCCTGCGGCGTCTCCTCGAGCGCGTCACTCTGGTCCACGATCGACACGTCGGGACTGCTGTCGTCCAGCAGCTCCGCCTCGACGATGGGCTCGCGAGGCTGCCCACGCCTGGGCTCATCGAGAGCCTGAAGGGGGGCCCACGCCGCCCACGCCGCCAAGGCGACCAGCAGGTGCCCGATCAGCGACAACCCCAGCGCCGAAGCTCTCACGAGGGCGCTCGGCTGAGACTCAGCCTGCGACCAAGACGGCAGCGCTGGCACTCTCTGATCTACCAGCCTCCCGTGCCAGTCGGCACGAGCCGAAGCCTTCGTTGCTGGTTGGTCAGAGGGCACGGGAGAATCTTGGCCTCTGATTCAACTGGCAAGCCACTTGAATTCTCCCGTGCCAGTCGGCACCTGGCGGGGCCTTCGGCGCTGCTTGCTCAGAGGGCACGGGAGAATTTTGCTTTCTGATTCAACTGGCAAGCCACTTGAATTCTCCCGTGCCAGTCGGCACGAGCCCGGGCCTTCGGCGCTGGTTGTTCAGACGGCACGGGAGAATCTTGCTCTCTGGCTCGACGGGCGAGCCAGTTGAATGGACCACAGTCCGGCTCGGCCCGAGGGCGAACGCAGGGTATGGTCTCCAGGCATCGTCCGGCTTCGACACCCCGGCGCGTTCTGCGGTTCCCACATGATCCTGAGTCTCACCAGCTCGACCTCTCGCGGCGGAGCCGCGCTCCTCGCAGCGGATGGGCGCCTGCTCGCGCAGCAGGTGTATGTGGATGCCCGCGGGCATGGCGAGAGGCTGCTCGGCACGGTCGACCAGCTGCTCACGAACGCGGGGGCACAGCGCCGCGACCTCCGAGGGATCGTGTGTGACGTGGGGCCGGGGTCGTTCACCGGCTTGCGCGTGGCCCTGGCCGCCACCCACGGCATCGCGTTGGCGCTCGGCTTACCGGTGGCGGGGGTGTCTTCACTGCGCGCGATGGCCCACGCGGCAAGCGCACAGCTCGCTGATGGTGCCACCGTCACGGCCTGCTTGGACGCGTTCAAGTCCGAGGTCTTCATGCAGACGTTCCCGGGGGATGGCCCACGCGCCCTCGGCCTCGAGGCCGCGCGGAGCGAGCTCGCGGCTCGTGCGGTGCGGGGCGAGGTGCTGGTGGGTGAGGTGCTCGAGGCGCTCTTGCCGGGTGTTGCCCTGCGGGGCAGCGCGCTGGATCTGCCAGATCCTAGTTGGCTCGGCAGGTTGGGCCTCGCGCAGGGGCTCGCAAGGGAGGTGCTGACCCCGGTGTACGTGCGTGCGCCCGATGCTCGACCCGTGGGTCCCACGCCGTCCCCCCAAGCCTGATAGACTGCGCGCCTGATGGAGGAACCTTTCGCGCCCGCCGAGCCCGAAGAGTCGACCGACCGGGAGTCGATGAGCGACATGCCCGACTCGCAAGGCGAGCGACTTCGAGCCAGGTTTGGTCGTCGCTTCGCCGCCGGGGAGGTGATCTTCCGAGAAGGCGACGAGGGTACGAACGCGTACTTGCTCGAAGACGGGCGCGTGCGGTTGATCAAGCGCGTGCGCGGGGTCGAGCGCTCGCTCATGGTGCTCAAGCCTGGCGACCTGTTCGGAGAGTCGGCGTTGCTCTCGGGCGCGGGCCGCTCCTCGACAGCCATCGCTCTCAGCGCGGGGCTCGCGCTCTCGCTCGATCAAGCCACGCTGCAGAACCTGCTCGAGCGCAACCCCGTGGTGGCCTCACGCCTGATCAAGCAGCTCGTTCGGCGCTTGAGGGACGCCGAGGATCAGATCGAGATCATGATGCTTTCGGACACCCAGTCCAAGGTCGTGAGCGCCCTCTTGAAGCTCGCGCAGAACCACATGGATATGGCCCTAAACGGTTCCATTTCCTTCTCTATTTCGCCGATGGAGCTGTCGACTCGCGTGGGTCTGGACGTCGACACCGTGAAGCGGGTCGTGCAGGAGCTGCGAGAGGGTCAATACGTGCGCGTCAGCGATGAGCGACTCGAGGTGCCGGACCTGGACGCGCTGCGTCGGCTGTTTGCGCTCCTGGGCGTCAAGGACGAGATTCGGGGCGAGGCAGACCAGGAGCGCTGAGAAGGGCGCGACAGTCCGCTCGCTTGCCAGTTGCATCAGCAAGCCAAAATTCTCCGGAGAATTCTTGGCCCTGCCGGCGCGCGCCAGGTATGCGCGCTGCATGCGCTCGATCTCGTTCGTGAGGCCGCTTGGTTTGTGTGCGGGTCTGCTCTCGAGCGGGTGTTTTGCGACGGGGCCGCACGAGACCGACCCCAAGAGCGTCGCGCTGTACGACGTGGCGAACGACCATTTTCGCAAGTCGGAGCTGCGCGCTTCGCTGGCCAAGGTGAACGAGGCGCTCGAAGCCGACGAGCGCAACGCGGACGCTGCCCACCTGGGAGCCCTGATTCACCTGGCCTTCTGCGCCAAGGACACCAAGAGCTCCGATTGCCGCTTCGCCGACGCCGAGCGTCTCGCCAAGCTGGCCTTGGACGCCAACCCGGATTTTCGCGAAGCGCGCAACACGTTGGGCGTGGTGCTCATCCACGAGAAGAAGTTCGACGACGCGATCGAGGTGTTGAAGCCGCTGGCCGAGGACATCCTCTACGGCTCGCCGCAGGTGGCGTGGGGCAACCTGGGCTGGGCCTACCTGGAGAAGGGCGCCCAGGACGAGGCCATCGACGCGCTTCGTCGCGCCGTCGCAGCGCAGCCCACGTTCTGCGTCGGCAACTTCCGACTCGGGGTGGCCTACGAGAAGAAAGGCCAAAGCAAGGCGGCGATCGAGGCGTTTGCACGAGCTGTCGAGACCGAGCGGCCAGGCTGCCAGCGGCTGCAGGAAGCGTGGGAAGGCAAGGGGCGGGTCGCGGCCAGGCTCGGCCTCCACGACCTCGCGCGACAGGCGTACGGTCAATGTGTGGAGCTGTCGAAATCCACGGCCTCGGGGGAGCGTTGCCAGGGCGGCTTGCACAAGTTGCCCGCAGGCGAGGGTGCGCCGAGCAAAACGGCGGGACTCACGCCTGCAAGCGGCACCTGAAGCTCGCCGCGTGCTGCCCCGAAACCCATTGGGTTTTTCTCCGAGCGGCTAGATCAGGAAAAAAAAGAGAAAGTCAAGGGCTCAAATCGATCCCGAGATCAGCTACCACCTTCGCTCGCCGGGCTGACCCGGCGTTCTCGGTTCCCCAGCGGCACCGCCCTCGGGCATGCGCCGCCGGACCAAGACGAAGCACGTTGGCGGCTACCTCGATCGAAGGATCACCATGGAGACCCTAGGGCGATACCTCAGAGGCGTGCGAGAAGCCCACGGCATGAGCGTGGAGGAGATCGCGCGCGCGACGCGCATCCCGATCAGCTCGATCGAGCGCATCGAGGGCGATCACTTCGACGATTTGCCGGGTGAGGTGTTCGTCCGTGGGTTCCTCAAGGCCTATGCGCGGGCGATCCACGTCTCGGCGGACGAGGTGTTGGCCCGCTACACCTCCGGCCGCAGGATCTCGATGGTGACCCCGGTGCCGCTTTCGGCGCCCGAGGGTCGGCGCACCTCCGGCCGCCGCGTTGGGGTCGCGATCGCGTTCGTCCTGCTGTTGATCCTGTTCACCGTGGCGATCAGCATCGTGCTTCGCCCGCGTGGGCAGGGCGTGCCACGCGAGCTGTCCCGCGCAGACGTTTCCCCGCTGCTGTTGGTCTGACCGGGAGGACGGGCTGACCGGTCAGGGCGCGAAGCCGCGGCCG
Organism: uncultured Polyangiaceae bacterium; assembly: GCA_964641275.1. Lineage (GTDB taxonomy): Bacteria > Myxococcota_A > Polyangia > Polyangiales > Polyangiaceae > Xiheicaenibacterium. The sequence goes on from CAZXMG010000028.1 coordinate 4,100, forward strand.
TCGCGCCGCCCGGCCCCGGTGCTGTCGACGCGAGCGCTGGTCGTGCGGCGAGTGCCGATCGGCGAGGCCGACCTCATGTTGACCCTGCTCACCCGGGAGCAGGGGTTGCTCACGGTGTCTGCCCCGTCGGCCCGCCGACCCAAAAGCAAGTTGGGCGCGCTCGAGCCCATGCACACCCTGGTCGTGGGAGTGGAGACCACGCCCCTGCGCGAGATCGGGAAGTTGCGCGAGAGTCGCCTGGAGCGAGCGAGGATGCGGCTGCTCTCCGACGAGGCCCGTTTGGACGGCGCAGCCGAGCTCTTGCGCGTGGCGCGCTCGCTGTTCGCCCCCCACGTGCCCGAGCCGCGCCTGTTCGACGTGGTCGAGGACGGCCTGGATCGGCTGGAACGAGGAGATTCCCCGGCCGGCGTGGTCGCGCTTGCGCTCGCCTGGCTGGCCGAGGGCCTCGGCTTTGGTCTGGTGCTGGATCGCTGCGCTCGCTGCGGGACCAGCTGCCCAGAGAAGTCTTCTGCGCTGGTCGACCCTCGGGCCGGCGGGCTGACCTGTCGCAGCTGCGGCGGAGGCCCCCTCCTGGTGCGAGCGGATCAGCGCAGTCGCATGGTCGCGGCGCTGCACGGCGATCCGCAGGAGCTCGAGCCTGGCGACGAGGAGCTGCTTGGCCGGATCGTGCGCGCCGCGTTGAGCGCGCAAGGGTTCACCGGCCGGGACGCGTGAGGTGGGCGTACCTGCGCACGGCGCGCGGGTGCTCGGTGGTGCCCTCGATCGTCAGGTACGGCCGGCCTGGGGCCTGCCGCGGGAACGAGAAGCTGCCGGTGTTGGCGTAGCCGGGCCCCTCCGCCTCGCGGTGCGCGTGGCCCATCACGACCAGCTTGGCCCCAGTTGCTTGGCTGATGCGCGTGGCTCCGTGCGCGAGGCGCTCGGGCACGGAGCCGCCGTAACGATCGTGGCCGAGCGCCCAGGAGATGCCCATGGCCAAGGCGCCCGCGCCGATGGCGAAGCCGGCCGGCCGCACACGACCGGCCGCGAGCAGCGCGCCCCCCGCGAGGATGGTGCACGTGGCGGCCACGCGATCGAGGTAGAGCCGGGACAAGGTCGCGCTCAGGCTCTGCATGGTGGGGGGCGCCGTGAGACCGAGCAGCTTGCGCACGAGCTCGTGGTCCAAGCCGTGCGCTTCCGAGTACGCCTGCTCGCGGGCCGCACCGATGCTGACCTCATGGCAGCCTTCGAAGAACGGACCGCTCGCGAGCACGGCTCGAAACGCGGCGTCGAAATACTTGAACACCACGTACGGCCCGCGCACGCCGTACCACCGGAACGCCGACGTCAACAGCTCGAGCGGCGTGCCATCGTTGGCGTTCAAGTACCGAAACGCACCCGTCGGGGCCACGAACTGCTCCACGAAGTGCACGCCCAAGCTGCGCACGCCAGAGACCAGCGGGTGGCTGGTGGCGTTGTCGGGGTCGAACAAATGCCCGTGCTCGAGGTGCAAGCCACCCTCGCGAAAGAACCAGGGCGTGGCCCGAACCCGCGTCGCGGCTTGGTCGCGTACCCCGAGCGCATCGACCAGCGTCCGTGTCTGCTCGGGCGCCCCGACCGCCGCGTCGTGGTTGCCCCCGATCAGCCAGAGCTCGCCACCTCGGTCCACGTGCTCGGCCAGCGCGCGCCGCACCTCCGGCAGCGACGCCAATGCGTCGCGCAGCGCAGGGTCGCGCTCACGCCCAGGGTGATCGGCCGACAGATCGAACAGGTCGCCGGCGACCACCACCCGCGCGCCGGCGTGGTCCGAGAGCAACGTCGTGAAATCCGTGATCACTTCTCGCGGCGTCTCGCGCACGAGGTGCAGGTCGCCGAGGACCACGGTCCGAGCAGGGGTGCCGCCCACGACGGGGTCATCGTCGGTCTCCTCACCAGCCGCAAGTCCATGTACCGAGCGTGACTGAGCAGTCTCGATCCTCACGATGGAGTACGCTCCGCTCGTGTCCGACGCCGTCTTGCTCAGCTGCCACGGAAGCATCGCCGACTTGGCGGACCTACCCGCGTTTTTGCTGGCGATCCGCCGCGGGCGGCCGGTGCCAGAGGAACTTTTGGTGGAGGTGCGGCACCGCTACCAGCGCATCGGAGGCGTGTCGCCGCTGATGTCGCAGTCTCGCGAGCAAGCACGCTTGCTCGAGCAACGCCTGGGCGTCCCGGTGCGCGTCGCGGGCAGGCTGTGGGCTCCCTACCCAGCCGAGCTGTTGGCCGAGCTCGCGTCGCTCGGCGCGACGCGCATCGTCAGCCTGCCGCTCGCGCCTCAGTCGGTCGACGTCTACCACCAAGCGGTGGTCGAGGTGGCCACCCCGCTCGGACTCCGCCCCGTGTTGGCGCCGGCGTGGGGCCAGACTCCGGCGCTGCTCGACGCGTTCCGCGAGACGATCGAACAGGTCTTCAGCGGGTCCGGTCACCCCCGCGCCGAGGTGGCCGTGGTGTTGAGCGCGCACTCGCTGCCGTTGCGTGTGATCCGCGGCGGCGATGCGTACGAGCGCGAGTTTCGCGCGATGGCCGAGGCGGTCGCGGCGCCTCTGCGGGAGGTCGGGCACCCGGTGACGATCGCGTTCCAGAGTCAGGGCGCGTCGAACGAGCCCTGGTTGGGACCGGACCTGCCCACCTCCTTCGCGGAGCTGCGCCGAACCGGAGCCAAGCGCGTTTTGATCGCGCCTATCGGGTTCCTGGCGGAGCACATCGAGACGCTCTACGACCTGGACATCGAGGCCGCGGGTCTGGCCGAGCGCGCTGGCTTCGAGACGTTTTTGCGGGCTCCTGCGGTCGCGGCGCGTCCGCGGCTGATCGATGCCCTCGAGGAGGTCGCGCGCCGCGCGCTGGCATGAGGCCCGCGCGCGACCTCAACCGGAGGGGCGCGCGCAGTCTCTCGAGAGCAGCGGCCGAGTGCGCCGCTTCGCTGTAAGCTTCCGGCACCCGACCGACCCCCCACCCCGACATGCAAAGATTCGCGCGCTCGTTCTCGCTCTCTCCCAGCCACGTGCTCCTTTGTCTCGGCCTGTGTGGCGCGCTCGGCGCGACCCCGGCCCGGGCCGACGACGCCGAGCTGGACCAGGCGGCCAAGGCCATCGCTCGCGCGGAGTACGCCGACGCCCAGGCGATCCTGGACAAGCTCGGTGGGGACAAAGCCCCGCCCCGCGCCACGCTGCTCGGCGCGGAGCTCGCCCTGCGCACCGGCAAGTACGCGGTCGCCGCCGAGCAAGCCGACAAGCTGAAGAAGGACAAGAAGCATCGCGCCGCCGCCGCCGCGCTGCGGGCCGAAGCGCTCTTTTCGCAGGGCAAGTCGCAGGAGGCCATCGAGCTGTTGCAGTCGGCGGAGCCGTGGCCCGAGGCTCGCAAGGCCAGGCTGTTGCTCGGCGAGTACCTGATCAAGACCGGCAAGCGCAAAGAGGCGCGCGCGCCGCTGATGACGCTGATCGACGACTACAACCGGGCGGACAGCGACCCGTTGGCGATCACTTCGAGCAACGCCGAGGGCCTCACCTGGGTGGGGCGCGCCGCCCACCTCTTGCGCTCGGCCGCCGAGGCGAACGACGCCTACAAAGAGGCCGAGCGAGCCGGCGGCAAGGGCCGCGTGGACACGCTGCTCAACCGCGCCGACCTGTTCCTGGAGAAGTACGATCCTGGGCACGCCGCCGAGGTCGTGCTCGACGCCGAGAAGGTAGCGCCCAACGATCCGCGCGTGCGCGTCATGAAGGCGCGCGTGCTGCTCGAGAACGCCATGGACTTCGGTGGCGCCGAGGCGGAGATTCGTCGTGCGCTCGAGATCAACCCCAGCTTGCCCGAGGCACACCTCGTCCGCGCGGGGCTCGCCTTGCGGGACTTGGACATCGAGGCCGCAGACGCCGCGGCGGATCGAGGCTTGGCGGTCAACCCGAGCGACCTCGACCTGTTGTCGATGAAGGCTGCGATCCGCTTCCTGGCCGACGATCCCAAGGGCTTTTCCAGCTTCGAGCAGAAGGTGCTCGGCTTGTCGCCCGGCTATTCGCGCTTCTACCAGATCGTCAGTGAGTACGCTGAGTGGGAGCACCGCTACGAAGACATCGTCTCCTTCATGGAGAAGGCGATCGCGGCCGACAGCGGCGATGAAAAGGCGTACGCGACGCTGGGGCTGAACCTGATCCGATCGGGCAGGGAGCCCGACGGCCTGGCCGCCTTGGCCAAGGCCTGGGCCAAAGATCGCTTCAACGTGCGCGTGTTCAACACGCTCAACCTGTACGAAAAGACCATCACCGCCGAGTACGAGACGGTCGACGGGCAGGTGTTCCGCATTCGCTACGGCAAAGAAGAGAAGGCCATGCTGGAGCGCTACGTGCCTCGCCTGCTCGACGAGGCCTGGGGCTCGATGGTGAAGCGTTACGGCTTCACGCCCAAGACGCCGGTCGGCATCGAGCTCTACCACGAGGATGAGCACTTCAGCGTGCGCACCAGCGGCCTACCCAACGTCGGCATTCAAGGCGTTTGTTTCGGGCAGACGCTCGCCATGCTCAGCCCCCAGGCGGCGCCTTTCAACTGGGGCAACGTGCTTTGGCACGAGCTCGGCCACGTGTTCGCCATCCAAATGTCCAAGAACCACGTGCCGCGCTGGTTCACCGAAGGTCTCAGCGAGTACGAGACGATCGCGCGCCGCCCCGAATGGCAGCGCGAAGAGGACCCGGCGCTGTTCGCCGCGCTCAAGGCTGGGCGTGTTCCCGCGCTGACGGGCTTCAACCGTGCCTTTACCCACGTCGACAGCGTGGAGCAGATCACCATGGCCTACTACGCGGCCAGCCAGATCGTCGTGTTCATGGTCGACAAGTATGGCTGGGACAAGGTCGTCTCCATGATGCCCCGGTGGGCCAAGGGAGAGCGCACGCCCGAGGTGATCCAAGCGTCGCTGGGTGTAGCCCCCGCCCAGGTCGACAAGGAGTATCGCGCTTGGCTCGAGCAGCGTTACACGCGCTACCAGCGCCAGTATGTCCCGGATCTGCACGCGCCCAACCTGGAGGATGCGCGCGAAGCGGCACAGAAGGCGCCCAAGGACGCGCGCAAGCACGTCGAGCTTGCGATCGCGTTGCTGAAGCGTGGCAGTGAGAAGGAAGCTCGCGCGGCGCTCGACGTGGCGCTCGCAATCGACAAGTCGCAGCCAGACGCGCTGTACATCCTCGCGGATCTCGCGCTCGCTCCCGATGACAAGAAGGACGAGAAGGTGCGCGCCGCCGAGGCTGGTCAGTACCTCGACAAACTCGTGGCCGCGAAACACGACGGCGTCGCCGTGCGCATGAAAATGGCGAACATCGCCAGCTCGGTCGAAGATTGGCCGCGTGCCGAGGCAGCTCTCCGCGCGGCCGTCAGCCTCGACCCAACGCAGAGCGAGCCCATGGCGGGGCTGATCAAGCTGCACCGCCGCCTCCACGACGAGCGCGGCGAGATCGATGTGTTGCGCAAGTACGTGCTGCTCGAGCAGCACGATCGGCGGGCGTGGGCTCGCTTGCTCGAGGGGCTCGTCGCGCGCAACAAATGGGACGAGGCCGTCAAAGTCGGCGAGAGCGCGATCTACGTCGACGTGCACAACCCCGAGGTGCACAGGCTGTACGCACGAGCGCTGGCCAAGACGGGCCGCCAGGTCAGCGCGATCTACGAGTACAACAGCGCGATCGTCGCCGGCGCACCCCCGGAGATGGCCGCGGAAATCTACCGAGAGTTGGGCAAAGGGTACGACAAGCTCGGCCAGCCCCAGCACGCGGCGAAGGCAAGAGAGCACCAGGCCAAGATGGAGCGCAAGGCAGAAGCCAAACCCAAGAAGCGCACGCGCGACGCCGAGGAATAGGCGGCCGCGCGCCGCAGCTCAGGCGTCGGGCTCGTCGCCGTCGCCCTCTCCACGGCGCAGGCCGAGCGCCTTGCATTTCTTGTAGAGGTGGCTGCGTTCCAAGCCCAACGCGCGCGCGGTGGCGGCCATCTGCCCGCCGTGATGGGTCAGGGCCTGCTCCAAGATCGCGCGTTCGGCCTCCTCCGACAGCACTCGAAACGGGACGCCAGGGCGGAACAGCGAGCTTGCCGGCAGCGCCCCTCCGCCCAAGCAGGTGCGCACGTCGTCCGCGTCGATCGTGTCGTCCGGGGTGAGGATCACCAGCCGCTCGATGACGTTTCGCAGCTCGCGGACGTTCCCCGGGTAGCTGTGGGCGCTGAGCGCGGTCATGGCCGTGTCGCCGAAGCGCATGCCGGGCCGGTCGTTCTGCAACATGGCCAGCTCCAAGAAGTGTTGGCTCAGCCCTGGGATGTCCTCGCGGCGGGCGCGCAGCGGTGGAAGTGTCAGCGGCAGCACGTTCAGCCGGTCGTACAGGTCGGCGCGGAACTGCCCCGACTCCGGCCGGCTCATCTGCTCCAGGTCGCGGTTGGTGGCGGCCACCACGCGCACGTCGACCTTGATCACCTCGCTGCCGCCCACGCGCTCGATCTCGCGTTCCTGCAGCACGCGCAGCAGCTTGGCCTGCATCCCGAGCGGCATGTCGCCGATTTCGTCCAGGAACAACGTGCCGCCATTCGCGCGCTCGAATTTGCCTCGTCGCTGCTTGGTGGCCCCGGTGAACGCGCCGGCTTCGTGGCCGAACAGCTCGCTCTCGATCAGCTCGCTGGGGATCGCCGCGCAGTTCATCTTCTCGAGCGGTCCTTTGGCGCGCTTGCTCGCCACGTGGATCGCGCGCGCGACCAACTCCTTGCCCGTGCCGCGCTCGCCGATCACGAGCACGTTGGCGGTCGCCTTGGCCGCGCGCTCGATTTGCTCCCGCAGCTGCAGCATGGCGCGGCTGTTGCCGACCAGCTCGCCCAAGCCAGCCTGGGTGCGCAGCGCCTTGGCCTCGGCCTCGGCGCGCGTGAGGCGGAGGGCGTTCTCGATCACGAGCAGCAGTCGGTCGGTCGAGACGGGCTTCTCCAAGAAGTCGAACGCACCCAGGCGTGTGGCTCGCACCGCGGCGTCCACCGTGGCGTGGCCGCTCATCATGACGACAGGAAAGTCCGCGCCGAGAGCGCGCACCTTGGACAGCAAGGCGACGCCGTCTCCGTCCGGCAACGCCACGTCGAAGAGCGCGAGGTCGTAGCTGTTTTTGGCCAGCTTCTCCTCGGCCACCTTGCAGCCACCCGCCACATCGACGGTGTAGCCCTCGAGCGACAGCGCCTTCTGGAGGGTGGTCAGGATCGACTTTTCATCGTCCAGCACGAGCACGTGGCCGCGGGGCATGCGTCCAGCCTACCACCTCCCACCCTAGTGACCGCGTCCGGCAGCCGATTCTTAGGCAGGGTCGTGAGCTGTGATAGCTTTCTTCGTCATGGTGCCCGACACCCCCCCGACCGCGGAGGGGGATCTGGCGCAGACACCGTTTGCGCATCTCTTGGTGTATGCGTTGGATCGCCGCTTGACGGGGGAGCTCTTCATCTCCGAAACCCCCGATTTGGTGCACGCCCTGCGTTTCGAGCGCGGGGCGGCCGTCAAGATCCGCATGGGAGACGAGTTCGCCCGCTTGGGAGAGCTCTTGGTGGAAGAGGGGCTGGTCACGAAGGACGTGATCGAGGGGGCGGTGCTCACCGGCGGCCTGTTGGGCGACGTGCTGGTGCTCGCTGGGTACGTCGAGTCCGAGCCGCTCGATCGCGTCCTCTTGTCACAGTTCGAGCGACGGATGATGCGCTTCTTCCAGCTCCCTGCCAGCGCGACGTACCGCTACTTCGACCAGGCAGACACGCTCAAGGACTGGGGGGGCGATCCGATCAAAGCCGACCCCATGCGCATCCTGTGGCAGGGCATTCGCGAGTACGGGGCCTGCTCGGCCCTGTTCGAATCGACCATGGAGCGCGTCCTCGACGTCGACCTGGTGCTTCACCAAAAGTGCAACCTGGAGCGCTTCGATCTCGAGGACGACGCCCGCATGGTGGCAGAGGTGATCTCGATCGAGCCGGTGAAGCTCGACGGCCTGTACGACTTGGAGGGCGCGGGTCCAGACCTCGTCCAGAAGCTGGTCTACGCCATGGTCATCACGCGGCAGCTGGATCTGGGCCGCGGCGCGCTCCCGCTCGGGGTCGAGGAGCGCTCGATGAGCCTCGCCAAGGTGCAGCTTCGATCACAAGTGCACCGCGCCGGTGCTGCGGTCGACGCTCCCGGTGACGGCGAGCGCTCGGTGAGGACGTTGAGCGTCCGCGGTCGGGCGGTGATCCCGCGGGACGATGACGCTCCCGCTTCAGGTCCAAGCTCCTCGCAGCCGGAGCCCGAACGCAGCGGCTCGAGCCCAGCGATCGATCCGGCAACTTCGCCCACTCCCGATGCTGCGGCGAGCAAAGTCGACGTTCCGCCGCCGCCTCCGCCTCGACCTCCGGCGGACACCGAGGTCGAGGTCGGCGAAGCAGAGCTCGACGAGGTGCCCGAGGCCGAGGGCACGGCGGCCGGCAGCGCCGCCGCACGCGAAGCCGAGCTGGGCGACGATCTCGCCGGTGAGTCCACACGCAGGCTCGTGGCCGACACGGTGCGCGCGCTGCCGGCGACCGCGCTGATCAAGCTCGCGCGCGAGAAAATCGACGAAAAAGAGCCCACCATGGCGCTCGAGGTTTGCGAGATTGGGCTGACCAAGGTCAGCGCGGAGCTCGAGGGCGACCCCGCTTCGAAGGCCGAGCTGATCGCGCTGCGCTGTTGGGCGAGCTCACTCGAGCCCCACCCGGATCTCAAGGCGTTGACCTTGGATTTGGACGACGTGATCCGTGCGCGAGACAGCTCCGTGACGCCGCGATTCGTGCGCGGGCTCCTGCGCAAGCGCTTGGGCGATTCGCCAGGCGCGCAGAGCGATTTTCGGCGCGTGTTGGAGATCGAGCCAGATCACGCCGCAGCCCTGAAGGAGCTGCCCTCGTCTGCAGACGCGGCGAAGCGTGGGGAGACTGGCTTCCTGAAGCGCCTGTTCAGGCGCTGAGGCGTGGAGCACCGGGCGCTGCCGCGGGCGCTGACGTTGCCCTCGGGCCGTCGCGCCCGGCTCGACGGCGAGTCGTTGGCGCGCGAAGGCCGACATGGTGCGCCAGAGCCATCACTGCGGCGCGCCATCGAGCTGCTCGAGATCCCAGGTGCGTTGCGGCTCGATGATGGCGGTGCGGTCGGCTCGCTCTCGCTCGGCGACGTTCACCTGCTGGTGGCGTTGCTTTGCCGTGCGGGGTTGGTGGCGGAGCCAGAGATCCAGGTGGTCTGCGAGAACTGCGGCGCCACGCTCTCGGTCGCCCCGTCGGCGGCGTTCGAGCCGGGGCCGTTCGTGCACGGCGAGATCTCTGCCCAAGACGGTCAGTTCGATTTCGAGCGGGCCTATCCCCTGCCTTACTCTGCCGTCACCGGCCGACGGGCGCGCTCTCTGCGGCTCGTGCCGCGCACGTTGGACGAGGCTCGTCCGCTCTACACGGGCAAGAAGTTGCGGCTCAACGCGGCGACCGTGACGGCGCTCGGCGTGCGCTCGATCGGTCAGGTGCGCTCCGCGAGAGCGCTGACCGAGATCCTGGCTCGGGCTTCTGGCGAGGTGTGGACCGCGCTCGGCGAGCTCTGGGAGCGAGCCCACTACTCTCCGCGATTGTTCTCCCAGCAGCGCTGTCGTTGCGGTGCGCGATCAGACCTGGTGGTGCCTGCGTTGAGGCCCTTCGACATGGTGGCCGCGCCCAGTGAGCAGCTCCAGCCGACGGAGCGCCCCGGCTTTCCCACGCTCGAAGAGTTCGAGCGCATCGCAGAGCGGGCGCGCCAGCGGGTGTACCGCCGAAGCGCCGTCCGCAACGTGGCGCTCACGGTGGAGACGGGCGTACCGGACGTGGACGAGGGGGGCCAGCCGCTGCTGGGCTCCTACACTCCGCCGGGCGAAGACCCGACCCAACATCCGCCTGAGATCAGGCTCTACTACCGAGCGTTTCAAACCGAGTTCCGGCTCGACTCTGGCTTCGATGTGGCGGCGGAGATCCACGAGACGATCGCGCACGAGGTCGAGCACCACCTGTATTTCCTCGCGGGAGACGACCCCATGGACGCCGAGGAGCGCCTGGCGATCGCGCAGGAACGAGCCGAAATCGTGGGTAAACAGGAGCTGTTGCGGCGCGGGGTGCGCGACGCCTGGGCCGAGCTTCGCGGGTTCGTGCGTGTGGCGCTGCCGCTGCTGCTCCTGCTCCTCGGCCTTCTGTTGCTGCAAGAGCTGACGCGTTGATCGATGCGATCAAGCCTCATTGACCGCGGCTCTCCGCCTCCCAGACTGTCAGAAACATTGTCTCCTCAGTCGGTTGTGCAAAGATTGAGGCGATGGCTCCTCGAGCACCCAGAGACCCCGACAAGGCCCGCGCCGGGCGCGACAAGGGTGTTGCTCGAAGCAACAAGCGCGCGAGCCGCGAGGCAGTCGACAAGCGCAGGGCGGCACGCGCGTTCAACGAGCTTCTGTTGGGCTCGGGACCGAGCAACAAGCTCGACGGGCGTTCGGAGAAACGCCGCAAGCGAATGCTCGAGGAGCTGGGCTCCGGGCAGCTTCGAGCCAGTGGTCGCGAGCTCAAGCCGATCGAGGTGTTGATACGCGTCTCTGCGTTGCTCGACCTGGGCGAGCCGCTGTCTTCGATCAAGAAGGTGTGCCGCACGCCGCGCGCGGTCGAGGCGTCCGCCAGCGTGATCGCCGGCGTGAAGCGGCTCCACGCCGCCTATCGCTTTCCCCCCGAGGCCTACTTGTTCGTCGGCATCGATGAGGTCACGCTTTCCCGCGCTGGCGTGTCGGCGCGTCCTGCGCTCGCCAGCGCGAAGGTGAAGGGCGGGGCCTCTCGCCACAAGGGCTCGATCGGGCGCAGCTCGGCGCGCGCGGCCTGACGCGCGACGTTGCGTCGCGCTTGACCCTCGCGCCCGGTTCCGCCATCACTGTGGGAATGTCTCGCTGGTCGCGGCCTTTGCGTTGGGCCTTCTGCGCCGTGCCGTTCGGCGTGGCGCTGCTCGGCAGCGCGCACGTGACCCGGGAGCGGGGGCCGCTCCCGGCGCGACTCGAGCCGGCGTTCGGGCTGGCACACGCGCAGACTGCCGCCAGCGCAAGCGGCGACACTGTCGTCGCGCGGGTGGGAGAAAGCACGATCACACGGCGCGAGCTCGAGAAGCGCCTCAGCGAGCTGCCCAGGGCGCTCCACCCGGAGCTGGGCAGCACCCCGCGGGAGGTGCGACGCGCCTTCCTCGAGCAGGTGCTGATCCCCGACGCGCTCTTCGCCGAAGAGGCCAAGGCCCGCAAGATCCAGGAGCAGCGCGAGATCCGCAATCGTGTGCTGGGCGTTCTCAGGCTCATGCTGGTCGCGAGCTTGCGCAAGGAGTCGAAGGCCGACGGCATCGAGGACGAGGACGTTCGTTCCTTCTACGAAGCCAACCGCGACCGCTACGCGGCTCCTAGACGCTTCGGCCTGCACCGCATCCTGGTGGCCACGGAAGTCGAGGCGCAGGAGATCCTCAAGCAGGTCGGAGCGACCCCCGACACCAAGGTGTGGAACGACCTCGCGCGTGAGAAGTCGCTCGACAAGGCCAGCCGCCTGCGTGGTGGCAGCCTGGGCTTGGTGTCCGCCGATGGCGGCACGGGGCAAGCTGGCCCCAAGCTGGACCCAGCGCTGTTCGCGGCCGCCGAGCCGGTGAAGGACGGCGAAGTCGTGCCCACGCCGGTGCGCGAGGGCGACCAATGGGCCGTGGTGTGGAAGCGCCAGACCACCAAACCCTCCGTGCGCTCGCTCGAGCTCGAAGCGTCCGGGATCCGCGCGAACCTGGCCGACGAGCGTTTGCGCGGTGCGATCCAGGAACTGCTCGGGAAGCTGCGCAGCGAGCTCGTGAGCGAGCTCAACCCCGAGCTCACGGGCATGGTCTCCATCACGGCGAACGGCGATCTCGAGCGAGCCAAACGTCCGGGCGTGTTGCCGCGCAGCAAGCGTCAGGCAAACGCCACGCCCGTCGAAGGGCCGGCTGGGCTTCGCTGACGCTCGTCGTCACTGCACGTCGATCGCGCAGCCGTACAGCACGTCGATCTCCGCACCGTCGTCCGCCTGCACGATCGCGCAGGTCTCGGGGCAGAGCTTGATCTTGTCGCCCTCGATGTAGAACGCGCTCGCGTTGCAGTCTGCGAGCGTGGCCACTTGATCGAACGTCGTCACCGCGCCCGCGCCCGAGGTGTAGCGCACCTGCACGGTGGTCAGGTCGAGCATCTCTCCTTGAGGCGGCTCGGGGATGTCGAACTCACATGAGGCCGCGGCCCCTTGGATCACTCCCTGCGCCATCAGCGTGAACAGATCGGTGTAGTCGAGGCCGCACGTGGGGAAACGGTACCCCCCCGTGAGGACGCTGAGCGCCTGGTAGCCGGTGCCAGGGTTGACGGCCGAAGGCGTGCACTCCGCGGTGACAATCGGCGCGACCGTCGTGTCGGGCGGGTGAGGGGAGCCGTAGGGATCCGCCATGCTGGGCATGTACGGCGCCATCGCCACGATGCTCCAGAACGAGTAGCGACGGGTCGCCGCGTCGGCTCCGAACTGTGCCGGCGACGCGGCTCGCAGTGCCACGTCCCAGGCGTCGGCGACGGCCTGCCCTCCCGCGACCGAATCCCCGTCGTCGAAGCTGTCGCAGCCGACGTTGTCGTCGGTGATCACCGCGAAGAACTTGAAGGCCTCGGGCCGCAGCACCGCTTCGTAGCCCGTCGGCTGCAGGCCGTGAGGATCGCCGATCGTCAGCTGGGAGATCAGCTCGCACAACGCGTCGTGGCTGCTGATGTTCGCGTCGTGATGGAAGAACTTGGCCGTATTGACGGGTGCGCCCGGGATGCTGTCGCAGTGGCCGTCCGCATCGGTGTCGGGGATGCCGCCGAGCGGGGCGGCCACGCAGATCTCCTGGTTCCCGCTGTCGCCGAACGAGCTGACCATGATCACGCGGTAGTCGATCGCGGGGGTCGCGCCGTCGATGATGGCGGCGAAGTTGGAGTTGATCTGCTCCTCCACCTCGATGATCTCGGCGGTCATGCTGCCGGAGTTGTCGATCACGAACACGATGTCGACCGGCTGATTGACCAACGTCGCGTCGGACGAGTCCTGCACGCACGAGTCGTCGCCGCCGGCGCCACCCCCACCGTTCGAGAAACCGAGACCGCTGCCGCCCTGATCGCTCGCGCCTTGATTCGATCCGCCCTCGTTCGCGCCGCCGGCTGGGCCTGCACCCTCGTCTTCGGCGCTTCCATCGCACGAGCAGCCCCCGGTGAGAAACGCCGCCACCACCCACCACCGAAGCGCGCCGAGAGGGAACCTCATCGCCTCATCGTCGCCCGGGACAGTCTCTCAGCGCTACACGGATCCGGCCCCGAGCAGGGTCACTCGCACACGTACCCAGGGTTCGCCAAGCCCTGTTGGCACTCTGCCGTGGACTGGCAGCCCAGGTACTCGCACTGACCCGAACACGACCAGTTGTCAGCGTCCGTGAGCACGCTGGCCGTCGCGCACTCCGCGGTGGTCGTGCACGCGAGCGCACACGCCGGGATCACGCCGCCATCGTCACAGCTGTAGTTGGGGTTGAGCAGGCCTTGTTGGCACTCGAGATCAGACTGGCAGCCCAGGTACTCGCAGCGGTTCGTGGTGCACGACCAGTTGTCGGCGTCCGTGAGCACGCTGGCGGTGGCGCAGTCGGAGGGGCTGGTGCAGGCCAGCACGCACGCTGGCAGGCCCGCGACGCCGACCTCACACACGTAGTTGGCATTGAACAGGCCTTGCTGACACTCGAGGTCCGACTGGCAGCCCAGGTACTCGCAGCGACTTGCGTTGCAGGTCCAGTTGTCGGCGTCCGTGAGCACACTGGCGGTCGCGCAATCGTTGGCCGAGCTGCAAGCGAGCACACACGCCGGCAGCGTCGCAGCAGAGCCGCCCGAGCCTCCTCCGCCCGTGCCACCACCGCCAGCGCTCGCGGCGCCACTGCCCGCTGCGCCGCTGCCGTTGCCTCCCCCCGCGCCGCCCCCTCCCGCTCCCGGACCGCTGTTGCCGCCGCCGGTCGAGCCGTCGGGGGCGGTGCCGGAGTCTCCGCAAGCGACGACACCTACGAGGCACAGAGCCAGGCTGACGAGCTTCGACATGGGCGAGCTATCGGGCCTCCTCGAGCCGGCGGCAAGGGCGAGCCTGGCGCCCACCCAAGCGCGCCCCCTCGCCTGGGTCGAAGCGCCATGCGTTGGGCCGCGATGTTGTGGCTGAGCTTGTGCTGCGTGGGCTGCTTCGTCCCCGGCGCGCGAGGCAGGTTGGCTTTCGCCTTGCGCGCGCCGGACGAGCCCCTGGGCATCGAGACGCCGCTGGCCGTCGCCGAGCACGCCCGCGCAGAGGTGGTGGTCCGTCGCGGAGGGACGCCGGTGCACGAGATCGGGACCGCGCTCTCGTCTGCGCCCGACGTCTTCGCGATCGTCTCGACCTGGCAGGACACGGTGGTGATCCAGGCGCTCCGGGCTGGGGAGGGACGGCTCCGGGTGCTGGCCGACGGGCAGGCCGACGAGGTCCCGTTCCGCGTCGGCGCGGTCGCTCGCGAGGACCTCGTTGTACCCGTCGCAGCGGATGGCGCGACGCGAGCCAAGGTGGCGGTGCTCCGGGGTGAGCGAGCTCGCTTCTCCGCCCGCGCGTTCGATGCCGACGGGCGGCGGTTGTGGACCGCAGAGCCTGGGCCGTCCGAGGCTGCCAAGGCTGCTGGAGCGCGACGACTGCCGCCGAGCTCGGCCGGCCGCTGGCTGGATCTCGCGTTCGACGTGAGCGGCGAGGTGGTGCTGTCCACGGCTGCGGCGCCACCGCTCGCGGTGCGGGTCGTGACGCCAGACGAGGTGACCGTGCTCTCTCTGCGCGACGTGCTCCCGGGCCCGCGCGCCTCGTTGATCGTGCCTTGGGTCGAGGTGGATGGGGAGCGACTGCCTTTGGTCTCGGAGGGCGTGCTCTGGGAGGACAAGACGCCCGAGACTTGTGCCCGCCTGCCCAGCAGGCCGGAGCACGCCGACGAAGCTTCGCCTCTCGCGCCCCTTCAAGGGGTGGCGGCGGCGGTCGTCTTGATGCGGGCACCGGGGCACTGCCAGATCGAGCTGCGCTTGGGGTCACGCTCGACGAGCTTCGCGCGGCGCAGCTGATGCCGGGGCGCAGCAGGCGCGCCTCGGCGCAACGGATGCGTCACCCCGACAGCGGACGTTCGGGGCCGGGGACGCCGCTCGCCAACGAATGGTGCAACACTTCCTGCGTCAGGCCGGCCGCGGAGGAGAGCCTGGTCTCGGCATGGGGATCGTCGCTGCTCGCGACCGAATGGGTGTGACCGGGCCGCACGGCGCTGCTGGCGAGAGGGTGCTTGCTGCCGGGTTGCCCGCTGGCAAGCGATTGCCTCGCGGCAGCGATGTGCGCGGTACGACGGCGATTCGGTGGGGGTGCCGCCCCTTCGCCCGCGAACAGCTGGGCCAACGCCTGTGGCAGATCCGCGCGGAGCTTGGCGCGGACATGGCGTGGCAGCCGCGCGGTCAATGCGTCGCACACGCCCGTGATGTGCTCCAACGCCAAGGATCTCGGGACGTTCTCGCGCCACGCCACGCCTCCTACCAGCTCCTCGACCCCCTCGCCGGTGATCTCGCGACGGGAGCCGGTCAGCATCAGCTGCGCGAGCGGCTCCGGCAGGTGCGCCGCTACGGCGTTCGCTTCATCCTCGCTGAAGAGCTCACCCAGTGCGTCACACACCGCCTCGACGATGTGCTCGGCCTGCTCCACGCTGACGCCGAGGTGGCGGGCTGCTTGTTGTGTGAGGGACTCGGGATCGGTCATGCACAGGGCGTAGCAACGGCCATACCAGCGGTGCTTCAGCGTGCGACGATCTGTGCCGACGTGATGTAGTCCAGCGCGGGGAACTCCTTGCGCAGGAAGTCGTTGCCTTCGCGCTCGATGCGCGACTGCTGAGAGGTGATCGCCTCGCCGTACTCGCCGTTGACGCGATCGACGACGTCCATGCCCTCTCCGCTCACCTCGCAGATCGGGACGAAGCCCATCGTGTCGAGCGCGGTGTTGTTCCCCAGGTTGATGAACAGCTGGGTGGTGCGTGTGTCGGGCTTGCCCGCTTGCGCGAAGCTGATCGTGCCGCGCAGGTTGGAGCCAGCGGTCTCGTCCACGGGCAGCCGCGCGTCGCGCCAGTGGATGCTGATCGAGGGATCGCCGGAGATGCCGAACTGGATCACGAATGGTCGCGGCTCGCGCACCACGCGGAAGAACGCCACGTCGGTGAAGAATCCCACCTTGACCAGGTTGAAGATGCGGTCGACCCCGTGCGGGCCGTTCTTTCGTGCGCACTCGGCGTGAAAGATCCCGGCCGTCGTCTCGAACCGCACGGTGAACACCTCGGGGGCACGAGCGGTCGCCTTCGATGGATCACGCAGGCCCGGGGGCTCGGAGCTGGGCATGGCCGAAGCGCTGGGCGGCGCGACCGGCGAGCTTCCGTCGACGGGCAGCACGCTCAGCGAGACGTCGTCGACGCCGCGGGAGGGGGGGGCGTCCCCCGCGCAGCTCATCAGCAGCGCGGCGGTGCACGCAGTCGGCGCGGCCCTTCGAGCGGCGTGGTTCCTCATGGCGCGCCACGTTAGCGCTCGTTCGGATGGCTGGCGAGGGAAGCGCGCGGCCACGCCTCAGCGGCGCAAAGCCGCCCACACCAAGTTCGGCGATTGCCCGTGCGCGCGCACCATCCGCACCCACATGAGCGTCATGTGCTCGAGATGAAGCGCTTGCTCGAGGCCGCCCACGTCGACGGGCTCGAAGCCCACATCCGTGATCAGCTTGGCCACGGATTGTTTGGCCCCCGCGTCGCTGCCGCAAAACAGCATCGCCGGTTTGATCGCGTAGCCCGGGTAGACAGGATCTTCGAAGTTCTCGAAGCCGTAGATGGTGAACGCCTTCACCACGTGGGTGGCGGGCAGCCACTCGGCGAGCAGCTGCGAGCCCGACTTGGCGCTGGCCAGCCCGTGACTCAGGCCCGGGCCCACCGGGTTCGTGCAGTCGACCAAGATCTTCCCCACGAGCTCGGCTTGCACGCCCTTCACGGCGGCTTCGTTGGCCTGGAAAGGTGTCGCCAAGAACACGACGTCCGCCGCGGCGACCGCTGCCTTGGGCTCCGCGACGCGAATGCGCTCGTCGCGCGCGCGCGCTCGCTGGATGCTCTCCGAGCCTTCGGAGGCCTGGGCGAGCGTCACCTGATGGTCCCGGGCGACGAGGTGAAGAGCCAGCGGGGCACCGACTCTCCCGGCACCGATGAATGCGATGTTCATGACGGCATGATGCCGCTCGCGTTCGCGCTCCACAACGCATGCCGCATCGAGTCCACAGTTTCACGCCGTGCAACTGCGCGCGGCGCTAGTCCGCCCGAAGGGCGGCCAACGATATCGGAGGGGCGAGACCAGACGAGCCGCGACAAGAACTAGGGACGCCCCCCTAGTGCAGCGTCTCGTTTTTGGGGCGCGTCTTGGTGCGGCTCTCGAGCTTGTCGATGGGGCCGCCGAAGCGAAGCCCGACGACCAGGGCCAGCGCGCCGATCACGGCCGTGGCGTACAGGCCGTAGCCCCACTCGAGCACCAGGGGATCGACCCGGCTCCGCTCCGGAGGGAAGGCCGCGCGCACCACCGCCGTGAGCAGGCTCATGGCGGCCAGGAACGGCACCGCCACGCGCGCCCCGCGCATGCGAAATACGCTGCGACGTGACAACACCAACGGGATCATCACCATCCAGGAGACCAGGGGCGCCCACATCCAGCCCAAACGGCGAGCCATCTCGGGGCCGCTCAGCGTCCGGCGCTCCGGCATGATCTCGTGCGCCCACGGCATCATGAACGCTGCGATGCCCAGCAGCGCCAGCGCGATCAAGGCGCCGCGACCCCGACCCGTGTAGGTCCAGGGCAAGACCTCCTCGTCGGGCGGCAGCTCGGGCTCGAGCTCACCACCAACCACCTTGGACGCCGGCAGGTCCTCGAGACGCTGCAACTTGAGGCCACAAGCGGGGCAACTCTTGGCCTCGCTCGGCTGGAACATTTCTCTGCAGAAGGGGCAGGCCAGGAGGGTTCGCATGCCGAAGGCGACAGAATAGCCCACGAGCGGTCGGACAGCGCTGGGACCCCTCGAGTTCCCGTTGTAGATCCCGGGTCGAAAGGAACAGGACGATGACGCGACCGAGCAAGCTTCCGCAGCAGGATATCGACGCTTTCGTCAGCGCCAGCCCCGGTTGGAGCGTGAAGGCGGGCCTGTTGACGAAGAGCTATCGCTTCCAGAGCTACCCCGACACCCTGGCCTACGTGGTGGCGGTCGCTCTGGCCGCGGAGCGCAAAGACCACCACCCCGACCTGAGCGTCAGCTGGGGCCACGTGACGGTCGCGTGGAGCACGCACGATGCCGGGGGGTTGACGGCGCTCGACCTCGAGCTGGCCGCCCAGAGCGACGCGTTGGCGCAGCGACACGGCGCGCACACGAGCGATTCATGAAGGTTCCGCCCGCGCTCGCGGAGCTGATCGGCGATCTCGACCTGCCTCACCTGACCGAGGCGTTGACTCACCCGAGCTACGCCAACGAGCAGAAGCGTGGCGCTCGCGCCGACTACCAGCGGCTGGAGTTTCTGGGGGACGCCGTCATCCAGCTGTGTGTGAGCGAGGCGCTGATGGGAAGCTACCCCGAGGCACGTGAAGGCGAGCTCAGCCTGCAGCGGTCGTTGATCGTCAGCACCGAGGCGCTGGCCAGCTTCGCGCGCGGACTCTGTCTGGGCGACTCGCTCTTGCTCGGCCGAGGAGCCGACGCTGCGGGCGAGCGCCTGCAACCCAGCGTGCTGGCCGATGCGCTCGAGGCGGTGGTGGGGGCGGTCTACCTGGACGTGGGGGTGGACGCAGCGCGAGCCATCGTGGCCGAGCTGATGGAGAGCACGCGAGGCAAAGCCCCCACCCGAGATCCCAAGAGCGAGCTGCAAGAGCGCGTTCAGGCGCTGGGCGGAGCCTCGCCGCGATATCGTGTGATCGGCAGCGAGGGTCCGGACCACGGGCGTGAGTTCGAGGTCGAGGTCGAGGCTCTCGGCCGTGTCCTTGGGCGTGGGCGCGGACGCTCCAAGAAGGCCGCCGAGCAAGAGGCCGCGCGGGTGGGGCTGTCGGCCTTGGGCGAGTCGCAGTAGAGGGGATCCATGTTGCGCAGGCAGGTGTTGTCGGGGCTGCTGGGGCTCGCCGGGCTCGCGTGGGGTGAGCCGGCGTTCGCAGGCAGCTACCTGGACCGCGCCGCGCTCTTGCTCGAGGGATCGCGCAAGGACGGGGCGGCGTTGCGAGGCAAGCTGACCGATCGTGAGCTCGCGCGGGTCATCCAAATCGTCGCCGAGGCGCGCCTGACTGCGGCCAGCAAGATGGACGTGCCCGCCGCGGTGGCCAAGGCTCACCCACACCTGCTGCTCAGCTTGACCAAGCTGGAGCGCGCCGCGAACGCCGCCAAGGACGAGGGGTACCGCTCGGCGGTGGAGCACCTCGACGCGGCGATGCGTGAGGACGCAGTCTTCCGTGGTGTGCTGAAGGAGCTGGGCCACCCTCTGCCGAAGGCGAGCCATGGCTGATCGGCCGGCTGCGCGGCTGCCGCCCACGCCGGGTCGGATCTTGCGCGGGGAGCCGCTCCGGACGCCGTTTCAGGTGGTGCTGATCGAGCCGGAGATCCCGCAGAACACGGGCAACATCGCGCGCCTCTGCGCGGCGACCAGCTCGAGCCTGCACCTGTGTGGCAAGCTCGGCTTCCGCATCGACGAGCACGCCGTGCGACGTGCTGGGCTCGACTATTGGCCGCTCGTGGATCTGCACGTGCACGAGAGCTTCGCCGCCTTCGAGCGAGATCTCTCCCCCCGGGTCTGGTTGTTGTCGGCGCACGCGACGCGGAGCTACACGGACGTCGCGTTCGCTCCAGGCGATGCGCTGGTGTTCGGCAAGGAGAGCGTGGGCTTGCCTCGGGAGCTGCTCGATCGCGCCGAGCCCCGCGTGCTCGGCATCCCCACGCTGGGGCCGGTTCGCTCGTTGAACCTGGCCAACGCGGTGGCCATCGCGCTGTTCGAGGCGCTCCGTCAGCAAGGGGTGCTCGGCCACGTCCACGTCAGTGAGGCCCACGCGGACCCTTGAGGAGCGCGCATCCGCTGGTGCAAGAGGGCCCGTTCGGGGTAAGGACCAAATCATGGCGACCATCTTCAGCGGCATCCAACCCACCGGGGACGTCCACTTGGGCAACTACATGGGCGCCCTCAAGCAGTGGGTGGAGCTCAGCAAGTCGGGGCAGCACCAGCCCATCTTCGCGGTGGTCGACTGCCATGCCTTCACCGTCCCTTACGACAAGAAGAACTTCCCCAAGCAGGTGTTCGACACAGCGGTGTCGGTGTTGGCGGTCGGGTTGGATCCGTCCGCTTGGGTCTTCGTGCAGTCGGACGTGCCCGAGCACACCGAGCTGGCGTGGTACCTGAGCTGCGTGGCGCCGATGGGGGAGCTCGGTCGCATGACGCAGTTCAAGGAGAAGAGCGACCAGCACAAACAGAGCGTCGGTACGGGGCTGTTCACCTACCCGATCCTGATGGCCGCCGACATCCTGCTGTACAAGGGGACCTTGGTCCCCGTGGGCCACGATCAGCTGCAACACCTCGAGTTCGCCCGGGACGTCGCGCGGCATTTCAATCACCGCTTCAAGACCGAGGTGTTCCCCGAGCCCAAGCCCCACCCACTCAAGCTCCGCATCAAGGGCACCGACGGCGACGAGAAGATGTCGAAGAGCCGCGGCAATGCCATCGGTATGCTGGAGCCCGAGGCTGCCGTGTGGAAGAAGCTGAAGGGCGCATTCACCGATCCCGAGCGGACCACCCGCGATCGGCCGGGGCGCCCCGAGGTCTGCAACATCTTCACGATGCACGGCGTGGTGACGCATCCGGACAAGGTCGCCGAGATCGACGCGGCATGCCGCAGCGCGGGCATCGGCTGTGGTGACTGCAAGAAGGTGCTCGCGGAGTCGCTCGAGCGCGAGCTCGGTCCCATCCGCGCCCGGGCGCGGGAGCTGTCGGAGCAGCCCGACCGTGTGGGAGAGATCCTGGCAGATGGCGCCGCCAAATGTCGCGCGCGCGCGCAGGAAACGATGCGAGAGGTCAAGGAAGCCGCCGGTGTTCGAGGAGCGGCTAGCCGAGCATGAGCTCTTCTCGGCGCTCGGCCCTGCGGTGGTTCTGCGCGCTGGCCGTCGTTGCCTGCTCGAAGAAGCAGCCCAACGAGACCCCGGAGGGCGCGGTGCGCGAGCTGATCGATCAGCTCAAGGCGCTCGATGGCAGCCCCAAAGTTGCCAAGGCTGCGTTCGAGCTCCTGTCCGCCGAGGCCAAGCAAAACCTGGTCGCGCGCGCCGAGCGCTACTCGGCCGCCAGCGGCAAGCACATCGAGCCAGAGATGATGCTCGCGCCAGCGAGCTTCATCGAGCGCTTCGACGCGCGGCACCTCTCCAGCGAGATCCGCGGTGGCTATGCCGTGGTGCGCGCGCAAGGGCTGCTCGCCGAGCAAACCGCCGAGATCCGGTGCGTGTACGAGGAGGGCGGTTGGCGCGTGCACATGGATTTGCCGCCGCTTCCGCCCGTCGTCGTTCGTCCGCGCGAAGGCGGGTAGTCGCCGCCTGCGTCGCGCTCAAGACGAGCTGAGCGGCGTGCGCTCGGATGGCTGTGCGGCTTGGCCCGACTCGCCCGCGCGGTCCAGGCCGAGCTTGAACAACACCGGTCCGATCGTCTCGTTGATGGTCACAGCTGCCACCGAGACGGTGGTGAACGACTCACCGATCTGTGGGAAAGCACGCGCGACCACCACGGTCACGCCCAGCGTGAAGCCGGCTTGGCTGATCATCGACGACCACCCCCAAGTGCGCACGGGGCCCTCGTCTGCGGCGATCGCGCTCGACGCACGTGCGACCCCCACGCTCACCAGCGCGCGCACCGCGCACAGCGCGAGGACGACGGGTCCCACGGCGACCAGCACGCCGAGATCGACCTTGGCGCCGGCCACCGCAAAGAACACCACGAACACCAAACCTCCCATGCGCTGCACAGCATCGAGCAGCTTGGGTCCCTGCTCGCTGAAGTTGCGCACGAAGAACCCTGCGACCAAGAAGGCCAGCAGCGCATCGAACTGGATGTAGCGCAGCAGCTCGGCCAGGCCCGTGCCCAAAGCCAGCAGCACCAGTAGGCGATTTTTGCCGATCAGTTTGAGGTAGATGGCGAGCACCATGCCCAAGCTGAAGCCGAGGGCCACGCTTCCGAGCAGCTCCACCGACAGTTTCTGCAGATCATGCAGCGAGATCGTGGAGGTCGCGTCGAGCAGTGGGCGTGCGAAGGCGATGGCCAGGCTGACCATCAGGATGCACACCAGGTCCGACACCATCACGAACGCGATCGAGAAGGTGGTGAGCGGACCTTTGGGGCGGAGCTGGGCGATGATGCCCAACAGCGCCGCCGGGCTACGCGTCGCGGCCACCGCGCCCCACAACAGGGCCACGCCGATCAGCTCGCCGACGCCCAGTGTGGCGAAAGGCGTGAAGCGCGCCAGCAGGAGGAAGGCGGCGATGGATGCGAGCGGCACCAGCGTGTGCTGCAGCGCGGTGGCCCAAGCCAAGCTGCGCCACACCCTCTTGACCAGCTCGACGTGCAGCTCGGCGCCACCCGCCAGCGCGATCAAAGACAGCGCGAGCGAGTTCACGGGGCCGAGTCGACCGATCGTTCCGCCGTCGATCAGGGCGAACACATTGGGGCCGGCGAGCACGCCAGCGAGCAAGTAGCCGGTGAGGTGCGGGATGCCGAACCGCTCCAAGAGCTCGCTCGTGAGCGTGCCGGCGAGCAACAGGAAGCCCAGCCCGGCGATGGTGTCCACCACCGGCCGTGAGCTCGGAGCGGTGCGCGTCGCCAGCAGCACGAGACCAAAGATCACCACCAACGCGGCGGCCTGGACCATGCGGGTGCTGAGCGACTTCGGGGCGGGTGCGACCGATTCGCTCACGTGGGCTCCCCGGGGGCAGGTCGCGTCGGTTCGCGCGACACCGCGTCACTGCCCGCGACGCGGCCGGGCCCTGCAGCGGCGGGCGGCAGAGGGGACTGCCCGCGCGAGGCCGCAGAGACAGGCTCCTCCAGCTCGCCGGCGTCGCGCAGTGCCCGACGCAAGGCAGCGGGCCCGAGCATCTCGCCGAGCAGGGCGTGGATGGCCGCCACAGCGAGGATGGTCTCGCCCACCGGCCCGGGGCTGCGCAGCGCGCACGCGAAGCCTACGGTCAGCGAGAGCAGCCCCGCAGGCATCAGGCCGGCGCCCAACGTCAGCGTGGACCGGAGCGACGCAGCAGCACCCAACTGGACGCGAGCCGCGATCCACTTGGCGGCGAAACGCGCAGCGATCGCGGCGACGGCGACTGGCAGGAGCGGCACCGCGCGTGGCAGCGTGACGTAGGCCCCCGCGAGCACCAGCGACGGCAGCATCACCGCCCGTTCTGTCGTTCCCAAAAGCGATTCGAGCGTGGCCCGCTTGCGCGACAGGCCAGCGGCCGCGACACCCATCACGAACGCAGTCGCCAGCCCCGACCTGCCCAGCCGGAGGCTCACGCCCACGGCCAGCAGGCTGGTGCCGACGATGATGCCCCAGCGCTGGTAGGTGCGCGGCTCGATGTCGAACAGCGCTGCGCACGTCGCGCCCATCGCCAGGCCGATGCCGAGCGTGACGGGACCTCCTACCCATGCAGGCCAGGGGAGGGCCAGCGACGCGTGGTCGACCGTGAAGGCAGCAACGACCGCGATCAGGAGCAGCGGGACTGCCTCGTCCGCGTGAGCCATGTCGTCGATGCGCTGTGACAGGGGACCGCGCGCGGAATAACGCTCCACCACCCAACCGACGGCGTGACGCGTGGTCTCGGCGCTGACCGCGCCCACACCCAAGCCAAGCACGATCAGCTGCGGACGATCGAGTTCGGTCGTCCACAGCGCCACCAGCGCGGCCGCGCTGCCAGTGAGCGCGGCGGCGAGCAGGGTGAGGCCGAGCCCCAGCGCGAGCCGTGCGGGCGGCAGGCGTCGGCCATGCGCGAAGCCGTAGCGCGCCCCGGCGATGAGCGCCGTCCACGCCAAGCCGACGGCCGTCAGCACCTCGAAGCTGGCCAAGCCCTCGCGCGAGATGAGGGCCATGAACTTGGGCCCGATCAACACGCCGATGATGACGTACTCGGTGCCCGAAGGCAGACCGAAGCCCGACATCGACCGCCGTTCGACGAGCATGCTCCCGAAGTAGGCCAGGGCCAAGAGCCCGGTCAGGAGCAGGATCGGGTTCACGGCGGAGCGGCCTCCGAACCTTCCTCGCTGGCCTCGAGCGCGAGCAACAGCAGCCTGCTCTTAGCGTCCTGATCCTCGCTCAGTACGCTCACGGTCAACGTTGCCTCGCTGAGACCGAGCTCGTCGACCTCCACGCGCGGCTCGGAGCCCACAGCCACCACCGCACGCGCGATCCGCGTTCGCAGGGCGCTGCTCACGCGCGATCGGGGAACGCTCAGCTTGACTGCGATGCGTGGCAGATCTCCCAGATGCTCGATGGGCTGCAGCAGGGTGACGAGGTGCGGGATGCGAGTCGAGAGTCCCGCGTCGTTCTCCAGGCTCACGTCCATGAGACCCACGTCCACCACTCGGCCGTGGTGGCGCCCGATACGAACGAACTCGCCCACCTGGAAGGTGCGACCGAACACCACGAACATCCCCACCGAGGCGCACGCCATCAAGGGAACGGCAGCCACACCCAGGGACACGAGCCCCACTAGGCCTGCGCGCGCCAGCGCGCCGTCGGGGTGGCCCGTGAGCACCGGTGCGGCGAACAGCACCATCACCAGCACGAGCGATGCGCGCGCGATGATGCTCGTGGGCCGCGCCAAGTCTGGCGGCAGCCACTCGATGGTGGTCGCGCCGCTGCGCACGCTCTCGAAGAACAAGCCCATCACGCGCAGGACGATCGCGGTGACCAGCGCCGCGATGCAGACCACCACCGTGATCGGCAACATGCCCGCGATGCGCGACGTGAGCGAGACGAACGGCCCCAGCAAGTAAGCGTTGAGCTTGTCGGTGTAGCCGCGCGTCGTCTCGAACAGGCCGAGCGCGGCCAGCAGCCAGACGTACACGATCGCGAACTGGCCGACCCAGCGGGCGACGGAGATCGCCAGCGCGACCGCGCTGCGGAACGCGGCGGGTGTGAGGATGGTGAAGGTCTGGAAGCGCAGCGCCGAGAAGCGGTGCGGGTTGTCCTCCACCCAGGTGTTGGCGCGCTCGGCCAGGTCGCCGATGCGGCGGAGCAGGTAGAGCACCACCATGCCGAAGAACACCACCAGGCTGATGGAGAAGATTCGGCTCGCGAGCCTCGAGCGCGCCTTCTCTGCTTGGATCGCCTTGCGCAGCTGGGCCGCGACGGCGTCGGCGTGCACTTCGAGCGAGGCGTCGCCTGCCGCGGCCGCGTCCGCCACGCCGAGCTGCACGATCGGCGCGGTGCCCAGGTAGATCACCGCCACGTCATGCGACCGCTCGACGTGGACCTCGGCGTCGGGGCTGGCGTCGAATGCGTCTCGCAGGGTCCGGCCTGCTGTCTTCGCGCGATCGCTGGCGCTGCTGTCGCCAGCGCGTGCGCGCAACACGAACGCCACCGAGTCGCCCAGCATCACCTCGGCGGGGGGCTCTGCGCGAGGTGCTGGCGGCGCGCTCGAGCCGACGCTTGGCGGGCTGGCTGGCGGCTCGGCTGACTCGATCGATGCCGGCGCAGCGCTGGCGCTCACGGACGCGGTGCTGACCGAGGCGGAGGGGCGCGCCGGCGCGGCGGGCGGCGGGGGGGGCGAAGGGATCGCGGTGACGCTCGCGCTGACCTCGGGCGAGACCGCGGTCGGCACGCCATCTGCGGGTTGCGCCAGGGTGGTACGCGCCAGCGAGAACCACAGCGCGAAGGCCAGGATCCACAGGTGCGCGCTTGGGTGCCGATGCGAACGGATCACGTGAGGCGTCCGGGGTGTGGGCGGGTCGAAGCCCAACGGGCTCGCGCAAGATACACCACGAGGCTCGTGCGCGGACCGTCCGTGTCACGCCACAAAAAGCACCCGCCGCCAGGCTCCGACCTTCGGTCTCGAGGTCGGCGGCGGCGGCGGGGCGAGCAGGGCTCGCGCGCTCAGTTCGAGAGGAAGATGGCTTCGATCTCGTTCTTCACGTCTTCTTCGGTCTGACCGCGAGCGATCGCGATCTCCTTCACGATGAGCCCGCGCGCCTCGTCGAGCATGCGCTTCTCGCCGAAGGAGAGCTGCTTGTCGGTCTTCAGCCGATAGAGGTCTCGCAGCACCTCGGCCACGTCGTAGATCGAGCCGGTCTTGATCTTGTCCATGAAGCCGCGGAAGCGCCGGTTCCAGGTCTGCTTGTCGAACGCGACGGTGCGCTCGCGGAGGATGTCGAACACCTCCATGATTTCTTGCTCGCTGATCAGTTGACGCAGCCCAACCGCGCTCTCGTTGCCGACGGGGACGCGGATCTTGCTGTTGTTCTGCAGCAACTTCAGCACGTAGAAGCGCTGGCGGTTGCCACCGATGTCGAGCTCCTCGAGGCCGATCACCTCGGCCACACCGCCGCGCGGATAGACGGCCTTGTCTCCCACCTTGAACTGCGCGACAGGCGCGGCAGCCGGCGGGGACATCACCGTGGGGCTGACCGGCGCGGCAACCGGCGGGGGCGCCTTGGGTGTGGGCGCGACCACGGAGGGCGCGGGCGCAGGCTTGTAGGGCGGTGGCTTGGGCGCTGCCGACACGGACGGTGCAGGCGGCGGCGGGAGCTTGGGGCTCTCAGGCTCCTTCTTGCTCGGCTTGCCCGCTGCCGTCGTCGCGCGCGCCTTCGCCGCGGTTCGCACGCTCGCAGCGGAACGGGTGGGGGCGGGGGCAGCCCGCCGGGGGCGCTCAGCCGCGCTGGCTTTGGCCGGCGACTTGCGCTTCGTGTTGTCGTCCTTGGTGCGTGCCACTTTGGTTTGGGCCTGCGGACCTGCGAAGCTCATGAGTGAACTGCCTTCCTCGCCCAGGCCGCACAATTGTGGCGCTGTGTGGGCGATCCGCCGCAAAACGACCGGCGGAAACAACAGACGCGCCCCGCGGGGCGCGCCGCTCTGCCCCAAAAAAACGCGGGCAGCACGATGTCAACCATCGACCCTGGGCAATCCTTCCCTGCAGCCCGGCGATGTTCGCTGGGCGGCTGAGAGCTCGGGGCACCGAGCAGAACAGACCAGTCTTGGCACGCTGTTCCTGCGCCAAGCGCGCGCACTGTACCCAGTCACCGGGGGGTTGTCAACCAGCGATGACGCGTCGCTTCAAGCGGGATCGCCGGAGGACAGACGCAGCGCCAAGCCCCACCGCACACCGCGATCGCTCACCCAGAGCTCGGCGGTTTCGGCGCGACGGACGATGGCGCGGCACAACAAGGCGCCGGCACAGATGACGTCGGCGCGTTTGGGCGAGAGGCCAGGGAGCTTCACGCGCGCGGCCTGCGGCATCGACAAAAGCCTGTTGGTGACGGCATCGAGCGCGGCGAGGGAAAGCCGCGAGCCGTGGATCCGCGCGCCGTCGTACGGGTCCAACTCCGCTGCGATCGCCGCCAACGTCGTGACCGTGCCGGCGACGCCCACGAGCGGGCAACCGCGCAGGGGGGGCGCCAACTCGAGCGCTCGCGCGACGTCGTCCTCGATCGCTGCCACGTCCCGGCCGCTCGGAGGATCTTCCGTCACGTGGCGCTCGGTGAGCCTGACGCTGCCCACGTCCAGACTGATGGCCTGGGGCGGATCGGCGTCACCACGCCTGCCGCGGATGAGCTCCGTGCTGCCTCCACCAATGTCGAACACCAACACCTCGGCACCGGCGTGCTCGAGCGCCTCGATGCCCGAAAGGCCCCCCTCGAAGGTCAGCCGTGCCTCTTCTGTCCCGGAGATCACCCGTGGCTCGCTGCGCAGAATGGAACCTGCGCGCGCTCGAAAGCTCTCCCCTCCGGCGGCGTCGCGCATCGCGCTCGTCCCCACGGCCGCGACGCGCTCGACGCCGAAGGCATCGAGCACACGCCGGTACTCGGTCAGGCACTCCAAGGTGCGCTCGACCGCGCTTGGTGCGAGCGACCGGCTGCGGTCCACACCCTCGCCCAAGCGCGTGATGGTCGCGCGCTCCTCGACGGCCTCGATGCGGCCGGGGCCCACCACGCGCGCGACCAACAGCAGCACTGAGTTGGTGCCGATGTCGATCGCCGCGACGGTGCCGGACGAACTCACGCTCCCTACTTGGTGAGCGTCTTGAGATCGATCATCTCTTCGACGTTGGGCATCACCACCAGCTCGACGCGCCGATTGGCTTGGCGGCCGTCGTTGCTGCCGTTGTCTGCCACCGGGTCGGTGTCGCCGTAGCCGACGCCGGACCAGTTCGCGGGCTTGAGCCCACCGCCGGTCTTGGTGTCGGGATCGACCAGGTACACCAACACCTCCCGGGCGCGCATGGCGCTGAGGCCCCAGTTGTCCTTGAACGTGCCGGCGTACTTCTGCGTGTCGGTGTGCCCTGCCACCTGGTAGGTGCGAGACATCAACCCGGCGTCGCCACGGATGACGGTGGCGACCTTGCCCAGGATGTCTTTGCCCTCTTTCTTGAGCGTCTCGCGACCCGAGTCGAACAGCACGTCGCCGGGCAGCTGGATGACGATGCGATTCTTGCGGATCTGGACTTTGAGGCCGATCTTGGTCAGCTCGTCGAGCTTCTTCTTGAGCACCTCGAACCGCTGCCGGATGGCCTCGAGCTGCTCGGCGCGCTTCTTGTAGTCCTCCAGCGCCCGAGCCTGCTGCTCGAGGTTGGCGTTCAGGTTCGAGATGTCCACGCCCGCGTTCTTGAGCTGCTCCCGGAGCTGCTCGATGCGCGCCTTGGCGTCTGCCAGCTCGTCTCCAGCCTTCTTGCTCGCGGCCTGCTCGGCCGCCAGCTTCGCCTTGAGGTCTTCGACCTCTCGCACCTTCTGATCGAACTCTTCCTGGCTGGGACCGCAGCCGGCGAGAGCGCCGAATGCCAGAAGCAGCGAGCCCAAGAAGAGCCCACGCGTGCGTCGACCTGTGAGCATGCTCAAACCTCCTGCCCGGGACCGATGGGGCCGGGCGACGGGCCGACCGTAAGCGACCACGGGGCCTCCCGACAAGGCGTCTCGCGTCGACGATGCATGTCTATGAGACGGTGTCAACATGAAAATTTCAGCTCATTTGCTGCACGTTTGCCGCGATCTGGCTGATCGTTCACCGGCTCGCAACGGTTGCGGAGTAACGTGCGAGGGAAAGCGGGGTGTGGAGAAAATGGGCCCTGAAAAATTTTCCTTGACCATGCCCATGCGTGGCAATATACGTCGTGCAACATCTGTTGCTGCATGGGCTCCGTTCCAGTAGGAACGCACGACACTCCGATTGGCTCGTCGACAGGTTCGAAGGACCAATCGGAATCGGGTGGGGCGATAAAGCCCGGGGGTTTGCATGGAGCGCCATTTAGGAGGACGCAGATGGCTGCTAAGAAGACCGCGAAGAAAGCTCCGAAGAAGGTGACCAAGACGGCGAAGAAGCCGGCTGCCGGCAAGGCTGCCAAGGTCGCCAAGGCAAAGAAGGCTGCCCCGAAGAAGGCAGCGGCGAAGAAGGCTGCCCCGAAGAAGGCCGCCAAGAAAGCCGCTCCGAAGCGAGCTGCCAAGAAGGCTGCCCCGAAGAAGGCCGCCAAGAAG
Source organism: uncultured Polyangiaceae bacterium (assembly GCA_964641275.1). Taxonomy (GTDB): domain Bacteria; phylum Myxococcota_A; class Polyangia; order Polyangiales; family Polyangiaceae; genus Xiheicaenibacterium. The sequence continues at coordinate 33,900 of CAZXMG010000028.1, forward strand.
GCCGCTCCGAAGAAGGCCGCCAAGCGCAAGGCTGCGCCGCGAAAGGCCAAGGCTGCGCCGGCACCAGCGGCGCCTGCCCCTGAGGCCACCTCGCACGACGAATCCGAATAGTTTCTTCCGGTCGCGGTGAAGCCGGCCGCGGACCTCGAGCACTAAGGAAGCGAGATTGCTGTAGTTTCAACTGGCAAGCCAGTTGAGAGTCTCGCGTCAGGTGGTGTTCGGGGGCTGCTCCGAGGCCAGGCTTGCCGACGCGGCATTGATTCACCGCGACTGGTCGGATTCCTTCCCGAGTGGGGGCACATGAGAGTGTTTCGTTCACCTGAACGAAGCACTCTTCGTGCTTTGTGGGCCTGATCGCCCCACCAGGGTGCACGGCAGGGGCGCTGCCGGGTGACCAGGAGTCAATCGCCCAGGTACAGGCGGAGCGCACGCGCGGCGGCGTGCTTGTCGAACGGTAGGTCGCGCAGCTCCTCGCGGTCCGAGATCAGCTGCAACAGCTGCACCAGGAAGACGTGGAAGGCCTCCGCCTCGTCCACGGCCAAGCCCAGCCGCTGAGGATCGAGCAGGTCGGTCTCATTGAGCGCGCTCATGGCGCTCATGAAGGTGTCGAAGCGTGGGTAGTCTCCCACGCGCAGCAGGGGATAGCCCATCGCGCGGAAGTAGCCGAGGAACTCCCGGACGAACGCGAAGCTCTGGCGCTTGCCCCACTGGTCGATGGACGGATCTGCGTGGCGCGCTTTGCTCGCGAAGGCCCGTACGATCTGCGCGAACATCCAGATATCCCGGCGCAGTCGTTCACTCGATGCGCGTCTCGCCGCAAGGTCGTCGAACACCTGGCCTGCGTCCAGGCCACTCCGCAACGACTTGCCGAGAAAGAGGATCGCGTTCTGGATGGAGGGCTTGAGGTTCTTGGCCACGTCGCGCAGCCGCTGGCGCAGCTCGACGTCGTTGATGTTGCTCTCGATCGCCGGCAGATCGTGATCGAATGTACGGCGCATCTCCAGCCGCAAGTTCGACGCGACGCCGTTCAGCGCGCCTTTGATCGACACCAAGCGGTTGCCTTCGCTGCGCAAGTCATCGAAGCGGCTGGCGATGTCCGAGGCTTTGACCCGCAGCAGGTCGTGGTTGTAGCCGTCCGCCAAGAGCGCCCCCGCGCGTCGCCGCAGGTATCCCGACAGCGCGCGCGCGTCGCTGCGCAGCACGGCCAACACCAGGTACGCGCGGCCGCCGATACGGCGCTCGCTGTGGTCGAGGGCAATGCTCTCGATCAGGCGCAGATAACGGAGGATGCGAAACAACGACAGGAAGGTGAGCGCGACCAGGCGGTGCGCGTGCTCGCCGCTCACGGCTTGGATGAGCTCGAGCACGTGTGCGGACGGGATGCGATCGAACTCGGGCCGGAACTCCAGCGCCGAGAGCGGGTTGAAGAACGTCGACTGCGCGCTCTCGCGCATGGTGGTTGCCAGCATCGAGTAGAACAAGCGGAACGGCACGCGCGGCAGCTTGATCAGTCCATTCATCACCTCCACCAAGTTGGTGAGGCCATGCCGCATCACCACCAGGCTCTCCTCCGGCGTCTCCTGGGCGGACAGCGAGGAGCGCAACAGCCGAGTGCGCGCGCCGTCTTCTGGCAGCACGGTCTCGAGGTAGCGGTGGAACACGAACGCCTTGTCGCGCTCGCCCAGCAACGTGCGCGAGAGCTGCACGATGCGCAGCACGCCGTCTCGCCCGTGCAGCAGGTGGTCGCGAAAGTCGAGCGACACGAATGTCCGGCGCCCACCCGTGCCCGGGTGGTTGCGGGGATTGGCGAAACACGCCAAGCCCTTGAGCAAGATCTCCAGCTCGAACAGCACCTCGTCTTTGCGGTCGGCAGTGAGCGAGGCGAACCAGCCGTCGCGCGCTTGCTGCTGCTCGCGCAAGAGGCCGCGCGTGTCGCGCAAGAGCTCCGCGTAAGCGTTGCGTCCGGTGCTCGGCCGCGAGCTCAGCTGGCTCATCGCTACTTCTTCGCCTTGAACACGAAGCGATGGTTGTAGGTGGTCTCTTTGCTGCTCGGCGAAGCGGGGAAGGTCAAGGCCTTGGAGACGTCCGCCATGCAGGTCTCCATGGCTTTGTCGCTGACGTCCGTCTCGTCGGCCTTGAACGCTGCTTGCACCAGCTCGCCGCTGGGTTTGAGCACGAGCGAGAGGGTCACCTTGACCTCCTTGCCAGGGTTGCCTTTGCCCCATTTGTCGAAGCAGGCTCGGTACTTGTCGCGATGCTGCGTGATCAAATCCAGGATCGGTTTGAGCCGGTCGCTGGGCCCGCCGTCCGCGGCCGGTTGTGCGTTGTTCATCACCACTCCGCCATCGGGGGGGAGGTTGGTGATCTCCCCCATGGGCTCGCTCGTGGCGGGCTCGGGCTCCGGGGACGCGGAGGCGCCCGTCACCGAGACCGTGGCCGTGGGGGGGGCGGCGTCCAGGGGCCCGTCAGGGGGGGAGCCGCCGCTCGAGCACGCCAAGACGAGGGCAAGCCCAGCTTCGAGGCCAAGGAGGGAACACGCCAAGGCAAGCGCGCGCCGACGTCTCCGGCTGCGTGGGCGGAGCTCGGGGTGAGGGGGCCTTTCACCGTGAGGGGCCATGCGGGGAGCGAGATGCTACAGCGGAAGCGCGGTGGGCTTGAACTGCTAATCACCCATGGAAGACTGCCGTCCGCACGAAAGCCGGGCTATGCGATGCACGATGATCTCCGGAGTCGCAGCCTCGCGGTGGACGATCGCCTTGCTCGCGGCGCTCGTGGGCTGCGACCTGCCGCAGGTCGAGCTCTGCGGTGAGATCCCGGAGGACGGCTGCCCGCTCGGTCGGGGCGGGACCTGCGATGATGCGCTGTGCGCGGCGTTGTACGACTGCGTTTCCGGTGAGTGGACGCTGGCTGAAGAGTGTCCCGACTTCGTCCAGGGCGGGGGCGGGCAGGGGGCCTCCGGCGCCGGAGGAGGGGAGGGCGGCGCCTGCTTTGCGTTCGACCATGGCGCCGAGGTGGACGGATGCACGCCTGATCTGCAGCCTCCCGACTGTCCAGCGGCTGCGGCGGAGCTGTGCGCGGCGGACGCGTGTCTCACCGGCTGCGTCGACTTCTACCTGTGCGAAGCGCGCGGTTGGGTGCTGGTCGGGTTCTGCTCTGAAGAGGGCGATCTGGTGGTGGTGCAAGGCAGTGGCCAATAGCCAGAGCGGTCCCCCTCCCGGCCCGCCCTGGGACCTGCCGCTGGCACGCGCGCCGCTGGCGTTCCTCGATCTGGAGATGACCGGGCTGGACGTGCGCGTCGACCGCGTGATCGAGATCTGCTTGGAGCGCTGGGTCGGCGACGAGCTGACCCACAAACTGTGCACGCTGGTTCAGCCGGACGACGGGCGATTCGGCAATCAGCACGTGCATGGCATCGCCCAGGCTGACCTGGCAGGTGCGGTCGCCTTCCGCGAGATCGCCGGGCGCACCCTCGATTTGCTCGAGGGGGCGGTGTTGGTCGCGCACGGCGCGGCGAGCGATGTGGCCTTCCTCGAGGCCGAGCTGCGGCGTGCTGGGCGGGAGCAACGATTGGGGCACGTGGTCGACACGCTGACGCTGTCTCGGCGCGTATTCGGCTTTCGCAGCCATGCGCTTGCGGCGCTGTCCCGAGAGCTGGGGCACGCGCCAGCGACCTCACATCGCGCGGAGGCGGACGTGGCGGCGCTGCGCTTCGTGTTCAGCCGGGTGGTGACGCAGATCAAGCCGACCAGCGTGCGGGATCTCTGGCATGTGAAGGTCGGCGCCCGCGTGGCTCGCCCCGAGATCCTGGCCGCGCTCGGCGCGGCCTGCGGCTCCGAGCTCCCGGTGACCGTGCGCTACCGCCCGGCTGGGAAGGCCGCCGCAGACCTGAGCTTCGTGGTGACGGGTTTGCGCTCTGACCTCGACCCCCCACAAGTTCTTGGCTATTTGCATCCGGGTCGCGGCAGGCGCGTGCTCCGGGCAGACCGGATCATCTCTGTCTCGTCCTGAAGAGAGGTTTCAAAGTGGCTTTCGTCCTCACGTCCTTCTCGCTGCGCCGGGGCCAGCGAGCGCTGCTCGCGGCCGCGCTCCTGACCGTGTTGGCTGCCTGTGAGGGGGCCCAGGCCCCTCAAGGCGGGCGCCCGGAAAAGGCCCAGCAGTGGTTCACCCGCGCCGAGCGCGAGTTCGGTGAGGCTCGGGTCGACGACGCCCACGACGCGATCGTGAAGGCGCTGGCCATCGCCCCGGACGATCGCGAGATCAAGACGCTCGGGGGCCGCATCGCGCTCGCCCGGCTCGAGTTCGATGAATCGCTGCGCCTGCTGGCGGACATTCCAGGGAGCGAGGCGCACGGACTACGCGGGCGTGCGTACTGGTACCTGGGCAACCTGCCGCCGGCGGCCGACGAGTTCGAGAAGATGCTCGACGACCCCGATGTGCGCGACGATTGGGCCAAAGCCGTGGCTGGATTGGCGCGACGTGGCGAAGGTCGCACCCCCTTCACCGTGTCCGGTGCCCAACGCGCTGCGGTCGACATGGCGCACGTGAGCGACGTGGCGCCGTACCTGATTGTCTCTGCAGAGATCGATGGCGAGGACGGACTGGTGATGCTTGCGACCGGCATGGCCGAGGTCGTGGTGGACAGCTCCTCGCGCGCCGAGCCCAGCTGGGTGTCCCTCCGGTTCAAAGGCCGAGCCATCGCCCCGGGCACGGCGCCCGACGTGATCGAGGTCACGGACGTCCCGGCGTTGACGCAGGATCTGACCGGCGTGTCGAAGGAAGTGAACGCGCCGATCAAGGCGCTCATCGGTGCGAATCTGTTGCGACACCTCAACGTCACGCTGGACTACGGCGGGCATCAGTTCATCGTGCGGCGGTTCTCGCCGCCGCCACCGCCGAGCGCGACTCGTTTGGGTCTGTTCTACGCGCGAGGCGGAGGCATGGTGCTGAGCTCCGGCTTGGGGGGCGGCGGCAGCGAACGCGGCACTCTGTTCGTCGACAGCAGCATGCGGTTCCCGCTCGCCCTGGACGAGCGGGGGTGGATCAAGGCGGGGGTGACGCCGAGCGATTTGACCGCGATCCCGGGCGACCCCTCGAAGAAATTGCGTGAGGGCATCGTCCCGATGATCAAGCTCGGGGCCTTCGATCTCCAGCGAGTGCCGGGCGTGCTCGGTGCTCCTGTGGACGACATCGAGAAGGGACTGCGCTTCGACGTGGACGGCATCGTCGGCGCGCCCGTGCTGGCGCAGTACCGCATCACCTTCGGGGAAGGTGGGCGCGTGATGTACCTGGAAGACGACACCGAGCTGCGCAAGATGATGCAGCTGCCCACGGGCCCGCAGGTCGTGGAGCCGGTCGTTCCTGGTCCTCCGGGCGCTCCCAACCCCAAGGCCGTCCTGCCAGGGAGCGGCCCACCTGTGAACGTGGCGGAGCCCAAAGGAGCCACTCCGTGAGCCCGCGTCCCCCCCGGGCCGTAGCCGTCTACGCGGGCAGCTTCGATCCTCCGACGCTCGGCCATTTGGACTTGATCGAGCGCGCGGCCAAGTTGTTCGACGAGGTGATCGTGGCGATCGGCGTGCACCCCACGCGCCACCCGTTGTTCACGTTCGACGAGCGGCTCAGCCTGCTGCAGGAGGTGGTCAGGCCGTACCCCAACGCGCGTATCGACCGCTTCGACGGGCTGCTGATCAACTACTGCAAGCGCATCGGTGCGCGCGTGATCGTGCGCGGCCTGCGTGCCGCCACCGACTTCGAGTACGAGCTTCAGATCGCCCACGCCAACGCCGACATGGATCCTTCGGTCGACACCGTGTTCCTGCCCACGCGCGCGAACTACGGCTTCGTGTCCGCCTCCCTCGTGCGCGAGATCGCCAGCCACGGCGGCAACGTCAGCCACTACGCACCGGAGCCCGTGTGTCGAGCCCTGCGCGCCAAGTTTCCACAGCAGACGCCCACCTGACGGACGAGCCGGTCAGACCGGCAGGTCGTAGTGCGCCCAGGGTGTGGGCATGAACAGCAGCACGAATAGCACCAGACACACGATCGCCACGGCGCGCCTCGCGGGCGACAGCTCTCCATGGTCGTAGGGAGGGTGATTCAGCCCCGCGCGCCAGCGCATCAAGCCGAGCAACACGAACCACACGAGGTAGAAGCTGGAGTTGGAGAAGGCGACGTCCAGCCCTTCTCCGCTGACGAGGGCCGGACGCACGAAGATCCACAGGTTGTAGCCGAACACCAGCAGCAGGCCGGCGTGCACCCAAGCGGCGTAGCGGTCGTAGCGTGGTCCGAACAACGCGTACGCGATGTGCCCGCCGTCGAGCTGACCGACCGGGATCAAGTTCAGCGCCGTCACGAACAAGCCCGTCCACCCGGCGAAAGCCACGGCGTTCATGACCACGTCCGATCCCGCGGGAATCACTCCTAGGATCACGCGCTTGAGGAACAGGTAGAGCAGGCTCTGTCCTTCCATCTCGAAGGAGCCGGACAGCACCTCGACCTCGGAGGTCGAAAGCCCGATCACCACCACGGGCAGGGCTACGCACAAGCCCGCGAGCGGTCCAGCCGCGCCGATGTCGAGCAGGGCTGCACGTGACCGGATGCGGTCGGGCATCGCGATCACGGCGCCCATCGTCCCGAACGGATTCAGCGCAGGCGCTGGGATGAAATAGGGCAACGAGGCCGGTACTCGGTGGATTCGGGCCGCGACGTAGTGGCCGAGCTCGTGCACCAGCAGGATGGTGATGAGTGGGATCGCGAACGGGTACCCCTGCGGCAGCGCCTTCAGGATGGCCCACAGCTCCGGCTCCGGGGGCAGCGCCTGCACGTAGGCCGCGCCTGCGAAGAACACGGACACCACCGTGACGGCGAACAGCAACAGGTGCGTCCGGAGCGAGCCGGGCACACCCGCCTGCGCGCCGACGGTTTCGTCAGGCTGTTCCACCGTGGCGGCGGTCTAGCCTCGCTGGCTGGCTGCGAACAGGAGTTTGAGCGCGTCCGCGTGGATCGTGTACGGCAGGCCGTGCGATAACCCACACGTGGGCTACTTGGGTCGCTTCGCGCCGTCACCCACCGGCCGCCTTCACCTCGGTGGTGCGGCCACAGCGTTGTTCGCGGCCACCCGCGCGCGTCGCTATGGTGGACGCTTGCTGCTGCGCGTGGAGGACCTCGACCCCTCGCGCGTGGTGGCGAACAGCGAGGAGTCGCTGCGCGAGGACTTGGCGTGGCTCGGGCTGGTAACCCCCCACCCGCCCGAGGACGAGCCAGGCCCGCTGCGGCAGTCGCAGCGTTCGCCGCTGTACCTCGCGGCGATCGAGCAGCTCGCAGCTGCCGGCGCGACCTACCTGTGCGACTGCTCCCGGCGCGAGATCGCCCTCTCGGCGAGCGCTCCACACGAGGGCGAAGAGGGCCCTCCCTATCCCGGCACATGTCGTCCGCACGGCATGGCGAACCGTACCTTCCGCCGTCCTCCGTGCGTGCGGCTCGCGGTCCCGTCGAGCGGCGTGGTGCTGGTTCGCGACGTCATCACGGGCAGCTCCGAGGTCCCACGCGCGCAGGTCTCGGACTTCGTCCTGCGTCGGGCCGATGGTGTGTTCAGCTACCAGCTGGCGGTGGTCGTGGACGATCTCACGATGGGCGTGACGGAGATCGTCCGCGGCGCCGACCTCGCTCCCAGCGCGCCGCGGCAAGCGCTGCTGGCCGCGCTGCTCGGCGGGGAGCTGCCACCCGTGCTGCACGTTCCGATGCTCGTCTTCGAGCGAGGTGAGCGCCTGGCGAAACGCTCGCGCAGCGTCACGGTCGATGAGCTGCGGCGACGCGGCTGGTCCGCGCGCGCGGTGCTCGAGCTGCTGGCTCGGCTGTACGGCGCGACGCCTCCCGCGGCCGGCGACCTGGTCCAGGCTTTGGCGGAGGGCTTCCCGCCCGAGCGTTGGCCCACGCGCGCGGTGAGCTTGGACGAGGGGATCCTCTCGCCATGAGGGTCCGCTTCTCCCCCGATGCGCTCGTCGGGCAGACGCTGCTGGCCCGCGGCACACGTCTCTTCGTCGAGCAGGTGCTGCGCAGCGGGGGGTTGTCGCACGTGCTGCTCGCCCGCACGCCCGACGATGAACACGTCGTGCTCAAGGTGCTGCGTCCGGAGGTCGTCGATCGAGCGGAGCTGGTCGCGCGTTTCGAGCGCGAGGCGCGCGCGGCCGCCTTGGTGCAGCACCCCAACGTGCTCAGAGTGTTCGGCGGGGTGGAGCGCGACCGTGAGTTGTCGTTCTTCGTGAGCGAGCACTTGGTCGGCACCGATCTGGCAGACCTGATGGCCGCCGAGCGCAAGTTGCCGAGGAGTCGAGCGCTGCGCATCGTGCGGGGCGCTGCGCGCGGGCTCGCCGCCGCGCATGCCGCGGGTGTGGTGCACCGCGACGTCAAACCCGAGAACCTCTTCTTGGTGCATGCGCTCGATGGGCGCGAGGTGGTGCGCGTGTTGGACTTCGGGTCCGCCTGGCTCTTGGAGGACTCGCAACCGGCCCCGGATATGCGGCTCACCATCTCGACCGGCTTCGTCGGGACACCCGGGTACCTCGCCCCCGAACAGGCGGAGGGGCGCGAAGGGCACGCCAGCGCAGACATCTACTCGCTCGGTGTGGTGCTGTTCGAGCTGTTGGTGGGCCGAGCACCCTTCACGGCCAAGACCAGCATGGACCTCGTTCAGCAGCACATGTGTGCCGAGCTTCCACGTGTGAGCGGCGTGTCGGAGGCGCTCGAGGCCACTGTCCGGCGGGCACTGGCCAAATCCCCGGCCGATCGCTTCGCTAGCATGTACGACCTCGAGCAGGCGCTGCTCGAGGCCCCGGAGGGAGCGCCATCCGGCTCCTGAGAACGCTTGTCGTTCCGGAGTCTTATGCGCACGCGAGGGGTCTCCGTTGGCGCTCCCCCAGACATCTGCTACTGCGGTCAGTGGCTCGCCCCCGAGCCGACTGCCTTTTCGCAGCTTGCCGAGTCTTTCCGTTCATGGCGCCCAAGCCTCCGTCACGCGCCGCTTCTGCGGCGGGATCCAACCTCGAGTCCACTGAAGACGAGGTGTCCGCATTGGGAGAAGCCAACGTCGAAGAGGGGGGCGAGTCGGAGGCCGAGCGCGCCGCGCCGCGACGACGGCGTAGAGCGACGCGCAGCACGCGCGCCACGGGTGATGCCTTGGCAGCGGCACCTGCGCTCGAGGTCACGGCGGCCGCGCGGTCGGGGTCCCGATCGGATGAACCGCTGCCCGAGGTGTCGTTCGAGGCAGCGCTGCCCGCCCCGCCCAAGGCCGATATCTCGAAGCCCGAGCCGCCTCGTTTCGCGGTCTCTCTCGATGAAGACCGGATCGACCCGGACGTGCAGAAGGTCGTGCGCCGGCTGGTGCGTCATGGCTACGAGGCCTACCTCGTTGGTGGCTGTGTGCGCGACCTGTTGCTCGGCCGGCGGCCCAAGGACTTCGACGTCGCCACCAGCGCTCGCCCCGAGCAAGTGCGCGAGCTGTTTCGCAACTCTCGCGTGATTGGGCGGCGCTTCCGCTTGGTCCACGTGCTCTTTCACGCGGGCAAGGTGATCGAGGTCGCCACCTTTCGCCGCAACCCGAACGACGATGTGGAGGTCGACGAAAACGCAGCCGAAGACTCGTCGAGCCTGTTGATTCGCTCGGACAACGTGTTCGGCGAGGCCGACGAAGACGCGCGGCGGCGGGACTTCACCATCAACGGCCTCTTGTACGACGTCGAAGCCGCACAAATCCTGGATTGGGTCGGCGGTCTCCACGACCTCGAGCGCCGCTTGGTGAACACCATCGGCGAGCCTCACCTGCGCTTTCGCGAGGATCCGATCCGCTTGCTCCGGGCGCTCAAGTTCGCCGGTCGGCTCGATCTCGGCATCGCGCCAGAGGTGTATGACGCCATCGTCACCTGCCGCGGCTCGCTCGAGTTGGCTGCGCGGCCGCGCGTCGCGGAAGAGGTGCTGCGTTTGTTGCGCGGAGGAGGCGCACGCAGGACCATGTATTTGGCGTGGGAGACGGGCGTGCTCGAGGTGCTCTTGCCCGAGCTTGCGGCGCTGCTCTACGACTCCTTCGGCGACGAGTCGCCCGCGTCGGCGGCGCATCGCTTCTTCCGGCTGCTCGACTTCATCGATCGCAAGACGGAGCAGAGCGGACCTCGCGAAGATACCGTGCTCTGGACGCTGCTTTTGCTCGAGCCACTGAAGGAGGCCGTCGAGGGCGCTCGGGATCGCAGCGCCGCGACCTCCGCCTTCCTCGAGCCGATGCTGGAGAAGCTCGCCATCCCCCGTCGCTTCGCCGACGGCATGCGTCGCATCCTGGCGGTGCTTCCGCGAATCCTCTCCGGAAAGGCAGGCCGCTTCGCCCGCACCGAGATGTTCGAGCTCGCGCTCGAGGTGGCCGAGGCCGACCTGTACGCACGGGGGTTGCCGCTCGACCCGGTCGTGGCGTTGCGCCAAGCCGACCGCGTGCCTGCCGATCCGCGCGCCGCGCCGGCCACGTTCGCGCGTCCCGGGCACCGGCCTCCGCCTCGCGTCCGCCCGACCCCGCGACACTGAGCCGGTCGCTCAACTGGCGATCACGCGGTTGCGACCGGCCGTCTTGGCGGCGTAGACGGCCTCGTCCGCGCGTCGGATCAACGACGCAAGGGCTTCGTCCACGTGGCGGGTGGTCACCCCGAGGCTGACCGTCACCGACACGCTCGCGCCGTCGGGGGTCTCGACCGTCGCGTGCTCGATCGCGGCGCGGATCCGCTCGGCCGTCACCTTGGCGGCCTCGAGATCCGTCTCCGGCAGCAAGATCACGAACTCCTCGCCACCGTAGCGGCCCACCACGTCGACACGGCGCAGCTCTCGGCGGATGATCGCGCCGATCGCCTCGAGCACGGCGTCGCCAGCGAGGTGCCCAAGCGTGTCGTTGACCGTCTTGAAGTGGTCTGCGTCGAGCATCGCGAGCGCGATGGGCCTTCCGTAGCGGGTGGCGCGGGCCAGCTCTTCGTCGGCCACCTCGAAGAAGCGCCGCCTGGTGAGCGTTCCGGTGAGCGAGTCGGTGGTGGCCAGCTCCCGCAGCTTTTCTTCGATCTCTTTCTGCGCAGACACGTCGTGGATGCCGAGCAAGATCGCGTCCTGACCGTCGAACGTCAGCGCTTGAGCGGCCAGCTCTGCGGGGAAGGACTCGCCGCTGGGGCGAAACAACTCTGTCTCGAAGTGCTCCACCGCAGGGTTGTCCGCCAACTCGAGCTGCAGCCGCTCGCGTTCGCCCGCCTTGGCCCACATCTCCAGCGCTCCCCCGCTCGAGCGCTGCGCATCCAGTCCCAGCAACGATGCCGCGCGGCGGTTCTGCGCCAGCGTGCCCCAGTCCTGCTTGCGCACGCACAACATCGCCACCGGGGACGCGTTGAACAGCTGTCGCAGGCTCGCCTCGCTCGCGGCGAGCCGCTGCGTGCGCTCCACCACGCGAGACTCCAGCTCCGCGCGGCTCCGCGCCAGCTCGGCGGCGTGATCGTTGCGGTCCGCTGCGGCCAGCACCATCGCCACGAAATCGGCGAAGGTCCCGGCCACGAGCTCCTCCCACGCCAACCACTGGCGCGCGGGGCCCAAGTGCTCGTGGCAGACCACTCCCACCAGCTGCCCCTGCAGGAACACCGGCGCGTCGAGCATCGCGCCGATGCCGAGCGGCGCCAGGTACGCATCTGTGAACTCGCTGGTGCGGGGGTCGCGGCGGGCGTCGTTGGCGGCGATCGAGCGCTCCTGGTTCAGCGCGGCGAAGTAGCGGGGAGTGTCCTTGGCGCGCAGGACCGTCCCCGCCGAGTGCCGGTCGTGCTCGATCTCGTACAGATCGTCGCAACACAGCTCCGTCCGCGAATGGCGGAAGCGCCACACGCTCGAGCGTCCAACTCGCAGCACCTGAGCGGACACTTCCGTGAGGTGCGCCAGCGCCTCCTCGACGTCTCCGCGGCCGAGCGCGTCGGAGCGCATCAGATCGGAGAGCACCCGGCGCAGTCCACGAAGGAGGTCGTCCGCGCTGCGTGGGACTTTGGTGGAAGGGGGGGGATCCGGGCTGGTCAACTGCCTCGCAGTCTACCCGCAACCCGATCCCGGTGGTGCGCTCCCGCTTCGCGCAGCGACGGTGTCGTGGCGATTGTGAACCGGCGTTGACTGCCAGTCCGATTCTGCAGATTTGTCGGGGCCGGCGCGCTTGGCCCGGCAGATGCAAAGAGGGCCGGCATGAACGCTCTTTCGACTTCCTTGCACGCGGTGTTCGTTCTGGCGCCTGTGTGTGTCGCGTTGTCCGGGTGTGTGGTGAGTTGCCAATCCCCCAGCGACGACGACTGCGTGGACTGTAACGAGGGCGGCTCTTGGGCGTACGGCGGGTCCTACGGCCAAGGCGCCAGTGGCGGGGCGGGCGGGGAAGGCGGCGCCGTCCCGTGCGACCCGAGCTTGCTCGCCTGTGAGTGCCAGACCGACGCGGAGTGCGCTGCAGGCCTGTCGTGCGTCGGGTCTACCTGCCTGCCTGCATGCGGCTTCGACTTCGAGTGCGGAGACGCGCACGTCTGCGCCGAAGGGCAATGCGTGCCCGCTTGTGATCCCGACTTTCCTTGTGCCGAACATTTCGTTTGCACGGGGGGTGCGTGCTTGCCCGACGCGTCGAACCCGGAGTGCTCGAGCCCCACCGACTGCAGCGGTCTGCCCTGCGTCGACGGCTTCTGCACGACCGCGTGCCTCTCTCACGCCGACTGTGGGGTCGGTGAGCTGTGCGAAGAGTCGAGCGGAGCGTGCATCTTGGACCAGGGACCGGTCCCGGTGTGCAGCGCAGAGCTCCCCTGCCCGGGCGCGGGGCAGACCTGCTTGGATGGGTTTTGCCGCTACGCCTGCGAAACGCTCGAGGAGTGCAAGCTGATCGATGCGCGCTTCGATGCCTGTGACGCGAACGTGTGCAAGACCGACACCGAGCTCAACCCAGAGTGCACGTTGGGAGTGCCCTGCCCAGCGGGAGAGCTGTGTGTCTCCAACGAGTGCACACCGTGACGACCGCCAGCCGTTGACCGCGGCCAAAAAACGAGACACCTGAAGGGGGTGAGTCTCCGCACGCAATTGGCCCGTGGCTTGGCCCTGCTGGTGATCGTGAGCGCGTGGCTCCGAGCGAGCACCGTGCTCGCCGATGGGACCAGCATCGCCGTGGTGGATCTGCAAGGCGCCGTCATGCAGACCGAAGACGGCATCCGCGCCCAAGCGCAGCTCAAGAAGCTGCTCGACAAGCGGCAGGTGACGCTCGACAGCAAGCAGAAAGAGCTCGCGAAGATGCGCGGGGACATCGAGCGCCAGGCGCCGTTTCTGTCACGCGAGGCGCTCACTCGCCGGATGGAGCTCTGGCAGAAGGAGATGCTGTCGCTCCAGACGGTGTTCATCGATTACAACAAGGAGCTCGAGAAGCGGCAGGCGGAGCTGACCGACCCGATCATCAAGCGCATGATCGGCCTGGTCAGCAAGCTGGCCAGCAAGAACGGTCATGACATCGTGATCGACAAGCGCGCCGCGCCGTATGCGCGCCCGGAGCTCGATCTCACCGACCGCGTGGTGTCGATGTACAACGCTGGCGAGTCCGGTTAAGGAGCGCTCGTGAGCGCCCCCAGTGACGACGCCCAGCGCATCGACGTCCACCGCATCCTGCGCATCCTGCCCCATCGCTACCCGTTCGTGATGGTGGACCGGGTCACGGAGATCGCTGCTGGCAAGCACATCCGCGGGCACAAGTCGGTGGCCTACAACGAGCCCTGGTTCCCGGGTCATTTTCCGGGCCGCCCGATCATGCCGGGCGTCCTGATCTTGGAGTCGTTGGCGCAGATCGGCGGCATGTTGGCGTACGCTAGCGACCCGTTCGATGCCGCCACTCACTTGATGTTCTTCCTGGGGATCGACAAGTGCAAGTTCCGCCGCACCGTCGAGCCCGGCGATCGCCTCGACCTCTACGCGGAGGTGCTGCACCACCGCTCCAATGTGTGGAAGTTGCGTGGCGAGGCGTCCGTCGACGGCGCGCTGTGCGCCGAGGCGGAGCTGCTCGCGAGCGTGGTCGACCGCGAGCCTTGAGGCTGACGCGGGGCTACTGGCTGAGCGCGTCGGTGCAGTCGCCCGAGTCCATCTCGCCTTCTTCGTAATTGCCGGCGATCCAGCCAGTCAAGCAGCGATCCTCGACCTTGCCTTGATCCCAGATGCGGCCGCCCTTGTGCTTCTCGGACAGGCGGGGCTTGCGCACCATCGTGAGGTCTTCGACGGCTAGCTCGCCGGCTTGCACCATGACCATGCGCTCGGGCTCGAGCCCGCACACGGAGAAGTAGTTGCGCTCAAGCTCGGCCGCTGTGGTCGGCGCGTTGAGGTTGCCGGAGAAGAGCACGTCCGGATCGTCCTCCTCTTGCAAGTAGCGGAGGCCGTATTGCCCGTACAGGCGCAGCGGCCTGCCGTCGTTGCCGTGGCAGTCGAGCGTGCCGCAGCGCTGCTCGAGCAGCGGCGAGACCGACTTGAAGTCCTCGAACGGGGGGCACTCGATCGTGTTGGGTGCCAGGCTGGGCTTGCACGCCCCGGCCAGGATCACCGCGACGGGGAAGATCAACGCACACGCGAAAGCGGCGCGGTAGCTGCGCCTCGCCGTCATGGTGTCCCACCCATGCCGTTGCCCATTCCGCTGCCCATGCCGTCTCCGTCGCCCCCTCCGTCGTCGCCCTCGCTCTGCGGCGGCTTGCCGGGACAGTCGTCGCTGACGGGCGGGTAGGGGTTCGAGGCGATCTCGTCCGGACCGTTGCAGTACACCCAGCCCGTCGAGCGGTCGCTCACGCCAGTGAGCGCGTGGCAAGTCGCACAGCTGCCGTCTCGGCTGATCCAGCTGTTCATCGACACCACCTTCTCCACCTCGAGCTTCTCCCCCGACGCGTCGTACGTGGGGCAGTGCACCTCGACCGCGAGCGGGAACAGAGGCGCACGATCGTCGCGCGGCAGGTAGAAGTTGCCGATGCAGTTGGTCGTCATCTCGAAGCGATCGCCGACCGAGTCGAAGACGATGACCTTTGCGCCCTCGACGGGGACGAACGACTGCTGATCGGCGAACACGGTGCCGCCAAGCACCATTTCCGGAGAGGCTCCACCCGCCACCGAGTGACACAGCACGCAAGGCTGGCCCGGGCGATGGTGCTCTCCCGCCGGCACATCTGGCAGCTCGCCGCCCCACGCCTCGATGGCGTTGTCGGTCACGGGGTTGCCGCACCCGGCCGCGCTGGCCAGCAGCGCGGCGAGCACGCAGAGTCGGGGGAGGGCGGTGCTCATTCGATGTCGACCTCCGCCAAGAGCGCGCCGAAGAAGCCGAGTCGCTCGAGGATGAAGAGGTGATTGAGATAGCGATTGTAGACGACGTCGCCGGAGAACCCGAGCCCCCAGCTGTTCTCGGGCCCGAACGCCACCCGCATGCCGCCTCCACCGTAGAAGCCGATGTAGGGGCCGAGCTCGCGATCGCCCGTGCGGAAGTTGGGCAGGATGATCTGCGCGCCGTCCTCGATGACGGGGTACGCGAGCTGCCAGAAGTCTGCGCCGGTCTGGGCGTGAAAGCGCACGTGAGGCCAGAAGCGGACGCGGTCCACGTCGACGAAGAACTTGAAGTCGGTCGTGCTGGCCTTGACCCCCCAGCTGTCGATGTACAGGCGCTCGTCGAGGCGCAGTGTGCTCGACTCGAAGCGGTGGGCGAAGCGACCGCTGACCGCGTAGCGCTGCCGCTCCGTCGGCAGCTGCTCGAGCGCCCGCACCTGGCTGCGCACGCGGTTCACCTCCTCGATCGTGAGCCCAGGCGGGATCAGCGGGACGGTGTCCTGATCGAACAGGGGCACGTAGCGGTAGGGCTTGGAGGTGTCACCGTTCTGGAAGATCGCGGTGACGCCGGTGGTGAGCACCGAGGCTTTGTCGAGCACCGCGCTGACCGAGGCGTCGACCGAGTTCTGGATGATGATCGACTGGAATGCCTCGAACGCGGTGCCGCTGCGCCCTTGGATGTCGTAGCCGAAGCCATACGCCAAGCTGGGGGTGACGCGTTTGTCTGCCAAGTCCACCGCGCCGTTGATGCCGGCGGCGAAGGAGAGGTAGTCGGGCTCGATCGAGGCGCCACCGCCCAACCCCAGGGTGACGTCGCCAAACTTCTTGCTGCCGTTGATGCCGGGCACGTAGCGGGTCTCGGTCCAGCGTGGGGACGCGGTGGCCACGATGTCGGTCGAGGCGGTGGTCACGACGTCGACCAAGAAGCTCGCGCCGAAGCTCCAGCCGTCCGTGGGGCTCGTGATGTTGAACATCACCGCGGGCGAGATCACGTCGGTGTTGTCGTTGTCGTGGTAGCCGGTGAACTCGGCGGCGATCTTCACGTTGACCGCGCGCCCCGTGCCCTCGCCGATGCACTCAGCCAGCTCGTCGCGCGACTTG
Organism: uncultured Polyangiaceae bacterium; assembly: GCA_964641275.1. Lineage (GTDB taxonomy): Bacteria > Myxococcota_A > Polyangia > Polyangiales > Polyangiaceae > Xiheicaenibacterium. Next base: position 50,352 of record CAZXMG010000028.1, read on the forward strand.
GACTTGTCCAGACAGCGCAACACGCGGTTGTCGCTCGCCACCGAGGTCTGCGGCACCAGCTTGATGTCGATCGTCTCGGAGCCGCCCTCGTTGATGGTGAGGTCACGTTCGAACACCAGCGCTTGACCGCTGACCTTGCCCTCGGCCTTGATGCGGCGCTGCCCGGGGTTCACCCACAGCTCGCCGCCCAGCTTGTCGCTGGAGATCTCTTCGTCGTCGATGCTGACGCGCAGGCCCTCGGCGTTGCTGGGCGGCCTCAGCACCAGCTTGGGCATTTTTTTGGTCATCTCCTCGAAGCGCGACTTCGCCTCGCGGCCCGAGTCGTTCATGCCCAGGCGGGGCGCCTCGGTCGCCACGACTTCGTAGTCGGCGACGGCTTCGACCCACTTGCCGCCGCGGTCGTAACACTGGGCGCGAAGGAACTTGGTGCTGACGCGGTCTTCTGCGCCGATCGAGTCGCCGGCGTAGCCGGCACACATCAGCCACGAGCGCTGGTCCTGCGCCTTGACCGCCTCTTGGTAGTAGAAGAACCCCTCGGGGGTTTTCCAACCCTTGGGCGCCTTCATGCCGCCGGGGTACTTTTTGCGTGGCGTCTCGGCCGGGGCTACCGGTGCGCGACCAGCGTCCTTTTTGGCCTTGTCCCACGCCTCCTTGATGCCGCCCTTGTCGAAGCCCTTGATCAGTTGGACGCGGCCGTCTTCCTTCAAGGCGATCTTGAACACCTCGACCGCGTCCTGCTTCTGATCCAGGCCGCCGGCCAGCACCGTGGCCACGCCCACCAGCACCTTGGCGCGGATCTTCGCGCTGCAGCTGCCCTCCTGGCAGACGTTCGCGGCGAGCTGCAGCTTCTCGAGCGCCTCGACGTATTGCTTCTTGGGGTACTCGGCCTCGAACACGCTCTGCACGAGGATTTCGACCTCGGCGTCGTTGTCCGAGATGTCTGCCCACGCGGCGGACAGCGGCAGCCAGCACGCGAAGAGCGCCACGAGCCCACACGAGCGCGCGCTCGTGGCTCGAGGGAATCTCCGGTCTCGTTTCATTCCAGAAGAGGTCGAGACGCTCAGTTGCAGCCGCAGCCGCTGCCGGTGCCGCCGCTTCCGCCGGTGGCCCCTTCGGAGATCGCGTGCAAGTGCTCCTCCCCCATGGTGCCGAGCGAGCCGGCGGCCATGGTGGGGTGCGCGAGCTTGCCGCGTTCATAGGGCGCGACTGGCGCGCAGCCCGCCCCCGTGGACGCGAGCGCCACGGCGAACGAGGCAGCCAAAAGCTTTGCGACACCGCGACGGCTCGCGATCCCTCGGGCAAGACCCAGGAGCTTCTTGGACATGTGGGCAGTATACACCAGGCCGGTCACCAAAGGGGCACCCGACTCAACAGGCCTCGAGCACCAGGGAGATGCCCTGACCACCGCCGATGCACATGGTGACCAGGCCGTAGCGCTTCTTCTCGCGGCGCAGCGCGTGCGCGCAGGTGATGCTCAGGATGGCTCCGGTCGCGCCCAAGGGGTGACCGAGCGCGATCGCGCCGCCGAGCGGGTTCACCTTCTCGGGGTCGATCCCGAGCTCGGCGAAGTCTCGAATCACCGCCAACGCCTGGGGTGCGAACGCCTCGTTCAGCTCGACGTGATCGATCTGCTTGCCCGTGATGCCAGCGTTCGCCAGCGCGCGTTTGGTGGACGGCACCGGCCCCCAGCCCATGATTTCGGGGGCGCACGCAGCCACGCCCATGCCGGCCAGTCGCGCGAGCGGCTTCTGGCCGTGCTTGACGGCGTCTTGCTCGAACGCGAGCACCATGGCGCCCGCGCCGTCCACCACCGCGCTCGCGTTGCCGGCGGTGATGATGCCGCCCTGCTCGAACGCGGCGGGCAAGCGGCTCATCTTCGCCATCGACACGTCGTCCATGATGTGGGTGTCGTGTTTGACCAAGCGCGGCTCGCCCGCGCCCTCGACCAACACCGAGCAGGTCTCCTCGGCGAACGCGCCGGCGTCACGCGCGCGCTTCGCCAGCTGGTGCGAGCGGAAGCCGAACTGATCTGCTTGCTCGCGGGTGATCTCGTAGCGCCGTCCGAGCTCTTCGGCGGTGTTGGCCATCGCCATCTTGGCGGAGGGGTCGTAGAGGCTCATGAGCAGCACGTCTTGCAGGTGCGTGCCGTTGGGCAGCGCCTTCGTGTCGATGGGGCCGTATTTCTGCACCGCCTCGCCCACCTTCTTGCCGCGCATGTTGTACAGCGCGAACGGGTACTGCATCGACTCTGCGCCACCAGCGATCACGAACGGGCGCTCGCGATCGTGACGCACGCCAGCGAGCATCAGCTCCGCAGACACCGCCACCGCCTCCGCGCCGCTGCCGCAGATGCGCGCTACCGTCAGCGCGGGGACGTCGGCCGGCACGCCGCCACGAAAGGCCATGCCCTTGGCGCCGTAGATGCTGTCGCGGTGGCTGTGTTGCGCCATGCCCATGACCACGTGGCCGATCAGCTGCTCGGGCACGTGGGCGTGATCGAGCGTGGCGCGGATCGCCAAGCCGCCGAGCTGGGTCGCGGAGAAGCGGGTGAACAGCCCGGGGGCCCGGTTGTCGATCAGGATGTCGGCGCGCGGGGTGCGACGGGCGCCTTCGAGGATGACGATGGAGGAGGGGCTTGCCATGGGAGATCTCGCGGTGGGGAAGTGTCCTCGAACGGGTCGACGGGCTCACTCGTGCAGGAACGCAGCCGGAACGCGCGGCCCGTTCTGCACGAAGTTCTTCATGCCGATGTCCATGTCCACGGTCTGCTTGCAGCGCGCGAAGCCGTCGGCTTCGATCGCGAGCCCCTCGCTCAAAGGCCGACACAGCCCCCGCTTCAGCACGTCGACCAGGATCGCGTCGATGGACAGCGAACGATGGCCGATGTCGCACGTCGGCAGCGTGCTCGGCAGCGTCATGGCGGCCGGGTCGACCGGGCCGATCTGCACTTCTTTGCGCGCAGCGCGCAGCGCGAGCGCCTTGGCCTCTCGTTCGGCGTCCTTGGCCGGCTCGCCGCTCGCCCAGCCCCACTCGATCGCCTCCTTCGCGCCCACGGAGCTGCCTGCGCGCAGGAGCTTGGTGGCACGCTCCAGGCCGATCAGCCGAGGCAAGCGCTGCGTGCCGCCGTACCCGGGGATGATGCCCAGGTTGACCTCGGGCTGACCCAGCACGAGGCGCGGCCCGACCACACGCGCGTGACAAGCCATCGACAGCTCGGCGCCGCCGCCGAGCACCGGCCCGTCGAGCGCGGCGACCACAGGCTTCTTGCAGGCCTCGATACGCGCCAGGATCGGGTGGGCGTCGAGGCACGTCTGCCGGCAGGCGTCGGCGTCAGGCAGCACCGCCAGCTCTTGGATGTCCGCGCCGGCGAGCGAGCCGTCGTAGCTCGTAAGCACGATGCCTTCCACGCTGGGGTCGGCCTCGAGCTCCGCCACGGCGGCGTCGACCTCCTGCAGGGTGGCGCGCGAGAGGGCGTTCTTCACCTCGGGGCGGAACACGCGCACCACGCCCACGCCAGCGTCGCGCTCGATCAGCACGGTCTTCTTGAAAGCGACGAGCTTGCCCTCGGCCAGGGTGGGCGGCACCTCGCAGCCCGGCCGCTTGCTGGCGTACGCCTGCACCAGCTCGCGCACCCGCGCTGCGCCGAGCTCCTCGGCGAGCTCGAGCGTGCCTTTGCGAAAGCCAAGCGCCATGCGCATCAGCCAGTTCGTCTCGGTGGGGGGGCACACGCCGTGGTCGACCACGAAGTAGGTGCGCGCGAAGAGCACCGCCAGGATGCGGTCGAGAACGACGGGCGCGAGCTCCGCCGGGTGGGTCGGGTCGCCCGGGTGGTGTTTGTCGTGCCACAGCTTGTTGCCTTGCTGCTCCAGGATCGCAGGCGGCGAGAACCAGCTCGAGCCGGTGGGCGCCTTCTGCATCAGCGTCTGGCACTTGACCACGAGCAGGTTGCCGCGGGTCAGATCCATCACGTTGAACGGTCCACCGCCGCCCACCGCCGCGTGCACGATCGCGTCGACCTGCGCGGGGGTAGCCAGGCCTTCCTCGACGATGCGCGCCGCCTCCGCGATGTAGTTGCAGAACACGTCGTCGGCCGCGAAGCACTCCACGTCCGCCGTGACGATCGGCACGCGGCCCAGGGCCTTGAGCGTGTCGATCATGCGGGCGCCGAGCGCCTCGTCTCCGCTCAGCACCACCTCGATCGGCAGCGAGCGCCAGGCGGGAAAGAACGGGTGGTTCACGAAGCAGCGCTCCGGGTGCTTCGCCTCGCGCGCGATCTCGCGCCGGGGCAACCCGCTGGTGGCGAACCCGATCAGGCAATCCGGGCGCACGATGCGCTCCAGATCCGCGAGGATCTTGCGTTTGACGGGCAGGTCCTCGCTGGCCGCTTCGAGCACGTAGTCGCAGCCGTCGAGCGCGTTGAGATCGCGCGTGGCGGAAAGCGCCGCGCGTACCGCCTGGGCCTCGGAGGGTGCGATCTTTCCGCGCGACACGCCCTTGTCCAAGTAGCCGAAGATGCGCGCCACGCCCGCATCGAGCGCGTCTTGCTTGATGTCGACCAGCACCACGCGTGCGCCCGGCTTGCGCGCGAGCGCGCTCAAGAAGCCATAGGCGAGATCGGGGCCGATCGCTCCCGAACCGATCACTCCGACGAACATGGGCGCTCCTCTCCGTCCGCGAGACCCGCGGGGGACGCGCAGCCTACTCCAGCGGCCTCGGGCTGCAAGCTGGCCAGCGGGTGGCTACAGACCGCCGCCCGCGCCGCCCGCGCCGCCCATGCCGCCCATGCCGCCACCGCCCACACCCCCGCCGCCGGTGCCCATGCCGTCCAGGGCCATGCCGCAGCGCACCCACTCCTCGATCGTGGCGAGGTGGTTGTCGTCCAGCGTGGTGGAGGGCGAGTCGGTGAGGCCCGCGGTGGGCGGCATCGCGCTGCCTCCCCCCAGGGTCGCCTTCAAGTTGCAGAGGAAGTAGGCCTCGGGGTTGTCCGCGTCGATGTAGGGCGCGCCGGCGGCGTTTTCGTAGCCGGCCATCAAGTTGTAGAGCTCGTCGGGCGTGGAGTCTTCGGGCAGGACGATGGCGATCGCCCCGGTGCCAGCTGGCCCGTGGCAGGCCGCGAGCACGCAGCCGCCGCCGCTGTCGAGCCCGCTGTTCGGCGCGACCAAGATGGGAAACACGTCGTCGCGGAAGGTCTTGGTGCAGTTGGTTTTGTCGAACGTCACCACGCACCCGCTCGCGCTCTGCTTTTGCGGCCCGCCGGGCGGCCCGTAGGGGCAGTCGTCGTAGCGATCCTCTTCTACGGTGTGATCGGTGCAGATCGCGTCGCCCACCGTGCACGTGGGCAAGAGCGCCGCCACGGCCAGGCCAAGGACGAGGACGCCAGCTGGTCGAAGCCTCAGATGAGCCATCTCGTGGACTCCATCGTGCCCGCACTCGCGCGCGGCGACAACCACGAGCCGCTGAGACCGCCCCATGCGTCTTTCAGAAAAGGCTCGAACCGCTCGCCCCTGGGCCCCCTCTTGGCTAAGCTGCGCCCGCACTCACAAGGAGATTCCGCGACATGATCACCCTGAAGAAGAGCTACCTCGCCGCCGCCACCCTCGTCGTTGCGCTCTCCGGCTGTGCGTCGGGCGGCTCCACCACAGAAGGCGCCACCCCCGCCGCGGGCGAAGGCAAGGGCGCCGCTGAGCTCAGCGCGGCCTTCGTCACCGGCGAGGGCCCCAAGTCGCTGGCCGAGGCCAAGGGCAAGGTCGTGATCGTCGACTTCTGGGCCACCTACTGCGATCCCTGCCGCAAGTCGTTCCCCAAGTACCAAGAGCTGGTGGACCAGTTCGGCGGCGATCTGGCCGTGATCGCCGTCAGCGTGGATGAGCCGGGTGACGTCAGCGAGGACAAGCTCAAGGAGTTCGCCAAGGAGACCGGCGTGAAGTTCGCGATCGTGTGGGACAAGGAGCACAAGACGGCCGACGCGTACAAGCCGTCCAAGATGCCCACCAGCTTCATCCTGGACAAGGAAGGCAACATCGTCCACACGCACGCCGGCTACGAGAGCGGCGAAGAGCAGAAGATCGCCGACGAAGTGAAGGCGCTCCTGGGCAAGTGAGCGGGCTCGCGGACGCGCTCGCGGGGTCATGGTCGGCTCGCCTCGGGGCGCCACGGCCCTGCGGGAAGCTCGTGAGTCTTGCGCGCTGTTTGCTCACGCACGCGACGGCCTCGGGACGTGCGCCCGGAACTCCTCAAGCAACTCTGGGGCGCACCGTTTCGCGACGGCCTCGAAGCGGACGAGTTGGCGCGCGTAGATGCGCTTGCCCACACCCGCACGGAGCATCTTTCGAACGCCCACACGAAACTCTTCTGGCGAGATTTGGCGCTGGTGCGTTTGCGGCTTGTCCGGTGCGACAGAGAACGCCTCCAAGAAGGACCGCAGGAACGTCCCGTCCGACGCCTCGGACGCGCCCAGGTCGAGCAGCTTCATCATCAGGGAGAAGCTGCCAGCCATGGCCAGCCACTTCATGACGTTGTTGTCGGCGTAGCGCGGGTGCCGGGCGCTGGGGTCTGCACCCCGCTCGAGGAGAAATTCGACCACGTCGTGGTGTCGGTACATGGCTGCGAGGAGCAGCGCGGTGCAATCGCTCTCATCAACGGCGCCAAACAGTCCCGGGTGGCTCCGCGCCTCGATGTCTGCCCCCGCCGCGAGCGCCGCTTCGACGCTCTCGAGGTTGCCATCGTGCGCCGCCCGGAGCAGCGCGACGTTGTGCTCGCCAGTCGCCGCCGCTCGCCTCGCGCGCCCTTCATGAACGATCCTCCGCCCGTCCGCCTTGGCCTCCGGCCAGTCAATGCCAGCGCGGGCCAGGTCGCGCGCCGCCTGGGAGAAGCTCTCGCGTGTGATCGCCACGTCCGCGTGGGCGCGCACCGCCGCGCTGATCGCTTCCCGTTGTTCAGAGGTTACCCGATGGCGCCCAACCTCCGACGCTACGGCGAGCTCGAAGGGGAGCCTTGCCCAGGCTCCTTCCGGTGCCGAAAGCGGCCTGGTGAACGGATTCACCCAAGCCAGGCTGCTGGGTAGCGGAAGCGAGTGGCTCGAGGTGTCGCCCGCGATCCAAAGTCCGTGCGTCGCGTGCCGTCCCAAATGTCGGACCAGCGGGGCAGCCAGGTCAGCGAGCTGGGGTGGGCCGAACGTCACCCAGTCGCTGGTGGCAAGTCGTTCGCCGCCGAGGCCGGTCCCAGGTTCGTCATGGATGAACGAGAGCGCAATGAGCCCGGACTCGTTCCAGGCGACGGCCTCGGTGTCGCCCTGGCCGTTCGATTCGGAGAACACACCGCGGCGAAAATCCCCCGCGAAGCGTGCTTCGTGGTCTTGATCCAGCAACTGCCCCAGCGCCCGATCCACCCAGACGAGGCGTGCCCAGCGCACGAACCTGTCTCGCTCCAGCGCGGCTCCCCCATCCTGTGTCGCCACCGCGTCGATGGTAGCAGCTCCGCGCACGTCGCCCGGAGCGCGGGCGTGCCTTTGCTTCGCGAGCCATTGCGGGCATCGCCGCGAACTACTCCGAGCGCCCAGCGCCGCAGGTCTTGTCGCCGCGGGTGACGACGTAGAGCTCGTAGTCGCCCGTGGCGACGTCACGCGGGACGACGACCGAGCCCTCGAACTTGCCGTCATCGTCGGTCGACAGCGACCCGATGGCCCGGCCGTTCTCGTTCTCCGCGTTCTTGATGCGGACGTCGACGCGCACGTTCTTGCAAGGGTCCTTGCCGGAGACCGTGCCCTTGATCTTCAGCGTGGCCCCGCGCCGGATCGCCTTGTCGACGAGCTCCACCTCGAGCTTGGAGGGCGGCAGGTCGTTGTTGGCGGGGCCTGGGCCTGGGTCGGAGCCCGGGTCGGGATCGGTGGCGGAAGGGCCGTTCGGGTCGGGCTCGCCCGGATCCGAGGTGCCTCCGCCGTTGTTGGTGCGATCGGCGAGCGCACCACCCGAGTTGTTCCGAGCGCCATCGGGCCACTCGAACGGATCGTTCGGAGGTTGGTGCTGCGGCCGCGACGGATCCGAGCTCTCGTCCAGGTTGAGCGCTGCGCCGCCGAGATCGATGCGGTGCCACAACACCGAGTCGAACACCTCGACCCATGCGTGGGCCTCGTTCACCACCATCCGCGCGGGAAGCCCGAGCTGGATCGCCGTGATCAGGAAGGCGAAGGCTCGGTGGCGGCACACGCCCTTCTTGGACAGGGCCAGGTCCAGGAAGATGTCGTTGTGGATCTTCGGGGGGTCGTCAGAGGGCTGAAACGCGCGGTAGTACGCCACCAGCTTGCTCAGCGCTTCTTTGGGCCGCATCGAGCGGCTCACCCCGATCGTGTCGAACACTTTTTGCGCCTGCGCGTCGTGGTGGGAGAAATCGGGGATGTGCCGTTCGAGCGACTCCCAGCTCGGATCGCGGAACTCGCTGCCGAACGTCGCCCTGGCGATGGCGAGGTGCATGACCACGCGCACGCGCTTGCGCTCGGTGCCGCGGATGAACCAGTTCTCGGCGCCGTCGCGCAGCAGCGACACGGTCGCCGTCGGCGAGACGTGCATCTTGAGCACGCGCGCCCCTGGCCCCACGCTCGGGATGCGCACCAGCTCGTCCGGCACCAGCTCGACCGAGAAGTCTCCGTAGAAGGGCTCGTCGTCCGGCCCCGCTTCGCCCCCCACGCTCAACAGCGAGGTGGCCTTCACCCCGACCTTCAATGTGTAGTCGGCGTCGACCGAGTCGTACGCGCGCAAGCGCTTGAACGGCGAGGTCGAGGGCGAGAACGGATCGTCGTAGTTCTCGATGTTGGGCTGGCGCGTGTCGCGGTCAGGCTCGTACGTGCTGTCGCTGCTGTCGTCGGCGGCGTAGAGGTTGTTCGGATCCGGCGGCTTGCGCGGATCGGGCGCAGCAGCGGGCCCGCTCGGTGTGTCGAGCGCGGCAGGGAAGTTGCCGTCCAAGGTGGTGGCGCCCACCGAAACGTCCTCGTTGGGATCGGGGGGGATGAACTCGTGAAGCAGCGAGGACTGCCCGTGCGCAGGCATGGCGAGCCCCAGGAACACGACCACCCCCAGGGCGGGCAACGCAGCGATCAGCGAGCGCATGTTTGGCTGGGGGGTATGAAAGCACGGCCTCGGCAAAGTTCCAGCCTCCGCTCGCGGGGGCCATGGGGGTTGCGGGCTCGATCGCTCTCGGGCTGCCACTGGTCGCGCAGGCGCATCGGGCTCCAAAGGACGGACAAGCCGCGGCCTTTGGAGAGCCAAGCCCACACGTGATCTGCGCCTGGGGACCACGCTCCGAACGGCGGGACCATGCTCCGAACCGCACGACCATGCTCTGAACCGCGCGACCATGCTCCGAACCGCACGACCATGCTCTGAACCGCGCGACCATGTGTCAAGCGCCACCAACTTCTGACCCCCTCGCGCCACTAAAACTGACCCCCCCAGTTTCGATCACTGTTCGTGTTTGGTGTTGGTGGTGCCGACCAGGCCGGCGCGCTTTTTCTGCTTCAGTCGATAGCTCTCTCCTTGGACCACGAGCACGTGGCTGTGATGCAGCAGGCGGTCGAGCACGGCGGCAGCGATCATCTCGTCGCCGAACACGTGGCCCCACTGTGTGACGGTCTGATTCGTTGTCAGCAGCATGCTTCCTCGCTCGTAGCGTCGGCTGACGAGCTGGAAGAAGAGATGCGCGGTCTGCTTCTCGAGCGGCAGGTAACCGAGCTCATCGACGACGAGCAGCTTGGGCTTCGCATAGAAGGCGATCTGCTCGGCCAGTCTGCCTTCGTGCTGCGCCTTTGCGAGCGCTGCGAGCAGTGCGGTAGCGGTCACGAACAGCACCGAGTGGCCGGCCTCGACCGCGGCGCGGCCGAGAGCGATGGCCAAGTGCGTCTTGCCCACACCGGGTGGCCCGAGGAGCAAGACGTTTTCGGCGGTGGCGATGAAGCGACCGGTTGCCAGCTCGCGGACGAGCTTCTGGTCCACCGACGGTTGGAACTTGAACTCGAACGGTCCCCTCGTTCAGAGCATGGTCCCGCGGTTCAGAGCATGGTCCCCTCGTTCAGAGCCTGGTCCCGGCCCCCCGAGCAAGGTTGTCTCGTTCGGAGCAAGGTCGCCTTCGAGAGACGGTGTGCGGTGCCGGTGGCTAGCTCGGGCTCGCGCTACGCGCCACGCCCTCGGAGGGCGCTGCGCTAGGCGCTCCCGCGCCTACGCGCGGCCATTCGCGACGCGCGTTCGCCCAGCCGTCACACGCTGCACCGGACCGGAGCGCGCCCCGTGCGTGCACCGCCGCCTCGTGGGTGGTGCCGTCACCCATCTGCCCATCGCCGCAATGAGTGAAGCGCGCGGCTTGGGTAAGCGCGGGAGCGCTAGCCCAAGCGTGCTCAGATCACGCCGAACTTCTTGCCCACCTTCTCGAACGCCTCGAGCGCGCGGTCGAGGTGGTGCCTCTCGTGGGTGGCCATGTAGCTGGTGCGCAGCACCTGCTGCTTGGGGGGCACGCCGGGGGTGATGAACGGGTTGACGTAGATGCTGTAGTCGTCGAGCAGGCTCTTCCACATCATGACGGTGCGGAGATCCTGCCGAATGTAGATGGGGATGACGGCCGTTTGTGTGGTGCCGAGCTCGAAGCCGAGGCGCTTGAGCTCCTCGCGCATGTACGTGAAGTTCTCGCGCAGCTTCTCTTGTCGCCAGGGCTCCTCTTGCATCACGTCGAGCGCGGCCATGGCGGCGGCGACGCAGGGCGGGGCAGCGCTGGCGGCGAACAGGAACGAGAAGGCGAAGTGCCGGACGTAGTCGAGCACCTTGCGATCGCCCACCAGCCAGCCGCCGATCGAGGCGAGAGACTTGGAGAAGGTGCCGCCGATCAAGTCCACCCCGTCCTCCACGCCGAAGTGGGCGGCGGTGCCTCGACCGGCCGGGCCGAGCACGCCCAGGCCGTGTGCGTCGTCGACCATCAAACGCGCCTTGTGCTTCTTGGTGACCTCGACGATGCCGGGCAGGTTGGCGATCTCGCCCTGTGCGCTGAACACGCCGTCGGTGATCACGAAGGCGCCCTCGTTGGCTTCGAGCTCGCTGAGCGCCTGATCGAGCGAGGCGGGATCGTTGTGCTTGTACCGCACCATCCGCGCCTTGTTGGCTTGGCCCAGCCGCACGCCGTCGTAGATGGAGGCGTGCACGTCCTTGTCCACCACGGCGACCGTGCTCTTGTTGGACAGCAAGGCGGAGATGGTGGCGATGTTGACCTGATAGCCGGTGGTGAACACCAGGCCGGACTCCTTGCCGTGGAACGCGGCAAGCTTGTTCTCGAGCTCCTCGTGCAGGCGCATCGAGCCGTTGACCAAACGCGAGCCGGTCATGCTGGTGCCGTACTTGTCGATCGCAGCTTTCGCGGCCTCGCGCACCTTGGGGTGGGTGGTCAGGCCCAGGTAGTTGTTCGATCCGAGCATGATGACCTCGCGGCCCTCGAGCTGCGCGATCGGGCCGTTGTTGAAGTCGAGCGGCCGGAAGAACGGGTAGACGCCCATGGCGCGGGCGTTGTCCGCGGTCATGAACTTGAAGCACTTGTCGAACACGTCCTTGCCGCCGACCTTGGCCAAGCTCGCGCGGTTGGCCATCGACTGGGCCAGGTCCGCCTCGGAGTCGTTGCGCGGACCGACAGGCACCGGCGCCTCGGCGCTGGCGCTGGCGCTGGCGCTGCTTGCGGCCCCGTTGCTGTGGGCGGCGCCGTTCGAGCTGGTGTGACTCACGGCCTTGGCCGAGGGCTTGGCGCTGTCCACGACCGAGGCCTCGTCGCCGTCGAGCGCCGGATCGATGTTGGGCAACGCCTGACCGTCACGCAGCACCACCAGGGCCTGCGCCGCCAGCTGGCTCGCCGCGCTGAGGCGGTTCTTGGCGTCGAGCACGCCGTTGGTGAGGTTCATCACCCGGTCGTCGCTCAGCAGCCGCACCACCGTCTTCGACGCACCGATTCGTTCGAGCAGGCCCATGATTCCTCTTCCGCGCGCCGCTAGCACGTTCCGCGCCGCCGCCGCCCCAGCCTGTTAGGGGGGTTTTTGGCCCGCTGCCAACCTTTTTCCGTCGCGCCCAGGGCAAGGGGGGTGCGTCGCACGCTGCGCATGCGCACCGGTCGTGGCACCACGGGCTCGGCTACTAATTGCGGAGGCCCAGTGTCAGGTGTAGAAAAAACTGCGAGATGCGACGAGTGCTGGTGGTCGACGACGAAGAGAACCTGCGGCTCGTGGTCCGCTCGTTCCTGCGTCGGGATGGCTACGAGGTGGAGGTCGCCGGCAACGGGGAGGAGGCGCTGAAGTTGCTCGAGAGCTTCGGGCCGGACTTCGTGCTCACCGACGTCCGCATGCCCAAGATGGGCGGCCTCGACCTGCTCTCCACGCTGAAGGCGAAGGGCGCTGACGTCACTGTGATCGTGATGAGCGCCTACGGCAGTCTCGACTTGGCGATCGAGGCGATCAAGGCGGGCGCGTACGACTACATCGCGAAGCCGTTCAAGCCCGAAGAGCTCCTGCTCACCCTCCGCAAAGCCGAGGAGCGCGAGGCGCTCAAGCGCGAGAACCGCGCGCTCAAGCAGGAGATCCGGGAGAAAGCCAAGTTCGAGCAGCTGCTCTCCAAGAGCCCGGAGATGCAGAACGTGTTCAAGACGATCGCCAAAGTGGCCGACTTCAAGACGACCGCGCTGATCACGGGCGAGAGCGGCGTCGGCAAGGAGCTGGTGGCGCGGGCGCTCCACCACCGGTCGAGCCGGAGGAACGGCCCGTTCGTGCCCGTGAACTGCGGCGCCATCCCCGAGCCCCTGCTCGAGAGCGAGCTGTTCGGCTACCGCCGCGGCGCCTTCACCGACGCCGTGACCGATCGCTCCGGTCTGTTCGAGCAAGCCCACGGCGGCACCTTGATGTTGGACGAGATCGGCGAGCTGCCGCTCTCGCTGCAAGTGAAGCTCTTGCGCGTGCTGCAGGAGGAGACCATCCGCCGCCTCGGCGACACCAAGGACACGAAGGTCGACGTACGCATCTTGGCCGCGACCCACCGCGACCTCGCGGCTGAGACCGCTGCAGGTCGCTTTCGCGAGGACCTGTTCTACCGCATCAACGTGCTCACGATCCGCATCCCCCCGCTGCGTGACCGTCGCGAGGACATCCCGCTTTTGATCGAGCACTTCATCGCCCGCAACAACGTGCGGCTGTCCACCACGATCCGCGGCATCAGCCCCGAGGCGCGCAAGCTGTTGCTGGAGTACTCCTGGCCGGGCAACGTACGCGAGCTGGAGAACACGATCGAGCGCGCGATGGTGCTCAGCGAGAGCGATCTGATCTCGGTCGACGACCTGCCCGAGCGCATCCGCGAGGCCCACGATCCAGTGCAGATCCAGCTGGCTAGCGGGGAGCTCTCGATCAAGAAGACCACCCGCGTGATCGAAGAGACCTTGATTCGCCGCGCGCTGGAGAAGACGCGCGGCAACCGCACCAAGGCGGCCGAGGTGCTCGAGATCAGCCACCGCGCCCTGTTGTACAAGATCAAGGACTACGCCATTTAGCCCGTGTCGAGCTTGGCCGGCTTCGTGCAAGATGGGGGCTCGTGTCCCGCCGCCGCCTGGATGTGTCGAGCTCCGAGTTCTTTCCTGCCTACGTGGTGTGGGAGCTCACTTTGCGCTGCGATCACGCTTGCACGCACTGCGGCTCCCGCGCCTCGGCGGCTCGACCCGACGAGCTCAGCACCGAAGAGGCGCTGAAGGTCGTCCATGATCTCGTCGCCATGAAGGCGCGCGAGGTGGTGCTGATCGGCGGAGAGGCCTACCTGCACGAGGGCTTCTTGGAAATCGCACGCGCCTTTCATGACGGGGGCGTTCGCGTGGGGCTCACCACCGGCGGGCGCGGCGTGACTGCGGAGCTCGCCCACCAAATGAAGGCGGCGGGAGTGTTTCAGGCGAGCGTGAGCATCGACGGTCTGGAAGCGACCCACGACCGCATGCGCAACCTGAAGGGTAGCTTCCAGACCGCGACCCAAGCGTTGGCCAACCTGCGCGCCGCCGGGATCAAGCCGATGGCCAACAGCAACTTCAACCGGCTCAATCGCGGCGATCTCGAGGGGTTGTTCGAGCACCTCGCCGCTCAGGGCATCGTCGCATGGCAGGTGCAAATCACCACGCCGCTCGGTCGCGCGGCGGATCGCACCGCCATGATCCTGCAGCCCTGGGACTTGCTCGACCTGCTGCCACGGTTGGCCAAGGTCAAGGAGCAGGCCTACGACCGTGGCATCCGTGTCATGGCTGGCAACAACCTCGGCTACTTCGGCCCGGAGGAGGCGCTCCTGCGCTCGCCCCGCAAAGAGCTTCGCGATCATTTCGCTGGCTGCCAAGCCGGGCGCTTCGTCATGGGCATCGAGTCCGATGGTGCGGTGAAGGGCTGCCCGTCGTTGCAGACGGCGCACTATGTGGGTGGCAACGTGCGCAAGACGCCGCTTGCCCGCATCTGGAACGACAGCGAGCAGCTGTCGTTCACGCGCGCCCGCACGCGCGAGGATCTGTGGGGCTTCTGCAAGGAGTGCCCGTTCGGGGACGTATGTCTGGGCGGGTGCAGCTTCACCGCTCACGCCGTGCTCGGCCGGCCGGGCAACAACCCTTATTGCCACTTTCGCGCGCGCGAGCTGGCCAAGAGGAATCAGCGGGAGCGGCTGGTCAGCGTGCAGGCGGCGGCGGGAGATCCCTTCGACAATGGCGTATTCGAGATCGTCGTGGAGCCCTTCGATGCGGCCGATCCCAGCGCGGACCTACCAGTGGAACGGCTCGTGCAGATAGACCGCAAGCCCCGCCGACTCTCCACCTGACTTTGCCCTGACTCCCTTCCTTCGAGGTCCTTTCATGATCGCTTCGTGCGCTGCTTGTCCCGGTTTCGTGCCCCAGGGTGTTGCCGCTTGCCCGCACTGCGGCGCGACCGTGGCTGACTCCTCTGTCATGCCTGTGAAGGGGAGGGCGGCCGGCGCCGCTGTGGGCGCAGCCAAGGCGGCCGCCGCGGGCGCGGTGTTGATGACCTTGATGGCCTGTTACGGCGACTCCTCGTACGACGATGGCTGGTACGGCTGCACCACGGACGCGGACTGCGGCGCGGGCAGCCAGTGCGACGAGTTTGGCAGCTGCGTGCAGCTCGAGATTTGCGGCAACGGCGCCGACGACGACTTCGACGGCTTCGTCGACTCGAACGACGAGGACTGCGGCATCACCTTCGAGCTCAACTGCGCCGACGGAATCGACGAGGATCAAGACGGCGAGACCGACTGCGCCGACCTCGACTGCGAGGGCGCGCTCGCGTGTTACGAGAATTGCGAGGACGACCTCGACAACGATCTGGACGGCCTGGTCGACTGCTTGGACCTCGACTGCGGCGTTTGCGGGACGAGTGAGCTCGTGTGCGACGACGGTCAGGACGACGAGCAAGACGGCCTCGTCGATTGCGACGATCCCGACTGCGCCGAGGCCTGCGCGCCACCGGTCTGCGGCGACTTGGAGCTCGAAGCCCCGGAGGAGTGCGATGACGGCAACGTGGTCGATGGCGATGGTTGCAGCGCGACGTGCACGCACGAGACGGCGTTCCACTGCGCCTCGCTGACGCCGCTGATGAGCGGTCAGAACAGCGGCACCACCGAGGGCGGCGTCGACCTGTTCGCAGCATCGTGTGTCGGGCTGGGTGGCCCGGAGGCTCGCTACTCGTTCACGGCACAAGCCGCGGGAACGCTGTACCTGACGCTGGACCCCCAGCTGGATCTCGGCCTGTACGTGCTCGATCAGTGCAGCGACGAGGCGTTCGAGGTGGCCTGCATCAACACCACGGCGCTCGACTCGCTGGCCGTCCCTCTGACGGAGCAGCAGTCGATCGTGGTGGTGGTCGACGGCGCCCCCATCGCGGGGCCGTTCGATCTGTTGGCGACGTTCGTGGCAGATTGAACGAAAGCGCGCTCACATGGCGAGCGCGGCCATGATGGCGTCGTAGCGCTCGAGCCAGCTCTTCAGCGCCGTGTCGAGCTGGAGCAGCCCGCGCGACGTCAACACGAACCCGTCTGCGCCCAACGCTCGCATCTTCTCCTCGACCACCGGCCCAGACATGTTCGAGATGAGCAGCACGGGCGCCTTCGAGACGTGTGGGTGCTGGCGCAGCATGGCGATCAGGTTGTGGTCGCAGCCAGGCAGCAGCGGGTCGAGCAGCACCATCGTCAGGCCGCGCTCGGAGAGGGCGCCCAGCTCGTAGAGGATGCCGCCTGCGGTCGAGGTGGAGATCAGCTCGGCGCCGCTGTTGGTCAGCACACGCTCGGCGGCGGCCCGCGTCTCCTCGTGGGGGGTGGCGATCAGGGCCCGCAGCGGCGCGTAACTGCGGCGAGCGAACGAGACCGGCCGGCGCGGGCCCACGCTGCTGGGGCCGCCGCTTCCAGAAGGCGGCCCTGAGCTGGCAGAGGCGGCCAACATGGTGCCGGATTGGTGGCTGGCACGGCTCGCCGGTTTCCGGTCGTTCGTCCCACTCATGCTCGCCATGCTGCTCCCCTTGCGAACCGTCTGCAAGACTAATTCTGTCAGCCTGACGGTCGCCCGAGGTGAGCCGCAGGCTTCTTCCTTGAGAGACGGCACATCCGCCCGCGATCCCCAGATGGCATCCACATGATGGTCATCCTATTCTGGCATCGTGAGGCGTCTTCAGACCCCCTCCAGGCGTGCCGTCGTGGGTTGGATGGGCCCTCGACTTGGCGTTGGCGTCACGCTCGTCGCGTTGCTGTCGGGCAGGCCTGCACGCGCCCAGGATGCTGCGCCGCCCTCCAAGGATCCAACCCGCGTTCGGGAAGGCGATCCGCTGCGCGCGCAGGCGTTGTTCGACGAAGCGCTGACGCTCTCCGATCAGGGCCGCTGGTCCGAGGCATGCCCCAAGTTCCGCGAGAGCCTGGCCGCCGATCCGGGCGTGGGCACGTTGCTCAACGTGGCCTCGTGCAGCGCGCGCGAAAACAAGCCCCTCGAGGCGGCTCGTCACTACCGCCGGGTGCTCGAGCTCAACGCGATCACCAAGGACGTCGAGCGCAAGCGGGTGGTGGATGAGCAAGCGAAGACGGCGCTGAAGGAGCTCGCTGCGCGCCTCGGACGCGTGTCGCTGAAGGTCTCGCCAGCTGCGGCCCCCGCCAAGCTGACGATCGATGGGGTGGCAGTCGAGCCGGCGGTTGCGGTCGAGCTCGAGGTCGGCGAGCACGCGCTGCGGGCCGAGGCCGTGGGCTTCGAGCCGTGGGAGTCGAAGGTGGTGTTGATCGGTGGCCAGAACCTGGAGGTGCCGGTGGCGCTCTCGCGGGTGTCCGAGCGCGGCGTGGGGGGCAGGAGCGGCGGATCGAGCCCGTTGCTCACTTCCGCTTGGGTGACCGGCTTCGTCGGTGCGGGCGCGCTCGCGACAGGAGGCGCGTTGTTGGGACTGGCTGCTGGACGCGCGGCAGCGATTCGAAGCGAGTGTGGCAGCGACGTCGACCCTCCCAGCTGCCCGCGCGGCTCCGCCGAGGTGGCCGATGAGCTCGCCTCCGAGGGGCAAGCCTTCGCTGTGGGCGGGTATGTGGGGCTCGGAGTCGGCGCCGCGGCGCTGGGCAGCTCGGTGGTGATGTTGATCGTCGACGCCACCCGCGACGACGACACCGCAGCGCCGCTGCGTGTGGGCGGCTTCGCCTCGCCTTCGGCGGCGTTCGTCGGCCTCGAAGGGGCGTTCTAGTGCGCGCGCACCTGCTGCTTTGCGCCTGGCTGACGAGCGGCTGCTTCAGCGAGTTCGGCGACTTCACGCCCGGGGGCGGGGGCCCTGCCGGAGGCGATGGTGGCTCGGACGTCGACGTGCCGAGCGGCAGCGGCGCGGCGGGTGGTGGTCCGCAGGGCGGTGCCCCGCCCGAGCTGTGTGGAGGTGCGGGGGACGAGGATGGCGACGGCCTCGTCGATTGTCAGGACCCCGACTGTGGCGGCTACCTCTGTGTGCCTTCGCTCCCGGGAGACGGTTGGACAGGGCCGCTCTTGGTGGTGGGGCCGGAGGACGAGTGCGGCGGCGCGTTCCCCGATCCCGGACCGTCGGGCCAGACCGTGGGCGACAACCCGTGCGCCTGCGAGTGCGCGAGCGCGGCGATCCCCTCGGACTGCACAGCGACCGTCACCCCGTTTGGCACCTCGACCTGCACGTCGGCGGGCGCGCCCATCGTCGTGGGCCCGAGCGCGACGTGTGCGGCTGCCGCGGCGACCGCTGACGCGGTGAGCGTGAGCCACACCTTCGTGGGTGGCACCTGCACCCCGAGCTTCAGCAGCAGCGCGAGCTTCGGCGAGATCCGCACGTGCTCCGCGGAGTCGTCGGGCGGCTGCGCAGACGGCGAGACCTGCGTGCGTCCCGGCCCTCCAGGCTCGCTCGTATGTTTCGCCCAGGCCGGCTTGGCCACGTGCGGTGCGCCGTTCTCCGACCGCGTCGTGATGTTGGAGGCTCCCGCCGAGGCCACTGGCTGCAGCAACGCCGACTGCGCGTGTGGCACTGCGGTGGGCGGCAGTTGCAGCGGCGCGGTGACGCTCGACGACCAGAGCTGCGGCAGCACGGGCAACCAGGTCACGGTGCCTTCGCCGAGCGCTTGTCACGATCTCGCGGGCACCGCCAGCATCGGCTCGGTGCGTTTCACCGGGCAGGCGGCGGGGGGATCGTGTCCGATCGAGGTGCTCACCGACGTGGAGCGTTTCGGCGACGCCACGACGCTGTGTTGCACCACGAGCCTGTGATCTACGCGCGAGTTGTAAGGTTCTCCCTCGTGCGGTCGTCCAAGCCGAGGTGATGGCAAGGGTTGGCGCTGTCCGTTCGGTCGGGGTTGGGTTGCTCGGGGGCCTGTTGCTGGTCGCTGCGGGCTGCGAGCCTTCGCGCCCTCGCCCCAGCCCCATGTACCCGGGGGTGCCGTGGTTTGGGCCGCAGGCGCCGCCTCAGAGCAGCACGACGCCGGGCTGGGCACAGCCTTTCCCGCCGTCGGCGCCCGCCGCCCCCGGTCCCAGCGCCGCTCCCTCACCCCTGCCCACGCTGGTCGGCGCTGCCGTCGGGGCGGTGGGCGGCGTGATCACCGGCATCCCGCCCCAGGTTCCGAACTTCCCTTGGCCGTTCCCCGCCGGTGGCTCGGGACCGCAGCCGGGAGGGGACGGCCCCCGCCCTCCCGACCCTCCACCGAGCGGTTGGCCCAACGAATGGGCCGCGTTCGAACAGCAAGTGCTGGCGCACACGAATGCGACGCGTGCACGCGGCGCGACCTGCGGAGGCACTCCGATGTCACCCGTGGGCCCGCTCGTGATGGAGGAACGACTGCGCGCAGCGGCGCGCGGGCACAGCGCGGACATGGCGCGCCGAGGCTACTTCGAGCATCACACGCCCGAGGGCGCAGGTCCCGCGGATCGCGCGGTGGCGGCGGGGTACCCCAGCCGGTTCGTGGGGGAGAACATCGCCGCCGGTCAGCCCGATCCGGAGCGTGTCGTGCGAGCTTGGATCGACAGCCCCGGCCACTGCGTGAACCTGATGGATGGCCGCTACCGCACGCTCGGCGTCGGCTACGTGCTCGATGACGCGAGCGATCGCTTCCGCCACTATTGGACGCAGAACTTCGGCGGCTGAAGAGAGGCTCGTTCGGACCTCGTGTGCGCTGTAGGATGCGCAGCACCGTGAGAATCCGTGCCACGCTCGGCTGCTGTGCGCTCGTCGTCGCTTGCTTCGCGTGTGGTGGCTCGGCCAAAGAGGACCGCGGCCCAGCGGAGCCTGCGCCGCCCCGCCTGGACGCAGTGTCCACCAAGCCCTCGCCGGCCACGTCGGCCAGCGCGAGCTCGACGTCCGCGCCATCGCCGCCGCCGAGCCCGTTCGTGGCCGTCTCCGCCCTGAGCGGCAGCTTCAAGTTGTTCCCGGTCAAGGGCGGGTTGGTGGTGGCCTCCGAGCAGGCGGGGCCGCACCCCGAAGACGAAAAGGTCTTCGGCAGCGCGATCGGCTACTTCGACGGCAAGAGCTTGCAGCTGCCGAAGAGCTGGGTGCTGCCCGGCTGGTTCCACGACGTCGTCTCGGTGCGGGGCGAGCTGCCAGACAAGCTCACCATGCTCGCGACGGGGGACACGGGGCGCGCCCCCACGGCAGAGCGTTACAGCTCGCACGCGACCGAGGGCTGGAAGGCCCACGCCGACTGCCGCGGCGAGAGCTGCAACTTCAACCTGCGCTACTTGGGTCAGGTCGAGAGCAAAGGCAGCGTGGCTGGGCTCGAGCTCGGCGGCATGTTTCCCACCCGCGCGCCGCGCTTCGTGACCTTCTCTGGGCCCAAGCTCGCAGCGACGCTGACCCCCGCACCGGCGGCGTGCAAGAACGAAGAGCGCTTCCCGCCCGCCTTCGCTGCGTTGGAGCCGAGCGCGGTCACCAGTCTGTCGGACGGCAGCCTGCTGATCACGGGATCTTTCTGCGATGGCGGCTTCGGTGGCGAGCATTGGGCCGAGGGAGCCAGCAAGGGCACGCTGATCAAGAGCACGATCGACGAGCCGAGAATGGGCGATCGCCCGCGCCTCGTGCCCGATCGAAGCGGGGGTGCCTGGCTGTTCGACTTCGTGATCGCTCGCTTCGAGAAGGGGGCGTTCACCCGGGTCGAGGGCCCGGTGCCGGGCGAGGGCGTCGTCGCCGGTGCGCTCGACAAGGACGGCGTGCTCTACGTCGTCACCAGCTCGGGGCTCTACTCCAAGGCCATCGCCAAGGAGAGCGCCCGGTGGCAGCAGGTGGAGCTCCCGGGGGGCGCCATCGCGAACGACGTCGCCAGTGACCAAGCAGGCACCGTGTGGGTGACGGCACCAGGAGCCTTGTTCCGCTCCCGCGCCGCGGGTGAGCCGGACGCGGCAGGCGGAGGAGTTGCGATCGCGACCAGCACCAAGCCAGGGCCCAAGCCCAAACGCGCAGCCGCGGCCGGCGGACCGCGCTGCAAGACCAACTTGGTCGTGCTCTATGGCTTCACCAAGGTGACGCCGGACGACTACGACTTCCCGCTCACGCGCAAGGCGATCAAGGGACACACCGAGCTGAGCGGCGTGCGTTTCGTGGTGAGCAAGGACTACGGCAGGAAGTTCTTCTCCGGCCTGGCGCCTTCCTTCGACGTGGCCAAGAAGCTCGCCAAGCTGATCGAGAAGGAGGTGAAGGGCTCCAAGCCTCAGATCGTGTGCGCTGAGCCAGAGATCCTGCGGGAGCTGGCGATCGACCTCAAGACCGGCGAGGTGAAGAAGTAGTGGCCGCGATCCAACTCGATCTCGAGCTATGCAGCACCCTGATCGCCAGCGGCGCGCGCGGCGAGACGGCCGCGTTCAACGCGCTGATCGAGCACGTCTACCCGTTTCTGCTGCGCTCCGTGCAGAAGAACCGGTCGATGGGATCGCTGGCGCGCAAGGAGGACCACGTGCACAACGTCATGGTGGCGCTCGTGGACAAGCTCTCCGACAAAGGGGCCAAGGCCGCGCTCGGCTTTCCGATGTGGCTCGAAGAAAACGAGGGCAAGACGTTCGAGGACTGGTTGCGCATCGTGGTCTCGTTCACGGTCAAGGACTACGTGCGCACCGTGCTCGGCCGCAGCGTCGCGCGTGACCCCGACCTGCCCAGCGTCAAGCGCTTGCTCAACGAGTTCACCTCCAGCCCGGCCAGCGACGACGTGTTCGGGTCCAACCGGCCTCAGCTGACCGTCGCGCAGACCGCGCGGCAGATGCTGGATTTCGCCGGGAGCGAGCTGCCGGCGGAGCAGTCTCGCGCGCTCCGCTTGTGGCTCGACGACATCGACTTCGGCGACATCGAGGACGTGATGGGGCTCAGCGAGCCGGATCAAGCACGCAAGCTCGTGCGCGCCGCCGTCGCCACGCTGCGCCGCCGCTTCGCTGTCTCGCTCCGCGGCGGCACGAGCTGACCGTTACTTGCAAGTGGGGT
Source organism: uncultured Polyangiaceae bacterium (assembly GCA_964641275.1). Taxonomy (GTDB): domain Bacteria; phylum Myxococcota_A; class Polyangia; order Polyangiales; family Polyangiaceae; genus Xiheicaenibacterium. The sequence goes on from CAZXMG010000028.1 coordinate 72,304, forward strand.
TCTGCTTGAGCGCCTGGATCGAGGCGCTGCAGCTCTTCGCCAGCGTCGCCTTGCCGGTCTTGGTGGCGGCGCTCTTCTTGAACGTCTCGGCCGAGGTCTTGGCGCTGTCTTGCATCGGCTTCTTGGCGGCGGCTGGCTGCTTCTCTGCGCAAGCCAGCATCTTCTCGATGTACTCGTCGCACGCCGGCACGCCGATCTTCTCCAGCGCGAGCTCCTCGGGCTCGGGCTCGGGCTCGGGCTCCGCCTGCTTCTTCTTGGGCGCGTCGCCCTGCGCGGCCTCGGCCAGCTTGGTCCCGCCGAACCCGCCCCACTTGTCGCCCACCGTCTCGGGCACGTCCCCGAGCAGATCCCAGCGCAGGCGCGTGGTCGCCTTGTAGCGCACGCCCCAGAACGCGCTGGTGCGCTCGCTCTTGGCGTTGGTGATCTCGAGCAGGAGGTTCTCCACCTCGGCCGGCTTGATCTTGCCCTTGGTGTCGAAGCAGGCCTGCCCCGCGCCCTGCACGACGTTGTACATCATCGGTACGTCGTAGGCGTGTGTCTCGGTGATCTTGTTCTGCTGCCAGCGGGTGCAGCTCACGATCTCTCCACGATCGTTCTTCACACCGTCGACGCACACGTCCTCGCGTAGACCGGTGTCGACGGTCTCGAACTCCGTCTTCTTGCCCTTGTGCTCCGAGGCGTGAGGCTCGACCAACTGCTCGACTCGAGGCGTGAAGCGCTGACCGTCCACGTACAGCACGAAGCCGGCTCGCGCGAGCTGGGCGGTCGCCTCGTCGTCGAAGCCGCTGAGGATCACCTCGAAGCAGACCTGGTCGGGCGTCATCTCCGTGAGCGACGCCACGTTGCGGTACACGTTCTTGGTCAGTCCGAACTCGGTGCCGTCGTTCCACTCCACCTCGTTCGCCTCGACGTTTCCGGCCAGGGCAGGGTGCTGGATCTTGGTGGAGGCGTCTGCGCGCGGTCGGCAGCCGGCGGCGAGCGAGAGACCGAGGGCGGAGAGCAGGACGGGCAGCAGCGTGTAGTTCTTCATGGTCGTGCCCCCTACGGACACACGCCTGTGCCGCTCGTCGCGCGCGGCGCGTGTCTTTTTTTCCTAGGGGACATCGGGGACCGCCCGAGAAGCGGGCTAGACTGCCCGAGGTCGAGGCGGCTCGGCGAGAGCACCCTCGAAGCTCGGAGAAGACGACGTGTGTGACGACGAAACGGAAGCGGAGAACGAGCGCTACTTGGCCGACAAGCGCATCGGCAGGCGGCAGCTGGGTATGGGCGCGAGCGCTGCCGCTGCGGCCTTGTGGGTGGGGTGCAAGCCCTCCGGCGCAGAGGTTGCTCCCGCAAGCTCGAGCTCGCCTGCTGCCGGGGCGCCCTCGTCACTCGCGTCTGCCCAATCCGCGGCCGTCGGGCTGTCGAGGCGCATGGTCACGATCGAGACGCCGGACGGTGCGGCGGAGGCATTCTTCGTGGCGCCCGAGAGTGGCCGGCACCCGGGCGTCCTCGTGTGGCCGGACGTGGCGGGCCTGCGCGACGCCTACCAAACGATGGCGATGCGGCTCGCGTCCGCAGGCTTCTCGGTGCTGACGGTGAACCCGTATTACCGCTCGAGCAAGCTACCGGTGCTGAAGAGCTTCGCGGAGTGGCGGACAGAGGAGGGCAAGCAGAAGATCGGCCCCATGCGCCAAGCGCTCACGCCCGAGGCCATCGCCAAGGATGGAGCCGCGTTCGCGGCCTGGCTCGATGCCCAGAAGGAGGTGGACACGGCGAAGAAGCTCGCGAGCACGGGCTACTGCATGGGCGGGCCGTTCACGTTCTACACCGCGGCCGCCGTTCCCGCCCGCGTCGGTGCCATCGCGTCGTTCCATGGCGGGGGTCTTGCGACCGACGCGGCCACGAGCCCCCACACGCTGTTCTCCAAGATGAAGGCAGCGGCCTTGATTTGTATCGCGCAGAACGACGACGAGAAGGAGCCTGACGCCAAGACCAAGCTCCGGCAGGCAGCGGACGCCGCCGGCGCTCAGGCCGAGATCGAGGTGTACCCTGCGCAGCACGGCTGGTGCACGATCGACTCTCCAGTCTTCGATCAGGCGCAAGCGGAGCGCGCCTGGGCGAGGATGCTAGACACCTTCGCGCGCCGCCTGTGAGCGGCGAGCCACGCTCACAAACGTAGCTGGCCGCACTCGATGGCGTCGAACACGGCCTGGTCGATCGGCTCGAAGGTGCGCGTCCTGTCGTTGCGCACGAACAGGTGATCGCGCACGCGGCGCGGGTCGAAGCCCTCGGCCACGAGCTCCGTCTTCTTGAGCTTGAACGTCACCGTGACCGCGGCCTGATCGAGCAACCGCACGAACAATGGCGCAGCGTACGATGGGAGCGCCGTCATCACGTGCTCGTAGAATCTGTCTGGGGAAAAATGCGCGCCCTCGATCAGGGAAAGCGCCGCCATCCCCGCGCGACCATCGCAGCCCGGAACGGTCACGCCGTACACGTTGGCGAGCTCCACGCCGTCGTGGCGCATGCACACGTCCCCCACCTCGTTGGTGGAGACGTTCTCGCCCTTCCAGCGGTACGTGTCGCCGATGCGATCCACGAAGTAGTAGAAGCCGAGCCAGTCCTTCTTGAGCAGGTCGCCAGAGCGAAAGTACATGTCTCCGCGTTCCTTCACGTCGCGGATGATCTTCGCGTTGGTGGCGGCTTCGCCCACGTAGCCCTCGAAGCGCATGGTCGCCTTCTCGGGGTCGATGCGACCGAGCAGCTCGCCGACCTCACCGTTCTTGCACGGAATGCACAGGCCGTCGGGCCCGCGGGCGGGCAGCTCGCGCTCGTCGTCGAAGCGGGCCAGGAACGCGTTGTCGAGCCAGGGGAACGGGGGCATGCGGCCCACGGAGCCCTGGAAGCCGAACAGGTTCGTCATGTTCACGTTGCCCTCCGTGGCGCCGTAGAACTCGTGCACGATGCCGGGGCGAAAGCGCTCCACGAAACCCTTCCACACGTCGGGGCGCATCCCGTTGCCCACGATGCGCGTGAGCCGATGGCTCCGCTCGCGCGGGTGCGGCGGGGCAGCGAGCAAGTAGCGGCAAGCCTCGCCGATGTACACGAATGCCGTGGCGCCCGTGTCGCAGATGTCGTCCCAGAAGCGGCTCACGCTCAGCTTGCGCGCGAGCGCCAACGTGGCGCCGGTGTACGCCGCGCTGCCTGCGCCGATCAAGAAGCCGGAGCTGTGGAACAGCGGCAGACAGACGTACAGCACGTCGCGCTCGGTCAGCCCGAGCGTGAAGCGTCCGAAACCGCTCGCCGCAGTGATCGAGCGCGCGTGGGTGATGCGGCCCGCTTTGGGCAGACCCGTGGTGCCGCTCGTGAAGATGAGCGCGTACAGATCGTCGCCCAGGCTCGTGGCCGCTCGCGGCTCGGCGTGTGGCTCGGCGTCGAGCAAGGGCAACTCGTGCGCGGCGCTCGCCGGCTCGCTGCCCAGGCCGTTGCGGGTCTCTTCCCACAACCTGGGCACGACGTCCTGGAGCTCGTGCTCCGCCGCAGCGAGAGCCGGCAGAAGCTCGCGAGCGGCGATCACGACCCGCGGGTTCGTGGAGTACACCGCGTGGGCCAGGCTGCGACCGGTCAGGTTGGTGTTGATCAAGCTGGCCACCGCGCCGAGCCGCGCGATGGCCCAAGCGTTGACCAGAAAGCTCGGGTGGTTGCCCATCATCAATGCGACCGTGTCGCCGCGGCGCACACCCTGCGCGGTGAGCGTGGCGCTGCGACGGCGGATGCGGCGGGCGAGGTCCCCGAAGGTGTAGCGCTCCCCCTCGAACAGCAAGAACGTGCGGTCGGGCTCGCGCTCGGCGCGCTGCATGAACGTCCCCACCACGGTCTCGGGTGCAAGAGGATCCTGCAGCAGCACGCCGAGCGCACCGCGCAAGCGTGAGGGCAGACTCTTGCCGAAGTTCAAGAGGTTCCGGCTGCGCTCTCTCATGGTTTCCCTCCGCGCTCGCGTGCGAGCTCGCGTCGAAAGTAGAACTCCACCGAGTTGCTCTTGTCGTGGAGCTCGCGTGTGTGCGGCCCTTGCTCGTACCCGCGCCGCTTGTAGAACGCGTGCGCGGTGACGAAGCGCGTGTCGCTCCACAGCTCGACGAACCGCCCACCCGCCTCGCGCGCGGACGTCTCGACCAGCGACAGCAGGCGGCTGCCGAGGCCACCCACGCGCGCGTGGCGGTGGACGTACAGCTTCTTCAGCTCGAAGCCGTCGCCCGCGCGACTCATGCCCACCATTCCCACCACCCACGAGCGACCGCCCGCGGGCCATTCGGCGAGCCAGAACTTGCCGCCGTGGGCGCGCGCCCAGCTGTCGATGCCGCGGAGCTCCGGCATCTCGCCGTCCACGTCCAGTACGCAGTGCGGGTATTCCGCGAACACGGAGCCGATCAGCTCGATCAGGTCGAGCGCGTCGGCGTCTCTGGCTTCGCGCAGCACGGGGGCCGGACGAAGCTCGGAAGTTTCATGGGCCATGACGGATCTCGGTGGAACGGCTGTTGCTCTCCCAGGACGGCGGATACTACCCTCTCATCCTCCGGCCGCCACGGTCCACGTGTGCCCCGGCGCGACCAAGAATGAAGAAGAACTACGTCCTCGACACGAACGTCTTGCTCCACGACCCTCGCGCGATCTTCAAGTTCGAGGACAACGACGTCATCCTGCCCATCTACGTGATCGAGGAGATCGATCAGTTCAAGCGCGAAGGCACGGAGCGGGGTCGCAACGCGCGCACCATCTCCAGGCTGCTCGACGAGCAACGCGGCAACGAGGGCTCGCTCTCGCGTGGGGTCTCGCTCGAGGGTGGCGGCACGCTGCGCATTTGGATCCCGGAGAAGCGCCCGCAGCTCAGCGTAGGGCTGGACAAGCACTCCCAGGACCAGGCCATCCTGCAGACGGCGATCGACGCGCGCGACGCGGACAAGTCCAAGCCGACCGTGTTCGTGTCGATGGACACCAACCTGCGCATCCGCGCCGATGCGCTGGGCATCATCTCCGAGACGTACGAGAACCAGCGCGTCGATGACGACGCGCTCGAGCAGCCGTTCTACGAGATCGAGGTCACGGGCGAGGCGATCGACGCGTTCTTCCAAGAGGGTGCGGTGGCGGTGCCGGCGAGCCAGGCCCTGTATCCCAACGCCGCGGTCATGTTGCGCGACGCGGCAGCAGCCGGGCACACTGCGCTCGGCCGCTTCGACGGCGCGCGCGGGCAGGTCGTGGCGCTCAGGGTCTCGCGTGACGGCGTGCTCGGCATCCGGCCCCGCAACCGCGAGCAGAGCTTCGCGCTCGACGTGCTGCTCGACGACACCATTCGCTTGGTCACGCTCTTGGGCAAGGCCGGCACGGGCAAGACGCTGCTCGCCATCGCGGCGGGGCTCAAGCGCACCACCGAAGACGGGACGTACTCGCGCCTGGTGGTGTCCCGGCCGATCATGCCGCTCGGGCGCGACATCGGCTTCTTGCCCGGAGACGTGGACGAGAAGCTCAACCCCTGGATGCAACCGATCTTCGACAACCTCGAGTTCCTGTTCTCCAATGGCAACGCCAAGAACGGCCGCAACACGCGCGGCTTTCTGGAGCTGCTCGAAGGCGGGACCATTCAGGTCGAGCCGCTCACGTACATCCGCGGGCGCAGCTTGCCCAACCAATACCTGATCGTGGACGAGGCCCAGAACCTCACCCCCCACGAAGTGAAGACGATCATCACTCGCTGCGGCGAGGGCACCAAGATCGTGCTGACCGGCGATCCTCAACAGATCGACAACCCCTACGTGGATCACGCCTCGAACGGGCTCAGCGTGGTGGCCGAGCGCTTCAAGCGTGAGCGCATTGCCGCGCACGTCGTGTTGTCCAAGGGCGAGCGCAGCGAGCTCGCCGAGCTCGCGGCCAACCTGCTCTGACCGTGGAAGACGCCGAGCGGGCGCTGCTCTCGCGCGCGGAGCGGACGCTCGGCTTCGTCTCGGCGCGGGTCGCGTTGATCCGTGCGTGCACCCCACGGAACTTCGAGTCCGAGCTCCTGCGCCTCTCGCGCGCCCACCAGCTCGGGGAGCTGCTGGAGCCGAGCTTCGAGTATGCGACGGAGCCGGCGAGCGATCCATCCTGGGACGCTCTGCTCGCACAAACCGAGCGCGAGCTCGCCGGGCGGGGACCGCTCGCGGAGCTCTACGCGGCGCGCGCCGCCGAGCTTCGGCTGGAGCTCGAGATGTGCGCGGCGCGCGCAAGCGCGCGACTGCCGGCGCTCGCGCGGGCGCGCTACGCCACCGAGGCGTCGCGGGCGCAGCAGGCGGACGCGCTGGCCCTCGTCTGGCTCGCTGAGCCGGCCGCCGTGCTCACTTCGCCCACGGTCCTGAGCGACGACGAGAGCGACCCGCGATCGCTCGTGTGTCGCCTGCGCCAGGTGATCGGCGAGCGTCGCTTGCCGGTGCGCGTGCTCGCGGTGCCCTCGCTGGTGTCGCTGGCGGCCACGGGTGACGGCGTGGTGCAGGTCGCATGCCGGCGGTCGCTCGCCGTGGTCGACGTGGAGCGCACCGTGCTCCACGAGGTCGATGGCCACGTAGCACCAGGGGTGCGCGCGCGGAGCGCCAGCACCGCCATCTTCGCCATCGGGACGGCGCGCGGCTCGGACACGCAAGAGGGGTGGGCGCTTCTGGTCGAGGAGCGCGCAGGCCATTTGAGCGGCGCGCGGCGCCGCGAGCTCGCGCTGCGGCATCTCGCCGCGCGGGCCGCGCACCAAGCCCGGCCTTTTGCCGAGGTCGTGGGCGAGCTGTGCGAGCGGGGCGCGCCGATCACGGCGGTGCTGCGCGCCGCGCTGCGGGCCTATCGCGGCGGTGGTCTGGGCCGCGAGGCTGCCTACTTGCCCGCGCTGCTCGAGGTGCGCGAGGCGCTGTCCGAGGAGCCTGCGCTCGAGCCGGTGATCACCTCCGGGCGCGTCAGCGTGTCTGCGGCGCGTGAGCTCGCCCGCTACGCGGAGCTCTTGCCCGCCTTCTCGGGGGCGGTCACTGGCACGAACGTGCCCTGAACCACGCGCTCCTTCTTGGCCGGAATCTCGTTGGGGTAGACGGTCACCTTGGCCTCGCCCACGGTCTGCCCGCGCGACTCGACCCACTCCTCACGTTCCTTCACCCAGGCCATCACCGCGGCGACGGCCTCCACCGTGATCGGGCGGTCGTCGTATTGGTCGGTCTTGGCCAGATCCGGCGAGTCGAAGCGGTAGCGCAGCTCCATCGGGCGGTTGGGCGAGGCGTTTTTTGCCTCTTCGCGCATGCGCTGCGTGCCTTCCTCGGCTTCTTTGCGGCGCTCGTCGGCGCGGCGCGCGCGCTCGGCGGCGTCCTTCTCGTCGAGGGCGTGGACCTTCGCTTTCTCTTCGTCGTCGAGCGGCCGCATGGCCTGGCGCATGCGATCGTTGTCTTCGCGGCTGATGCCCTCGAACACGACGCCGAGCACCTCCGTGAATCGAGGCCGCGCGCCCAGCCACGCGATGGCCGCCTCGATCGACTCGTGCTCGAGCGTCTTGCCCGACCCATCCCCAAGCTCGCGCAGTCGCAGCGTCACCTTCGGCATGCGCGCATCATCGCAAGCCGCCGCGAGCTTGGACAAGGACGATCTCCTGGCCGTGGTCAGCCGAAGCGGATCTCACGAAAGTCCGCGACCGCCTCGTAACCCAGGCGCTGATAGATGGAGTTCGAGGTGGGGTTCGCCAGATCCGTGAACAGGCAGGTCTTGTCGCAGCCCGCGTCGAGGGCCGCCTGGCTGGTGTGTGCGGTGACCGCAGACGCATAACCTCGTCCGCGCAGGTCGCGCGGCGTGAACACGAAGCTCACCCGCGTCACGCCGCACACGATCTCGCGGAACAGCGCGGCGCTCACGACTCGTCCTTGGTCTTCCCACAGGAACATGTGCTGGCTCTGGATCGCGTCCCTCGCCAGTCTCTCCGCGGACGGCATGGGCACGGCAGCGTCCGTGGCGAAGTCTCGAAAGTACGTGGTCAGCAGCGGCTCATCGCGCGGGCTGGCGACGCGCGCCGACCCGCGGACAGGGCGCGCCGGAGGGATCACTCGCGACAGCTCGTACAGGCGCATGTCCGTCACGTGATCGCGCAGCCGACCGCTGTGCTCACTGAAGCTCTGCGCGAACGCCTCTGCCAGCTCGACGGGGCCCGCGACACCGCTGAGGGCGCCCTCTGCCTCGTGCTCCGGCGCGGCTCGAGCACGCCCGAGCGCGCGCGCGAGCTCGGGCGTGCCCAGCGAGAGCGAGAGCGGGTAGGGGGGCGTCCTGAGGGCGAACAGCTCGGACTCCCCACTCACCGACCACAGCTCCAAGCCTTCGGTCTGCGAGAGCCCTGGGCGCACGACCAGACTGAGCGGGATGGTCGCGCGCACCGGATCCCGCTCGAAGCAGGGGCGGGCCGCAGCGGCCCATGCGGCACAGTCTCGTTCTCGGGTGACGCGGAGGCTCATGGTGGGTCCGACGGGTCGCGCTCGGGCGGCCTGACGCGCCCCCCGGTGGTCAGCTCTTGCGAAAGCGAAGGATACGGCCGGTCGGGGTGACCGTGGTGCCCTCGTGGGAGAGCCGCAGCTTGCCCAGCAATCGGCGCGCCGAAGCGAGCTCCTCGGCTGCGCGTTGGCCCTTGATCAAGAGCAGCCTTCCATGTGGCTCGAGCAGCGGCGCGGTGAGCGGCAGCAGCTTGTCGAGCGCGGCGACGGCGCGTGCGGTCACCACGGCGAAGCCGCCGGCGAGCGCAGAGCTCGCCAGCGCCTCGGCGCGTTGGGGCACCACCGTGAGGTTGCCCAGGCCGAGCGCCCGCCCTGTCTCTTCCAAGAACGCTGCCTTCTTCAGGGTGGCCTCGACCAGCGTGACGTGCAGGTCGGGGCGCGCGATCGCGATCGGGATGCCCGGCACGCCACCACCCGAGCCCACGTCGCACAGCGTCGTCTTCGCCGGCAGATCACGGAGCCACGGCAGCAGCGTGAGCGCGTCCAGGACGTGCTTGTGCCAGGCCTCTTCTGGCGAGGTGATCGCCGTCAGGTTCATGTGCTCGTTCATGGCCAACAGCCGCGCCAAGAAGCTGCCGAGCGGTTCTAGCAACGTGTCGCTCGCGTCCAGCCCAAGCTCCTCGAGCCCGCGACGGAAGCTCTCGGGCGCCATCAACGGCGCCGTTTCGGGCAGCGGAGGCAACGCGCGGAGCTCGGTCATGACGGACGAGCTTGGGTAGCAGAGAACGAGCGCGGGGCGAACCGCAGCTTCAACGTGCCGCGAAGAACAGCAGCAGCGTGGCGATGGCGGTGGACGCGTAGGTGAGCCGCATCACGGTGCGCCCCTGTTGGCGCAGCTGCGCCAGCTCCTCCTGGTTCGCCACGTTCTCTCGGCCGTCACCCACGTCGCGCAGACCCTGCGCGGCCATGTAGGTTCACGTTCGAAATAGGCCCTGGTAGGTCAGAAAGAACGCGCCGAAGAAGGGCAGCCCGGCGGCCAACGTCCACCAGCCGCTTTGGCCCAGGCCGCGTGTGAGCGCCACGATCGCCAACGCCATCGCAAAGGCGTATACGCTTCGCCGCAACCGGAGGGTGATTCCTGCGTTGGCGATGTTGGAAGCGGCTCGAGCCATGGCCCAAAACGTAGCATGAGGGGCCTTTGGGCGCGACTGGTCGACCTGCGCGCTGGCGAGGGGCGCTTGTTGCTCTCGCTCAGCGTGATCTTGGCGCTCGTCACCGGTGCGCACACGCTGCTCGAGACCGCCCGCGACACGTTGTTCCTCTCCAAGCTGCCGGCCGAGCGCCTCGCGCTGGTGTACGTGCTGCTTGCGGGGCTGTCGCTGCTCGTGGGCGCGCTGAGCTCCGGCATTGCAGGCCGCTTCGGGCGGCGCGCGGGCTTCGTGATCACGCTGGGGCTCTCTGCCTACGCCATCACGGTGCTGTACCTGCGGCCCATGACGTCCGCCAACGTGTTCATGCTGTACGTGACCAGCGGTGTGCTCGGCACGATCCTCACGCTGCAGTTCTGGCTGTTCGCCGGGCAGATGTTCTCGGTGGCGCAGGGCAAGCGCCTGTTCGGCGCGATGGCCGCAGGTGGCGTGTTGGGCGCTACGCTCGGCGCGACCGCGGCGGCGATCCTGCTGCGCTTCTTGCCCGCCACCAGCTTGCTCGTCGCCGGCGCGCTGATGTTCTTGGCGGCCGCGGTTGGGGTCACTTCGGTGCCGACGGAGGAGGATGTCGACGCCGTCGACCTCACGCCGGTCTCGGCCTTCGGCTGGCTCAAGGACGTCTCGGTGTTGCGCGAGAATCGCTACGTGTCGCTGCTCGGTGCGCTGGTGGTGTTCAGCACCGCGGCCGTGCTTTTGGCGGACTACCTGTTCAAGTCGGTCGCCGCGCGCGAGCTCGGGCCCGAACGACTCGGGCCGTTCCTGGGCACTTACTATGCGGTGCAGAACGCGGTGGCGCTGGCGGTGCAGCTGGTGTTGACGGGGCCGCTGGTGCGCCGCTTGGGGGTGACCAGCACGCTGCTCATCTTCCCGCTCTTGCTCGCGAGCACCGGCGTAGGGTTGGTGTTGACCGGCGCGTTTGGCTTCGCGCTCGCGGTGAAGGCCACCGACGGCTCCTTGCGGCACAGCCTGCATCGCGTGACGAGCGAGCTCTTGCTGCTGCCGCTGCCGGCCGATCTTCGCGACAAGGCCAAGCGCGTGTTCGACACCATGCTCGGTCGCGGGTCCCAGGCGGTGGCCGCGACGTTGATCGTGGTGCTGGCCATCTGGGGTCAGGCCACGACGCGTGTGCTCGGGATCATGGTGCTGGTGCTGGCCGCTGGCTGGCTGGTGATCGCGTTCTTGCTCCGCGCGCCGTACCTGGACGTGTTCCGCCGCGCGCTTCAGCGCGGCGAGCTTCCCGAAGGCGATCAGGAGCTCGACCTCGCGGCGGTCGAGACGCTGCTCTCCTCGCTCGCAAGCCCCGACGAGGTGCAGGTGGTTGCGGCCATCGACCTCTTGGCACAAACCCGCCGCAATCGCCTGCTGCCTGCCCTGATTCTGTACCACGAGTCGCCGGTGGTGCTCGAGCACGCGCTGGCGGTGTTCGCGAGCGACACGCGTCGAGACGTGATGCCGCTGGCCGAGCGGCTGCTGGGCCACCGCGATCCGTCGGTGCGCGGCGCCGCCGTGCGCGCTCTCGCAGCGTCCGGCAACACCGCCGCCGCCGAGCTCGCGTTGCACGACGCCGATCCTGGGGTGCGCGCCCACGCTGCGTTCTTCCTCGTGCCCCAAGGCGCCGACCCGCTGACCGACGCGCGCATCGTGCAGATCGTGGAGCAGCCGGGGGAGGACGGCATGGCGCTGCGCAGGGCGCTCCTGGGCATGATCGGCGAACACGGCGACCATCGCTTCGCGCCGGTGGTGACGCGCATCTTGGCAGGCGACGAGCGCAAGGTGTGCGGCGGAGCGTTGGCGGCAGCGGCGGTGCGTCGCACGCAGGCGCGGGACATGGCGCCCTACCTGGTTCTGCACCTGGCCAAGCGCGAAGGGCGCGCGGCGGTGCGCAGCGCGCTGGCCGCGCTCGACGCCGACGGCTTCCGCGCGCTCTCAGAAGCGCTCTCGGACAGCGCGACGCCGTTGCGGGTGCGCCTACAAATCCCACGCTCGCTGGCTGTCTTTCGCTCGCAGGAAGCGGTGGACCTGCTCACGGAGCGTTTGGCGCACGAGCCCAGCCCGGACGTGCGCGGCAAGCTGCTGCGCGCGCTGGGGCGGTTGTCGGCCGACGCCAAGGAAGGGCTTGCGGATCGGCTCGTGTTCAATCGGGCGCTGTTCGAGCAGGGCACGCACGAGAATCTGCTCGCGTATCTGCGGCAGTTCATCGCGTGGCACACAGTCCGCAAGGACGCCGCGCACGCGACCTCCGAGCTTCTGACCGATCTGCTCAAGGACCGCCTCGATCAGACGCTCGAGCGCGTTTTTCGCCTGATCCAGCTCGGCCACCGCAACGAAGACATCCTCAGCGCTTATCTGGCCGTTGTGCGTGGTGACCGTCGGGCTCGCGCGACGGCGCTCGAGTTCTTGGATGTGCTCACGCTGCGCGAGCGCGACATTCGCCCGTTGTTGCGGCTGGCCGTCGACGAGCTCGAGCCGGACGAGCGCGTGCGGCGCGCGCGGGAGCTGATGGGGCTCGAGGGCGCGGCGAGCTCGCGGCAGCAGGTGCTCGAAGAGCTGGCGCGCGACGAGGACGAGCTCTTGTCCGGCTTTGCCAAGTCGTGGCTCGCGAACGAGGCCAAACGCTCGCTGGCACCGCCTCCCGCCGCGGCGAAGGCCTGACAACGGTCCCCTAATTCGCACCAGATCCAGCTAGAATCGCCCCGTGAAAGCGCTCATGCTGTCGTGCTGGATCGCGCTCGCCGGGCTGGCGTGTCGCGGCTTCATCGGCGACCCCGGAGAAGAAGGCCCGCTCGCGCCGCCCGCAGAGGTCGAGCTCGAGCCGGCCAACCTGCCGCGCCTGACCGCGAGCCAACACAGGAACGCGCTGGTCGACCTGTTCGGGGAACCGCTGCCCGCGACACCCGTCGAGCCCGACACGAACCCGTTCCTGTTCACCAGCATCGGCGCTGCCTCGACCACACTCTCGGAGCTGGGCGTGGAGCAGATCGAGCAAGCCGCAGAGGGCGTCACCAGCTTCGTGTTCGCAGACCCAGCTCGCCGCGCCGAGCTGGTGGGGTGTGAGCCCGCGTCGCCCGGAGACGCGTGCGCGCGGGGCTTTCTCGAGCGCTTCGGGCGGCGCGCTTTCCGGCGCCCTCTCGCGGCGGGCGAGATCGCGATGTGGACGAGCGTCTCGGTGGACCTGAGCGGCGGTGACCCCTGGCTGGGTTTGCGCCTGGCCACCTCCGGCTTGCTGCAATCGTCGAGCTTCGTGTACCGGGTGGAGCTCGGCGAGCCGGATCCTGAGGACGACACGCGCCTGCGGTACACCGGCTTCGAGCTGGCGAGCCGCCTGTCGTTCCTGCTCTGGGACTCGATCCCCGACGACGCGCTGCTCGACGCAGCCGAGGCGGGCGATCTCCACGACCCCGTGCTGCTCGAGCAGCAGGTGCGCCGCTTGCTGGACTCGCCGCGTGCGCAGGCGAACACCCGCGCGTTCTTCGAGGAGTTCCTGGATCTGGGCAAGCTCGACGGCGTGACCCGAGACGCCGAGCTCTACCCGAGCTTCACGCCTGCGCTGCGAGATGCCATGCGCACCGAGATCACGCTGCTGGTCGAGGACTTGGTCGTGCGCAAAGACGCCGACATTCGCGACCTTTACTCCACACGTCACACCTTCGTGAACAGCGAGCTCGCCGAGCTCTACGGCGTCGACGCTGAAGGCGCGACTGCCATCACGTTCGTACCGGTGGAGCTCCCCGAAGACGGTCCCCGCGCGGGCCTGCTCACCTCGGCGGCATTCTTGACCATGAACGCGCACGAGGCCTCCACGTCACCCACGCTGCGCGGCAAATACCTGCGCGAGCGCGTGCTGTGCGACGAGGTGCCGCCGCCACCCCCCGACGTCAGCACCGAGATCGAGCCGGACCCGATCGAGCCCAAGACGCTGCGGGAGATGCTCGAGCAGCACCGTGAGAACCCGGCCTGCCGCTCGTGCCACGAGTTCGTCGACCCGCCCGGGTTCTTGTTCGAGAGCTTCGACGCGATCGGCGCGTTCCGCACCGAGGACAACGGCTACCCCGTCGACACGAGCGGGGGGCTCGACGAGGTGGCGCTCGAGAGCGCCCGTGACCTCGCCGCTCTGCTCGAGACCGACGAGCGCGTGGGCAAGTGTCTGGTCAAGCAGCTGTATCGCCACGCGCACAGCCGCCTCGACGCGAGCGGTGAGGAGCCCGCGCTGGTCGAGATCGAGCAGCGCTTCGCCGAGCGCGGCTATCGCTTCCGCGAGCTGCTCGTGGCGCTGGTGACGCACGAGAGCTACCGCTTCCTGGCCGAGCCGGAGATGAGCCCATGAGCTGGAACAAGTCTTCCAAGGGGCGGTTCCTCTCGCGCCGCTCGTTCTTGCGCGGCACCGTGGCTGGCGGCTCGGTAGCCCTGGCGCTGCCACCGCTGGAGGCCATGTTCCGTGACAACGGTGCACGCGCCGACGGCGGCGAGGACGGCCCCATCTTCGGCGTGTTCTTCTGGGCCAATGGCCTGCCGTGGAATGGCAACCACACGGCGTCGGCCGTTCCCGACCCCGGCTTCGATCCCGCCACCCACCTGGACCTGTGGACGCCGCAAACCACGGGCCCCGGCTTCGCGCCCACGCCGCTGCTCGCCCCCATTGCGGGTCACGGCGTCAATGTGGTCACGGGGCTCGAGCCCAAGACCGACTGGGTCACCGGCGGCGAGACCGACGGCCACATGCGCGGCTTCATGGTGGCGCTCACCTCCGACCGCGTGAACCCCGCCGGCTTTCACCACAACTCGCACACGCTCACCGCCTCGCGCGAGACGCTCGACCAGTACGTCGCGCGCCACCCCGACTTCTACGGCAACGACGTGCCGCGCTATCGCTCGCTGGTGCTGGGCGTCAGCCCCGCGCGCTTCCACGAGTATGGCCATTGGAACTCGATCTCGTACAACGGGCCGAACTCGCTCAACCCCGCCATCAGCGATCCAGGGCAGCTCTACGATCTGCTCTTCGCTCCCCCCGGCGACGCGCCCACGCTGGCGCGCCGCGCCGCTCTCCTCGACAGCGTGGTCGCGGACTACAATCAACTCAAGCTTCGGCTCGGCAGTGCGGACCGCATCCGGCTCGAGGCGCACATGGACCATCTGGACGAGATCCAGCGTCGACTCGAGCTGTCGACCGAGGCCTGCCCCGGACCGGGCGCGCCGCCGCAGCCGTCGAGCGACCTGGTGATCCAGACGCGGGTCATGGCAGACCTGCTCGCCTTGGGCCTCGCCTGCGGCATCACGCGCGTGTTCTCGTTCATGCTCACTTCTCCGGCCACCACCCACCTCTTCTCCAACATCCCTGGGGTGGTGAACGACATGCACACCACGTGTCACGCGGGCAGCTGGAGTCAGGTGCGCGACATCACGCTCTACCAAATGTCGGCCTTCGCGGCGCTGCTCGACGCGCTCGCAGCCACGCCCGCGGTCCCGAGCGGCACGCTGCTCGACGCCACGTTGCTGTTCGGCACCTCGGAGTACGGAGAGGGCTGGAAGCACGGCGTGCAGGAGATGCCGGTCGTGCTCGCCGGCGGCGCGCTCGGCAAGCTCGCAAGCAACGTCCACGTGCGCGAGCCGGCGGGCAACATGGCCAAGACCCACGTCACCATCCTTCGCGGGCTGGGCATCGAGCAGGCGAGTTATGGCTTCAGCGGCTCGGAGACGTCTGCGGACTTCGGCGAGCTCTTGCTGTGACGGCTCGGTGCGCGCTGCTCTCGATCCTGCTCTCGGTCACGGGGTGCGCCGAGGGCGACCCCATCTCTTCGGGGGGCGCCGGCGAGGGCGCGGGTGGACCGAGCGGCGGCAACGCACCGATCAGCTGCGAGAGCCCCGAAGTCGCATGCGATCAGGTCTGCGCCGACCTCGACACGGACGCCTCCAACTGCGGCGAGTGTGGTCGCAGCTGCGTGGTGCCGAACGCCGCCCCCAGCTGCGCCGGAGGCGAGTGTGGGCTCGCGAGCTGCAGCGCTGGCTTCGCCGATTGCGACGACAACCCCGAGAATGGCTGCGAGCTGGCGATCGATTGTGTCGAGGGCCAAGCGTGCACGACCAGCTGCGCGTCCATGGGCGCGCAGTCCTGCGCCGACCCTTGCGCGCCCATCTGCAATCTGCCGGTCGAGATCTGCAACGCGATCGACGACGACTGCGACACCGTCTGTGATCAGGGGGCCATCGCCGGTTGCCGCGTGGGCGTGCACCGCGCCTACAACGGCGCCAATGGCCATTACTTCACGACCGATCTCGCGGCGGCCACCGCATGGGGCCTGGAGGCGGCCAACTTCTACTACCTGTACGCGGCGCCCGCGGCCGATCTGCGGCCGTTCTTCATGTGCCCCAAGGGTGGCACGAGTGCCGTCTTCTACTCGGACTCCAACGACTGCGAGATGACCGCGGCGCCTCTCAGCACGGTGGGCTTCATCGCGCCGCAGCCGCCCTCTGGCCCAGCCACCTGCGGCGCCATCCCGCTCTACCGCATCCATTTGCCTGCCAACAATTGGCACTTCTTCACCACCAGCCTGCCCGAGCGCGATGCCGCCATCGCCGCGGGGTGGGTCGACCAGGGGCTGGCCGGCTACGTCTGGCAGAGCCCGTGACCGCGGAGAGTCTCCATGTCCACGCGTGTTGCGATCGATGAGTTCTTGGCCCAGAGGTCGCTCGCTCTGGTCGGCGTCAGCCGCGACGGCCAGCGCGGCTTCGGCAACGCCGTGCGCAAGGAGCTGAGCCAGAAGGGCTACCAGCTGTTCGTCGTGCACCCCGAGGCCGACAAGATCGGCGACCAGCCCTGCGCGCACTCGCTGGCGGACGTTGCGTCGCAGGTGGGCGGGGTGGTGCTCGTCACGCCGCCGGACCAGACGCTGAGGCTGGTCGAGGAGGCCGCCGCGCTCGGCGTTCGTCGCGTGTGGATGCAGCAGGGCGCCGAGTCGCCCGAGGCCATCGCGGCGTGCCAGCAGCACGGCATCGCGCTGGTGCACGGCGAGTGCATCCTGATGTTCGCCGAGCCTACGGCCTGGTTTCATCGCGCCCATCGCTGGGTGCGCGGTGCCTTCGGCGAGCTGCCCGAGCACGAGCACCCCGACGCTCCTCACGACCGCACGAGCCTCGAGCGCAAGCTGATGCGCGAGGTCGCGGCGCTGGAGCTGCCCGTCGGCCCGTCCACCGAGCAGGACCAAGCGCCCGTGAACGAGAGCGACCTGGGCGCGCTGCCTCGCGCGGTGCAGCGTTACCTGCGCTTCATGAACGTGGTCGGCAAGCCGCGAGACCTCTCGTTCCTGCTCCATTTCGAGGGGCGATTCTTGTTTGGCAAAGAGTGGGTCCCGTGTGAATGCGCCCAATACAACTCGCGGCTCGCCGTTGCGCGCATCTTCCACATGCGGCTGCGCATCAAGGGCATCGTCCCCACCTACGTGCGCGACACTTATGCGCGCGGCCACGGCCGCATGCTCGGCAGGGCGCTCGACAGCTTCACCGTCGTGGACGACCAAAGCGAGGAGATCAGCGTCGGCGAGTGTGTCACCTACCTGAACGACGCGGTGCTCTTGGCGCCGTCGATGTTGCTCGTGCCCGCGGTCACTTTCACTGCTGCGGGGGACGACGCGTTCGATCTGGCGCTCACCGACGGTGAACGTACGGTGCGCGCTCGGGTGTTCCTCGCGGAGGACGGCTCGGTGAAGGATTTCTCCACGACCGACCGCTTCTACGCGCCGCCTGGATCCAAGTCTCCGCCCGCGCGCGCCGAGTGGCGCACCCCCGTCGCCGGGTGGCAGGAGCATGGGGGGCGCAAGCTCCCGACGCACGTGAGCGCGGTGTGGATGCTGCCAGAGGGGCCGCTCCCGTACGTGGAGTGCGACTTCGACCCGCGGGCGTTCGAGCTCAACGTGGAGCCCGCGTCGCGCGGCTGAGACGCCGGCCCGCCCGCGCAAACAGGCCAAGCAAAGCGACCACCGCCCACGCTGATTTCTCCGCTCGAGCCGCTGCAGCGCGGCAGCTTGGGCTCGGCTGCTCGAACGTTGGCTCCACGCAGTCCCCTGAGGCGTCACACACGTACGGCCCCGCGCAGTCGTAGACGGAGCTGCAGGTCGAGAGGCAGGCCCCGTCGCTCGAGCAAACATAGGGCGCGCAATCCCGCAGCGAGCCGTCCGACTGCACGGCAAAGCGCGCGTCCTGGCACAGGCCGAGCGCGACGCACCCGACCTCGCTGCCATTGCAGACCTCACCGTTGGCGCAAGGGGGGCGGTCGCCGTGGGGAGCGCCGACGACGAAATCGCAGGTGCCAGCGTCAGCGCCGTCGCAAGCCTCGCAGCTCCCGGCGCACGCGCGGTCACAGCACACGCCGTCGACGCAGTGGCCGCTCGCGCACTCGCCTCCGCTGCCACACGCGACGCCGTTGGCCTGCTTGCATTGGCCAGTCGGATCACACGTCGAGTCGCCCGTGCAGCTGTCGGGGTCGTCTGCGCTCACGACCGCGACACATTCGCCGTCCTGGTTGCATCGCTCGCAGCTCTGGTCACAGGGTTCCTCGCAGCAGACACCGTCGCGGCACACCGAGCTCTCGCAGGCGCCGTGCTCGCTGCAGTCTTCCCCGATGAGCGACTCGACGAAGCGGAAGGTGGGGAGGGGAATGGATTTGCCCAGATCGTAGCCGGAGGCAGCCAGCAGGCTGCCGTCGCTCAGCGTGGTCGCCAGGGCCTCGGAGCGCGCGACGCCCGGACCGGCGACGAGCCATGCGTCGAGGTCCGGATCGTAGGCATACGCGATCGGTATCAGGCCGAACTCGTGGTTTCCTGCGAACAGCAGGGCTCGCCCGGACGGCAAGGCGAGGACGTGGTGCTGGTCCATGGCGAGGGGCAAGCTCGCGCGCGGGCTCCAAGCGTCGAGCGCGGGGTCGTACGACTCGACGGTCGTGATCTCGGTGCCCAACACGCCGGTGCCGCCGACGGCCAGCAGCTGTCCACCAGCGGCAGAGAGCGGAAAGTGCTCGCGTGGGGTGGGCATGGGCGCCGCCGGTGTCCAGCTCGACGTCACGGGATCGAAGAGGTCGCAACCGCTCACCAGCTCGATGTCTCCGCGGCCGCCCGCGACCAAGACGCGACCGTCAGCAAGGCGTGCAGCCGAGTGAAAGTGGCGCCTGTCGCTCAGGGGCAGAGCGCCAACCCAAACGTCGGGACCCGGTGTGAACAGCTCGGTGGTGATGAGCGGTCCCTTTGCGAGCGAGTATCCGCCCGCGGCCAACACGCGACCGTCGGCCAGCGCCGTCAAGGTGTGCATCTCGCGAGGCTCCGTCATGAGCCCGTCAGTCCACTGCCCCGAGCTGGGGTCGTAGAGCTCGAAGCTCGCCGAGGTGTCGCCGAGCTCGTCGTAGCCACCTGAAATCAGCACTCGGTCATCCAGCAGAGTCGCGCACGGCGCCCACAGTCGTCGGTGCGTGGTGGGGGCGATCACGCTCCACGTTTCGGTCGCGAGATCGAACATCTCGGCGCTGGAGGTGAAGCCCACGAGATCGATGTACCCGGCCGCCATCACAGCAGTCCCGTTGCCGCTGCCACACATGGACCCCGCGGTCCGCGGCGCCAGCAGCTGCCCGGTGACGGTCCAGGCCGGGTCCAGCTCCGCGGGGTAGGCGATCTCGAGGGCGGTCCAGTCCAGCGCGACCTCGCACCGCTCCGAACCAGGCGAGGTGGTGGGCCGGCGCCAGGGTGGCAGGGGGCTGTTGTCGAATGCGCAGCCCGAGAGCGTCACGTCGAGCATGTGGATCTCGCCGAAGCGGTCGCGGATCCACGGGCGATTCATGCGCAATCGGGGCGCCCCCGCGGCGTCGAGCAGCTCGAGCACGTCGTCGAACAGCCGCAAGCCTGCCACGTTCTCCAGCTCGATTTCGTAGCGCGCGCGCTCCCGCGCCGGTCGCGTGGGGAAGTAGGTCGTGTCCTCGAAGCCGAGGTCGTCGTAGGTGAGCAGGAGATGCGCATCGCCGAACGCGTGGGGGAACGAGGTCGCGCCGCTGAGACGCTCCCCGTGCACCGCGGCAGCCTCCAGCGGTCGGACGGCCACGCCGACGCCAGAGCGCGGCTCCGTGAGCCTGACGGGATCGGCAGCGGACCAGGGCAGCTCGAGCACGACGCGAGGCGCGCCCGTACGGCGCATGGTCACGGTGGGCAGGTCGCTGGGCGCCGCCCGCGCAGCGCTCGACGCCGCGACCAGCCCCAGGCCCGTCAGGACCAGCGAGCGGCGCCTCATCGGAACTCCCAGCGCAACGCTAGCGACGTATGCAGCGCCAACATCACGTCGCCCATCAGCGACTCGGCAGCGAAGATCGCGCCACCGTCGCCGCGGTCCTCGGGGCTCGGAGACGTCGGCAGGATCTGCTCGTTTTCCCACTTGGGCGCGGCGATCGCCAAGTGGGTCGTGAGGGTCGCCCCGAGCGAGAGCTCGAGGCCTTCGCCGAGGCTCCTACCCAGCCTGGCCTCGGGCATCACGTACGCGTAGGTGGCCGCGCTGTCGTATGCCTGGGCTGCTGGGTACGACGTGCCGAAGGAGTTGGTGAAGTCGCCGCTCCGTGTGGTCGCCGCGTCGCCGATGCTGACGCCGGCGCCCACGCCGACCGTGATGGGCCACTCGCCTGGTCGCCGGTAAAAGGCGGTCGCTCCGACGAGCAAGCTCCGCCACACGAGCTCCTGATCGATGCGTCCCGGGTTCTCGAGATTCGGCAGGCCGATGGGCGCGAGCGTGATTGCGCGCCCGGAGTGCGCCGCGCGAACCAGCTGACCGCCCACATCCAGCCCCACCCCGAAGCCTGAGAGGCTGGTCCAAGCGCCCCGCACCAGCCCTCGCACGCCGATCGGCGGCGCGCTCTCGCAGCCGTCGCCGCAACGAGCGGCGGCCGCACCTCGTTCGCTGAGCAGGAGCACGAAGGCGGCGTCGGCCCCCAGTGAGAACGCGCCGGTCGGCGCGTCTGGCTCGGCCTTGGCCCAGCGCGGATGAGCCTCATCCGGAAGCAGCCCGATGGCCACGTCGCCGCCGCGCTCGCCCGACACGGTCACGCGCTGCTGCTTGTAGCCGAGGTCTTGCGCGACGAAGAGGTGTTCGCCCAGCGTCAGCGGCCCTTGGAAGCTCGCCCCGCCGAGCGCCACGCCGTCGAGGCTCAGCTGCGCGCTGGGCGGGTCCACCATCACCCGAAGCTCCGGCCCGAGCAGCGCGGACGTGCTGGTGACGCGGCTGGTCTGCCCGAGCAGCACCTCGACCTTGCTGGGATTCGAGCCGCGCGTGCCCAAGCGCGTCCAGAACAGGTGCGGGCCCGGGCTCAGCGTCCCCTCGAACGGGCAGGTGCCGAGGTTCGCACCGTCGATGAACACCGCCGCTCCGGGCAGATCCGGGCACTCGATCCGCAGTCGGCCGGCGCCCTCGAGTGGCGTGAGCACGGCGTCGATCGCCTGCATCTTGCCCACCTCGCTCTCGATCGTGCGCTCGAAGGTGTGGAAGCCATCCTTGATTACGCGCACCACGTGACGGCCTGGGGTCAGACGGATGGGGGCCAGCAGCGGCAGGGTCCCGCGCATGCGACCGTCGACGACGACTACCCCCGCGACGTTCGCCGAGATCTCCAGCGAGCCGACTGCGCGCCTGAGCGCACCCATCGCGGCTGCGATGGCGTTCGTGTCCTCTGCGTTCAGATCTTTGGGGAACCGGCCGATCAACTCCTCATAAAGGTCGAGCGCCTCGTCCTCTCGGCGCAGCTGGTGCAAGCAGAACGCCGCGTTCATCGTGTTCGCTGCGGCCGGCACGAGCTCGCGGGACGCCAAGTAGAGCGCCAAGGCTGCCTGGCAGTCGCCCGCCTTGCGCAGCTCGTTGCCCCGGCGAAAGAGCTCCTTCGCACGCTCGAGGGACGCGTCGTTCGCGCTCTCGGCGGGAGGCGCTGGGGCGTCGGCTTGCGCTTCCAGGGATGTTGATCCCGAGCACACCATGATCGCTGCCAGCACGCCGCGCCGCCGCCAATCGGTCAACGCCAGTCCTCAGTGGTGGGCAATCCGCCGCTCGTCGTGGTCGACGTCGCGGCGGGCTTGGCGGTCCCGCTCGGGGGTGAGGCGTTCGTCCCGGGCGGCGAGGCGTTCGTCCCGGGCGGCGAGGCGGAGCGCGCCGCCGGCTTGGCGGACTGCACAGCTGGCGGCGACGCCATCGCTGAGGCGGTCTGCGCGGGTGGCGGCGACGGCCCCGCCCATGCGGTCTGGCTGATGGGCGAGTGCGCGCTCCGCTCCGCCGGCGCGTCGGCGGGGAGGCCAGGCGCCTGTGGCGGGCTGGTCGCAGGCTCGCCGCGTTCCACCTGCGGCGGGGACGAGGCAGCCGCAGCGTCCGTTCGTGAGGGTGAGGTGGTGAAGAGCGCTGCTCCCGCGAGCACGGCTGCCGCCGCCCCGAGCCCGAGACCCAGCCAAGGTGACTTGGCTCGCTCGACAGAGAGCGCGGCAGGTGCGTGCGTCGTGTCCGCACGCGTGGACGCGGCTCGGCTCGTCGTGACGTGCTCACGGTCCGCGCTTGGAACACTCTCCAGGTCGCTGGCGTGAACCACCACCGTGCCCCCGGTGCAGGGCAACAGCGCCGCTTCCAGCGCTGCCATGTCGGCCCAGCGCTCGGCGCGGCTACGCGCGAGCCCGCGGTGGATCACGCTCGCCAGGGCGGCCGGAACCCATGGCGCGGTGACCGAGAGGCGCGGCACCGGCCTCGTGCAGATCGCCACGATCAGCTCGCCAAGTGCTTCCGCGGACCACAGGCGGCGACCCGAGAGAGCCTCGTACAGCGACGCGCACAGGCTCCACACGTCCGTGCGCGCGTCGACCGTCTTGTCCCCCTGAGCCTGCTCGGGCGACATGTAGCGTGGCGAGCCGATGATGCCGCCGCTGTTGGTGAGCGAAGACGCATCCTCGTCTGGGCCCGGCTCGCTCAGCTTCGCGATGCCAAAGTCACACACCTTGACCGTCAGCTCGCCACCCTGCTCGTGGAGGAATAGGTTCTGCGGCTTCACGTCGCGGTGCACGACCCCGCGCGCGTGCGCGGCGGCGAGCCCTCGCGCCGCCTGGACGCCGATGCGCGCGGCGACCTCGGGCGAGAGCGGTGCACGCTCGTCGATGACCGCTCCGAGGTCGTGGCCCGAGAGCAGCTCCATCAACAAAAATGGCGCTCCGAGCTCGTCGTCGCTGCCCAACTCGAGGGTGCGCGTCACGTGGACGTGGTCGATCTCCGCGGCCAACTTGGCCTCGCGCTCGAAGCGCCTGAGCGCGCGCGCGTCGGTGCTCTTCGCGTCGCGTGCGATGATCTTGAGCGCCGCCCGCCCGCCTCCGTGCTCGACCTCGTACACGGCGCCCATGCCGCCGCGTCCGAGAGTACGCAGCACCCGGAAGCGCCCGCCCACCGTGCGGCCCAATAGGGTGTCTGGCGTCTCGTCGGCAAGGTCGTCCTGATGGGTCGAGGTCGCGTCCATGGCCGAAGACAGCCCCCGACTCTACCTCACGCGGGTACATTCACCAAGGTGCGCGCAGCGCGAGGGCCCTCACTTCGTGCGAGACAGCCAGCGTCGAAGCTGGCTTCTGTGGAGGCCGAGCGCGCGTGCAGCTCTGCTGACGTTGCCCGTGTGCTCGCTGAGCGCCCGCTCGATCAGCTCCGCCGTCGGGAATTCGCTCGTCCCGGCGCGCACCGGCGGGGGCGACTCGACGTCCTCCGCGACGAGATCGGATCCTGCGCTGGCGCCGAGGTGGTCGGGCCCAAGCGTGTCGTCCCCAGCCAAGCGAGCCTTGCGTGTGGCTTGCGTGATCTCGCTCAGCAGCTCCCGCACGTTCCCCGGCCAACGTCGCAGCAGGCAGGCCTCGACCAGCTTGGCGGCGATGCGCATGTCGTCGGCGACCCTGCGCGCGGCGAGAGCGATCAGCTGGGGGATCTCCTCGCGCCGGCTGGAGAGCGGCGGCACCACCACGGACGGCTCCGCCAAGCGGTAGTACAGATCCGCGCGGAAGGTGCCCTCGGTCACCGCCTGCCGCAGGTCCCGGTTGGTCGCCGCGCAGATCGCGATGTCGACCGACTCCGCGCGGGACCCGCCGACCGGCATCACTTCGCGTGACTCCAAGAGCCGCAACAGCTTGGGTTGCAGCGACGGCTCGAGCTCGCCGACTTCGTCCAGGAACAACGTGCCGCGATGGGCTGCTTGCACATAGCCGTCGGCGTCCTTCGCCCCCGAGTAGGCACCCTCTTTGGCACCGAAGAACAGACGCTCCGCGAGCGAGACCGGGACCGCCGCGCAGTTGACCGCGATGAAGCTTGCTTTGGCTCGCTTGCTCGCGGCATGGAAAGCGCGCGCGTAGATCTCCTTGCCGACGCCACTCTCCCCCAAGATCAGGAGGGAGGAGCCTGCCGCCGCGGCCTGCACCTCCGCCAGCACGGCCCTCGAGCTGGGGCCGCGAACGACGTCGTGGCTCGCGCTGACGACCGCGGTATGCGCGGTCAGGTCGGCGCACGGAACCGCAAGCGTCTGGCCAAAACGCACGACCGCCCCGTCCCGCAACGTGATCTTGCCGTCGATCTTCTCGCCGTCGACGAAGGTCCCGTTGCGGCTGCCCAGGTCCTCGACCGAGATGCGTCCTGCGTGCATCGTCGCGCGCAGGTGCTCGCGCGACGCCCGCTCGTCCTCCACGCCGGCCTCGGCCAGCCAGTTGCGACCCAACACCACGCCGCCCTTGGGGATCGGACAGGCCAGCGATGCGGGCGCGCCTGCCCACACCACGAGCAGGCCGGGCACCGCCTCGACCTGCCGGCGCAAGCCGGTCGCCGACTCGTCGAGGGTCTCGGCAGAGGTGAGCTTCGCCATGAACGTGGGGAGTGTACCCGCGTCCACGCGGATCGAGTACCGAGCTCAGCTACGATGCGGGACATGGACCCGGTTGCCTTGCTGCATTCCCTCCACGAGGTTGCCCTCTGCACCGCGCTGGGCATCGATGAATTCGAGCGCCTGGCTGCCGCCTGCCGCGAGCGCGAAATCGCCGAGGACTGGTCGCTGCCCGACAGCGACGGCGTTACTGCCAGCGCCGCGGCCTGGGCGACTGCCGAAGTTCCTCGCGTCATGGCGATCATCGCGGGCCACTACCGCGCGACCTCCGACCCCGCGGGCCGCGTCCTGCTCGTGGACGTGAGGACCGGCGACGTCGAGCTCGACCTCAGCCGACACGCGCGCCAAGTCCTTTGCACCTGGGCTGCCCTCGACCCCGAGCGGGTGCCCGAGGTCTCTCGCATCGGGGAGCTTGAGAAGGTTGCCAGCAAGGTCGGTGACGAGCTGTTTCGTCGCCACGGGTGGGAAGGCCCTCTCCTGCGATCGCTCTCGTATCCTTGGATGGACCGCGACATCGAGCTGTTCTTCATCGCCCCGCCTCGAGTCGATGTCGACCGCTCCCTGCGTCCCTTCTTTGCGGACGCATTGTCGACCTGGGTAGGACCCGACGTCGAGCGCGAGGTAATGCAGCGATCTCGCCGTTGAGCGTGGGTGGGGCAGCGCTCGGGCGGGACGCCCGTCAGTCCACTCGTACGACGTAGAGCGCCGCCGGATCCATCGCCTTCAGCGGGCCGTACGTCAGCGCGTACACGTGGCCGCTCGGGCCGCGCACCCACACGCCGGCGTGCGGCAAGTGGCCGACGTGTTGGTCGAAGGTGATGGTCCCGGCGGTGCTCACGCCCAAGACGCGGATCCAACCGACGATGAAGTCGCCGAAGAACGTCAGTCCGTCGAGCTTGCCCTGGTAGGGGTCGCCCAGCATGGGCTCGATGTGAGGCCCCACCCACACCACCCTCGTGCCGGCAGCGATCGCGTCGGGATCGTCGGCCGGGTAGGGGTGCTCGAAGGTGCGATCCCAGTGCGTGATCGGGTCGCGGCAGTCGTCTCCGAGGCGCTCGTCGCAGGGGCCTTCGTGCAGGTTCCAGCCAAAGTTCTGGCCTGGCGCGTCGATCAGGTTGACCTCTTCGAACTTGTTGGAGCCGACGTCACCGAACCAGATGCGGCCGGCTGCGTCGCGGGTGCCCTTCCACGGCGAGCGCAGTCCGCTGGCGTACACGTTGGGGCTCTTGTCGGCCTCCCCGGCGTAGGGGTTGTCGGGTGCGGGATCGAACCCGGGCTCACCGGCCTTCGGCACGATGCGTATCAGCTTGCCGAGATCGCTCGCCAAATCCTGCGCGTTCGAGCCGATGGTCTTCTCGCCGAACAGCGCCCACAGCACGCCCGAGGGCTCGAAACCGAACGAGCCGACGTTGTGCCAGGCTTCGTTCGCCGCAGGCTCGTCGAGCACGATGATGAGCTGCTCGCTCGCGAGCACCTCGTCGTACGGCAGCCCGAGGTCGAAGCGCGAGATCTGACTCGATTGCCGGTCGGCGCAATAGCCCAAATAGACCGATTGGGTGATGGGAAAGTCGGGCGCGAACGCCACTGAGATCAGCCCGCAGTCGGTCTCGACGAACACCGGCAACAGGAACTCGCCCAGGTAGCTGGCGGTCTCGCCGTCGAACGCGAAGTGCACCACGCGGCCCTGCTTCTCGAGCACCAGGATCTCGTCGCGACCCGGCACGAACGCCATGTCGGTCACCTGGTCGAGCGGCTCGTCCATCGCCAGCGGCTCGAACGTCAGCGACAGGCCAGCGCCGCCTGTGCCTCCGGAGCCGCCGCCCGCACCCGAGCCGCCCGCTCCGCCCATGCCGCCGCCGCCGCTGGGCGCGGGCAGGTGCGGATCCGTGCAGCCCAACAGCGCGCCCGCCCCGCAGGCTGCGACGAGCCAGGGCCAGCCGTTCATGGCAGCTCCCGCCGCGCGCGCGAGGCGACCGCAAAGCTCTGGAAGCGGAACTTGCGCTCGCGCTCGTAGCTGCCCGTGAGCTCCAGGCACACCTCGTCGAACGACACGCTGCGCACCCGGCGGAACCCCTCGTGGTAGAGCACCGGCAGGATGTCGTCGCAGCCCCATTTGAGCGGCTCTCCCAGCTCGTGCACGAAGTCGCGGGATTGCTTGTCGCGCTCGTCGGCCACGTCGCCGGTGACGATCTTCTTGCGCAAGTGATCGAACACCACCACGCTCTCGTGGGCAGTGCGCGTCGCGAGCTTGCGCAAGGTGAGGCGCACGGCCTCCTCACTCAGGTACGGCGTCACTCCCTCCCACACGAACAGCGCCGGACTTTGCGCGTCGAAGCCCCGCTGCGAGGCCAGCTCCAAGAAGTCCTGCTGCTCGAAGTCGCAGGACACGAACGTCGTCGCGTCCGTCGGGTAGCCAGCGATGTTCGCGATGCGCGCGCGCTTCTCGGCTTGGCTGTCCGGGTGATCGATTTCGAAGAAGCGGACCCCAGCACGAGCCAGGCGCGCGGCGCGCGAGTCGAAGCCCGCCCCCAGGAGGACGATTTGTTTCATCGACCAGGGCGCCTCGAGCGAGCGCGTCACGCAGCGATCGATGAACGCCGTGCGCACCGCGGTCCAGAGCTCCATGTGCGCGTAGACCTGATCGTATTTGTCCGCGAGCGCGAAACCCTCGCTTCCGGCCATGGCCTCGGCGAACGGGTCGCTGCACAACGGCGCTGCCGCTCGGCTGGCCCGCGCGCGGTACGCCGCCATGAACATCGCGGTCTTGCTTGCGCTGCTCTCGATCACGGGGGGGATGGTACTCGGGCCGGTCGACAAGGGCGACCCGCTCGACCACAATCCATGCGGTCATGCTGGAGCAGAACCCTTCCTCGCTGAGCGAGCAGCGCGCCCGCGTCGAGCGCGAGCTGTTCTTGCGGGCCATGTCTCCTGCCAAGCCGCCGGCGGAGGCTGCCCGTCAGATCGCGCAGGGCCTGAAGGACCTGTTCTTGAAAGCTGGGGACGTGGTGTTTCGGCGCGGCGACGCGCCTCGCGCCGCCGCCTTCGTGGTGCGCGGCGAGCTCGTCTACCAGGGCATCGACGACGAGGACGACCAAAGCTTCGGGCCGGGGGCGCTGATCGGGATCCTGGACCTCAACATCGGGCGGCCTCGCGCCCGCACGTGCGTCGCCAAGAGCGATTGCCATCTGCTCGAGCTCGACTACGAGGCTTGGCTCGAGGTCCTCGACGACCACCCGGACTTCGCCGCGCAAGCGCGGCGCAACGTGTCGGGCACGATGCACGACCTGATGCTCCAGCTCGGCCGGGGAGGGGGGTTCGAGGAGCTGTTCGCCAAGGAGGAGGAAGAGGGACGCAAGACCGCTGGCGATCCCGAGGCCGACGTCACCGCGTTGATCGCGATGCTGCGGCGCACTCGTCACTTCGAGACCACCAGCGTGCACGCGCTGGCCCAGATCGTGAAGCGCAGCGAGGTGCTTCGCCCCGAGCTGGGGGAGCTCGTGCTCCGGCCGGGCGAGGCGCGCGACCGACTGTTCTTCGTGGTCTCCGGTGCGGTGACCATCGAGCGTCGGGTCGCCCCCGATCTGGTGGCGCGTTTCGGTCCTGGCAAGCTCGTGCTCGCCGGCGCGGCGTTCTCGAACGCGCTTGGCAAGTACGCCATGACCGCGGGAGCGGGCACCTCCCTGCTGGTGATCGACCACGTCGACCTCGACGACGTGGCCGACGACCATTTCGACGTCGTCCGCTCGGTGCTGCGCGGCATCTCGCTCGACCGGGATTTTCTTCAGAGCCTGAAGGCGCGGAGCGAGGCCAAGTCACGCCGCCGCTGAGCGCCGGCAGCCCCTTGCTCAGTAGGTCTCGACGTGCAGACGGCCCTGTTGACGGAGGCGCTGCATCAGGGCGGGCCAGTCGAGACCACGCTCCTCTGCGATCGCGGCCATCGCCTCGAGCACGCCTCGCTCCATGCGCTTGTGGCCGCACAGGTAGATGAAGCTGTCGTCGTCGGCCAGCAGGTCGCCGACGAGCTCTCGCCTCGCCAACATGCGGTCCTGAACGTAGGCGCGCGGCGCTCCGGGCTCGCGACTGAAGGCGAGCTCGATCTCGACCAGGTCCACGGGCAGGCGCATCAGCGGGCCGAAGTAGGGCAGCTCGCTCCGCCGGCGGGCCCCAAAGAAGAGCAAGATGGAACCACCCTCGGCTCGACCGATCCGCCGCCGCCTGCGCTCCGTCATCGCGCGCATCGGCGCCGCGCCGGTGCCGGTGCAGATCATGAGCAGCTTGGCGCCGGGGTGGTTGGGCATCAAGAAGCTGGCGCCGTACGGCCCCGCCACCCGCACCGTGTCGCCCTTCTCGAGGTCGCACAGGAAGTTCGAGGCAACGCCGCGGACCGCTCGGCCCTCCAGGTCGCTGGTGACGCGCTTCACGGTCAGCGCGAGATTGTTGTGGCCTGGGCGCTCGCCGTCGCGCGGGCTCGCCACCGAGTAGAGCCGCATGCTGTGGGGTCGCCCGTCGGCATCGACGCCGGGAGGCAGGACGCCGATGGATTGCCCCTCGAGAACGGGGAAGGCCGTCTTGCCGAAGTCGAGCACCAGGTGCCTGATGTCGACCTCACTCGAGGTGTCGGTCAACCTCAAGTTGCCTGCGACCGTGGCGATCGCGGGTCGCTGCGGGCCATACAGTCCCACGTACGGGTGGGCAGCCGACCAGGGCGGCGGCGCCGGTCCACCCTGCGCCTCCGTCGCCGTCCGCACCAGCTCCAGCACGGATGCCGGCAAGGCCTCGCCGCGACAGGCGGCTGCGTCGCTGGGCTCGTCGTCGGGGAGCGCGGTCCACGCGAGCTGCTCGGCCACCGGGAACGGGCGCCCCACGCGGCGCCAGCTGTCGATGGCGCCTGTCGGGCAGGGGGGCAAGCAATCCCCGCAGGCGTCGCACTTGTCGAAGTCGACCGCGTAACTCACGCGGTCATGGCTGATCGCGCCCTTGCTGCAGCTCTCCTCGCAGGTGTTGCAGCGGATGCAGACCTCGGGATCGATCAGGTGCTGGCGCGCCAGCACCGGGAGCGGGGTGCTGGCGGTCACGAGAAGCGGACGTACTCGAAGTCGACGCCGCGGTTGTCGATCCCCCTGGCGGGCGGCGCGATCCAGTTGGCGTAGCGTCCCGCCTCGGTCACGCGCCCCATCAACGACCGCACGAACTCGTGGTCGTGCTCGGTGGGCAGCCAGGCGGAGGCGTGGTGAGTCCACTCCGCCTCGCTGACGATGCGGCCGCTCGGGCTCACGCGTGCGCCAGCGAAGGTGCCGATCTTCCGGTGGAAGGCTTTGTGCGGGAGCGTGAGCCGAAACTCCACGCCGGCCTTCGCCATCACGCGGTTCCAGCGGTCCACGCCGGCCTGGCAGTCGGCGATGTAGTCGTCGCGGAGCCGCTCGTTCAACGAGAGCAGCGCATTGACGTGCTTCTCGACCAGTTTGTCGCCGGCCAAGTCGAGCACCGGGTATTCGGTCGACGTGAGCATGTGATCGTCGCTGATCTTGTCCTCCTCGAAGCGCCCTTTGAGGCCGGTCGAGTAGAAGGTGGACGCGTTGGAGGAGACCTCGCCGCCATACAAGTCGAGCGTCACGCTGAAGTGGAAGTTCAGGTAGCGCTGGATGGTGGGCAGATCGATCACCCCCTGCATGCGGACCTGATCGGGAGCCTCGACGCCATGCTGCTTCATCGCGTCGCAGGTGCGCGAAAGGATGCGGGCGATGCCCGACTCGCCCACGAACAAGTGGTGAGCCTCCTCGGTCAGCATGAAGCGGGTCGAGCGTGCCAACGGGTCGAATCCGCTCTCTGCGAGCGCGGCGAGCTGGTACTTGCCGTCGCGGTCGGTGAGGAACGTGAACATGAAGAACGAGAGCCAGTCGTTGGTGCGCTCGTTGAACGCACCCAGAATGCGCGGCTTGTCCGCGTCACCCGAGCGGCGCTCGAGCAATGCATCCGCCTCCTCGCGGCCGTCGCGTCCGAAGTGTGCGTGGAGCAAGTACACCATCGCCCACAAGTGACGGCCTTCCTCGACGTTCACCTGATAAAGGTTGCGCAGGTCGTACAGCGAGGGGCAGGTCAAGCCCAGATGCCGCTGCTGTTCCAC